>CAWJXU010000007.1:0-136951 GCA_963846865.1 uncultured Thermoleophilaceae bacterium | reverse complement strand
GAGCCGGTCACAACTCGTGCAGCGGCCGGCCGGCCAGGGCGACGACCGCCGCCTGCACCGCGGGGCCGATCAAGAGGGCGAATGCGAGCGTGCCAATGCCCACGGTCCCGCCGAGGACCGCACCGATCGTGAGAGCGACGACCTCGATCCCGGTACGGACGACCCGCAGCGAGAGCCCTGTGCGGCGGCTCAGCCCCGTCATGAGGCCGTCGCGCGGGCCAGGTCCCAGGAAGCACGTGAGGTAGAGGCCGCTCCCGATCCCGACAAGCCCGATACCGGCGGCGACGAGCCCGTACCGTGGGAGCAGCTCCGACGGCTCCGGCAGCCAAGCGAGCGAAGCGTCAATCGCGAGGCCGATCACGATCGCGTTCGCGATTGTCCCGAGCCCCGGACGCTGCCGCAGCGGGATCCACATCAGCAGCACGAGAAAGCTGATCGCGACCGTTGCGACGCCGACGCCGAGCGACGCCTGAACGGAGATGCCCTCGGCGAGGACGGTCCAAGGGGAGTTGCCGAGCTCGCTCGCCACGAGCATCGCCTCGCCGGTCCCGAAGATCCACAGCCCGGCGGCGAGCTTGGCAAGCGTGGCGGGCCCAGCCCGCCAGCGACTAGAAGAGCTGATTCTCGCCGGCGAAGATCTCGCTGACGGAGTCGTCCGTGAAGATGCGGCGGACGCTGTCGGACAGGATGTCCGCGCAGCTCAGGACCCGGATCAGGTCGGGCGCGCCCTCGCGCACGGGGACCGTGTCGGTGACGAGGATCCCCGAAAGCGGCGAGTTCGAGAGCGTCTCGAAGGCGTCGCCGGAGAAGAGCCCGTGCGTGGCGACGGCGAACACCTCGCTCGCGCCCGCGTCGAGCACGGTCTGTGCACCGGCCGCGAGCGTGCCACCCGTGTCGATCATGTCGTCGACGATCACGGCCTTGCGCCCCTTCACCTTGTCGGCGCCGATGACGTAGCCGATCTCCGCGACCTGCTGGGCGGGGCGCTCCTTCTCGAGCAGGGCGTACGGCGCTTCGACCATCTGCGCGAACTTGCGCGTCAGCTTCACGCGGCCGGCGTCCGGCGAGATGATGCAGAGGTCTGACGGGTCACCGAGCTGGTCGCCCACGTACTGCGAGAGGAACGGCAGCGCGGTCATGTGGTCGACCGGCTTCTGGAAGAAGCCCTGGACCTGGCCCGCGTGCAGGTCCATCGTGAGCAGCCGGTCGATGCCGGCCGCCTCGAGCATGCGGGCCACGAGGCGGGCCGTGATGGGCTCGCGCGGGGCGGACTTCTTGTCCTGGCGCGAGTATCCGTACCACGGGGTGACGGCGATCACGCGGTGCGCCGACGCGCCGACCGCCGCGTCGATCATGCACATGAGCTCCATGAGGGCGTCGTTCGCCGTGAGCCCCTCGGCCTCGTTCGTGCAGGTGGACTGGATGATGAAGAGGTCGGCGCCGCGGATCGAGTCCTCGTACTTGCAGTAGACCTCGCCGTTGGCGAACGTCCTGAGGCCGGCGTCGGCCAGGTTGATGCCGAGCTTGTCCGCGATCTTCCCGCCGAGCTCCATGCTCGCGCGGCCGGCGGTGATCATCAGGCGCTTGTCGTACCCGGCCTGAAGGCTTCGCGTGGGAGTGGGGCGCATCTCCGTTTCGACCGTGCTCATGAGCCCTTCCTCTGCTTCGCGCGCTCGGCGTAACCCTCGACGTTCTTCTGCTCGGGCCGGGAAATGCCAAGCGCCCCATCCGGAACGTCCTCCCCTATGACCGAGCCCGCCCCAGTGTACGCGTCATCACCGACGGCCACGGGGGCGATGAACGAATTGTTGACGCCGGTCTTCGCGCGTTTTCCGATCTTCGTGCGGCTCTTCGTGAAGCCGTCGTAGTTCGCGGTGATGTTGCCCGCGGCGACGTTGGCGTCCTCACCCACGTCCGCGTCGCCGAGGTACGACAGGTGCGGGACCTTCGCGCCGGCGCCGATGTTCGAGTTCTTCGCCTCGACGAAGGTGCCGATCTTCGCGTTCTCGCCGACGACCGTGCCTGGGCGGACGTAGGCGAACGGGCCGATGCTGGCGCCGTCGCCGATCTCGGCGTCGGTCACGTAGGAGTGCGCGATCGTCACCCCGCTTCCGACCTTCGTCTTTCCCTTGAGCGTGACGCCCGCCTCGATCGTCGTGTCCTCGCCGATCTCGACGGACGCGTCGATCACGATCGTGCCGGGCGCGCGGAACGTAACGCCGTTGCGCGCGTGCTCTTCGAGGATGCGCGCTTGGGCGACCTCCTCGATCGCCATCAGGTCGGCGCGGTCGTTCACGCCGGCTGCGCTGCTTATGTCGTCCGTGGCGTAAGCGCCAACGTGGTCCATGAGGGGGAAGACCGCCGTCAGGTATCGCTCCCCGTTCTCCGCGGGCTCGACCTTGGCGAGTGCGTCGAACAGCGCCGGTCCGTCGAACACGTAGGTGCCGAGGTTGATCTCGGGGATCGCGAGGTGCTCGGGCGAGACCTGCGTCTCGTCCTTCGTCTCGATGATCTCGCTCGACCCGGCCCTTCTTGTCGCGCACGATCCGGCCGTAGGCCGTCGGGTCGAGCGTGTCGGTGGTGAGCATCGTTGCCTGAGCGCCCTGCTCCTCGTGGGCGCGCAGTAGCTGGGTGAGGAGGTCGCTCGTGATCAGGGGGTGGTCCCCGGAGAGCAGGAGGATCGTGTCCTCGTCCGCCAGCAGGTCGCGCGCGGCATCGACCGCCGACGCGGTCCCCTCGCCCTCGCGCTGCTCGGCGACCTCGACGCCGTCGCCGACGTTCTCCTCCACCCCGCTGCCCGGCCGGACGACCGCGACGACCCGGTCGGCGCCCGCGCCGCGCGCGGCATCGACGACCCACGCGAGCATGGGCCGGCCGCACACCTCGTGAAGCACCTTGGGCCGCGCGCTTCGCATTCGAGTTCCGTGCCCTGCGGCCATGATGAGCGCGGCAGGCATGGGCGGAGCGTAGCGAGGCGGTGCTACGGTCGAGCGGCCGCCGTTGGGGAGTGGTGTAGCTGGCAGCACGCGAGGTTTTGGTCCTCGAAGCTCAGGTTCGATTCCTGGCTCCCCAGCTACCCGACCGCTCCAGGGCACTCGATACGGATGCCCTACAGCAGGCTGGGTGCGTCTCGGCAGGCCTAACGGTCCTTGTCCGCGCCCGGCACGCGGCCGGTTTCCGCTCCCGGCTCGGTCGCCGGGCCGTGTGGGGGCACTATGCCCAGCACGCGCATCGCCTTCAGTCCGAGTCCTAGGCGCTCGCGCCCGTCCGTAGAAGAGACGTCCAGCTCGGTCAGCTCCTTCACGCGCTCGAGCCGGTAGCGGATCGTGTGGCGGTGGGTGAAGAGGCGCTGCGCGGTCTGGGCGACGTTGCCGTTCTCCTCGAGGAACGTCTCGAGCGTGCGCACGAGCTCGGTCTCGTACTGCTCGTCGTAGGCGAGCAGCGGGGCGACCGTCTCGTCGTGGAAGCTCCGCAGCTCGAGCGGGTTGTCGGTCATCGAGGAGAGCAGGAGCCGGTAGGCACCGGTCTCCTCGAAGTTCAGCGCGAGCACGCCCTGCGCCTGGGCGACGTTGACCGCCAGCAGCGCCTCGGCCGCCGCGCGATACAGGTCGGCCGGGTCGCCGGCCACCCGGCTCCGCCCGAGGGCAAGGTGGAACGCGGGCAGGCCCGCCTCCAGCTCGCGCCGGACGCCCGCGATCACGCGCCGGGCGAGCTCGCCGTCTGCCCCCGGCACGAGCACGACGACCTCGCCGGCGCGCTCGCGTCCGTCCAGGTCGATCGGCTCGCCGCCCGGCCGCAGCTCGACCGCGCCCACAAGGCACGTGCGCTCGACCGCCCGCGCTCCGCGCTCGGCGACGGTCAGCACACGAGCCGGCCAGTCGCCCTCCTCTGGCTGCTGCGGAACCGCTCGCGCGACGATCACGCTGCCGCCCGCCGCGAGGTCCGCGCCCAGCTCCGTCGCGCGCGCGACGATGTTCTCGCGGTCCGTCAGCGTGCGCGACACGAGGTCGTCGAGAAGGTCACGCACGGCCTCCTCGCTCGCGCGCTCCGGCCCGCGGGCGCGCTCGAGCTCGAGCGCGAGGATCGCAGCGACGACCCGCACGAGATCGGGCGGGTTCGGCTCGCCGCGGTCGCGGATGTGAAGCCTGCCGACCACCGCTCCGCCCACGATCAGGTCGTGCTGCTCGACGCCGGCCTCCTGCGATAGCACCGCCCGCTCGTCCTCCGGCGACGCGCAGGCGACGGCGAGCACTCGGCTCGACGCGTCCACGACGACGATGCTGGCGTCCAACGCGCGCCCGCACGCGCGCGCGACCTCGGGTAGTCCTGCGCCGCCCTCGACGGCCTCGGCGATCGCTCCGAGCGCGTCACTGAAGGCGGGCGTCAGCGCCTGTTGCGGCTGCTGGGCCATGCGGGGATTGTAGGTGCGCGCGTCCGCCCGGCTAGGCGGCCCACTCGTCGTACGTCCAGATGATCCCGAGCCCGATCGCGATGCCGACACCGACCAGCGCCGCGACGACGTAGAACGTCAGGAAGGTCGCCGCGAAGCGCTCCCACCAGCGGCCGTATGACGTCCACGCGGGGATCAGGATCAGGCCGAAGTACGCGGCCAGCACGAGCGGCCCCGAGAGGGCGAGGACGATCTCAGTCGTTCCGGGGTCGGACAGGTCCATCCGCGCCGCCATTGTGCCGGATGTAGGAGACGAGGAGCGCGAGCGCGGCCACGGCTCCGAACACCCCGCAGGCGAGCGCCCAGCCGCCGACGACATCCGACCAGTAGTGGACGCGGAGATACACGCGCGTGAGCCCGACGACCGCTGCTACGACGATCGCTGCGAAGACGAGCACCGCCCTGCTGGCGAACCCCGGCAGAAGCCGGGCCGCGATCACCGCCAACGCGACGTACGTGACCGCATAGGCGGCGTGCCCGCTCGGAAATGCCGATCCGCTCGCGTCGTCGAGTGGGTCGGGGGGGCGCGGGCGGTCGATCGCCCCCTTGGTGATGTGGACACCGGCGTACGTGAGCACGAACCCGATGACCAGCGCAGCGAGCTCGAACAGCCGCCGGCGCCAGATGAGCAGCGCAATCGAGATCAAGAGCAGCGGGACGATCACCTGCAGCGAGCCGAGGTCCGTCACCACGCGCGCGATCTCCACCGCGGTCTCGTTCTCGAGGTCCATGGCGAGGTCGGCGATCTCCTTGTCCGCGGGCGTCAGCCCCGGCCGCGCCGAGAGCTCGTCCGCGTACGCGCCGAACACGAAGCCACCCACGCTCGCGATGGCGATCGTCGTCGTCAGCTCGATCCCGAGGTCGCCTGGCGTGATCCGTCCCCATATGAAGCGAAGCTGGGGCCCCAAGAAGCGCCACGCCGGCTTCAGCACGCGCCGCCAGATCGGGCGCACGACGGCAGCGACCGGCCGCAGGAGTGGCCGCCGTCCCTGGCGCTCGAGCCACGCCCCCAGCCTGCGGCGCTCCTCCTCGCGGCGCAGCCGCCGATAGGCGTAGACGACGCCCACGATCAGCCCGACGATGATGCCGAACACGACCGTCGCTCGCCCGGCTACACCGGCGACCCTCTCGAACGACTGCCAGAAGATGTAGCCCAGCAGGACGAAGGTGGCCGACCACAGGCCGGTGCCGATCACGCTGTAGGGCGCGAACCGGCGATACGGCATCTTCGACGAGCCGGCGATGAACGGAGCAAGCGCCCGCACGAGGCCGATGAAGCGGCCGACGAGGATGGTCTTGCCGCCGTGCTTGGCGAAGTACCCCTCGACCTGCTCCAGGCGCTCCTCCGTGATCTTCACGCGCGGCCCGTGCCGTTCGAGGAAAGTCCGGCCGAGCCGCGCCCCGATCATGAAGCTCGTGGTGTCGCCGAGGAAGGCGGCCATCCACGTGATCGCCAGCAGAAGAAGCACGTTGATCTCGCCCTGCCCGGCGATGACGCCGCCGAGGATCACCGTGAATTCGCCTGGTGCTACCAGCCCGACGAACGCGCCCGTCTCGAGGAAGGCGAGCGCACCGACGAGCAGGTAGGTCCACCGGCCCAGCGCTTGGGCGAGGTCCTCGATCAGCGTCTCGATGTCGGGGATCTCCGACAGGACGCCGCTCGCGTACACGGCGATCGCGGCGGCCACGAGCGCGGCCCCGATGAGGATCCGCTTCCTGGTCACGCGAGCTCCGCTCGGATCGCGCCCTCGATCTCCGGTGTCTCTCCCTGCCTGAACAGGCCGAAGACGGTAGGCCCGGATCCCGTCACCCGGGCGGTGAGGGCGCCCGCTTCCCGCAGCGCGTCGATCCGCGCGGTCAACTCGGGCCGAAGCGAGACCGCGGCGCCCTCGAGGTCGTTCTCCAGCGCCGGAGCAAGCTCATCCAGCGGGCGGCCCGCTAGCCGGCGAACGTGGCCGGCGTCGAGCTCGGACCGCGTGGTCCCGAGCTCATCCGCCCGCGCGTAGACCTCGCCGGTCGAGAGCCCGCGCGCATCCGGCACGAGCAAGAGCGTCATCGGCGGCAGCTCGATCGGCTCCACCCCCTCGCCCGCCCCCGTCACGAGCGCGTGCCCCGGCTCC
The DNA here is from genome assembly GCA_963846865.1 of uncultured Thermoleophilaceae bacterium. GTDB lineage: Bacteria > Actinomycetota > Thermoleophilia > Solirubrobacterales > Thermoleophilaceae > DASPHG01. Next base: position 130,381 of record CAWJXU010000007.1, on the reverse strand, counting down.
ACCTGGCTGGGCACGTCGGCGCCGATGCCGGCGCCGAGCGCACGCAGGCCGTCCGCGTCGAGCGGCTCACCCGCGAGGCTGTTCGCGGCGCGCAGCACCGCCGCCGCGTCTGCGCTGCCGCCGCCCAGGCCGGCGGCGATCGGAATCCGCTTCTCGATGGTCACGTGCAGCGGCGGCAGGTCGGTTGCCGCCTCCGCACGGAAGCGCTCGACTGCGGTGAGCGCCAGGTTCGGCCCCTCCACGCCCGCGCACGTCACCTCGTCCGCATCGGCCGGCTCGACCGTGACCTCGTCCGCGAGGTCGATCGACGCGAACAGCGAGCAGAGCTCGTGCAGCCCGTCCGCGCGCCGCGGGCCGACGTGGAGCAGCAGGTTGACCTTTGCGGGCGCCCGCTCGCGGATCACGCGCCCAGTATCTCCGCGAGCCGGCGGAACTCATCCGGCGCGAGCCGCTCGGCGCGCGTGTCCGGAGGGTGACCGAGCTCGGCCAGCGCCTCCTTGGCCCGGTCGCGGTCGCGCCCCGACAGCGCGAGCGACCCGCGGCAGCGTCTTCCGCCGGTGCGCAAAGGCGGCGTGCACGAGCTCGCTGACCGCCGGCTCCGGCGCTTCGGCCGCGCGTCTAAGGCGAACGAGCGCGGACTCGACGTTGGGGACCGGATGGAACACGTTGCGGGAGATCCGCCGGAGGACCTTCACGTCGCACGACAGCTGCGCGAGCACGCTGGTGACGCCGTACTCCTTCGAGCCGGGCGCAGCCGCGAGCCGCCTGCCGACCTCGAGCTGCACCATCGCGATCCATAGCTCCGCGCCGGGGAGCTCGTCGATCGACTTGAGGATGACCGTCGCCGCCACGCCGTAGGGAAGGTTCGCCACGACCTTTTCGGGCGCCGGGCGCAGAGCCGCCATGTCCAGGCCGACCGCGTCCGCGAAGTGAAGGTCGACGTTTTCGAACGGTCCGATCGCGTCGCGCAGCGGCGCCTCGAGCTTGCGGTCGACCTCGACGACGTGGAGATGGCGGACGCGCGGAGCGAGATGCTCCGAGAGCACCCCCAGCCCGCCGCCGACCTCGAGCACGACGTCGGATGGAGAGAGCTCGGCTGCGTCCGCGACCAGGCGCAGGACGTTGTCGTCGACGAGGAAGTTCTGGCCGAGCTCGCGATTGGGCCGAACGTCGAACTCGCGCAGGCGGCGGATGCTTCCCTGGCCGCTCACCAGCCGAAGACGCGCGCCGCGTTGCGTTCGACGATGCGCTCGAGGTCCTCGTATTCGAGCCCGCGAAGCTCGGCGACCTTGCGCGCCGTGTGCACGACGTTGGCCGGAGCGTTGGGCTTCCCGCGCACGGGCTGGGGCGCGAGGAAGGGAGCATCCGTCTCGACGAGTAGGAGCTCCTCCGGGACGCGCGCCGCCGCCTCTTGCAGGTCGGTCGCCTTTGGGTAGGTCACGTTGCCGGCGAACGAGATGAAGTAGCCCGCGGTCGAGGCACTCGTCGAGCTGCGCCGCCATGGAGAAGCAGTGCATGACCACGGTGCCGGTGGTCGCCGCGAGCGTCTTGAGCGTGGCTTCCTCCGCCGCGCGCGTGTGGATGACCAGCGGTTTGCCGAGGCTCTCGGCGAGCTCCATCTGCGCGCCGAAAGCCCGCTCCTGGTCCTCGCGCGGCGAACGGTCCCGGTAGAAGTCGAGGCCGGTCTCGCCGATCGCGACGACCTTCGGATGTTCCGCGGCTTTGCGGATGGGCTCGATGTCGAACCCAGTGGCCGAGTTCGGATGGCGGCCGACAATCGCGTGGACCTCGTCGTGCGCATCCGCGAGCGCCAGAGCCTTGTCGATCGCCTCCTCGTCGATGCCCACGGTGGCGACCCGCGTGAGGCCGTGGCCGTGCCACTCCTCGCACATCTCGAGGTGGCAGTGCGTGTCGATCAACGGAGGCCGCGCCTGATCTCGAGGATGCGGCGGACGGAAGCCTCGGCGCGCGAGCGGCGGATCGCGTCCTCTGCGAATCGCGCGCGTGATGCCGCGGTGGCCCGCCTTGGCCGCCGAGTACGACGAGTAAAGCATCAGGTCGACGCCGGCACGCGCGGCTTTCACGCCGACGTCCGCCGGGCCGCCGAACGGCACCGTGGCGGGCGTGCCGAGCGCGTCGGTCATCGACACGCCGCGGAACCCGAGCCGACCGCGGAGCTCACGCCGGGCGATACGGCGCGAGAACGCAGCGGGGACACCGGGATGCAGCGCCGTGTAGATCGCGGTGCTCAGCATCACCAGCCGGACGCCGCTGCGGAACAGCGCGGGGTAGGGACGCTCGTCGACGGCCCGGAGTCGCTTCCGCGGCGTGTTGATGGTGACCCGCACGTTGTCGGTGTTCGCGCGCGCAGCGCCGAAGCCGGGGAAGTGCTTGCCGGTGGCGAGAACACCCGTGCGCTGCACGCCGGACGCGAACGCGGTGGCGAAGCGCGCGACCTTGCCGGGGCGGCGGCCGTACGCGCGCTGCTCCCGCTCCATCGCGCTGCCGGGCCGCGCCACGTCGGCGACCGGCGCGAGGTCGACGTTCACGCGCGCCGTGCGCAGGTTGCGCCCCGCGGCTCGTCCCGCTCGGCGCGCCGCACGTGCGCTTCCTGTCGCGCCGATGGCCGCGGCCGAGCTCTCGGGCGCGCCCGGGATCCGCCGCACGGGGCCACCCTCCTGGTCCACCATCACGAGCAGCGGCCGCCTCAGCCCGCGCGGACGGCGCACGGACTGGAGCCGGCCGACCATGCGCGCGACCTGCCGCCGGCTCTCGACGTTCTGCGCGAACAGGATCACCCCGCCGACGTAGCCGCGCCCGATGCGACGCAGGAGGTCGCGCGGCGGCGTTTGACCCGCGAAGCCGGTGACGACACGCTGCCCCGCCAGCTGCTTGGCCGTCAGGTCGGCGACCGAGCTCTCGGCCCGCGGGGCGCCGAACCCGCCGCCGGCGACCGCGAGTGCCGTGGCCAGCCAGGCCATCGTCAGGTGGAGGCGGCTGCTTCGACCCGCGGGAACAAGCGGCTCGAGCTCGTCGACGCGCGCGCCCCCGCCGACCGAGCCGAAGCGCGCGGTCTCGAGCGACCGGTCGTCCTGACCAAGAGCAGACAGCAGCCGGTCGGTGGCTTCGGGCATGAACGGGACGAGCAGGACCGAGACCACCCGGAGTCCTTCGGCGAGCGAATAGAGAGCCGCGTCCAGGCGCTCCGACTGCGCCTCGTCCTTGGCGAGCTGCCAGGGCTGTTCCTCCTGTACGAAGGCGTTCAGCCTGCGGACGAGGCCCCAGATCTCATCGAGCGCGCCGGTCAGCTCGACCACGTCGAAGCGCTCCATCACCCGCGCCGGCGCCTCGGCGAACGCGGCGACCAACTCCGGGGGCGCCTCGGCGTCCGGAACGACGCCGTCCCGGTACTTGCGGATCATCGCGATGCTTCGGCTGGCGAGGTTCCCGTACTCGTTGGCAAGCTCGCTCGTGTAGCGGCGCTCGAACCCCTCGGTGGAGATCGAGCCGTCCTGGCCGAAGCTGACCTCGCGCAGCACGTAGTAGCGCAGCGCGTCGGAGCCGTACAGCTCGACGATGCGGAACGGGTCGACCACGTTGCCGAGCGACTTCGACATCTTGTGCTCGTCCATGAGGAGGTAGCCATGGATGAAGTCGCGCTCCGGCAGCTCGATTTCCGCGGCCATCAGAAGCGCCGGCCAGAAGACCGTGTGGAACTTCAGGATGTCCTTCGCCATCACGTGGACCGTCGCCGGCCAGAAGCGGTCGGTCAGGTCCTCGCCGTCGCGTGCGAATGAGAGCGCCGTGTAGTAGTTGAGAAGCGCGTCGAACCAGACGTAGAAGACGTGGTCCTCGTCCCATGGCACCGGAACGCCCCAGGAGATACGCGCGCGCGACAGGGAGACGTCGTTCAGCCCCTGCTTGATGAACGCGAGCGCCTCGTTGTAGCGGTTGCGCGGCAGGACCCAGTCGGGCCGCTCCTCGAACATCCGCTCGAGCGGCTCCTGGAAGGTCGATAGCCGGAAGAACCAGTTCTCCTCCTTCTCGCGCTCGAGCTCGATCAGGTGGATCGGGCACTTGTTGCCCTCGGTCAGCTCGGCGTCCGACTTGAAGTCCGCGCAGCGCGGGCAGTAGTAGCCCTCGTACGTGCCCTTGTAGACGTGCCCGGCGTCGTAGACGCGCTGGAGCACCTCCTGCACCTTGGCGTGGTGCCGCGGGTCCGAGGTGCGGATGAAGAAGTCGTTTGTCGCATTGACGAGCGCCGACACCGCCTTGAACCGCTCCGCGTTCTTGTCGGCCAGCTCGCGCGGGCTCATGCCCAGCTTCTCCGCCGCGAGCGCAACGGGCTCGCCGTGCTCGTCGGTCCCCGTGAGGAAGAACACGTCCTCCCCGCGCTGGCGCATGTGGCGAGCGAGAACGTCGGCGGCGATCGTCGTGTAGGCGTGGCCGAGATGCGGCTCGCCGTTCACGTAGTAGATCGGGGTGGTTACGTAGTAGGGCACCGCGCCCGATGCTACGGGGCTTTCAGTCGGCTGCGACGGCGTCGTAGAGCGCGTTCGCGCTCGCGCCGGTCAGGTCGGCCACGACCTTCGACGCCTCGCGTGGCTTCGCGCCCGCGTCGACCAGGCGGTGGACCGCCGCGATCGCCGCCAGCGGGGCGGCCTCGGCTCCGCCTTCCTCCGGGCCGACCACCAGCACGACCTCGCCCTTCGGCGCCTCGGTGAAGCGGTCGCGCAGCTCGGCCGCGGTGCCCGCGCACGACCTCCTCGTGCGCCTTCGTCAGCTCACGGCAGACGGCCGCGTCGCGGCGCGGGTCGATCTCGGCGAGGAGCTGCAGTGTCGCCGGCAGGCGGTTCGGCGACTCGAAGGCGACGAGAGTCCCGCCGGGCTCCTCCAGCACCTTCCGCCGGTCGCTCTTCTTCCGCGGCAGGAAGCCGGCGAAGCGCCAGCGGTCGGGCGGCAGCCCCGACGCGACGAGCGCCGTCAGCGCGGCGGACGGCCCGGGCAGCACCTCGACCTCGAGCCCGGCCGCGACGCACGCTCGCACCAGCGCGTAGCCGGGATCGGAGACGAGCGGCGTTCCCGAGTCCGAGACGAGTGCCACCTTCTTGCCGCTCCGCATGGCGTCCACCAACTCAGCCGAACGCTTGCGCTCGTTGTGCTCGTGGTACGAGACGAGCTTCGCGCCCACCTCGTGGCGGTCGAGCAGCTTCCGCGTCCTGCGCGTGTCCTCGCACGCGACCAGATCGACAGTCCGCAGCGCGGACAGGACGCGCAACGTCACGTCCTCGAGGTTCCCGATCGGAGTCGGGCATACGACCAGGTGTCCGGTCTGCGGGTCGCGTCATCTCTGCTCCAAAGCCATAAGCCCAGCTCCGAGCATGCCCGCCTCGTCGCCAAAATGCGCGGCGACCACGCGCACTTGGCGGTTCGGGCCGAGCGCGCGCCGCTGCAACTCCTCCCGGGCGGGCTCGAGCAGGAGGTCGCCTGCAGCCGCAGCGCCGCCACCGATCACGATCACCTCAGGGCTGAATGCGTTCGCAAGCCCCGCCAGGCCGGCGCCAAGCTTGCGGCCGGCCTCGGTCAGCACCGCCACGGCCGCCTGGTCGCCTTCTCCAGCGAGCTCCGTGACGAGCGGCCCGGTGATCTCGCGGCCGGAAGCCATCGCCTTGCCGAGCCCAGACTCGGGCTCCGCACCCGCAGCCGCCTCCCCCGCCCGCCCGATCGCCGAGCCGGACGCCACGGTCTCGAGGCACCCCCGCGACCCGCATGGGCACGGGTCACCGTCGATCTCGACCACGACGTGCCCCAGCTCGCCCGCGCTCCCGGCGCCGCGGTAGATCTGCCCGCCGGCGAGCACGCCGCCGCCGATGCCCGTGCCGAGCGTCAGCGAGCAGCGCGTCGGACGCGCCCTTGGCGGCGCCGGCGCGCGCCTCGGCCAGAAGGGCGCAGTTGGCGTCGTTGTCCACCACCACGGGCCGGTCGAGCCGCTCGCTCATGAGGTCGCGGAAGGGCACGCCGTCGAGCGGCAGATGGACGCACGCGAGCGAGACGGCGCGGTCGCGGTCCATCAGCGAAGGAATGCCGAAGCCCACGGCCTCCACATCGGGCGTGGTCGCGAGCGCCTCCTCGACCACCTCGAGGAACAGGTCGAGCACGTCCTGCCGCTCCTCGCCGCGCCACAAGCGATGGACGCGGTGGTGCACGGCGAGCTGCTCGTCCACCACACCTCCGAGCAGCTTGGTGCCACCCGCGTCGATCCCCACCACTCGCCTTGCGGCCATGTTCGGACGCTATACACCCCTGATCGCCGAGCGGCCGCCCGACAAGCCTGAGTACAAGGTCTACCGCTCGCGGCGCGGGCTGCTCGACCGGCTGTCGGGACCGCGCGACCAGGTCGCGCAGCTGCGCGAGGCCGCGCGGCGGCGTGCGCAGCGAGAGCGTCCCGACGAACCGGAGCCGCTGGAGCCGCGCGGTCCATCGCGGCCGCTGTGGCGGCGGATCCTCAAGTGGGTTGCCATCGCCGTCGGCGCGTGGCTCCTGCTCTCGTTCGTGCTGTTCATGGTGAGCGCGCAGATCACCGACGGCGTCTCCGAGGAGACCGAGGAGGCGCTCTCGAGCGGCGGCAGCCTGCTCACCGGCAGCACGGTGCTCGTGCTCGGCTCGGATGAGCGGCCGGAGGGCAGCCTCGAGCCCGGCGCAGCGGGCTCGCCGGCCCGCGCGGACAGCATCCTGCTGCTCCACGTCGGGCTCGGATCGGTGCGGCGGCTGTCGATCCTGCGCGATACACCGGCCGACATCCCCGGCCACGGCGTCCAGAAGATCAACGCGGCATACGCGTTCGGCGGCGCGCCGCTGATAATCGAGACGATCGAGGGCTACCTCGGCAACGGGCTCGAGATCAACCACATCGTCGAGGTCAGCTTCGAGGACTTCCCGGAGTTCATCGACGCCCTCGGTGGCATCGACGTCGAGCTGGATGACTGCATCCGCTCGAACTCCTTCGGCGGCCGGCGCGTGCGGCTCTCCAAGGGCGAGCACCACCTGAGCGGCAAAGAGGCGCTCGCGTTCGCGCGCGTGCGGCAGAACGAGTGCAGCCCGACGGAAGATGACCGCGCGCGCGCCGCGCGCCAGCAGCAGGTGATGAGTGCGATCCGCTCCCAGATCCTGTCCCCGTCCACGTTCTTCCGGCTGCCGTTGGTGAGCTGGGAGGCACCGCAGACGATCCGGTCGGACCTCCAGGGCCCCGGGCTGCTTGCCCTGTTCGCGGACCTGCTTACCGGCGGCTCCGGCGAGACGAACGTGCTCGAGTGCCTGCCGTGCTCCGAGGAGGAGAAGGCGGAGGCCGTAGACGACCTAGTCGGCTGAGGAGGTCTTCGTCTCGGACTTGGTCTCGGACTTCTTCGAGTCCGAGCCGGAGCTGTCGGAGCTCTTGTCCGGCGCCGGCTTCGCGCCCTTCTTGCCGTAATCGGTGTTGTAGAAGCCCGAGCCCTTGAAGTGCACCGCAACGGGGTGGAACACGCGCTGGACCGCGGCGTCGCAGGTCTGGCAGTTCGTGACGGGGTCGTCCGTCATCTTCTGCATGACCTCGAACGTATGGCCCTTCTCGCAGCGGTACTCGTAGAAAGGCATGGCACTCCCAGTATAGGAGTGCCAGAGACTGCCTTCGCTAGGCGCTTGGACGCTGCGGAGCGTCGAGGTCGTCCAGCAGGGAGATCCTCATCGAGTGCCAGACGAACCAGGCGGCGAGGTGGCGGATCGGCCTCGTCATCGAGCTCACGTATAGCCGAACTATCCGACAGCAGCACCGCTCAATCCGCGTGTTCGCGAACTGAGCCCGCTAGTTCCGCGAATAAGGTTCGGCCGAATGGCGCTCCAGGACACGCTGTCGATGGACACGATCGTCGCGCTCTGCAAGCGCCGCGGCTTCATCTTCCCGTCGTCGGAGATCTACGGCGGACTGGCGAACACCTACGACTTCGGGCACTACGGCGTGCTCCTGAAGACGAACGTGAAGAACGAGTGGTGGCGCGCGATGCTCCAGCTGCGCGAGGACATCGTCGCCCTCGACTCGGCGATCCTGCTCCACCCGAAGACCTGGGAGGCGTCCGGGCACCTCGAGGGCTTCACCGACCCGCTGGTGCAATGCCTCGGCGAGTGCAAGAGGCGCTGGCGCGAGGATCACCTGCGCGAGGCACAGCCGGAGGGCGAGCTGCGCTGCCCCGAGTGCGGCGGCGAGCTGTCCGAGCCGCGCATGTTCAACCTGATGTTCGAGACGCACATGGGCCCCGTCGCGGACGAGGGCTCGCGCGTGTTCCTGCGTCCGGAGACCGCGCAGGGGATCTTCCTGAACTTCAAGAATGTCCTGCAATTCGCCCGTAAGAAGCCGCCGTTCGGGATCGCGCAGGTCGGCAAGTCGTTCCGCAACGAGATCACGCCTGGGAACTTCATCTTCCGAACGCGCGAGTTCGAGCAGATGGAGATGGAGTACTTCGTACCGCCCGACCAGGCGGCCAAGTGGCACGACCACTGGCTCGAGGAGCGCATGCGTTGGTACGTGGACCTCGGCATCCGCCCCGACCAGCTGCGCCTCCGCGCGCACGACGCGGACGAGCTCTCGCACTACTCGAGCGCGACCTCCGATGTCGAGTACCTGTTCCCAATGGGCTGGTCCGAGCTCGAGGGGATCGCCAACCGCGGCGACTTCGACCTGACCCAGCACATGCAGCACTCGGGCGAGAAGCTCGAGTACGTCGACCCCGGCAGCGGCGAGCGCTACGTCCCGCACGTGATCGAGCCGGCGGCCGGCGCGGACCGCGCCACGCTCGCCTTCATGGTGGACGCCTACGACGAGGAGGAGGTCGAGGGACGCAAGCGCGTCGTGCTGCGGCTGCACCCTCGCCTCGCCCCCGTCAAGGTGGCGGTGCTGCCGCTTGTCAACAAGGACGGCCAGCCCGAGCTCGCGCGCGAGATCTACGAGGACCTGCGCGAGCGGATGCCCGCGGAGTTCGACACCGGCGGTTCGATCGGCAAGCGCTACCGCCGCCAGGACGAGATCGGAACACCGTGGGGGGTCACCGTCGACCACCAGACGCTCGAGGACCGCACGGTCACGCTTCGTGACCGCGACTCCCTGTCGCAGGACCGGATCGCGATCGATCGAGCTCGGTGCCGAGCTCGGATCGCGCATGAGCGCCCCGTGGCGCTCACCCAAACTGGACATATAGGCGGTTGACGTCCCCAAGTAGGGGTATCAATCTGGCCGTATGCAGCCCCTTTTCGAGCATGGGCTGACCTTCAGCGGGTATTCGACCCGTGTCCTCGAGCTGGAAGGCGATGGGCCACCGATCGTCTTCTTCCACGGCTTCTCCGACTCCGCCGACACATGGCGCGCGACGATGGCGAAGCTCGGCCGGCTCGATCGGCGCGCGGTGGCAGTGGACCTGCCCGGCTTCGGGAAGGCCTCGCAGCTCAAGCCAGGGAAGGTGTTGCCGCAGCTCGACCGCTTCGGAGAGGCGGTCGTGAACTACGTCGCCCCCGACGGCGGGGCGGTGGTCGTGGGGAACTCGCTCGGCGGCTGCCTCGCGCTCCGGCTCGCGGAGCGCGAGGCCCTCGGGCTGGCTGGTGTCATGCCCGTCTCGCCCGGCGGGGCTCGACATGGCGCGCTGGCTGACGATCATCGAGCGCGACCCGGTCGTGCGGTTCCTCCTCGCGAGCCCGGTTCCGCTTCCGGAGTTCGCGCTCCGGCGCGCGGTTGCGGAGGTCTACCGCCGGATCGCGTTCCATTCCGCCAGGGTCCGTCGAGGCGAAGGTGATCGACGGGTTCACCAGCCACTTCACCGACCAGCGCACCGTGGCGAGATATCTCGCCACCGGCCGCGCCCTCCTCCCGGAGCTGAAGGACCCGTTCCGTCTCGAGCGGATCGCGTGCCCCGTGCTGGTCGTATGGGGCAAGAACGACGCGATGGTCTACTCCAAGGGCGCTCAGCGCGTGATCGACGCGGTGCCCGGCGCACGGCTCGAACTGCTCGACCGGTGCGGCCACTGCCCGCAGGTCGAGTGCCCCGACCGCTTCGCCGAGTTGCTGCTCGACTTCCCGCCGCTTCCGCTGGCGGACGCGGCCTAAGGGGTCAGACCAAAGGTCTGACCCGTACCCTTTGGGCATGCGGCTGCCACGCGTCGACAACCTCGTCGACTCGGCCGCGAACGCCTGGGACCTGACGGTCGGAGGGGGCGTCGCGGACCTGAGCAGGACGCTCGTCGTCCATCATCGACGAGGGCCCTCAGCGCACCGTGCGCCGGTACCGGGCGCCCGACCGGCCGCGGCCGCTTCGCCACGCACCGGTACTGCTGGTGCCGCCGCTCGCAGCGCCCGCGAGCTGCTTCGACCTGCGCAAGGGGTGCTCGATCGTCGAGCACCTCCTCGCCCGCGGCTATCCCACCTACCTCGTGGACTACGGGCCGATCTCGTTCAACGACCGCGACCTAGGGCTCGAGCACTGGGTCGACAACGTGATCCCGGAGGCCGTCAAGGTCGTGTCCGAGGACTGCCGGCGGCCAGCAGGTGCAGGTAGTCGGCTGGTGCCTGGGCGGGATCATGGCGCTGCTCGCCGACGCGGGCCACCGCGATCTGCCGATCAGCTCGATGGCGCTCATCGCGAGCCCGTTCGACTTCGAGAAGGTGCAGCTGATGGCACCGATCAGGCGGCTGGCCGACCTGACCGGAGGACGGCTCGTGTCCGGCCTGTACCGCGCGCTCGGGGGCGCGCCGGCGACGCTCGTCTCGCTCGGCTTCCGGGCGACCGCAATCGACCGCTACGTCACAAAGCCGGTCTGGATCACGCGCAACCTCGACAACCGCGAGCAGCTCGCCCACATGGAGGCGGTCGACGACTACATGGCCAACATGCTCGCCTACCCGGGACGCACCTTCGGTCAGCTCTACCACCGCTTCTTCCGCGTCAACGAGCTGGCGCAGGGCAAGCTCCAGCTGACCGAGGACCGCCAGATCGACCTGGCCGAGGTGACCGAGCCCGTCCTGGTCGTGGCGGGCAAGTCGGACGTGCTCGCGCCCGTCCCGGCGGTGCTGGCGCTCGAGAACCTGCTGCCGAACGCTGCCGGAGGTCGAGACCCACACCGCCCCGGGCGGCCACCTGGGCGTCCTGACCGGCCGCTCGGCGATGACGACGACCTGGAAATATCTCGACGAGTTCCTCGCTCGTCACGACACCTTCGAGGAGAAGCATGAAAGAGCTGCCGACGAAGTCGCCGCTTGACGCGATCACGTACGAGGACCTCTATGCCCGGTGGGAGAAGGGCAACTGGTCCGCGATGGAAATCGACTTCACCGAGGACAAGGACCAGTGGCACAGCACCTTCTCCGACATCGAGCGCAAGGCCGCGCTCTGGAACTACTCGCTGTTCTTCCACGGCGAGGACTCGGTCGCGGACAACCTCTCGCCGTACATCGACGCCGCGCCGAAGGAGGAGCAGAAGTACTTCCTCGCGACCCAGCAGGTGGACGAGGCTCGCCACGCGGTCTTCTTCAAGCGCTTCATGCACGAGGTGGTCGGCGCGGGCGACGGCAGCATCGCATCGTCGCTCGAGGCCACGCGCCCTGAGCTGACCTGGGGCTTCCGCAAGACGTTCGCGAAGCTCGACCAGGTCGCGGACGAGCTGAGGCGCGACCGCTCGCGGCCGAAGTTCGCGCAGGCGATCACGATGTACCACCTGGTCGTCGAGGCGGCGCTCGCCCAGCCCGGCCAGCACTTCATCGAGAGCTACCTGACCGAGCGCAAGCTGCTGCCCGGGTTCAGCGCGGGCATGAAGAACGTGTCGCTCGACGAGCAGCGCCACATCGGCTTCGGCGTGAAGGTGCTCTCGGAGCTGATCAGGGACGACCCGGAGTGCAAGGACGCCGTCGCCGAGCTGCTCAGCGAGGTGATGGTCTACACGCTCGGCGTGCTCCAGCCGCCGAACTGGGACCGCCGCTACACCGAGTGCTTCGGCTTCACGCTCGAGGACATCTACGCCGAGGGCTTCGCGTCGTTCGAGACCAAGATGCGCACGGCCGGACTGCCGCTCGAGGAGATCCAGTACGCGCTGCCGATCCCGCTCGAGCTCGACCAGAAGGCGCGCGCCGAACGTGCGATCAGGCTGCTCGAGGCGGGCTACGCCGGTGAGAAGAACGGCCCGCCGGCGCGCGACCACGAGTCGATGGAGCTCCTGTTCGACTCGATCAAGCGCTCCGCCCGCACCGATCAGTCGCCCGGCCGAGCTGACGATCCAGTGGGACTTCGCGGACGCCGAGCCCTGGTACGTGCGCGTGGACAACGGCTCGACGAGCGCCGAGTCAGGACGCCATGACTCGCCGGACGTGACGCTCAGCTGCCGCTTCGACGACTGGGTCGACGTCGTGGCCGCGCGCGAGGACCCGCGCAAGCTGATGCTGAAGCGCAAGATCCGGCCGAAAGGCAGCCTGCGCTCGCTGTACCGGATGTCGAAGGTCTTCCCGCGTTCAGCGGGCTAGGCCTTCGCCGCGCCCGGCGCGCGCTCGAAGTCCGTGTGCGGGAGCACGCGGTCGATCCGCTTCGGCAGCCACCAGTTCCAGCGGCCCATCAGCTCCATCGTGGCCGGCACGAGGACCAGTCGCACGAGCGTCGCGTCGAGGGCGATCGCCACCGCCAGGCCGAGGCCGATCTCCTTCACGGCCGGCACGCCGGAGGACGCGAAGACGGCGAACACCGCCACCATGATCAGCGCGGCGCTCGAGATCGTCTTTGCGCTCGCGCGGAGCCCCTCGGCCACCGCGCGGCGGTTGTCGCCCGTCGCCTCGTAGCGCTCGCGGATCCGCGACAGCAGGAAGACCTCGTAGTCCATCGAGAGCCCGAACACGATGGCGAGGAGGAAGGGCGGGGTCATCGTGTTGATGTAGCCCAGCGACTCGAACCCGAGGAAGCCGTCGACCCACCCGTACTGGAACACCGCGACGAGCACGCCGTACGCCGCGGCGACCGACAAGAGGTTCATCAGCACCGCCTTGAGCGGGAGTAGCACCGACCGCAGCAGCACGAACAGCACGACGTAGCTGAACGCCAGCACGAACAGGAGGATCTTCCACATCGAGCCCGACACGAGGTCCTTGAAGTCCTCGACGCCGGCCGTCGCTCCGCCCACCTCGCCGATGCCGTCGGCCCGCACCCTGTCCACCAGCGCTCGCGCCTCCGCGCTCTCGGGATCGTGCTTCGACTGCGCGACTATCAGCACCGTGCTCCCGTCGCGCGACTCGACCGGCGGCTCCACCTTCGCCACCTCGGGATCGCGGCGCAGCTTCGCGACGTAGCGGTCGATCGCGGCGGGGTCGCTCGCGTCCGCGACGATCTGCATCGGCCCTGACGCGCCCGGACCCGTGACCTGCGCCGCCAGCTCCGCGCCCACCCGCGTCTCGTTCCCCTCCGGGAACTGCCGCAGGGCGCCGTCGCCCCACTGGAGCGAGAGGGCCGGGATCGCGAGCGTCAGCATCACGGCCGCGCTCAGGCCGGCGGACAGCCACGGCCGCCGCATGACGGCGGCGGTCCAGCGCTCCCAGAAGCTGCCGCGGCGACGCTCGGGCCGGCTGGATCCCGGCCGCCGCCGCAGGTTGCGCCACTGCCGTGCGACGAGCTCGATGACCATCGTGGTGCGGCTGCGCGCGTACGCGCGGCGGCCGAAGAGAGAGATCAGGGCGGGGAGCAGCGTGACCGCGGCGAGGATCGCGATCGCCACGACCATGATCGCGCCCATCGCCATCGACTGGATGACGGTCGAGTCGACGAGGAAGAGCCCCGCCAGCGAGACGATCACCGTGACCCCGGAGAACACGACGGCGATTCCGGACGTGCGCATCGCGACCCGCAGCGCATCCTCGCGGCTGCGCCCGTCGCCGATCTCCTCGCGATAGCGCGCGAGGACGAAGAGCGAGTAGTCGACCGCGACGCCGATTCCGATCATCGACGCGACGTTGGTCACGAAGACCGACATCTCGGTCGCCTGCGAGAGGAAGTAGACGCCGGCGCCGCTGACGAGGACGCTGCCGAAGCCGAGCGCGAGCGGCAGCGACGCAGCGGCCAGCGAGCCGAACACCGCGAGGAGGATCAGGAGGACGATCGGGAAGCCGGTCGTCTCCGCCTCCTCGAGGTCCTCCTTCGAGAGCTCCTGCATCCCGGCCCATAGCGCCTGCTGGCCAACGAGGTGCGGCTCGACGCCGTCGCGGACCTGGCCGACTTCGAGCTCGTCCCGCATATCGACGGCGACGTCCGCGAGCTGGTCCTGCGACCCCTCGAGGTCGAGCGGGATGACGAGGATGACGTCCTTACCGGCGCGCGTCTTCGCGTCGCGCGCGGCGGCGGCCGTCAGCTCGGCGTGATCGACTTCGGCCGCGATCCGGTCGACGCGGTCGACCTCGGCCCGGACGGCCGCGGGTGTCGCGCCCTCGCGCTGCGCGAGCACGACCGCGAGCGTCTCCCGCTGCGCGTTCTCGAAGTCGGCGAGCGCCTCGTCCACCTTCTCCGAGCCCGATCCCGGCACGAGGAACCCGCCGCTCGTGAGGTGATCCGTCTGCCGCATCGCGAACGGAGCGGCCGCAACGAGCACGACGAGCCAGGCCACCGAGGACGAAGCGGCGATGCCGCATGAGGAAGTCGTGCAGGCGGACCATCCAAGGAATGAACTCATCTCACTACCCGTTCTGTGTGAGTTGAGTCACTGGAACGACGAGGGGCGCCCGGAGGCGCCCCTCAAGTCCAGCGTCCCGACTGTGCGCCTAGGACGTGTTCCCGACGGGCTGGCTCGGCTGCGCAGCGGGCGCCGGGGTGGTCGTCGAGGTGTACTCGAACTCCTCCTCGGCACCGAACAGCGCGTCGAGCAGCTTCTTCCGCAGGCCCTCGCTGAGAGCGAGCGCGAGACCAGCGCCCACCACGACCAGCAACAGCTTGCGGCCGCCGCGCTTCTTGCGCTTCTTGGTCGAGCCACGGAGGGTGTCGGCAGCGTCGCGCAGCGACGAGGCGGCCTCCCGCAACTCCTTCTGGACCTTCTTGTCCTCGGTCAGGGCCTTGACGGGCCCCTTGCCGTTAATCCGGCCGTACGCCTTGCGAGCCGACTCGTACGCCGTGCGCAGGTTGTCGCGCAGCTCAGCGTCCTCGATGAGCTGGTTGACATACGGGTTGTTCCTCGCCGCCTGTCCGACGGCAAAGGCACCAGCCCCGGCCTTCGCGGCCTTCTTCTTGGCTGCCATGACTCTCCTCGGGTCCGGTTGCTTGGGACGAAACATACCCGGCGCAAGCAGGCCTATTCACTCCAATGCTTCGCGGAGCACCCTTTCGACGGTGTCCACCCAGACGAACTCGACGTCCTTGAGGAGGTTCGGCGGGAACTCCTCGGCGTCGGGCTTGTTCAGCTTTGGCGCGATCACCCGCTCGATCCCGGCCCGCTGCGCCGCGAGCGCCTTCTCCTTCAGGCCGCCGATGGGCAGCACCTTGCCGGTGAGCGTTATCTCACCCGTCATCGCGGTGTCCGAGCGCACCGGGCGCCCCGTGAAGAGCGAGTAGAGCGCCGTCGCCATCGTGATGCCCGCGCTCGGCCCGTCCTTCGGGATCGCGCCGGCGGGGACGTGGACGTGGACGTCGCGCTCGGCGAACGGCGCGGCTCCGTCGAGCCGGCCCTTCACCCATGACATCGCCGCGGAAGCCGACTCCTTCATGACGTCGCCGAGCTGTCCGGTGATCTGGAGCTCGCCCTTGCCCGGGTAGGCCGTCGCCTCCACGAAGAGCACGTCGCCTCCGACGGGAGTCCACGCCAGTCCGGTCGCCACGCCCGGATGGTCGGTGCGGCGGCCGACGTCGGACTGGAAGCGGCGCGGCCCGAGCATCTCGCGCACCTGGCGCTTGCGGATCGTCCGCTTGCGGGTGCGCCCCTCGGCGTGGTCGCGCGCGACCTTCCGGCAGACCGCTCCGATCCGGCGCTCGAGCTCGCGCACGCCCGCCTCGCGCGTGTAGCCCTCGATGATCTCGCGCAGCGCCTCCATCCTCGAACGCGAGCTTCTCCTTCGACAGGCCGGTCTGCTCGAGCTGGCGCGGCACGAGATAGCGCTTCGCGATCTGCACCTTCTCGTCCTCGGTGTAGCCCGCGAGCTCGATGATCTCCATCCGGTCGCGCAGCGGCGGAGGAACCGGCTCGAGCTGGTTCGCGGTCGTGATGAAGAGCACCCGCGATAGGTCGAACGGCAGGTCGAGGTAGTGGTCGCGGAAGGACGAGTTCTGCGCGGGATCGAGCACCTCCAGCATCGCGCTCGCGGGATCGCCGCGGAAGTCTGCGCCCATCTTGTCGATCTCGTCGATCATCAGCACCGGGTTGTTCGACTCGGCGTCGCGCAGCGAGCGGATGATCGTGCCGGGCATCGCGCCGATGTAGGTGCGGCGATGACCGCGGATCTCGGACTCGTCGCGCACGCCGCCGACGGAGATGCGCTCGAACTTGCGCCCCATCGCCGCCGCGATCGACCGCCCCAGCGACGTCTTGCCGACGCCCGGAGGCCCGACGAAGCAGAGCACCGACGACGGCGCGTCCGGCTTCAGCTTGCGGACAGCCAGGAACTCGAGGATGCGCTCCTTGACCTTGTCGATGTCGTAGTGGTCGCGGTCGAGCACGCGGCGCGCCTTCTTCAGGTCGAGGTCGTCATCGGTGGACTTCGACCACGGCAGGGTCGCGAGCCACTCGAGGTAGGTGCGGATCACCCCGTGCTCGGCCGCCTGCGGCGGCAGCTTCTCGAGCCGGTCGAGCTCCCGCTCGGCCGCCTTCAGCGCGTAGTCGGGCAGTCCCGCCGCCTCGATCTGCTCGCGCAGCTCGTTCGCCTCGGCGGTCTGCTCGTCGACCTCGCCCAGCTCGTCCTGGATCGCCTTGAGCTGCTGGCGGAGGAAGTACTCGCGCTGGCCCTTCTCCATCTCGGACTGGACCTGCGACTGGATCCGGCTGCCGATCGAGATCAGCTCGAGCTCGCGCGCGAGCAGCTCGGAGAGCCGGCGGAGGCGCTTGGCGACGTCGACCTCCTCCAGAAGCCCCTGCTTCTCCTCGGTGCTGAGCCGCAGCGCCCCGGCGATCAGGTGCGCGAGCTCGGTCGGGTCCTCGAGGTTGGCGACGGCGAGCTGCAGCTCCTCGGGCAGGTACGGGACCTCGCTGATGATCTGGCTGAAGGTGCCCTGCACGTTCCGCGCGAGCGCCTCGAGCTCGGTCTCCGTGCCCTCCTCGACGACGTCGGGTCGGGACTCGATGCGCGCGACCATGTACGGCTCGGTGGCGATGAAGTCGGTCAGCTCGACGCGGCGGCCGCCCTGGACGAGGATCCGCAGGCTCCCGTCCGGCACCTTCAGCATCCGGGCGACGAAGCCGGCCACGCCCACGCGGTAGATCTGGTCGGGGCCCGGGTTCTCCACCTCGGGGTCCTTGCTCGCGACCATCACCAGCATCCGGTTCCCCGCCAGCACGTCGTTGACGAGCTGCACCGACCGCTCCTGGCCGATTGCGAGCGGAGTCAGCGTGTCGGGGAAGGCGACGCTGTCACGCAGGGGAAGGACCGGCAGCGCCTGTGGCAGCTCCAGCTCCTGCGCGGCCGCGCCCTCGTCTCCCGGCTGCGCGATGTGGATGCTCACTCGGACTCGGTACGTGTCCGGACGGGCACCTGGCGCACCTGCTCGTCGGGTTGTGCGAGCGGTATCTCGACCGTCAGGAACCCGTCGTCGTAGGTCGCCTGCGCCTCGGCGGCAACCACGTCGGCGCCGAGCTCGACGACGCGGCGAAACGGGCCGTGCTCGATCTCGATCTGCTGGTAGAGCCTGCCCTCGGCCTCCTGGGCGCGGCGCTCGCCGGCGATCAGGAGCTGGCGGCCGCGGATCTCGAGCCCGATCTCGTCGATCTCCATGCCGCCGATGTCGGCCTTGACCACGGCGCGCGGCGGATCGTCCGCGTAGTAGACGTCGACGCGCGGGCTGAACCCGCGCCGCGGGCCGAGCGGCGTGCGGCCGAAGACGTCGCCGAACAGCTCGTCCATCTCGCGCCGCATGCGCTCGAAGTTGGCGAAGAGGTCCCGCTCAGGCATAGACCAAGGTAAAGGGCGCGAAGCGCCCGGTTACCGCAGGCCGGAGGCCGAGTTCGATCAGAACGCGGGCAGGGATGCCCGCGGAGGTCTACACCTCGTACACGGCTCCCTCGGACGCGAGCTCGACCTTCCCGCCGAACGCGTCGCTCGCCTCCTCGACCGCCCACAGCCAGTCGAGCTCGTCCGAGATGTGGGTCAGCACCAGCCGGCGCGCGCCGGCGGCCTTGCCGTGCTCCCCCGCCTCACGCGGCGTGAGGTGGCCGCGCATGCCGGTCCGCTCCGGCCGCGGCAGGGTGGCCTCGATGAGGAGCAGCTCCGTTTCGTGCGCGAACCGGACGAGCGTGTCGGTCGGCCGGCAGTCGGCGCCGTAGGTCAGCTTGCCGCCGCCGTTCGTCGACTCCGCGCAGACT
The DNA here is from genome assembly GCA_963846865.1 of uncultured Thermoleophilaceae bacterium. Taxonomy (GTDB): domain Bacteria; phylum Actinomycetota; class Thermoleophilia; order Solirubrobacterales; family Thermoleophilaceae; genus DASPHG01. The sequence goes on along the minus strand of CAWJXU010000007.1, from coordinate 111,844 downwards.
CGCGTACGTCTCGATGAAGTGCGGCACGGCGTGGAAGTGGAACTTGATCGTGCCGATCTCCGGCGAGGAGTTCTCGTGGTACTCCTCGATGTCGAAGGCCTTCTCGATCAGGTCCTCGTTCCCCCATGCGCCGGCCACGCGGCGAAAGGTCTCGACCGCGCCCTTGGGCGCGTACAGCTTCGGCCGGCAGGGATTGTCCGTCCCCGGCCACCGGTCGACAGGGACCGGCTGCTGGCGCGGCGCGTAGGTCAGCGCGTACGAGTACGGCACGAGGTCGAGGAAGTGGTCGGCGTGGAGATGCGAGAGGACGACCGCGTTCACCGCCGTGTAGTCGCGGAACTTGCGGAGCTTCGAGAAGACGCCGTTGCCGCAGTCGAGCAGGACGGCCGTGTCGCCGTCCTCGAGCAGATAGCCGGAGCACGCCCCGTCGGCGTCCTGCCACGAGGGAGACTTCCCCAGCACCGTCAGCCTCATGGGCTGACTCTATTACCGGGCGCCTGTCTGCTCGCCGGTTGCCAGCGGCTGGGGGAACGCGTACGCCGAGAAGGTCCGCTCCGTTCGGAAGACGAACGAGAGCTGGCGCTCCGGCCGGAGCCCGCGATCGGCCGCGCGGTAGGTCGTGCACGCCTCGTTCACGTTGAGCGCGCAGAGCATGTTCTGGCGGAAGAAGCAGTCCTCACAGCTCGGGCGCTTGGAGGTCTTGGGCACGGCCCCATCCAAACACGATCCCGCCGCCTCGCCAAGCCGCGACTCCGCAAATCCGGCGTTTTCCCAACCGCCGCTCTTTACAGCTTTTTCTCAGGAGCGCCCGCTGTTTGCGGAAATGTGGGAGGGCGTCACATCGGCGGGCGTCGGACAGCCGCACAACAAGAGCGCCAGCTCGATCTCGTCGCGGAGGAGCTCGAGCACATGCCGGGCACCGTCCTCGCCGGCGGTCGCAAGACCCCAGAGGACCGGACGGCCCACCATGGCGGCGCGCGCTCCGAGCGCCAGCGCCTTGACCACGTCGGTGCCGCGGCGGATGCCGCCGTCCACGAATACCTCGACACGTCCCTCGACCGCGTCGACCACCTCGGGCAGCGCCTCGATCGTCGCGGCGACGCCGTCGAGCTGCCGGCCGCCGTGGTTCGAGACGACGATCCCGTCGACCCCTGCCTCGCAGGCCAGCCGGGCGTCCTCCTCGGTCATCACGCCCTTGACGAGCAGGGGCAGGTCGGACAGTCCGCGGATCCGCTCGAGGTCGCGCCAGGTCAGCGTCACGTCGAGCATCGCGAACACGTCAGCGATCGTCAGCGCGGCCGACCGGCCGAGCGCCGCGGCGACGCTCGGGATGGTGATCCCCGTCGGGACCTGGAAGCCGGTGCGCAGGTCGCGCTCCCGGCGGCCCGCCCGCGGCGCGTCGACCGTCAGGACGAGCGCCGAGTAGCCGTGCTCGACCGCCTGTTCCACCAGGGCGCGGGTGACACCGTCGTCCTCGAAGCAATAGAGCTGGAACCAGCGCGCGCCGCCCGGCGCCGCCTCGGCGACCTCGGCCGGGGTGGCCGTCGCGATCGTGGAAAGCGTCATCAGCGTGCCGGCGGCCTGCGCCGCTCGCGCTGTCGCCGCCTCGCCATCGGGATGGCACATCTTCTGGATCGCCGTCGGCGCCACGAGCAGCGGCATCGAGACCTCCGTGCCGAGCACGGTGGTGGCCGCGGAGACCTCGCTCACGTCCACGAGCATCCGCGGGCGCAGCTTCAGGCGCTCGAAGGCGGCGACGTTCTCGCGCAGCGTCCGCTCGTCGCACGCGCCCCCCGCGAAGTACCCGAGCGCGCCCTCGTCGAGCGCTCCCTCCGCCAGCCGCTCGTACTCGAAGACGTTTACCGGCTGCGCGGGTGAGGGCATGAGGCTCGACACTAACGGCATGGAATTGGTCACTGGAGCAACTGGATACGTGGGCGGCCGCCTGATCGAGCGGCTGCGCGCCGAGGACCGCGAGGTCCGCGCCCTCGCGCGCGATCCTTCGCGGTTCGCCCCGGTCGGCGGGCGTCGATGTCGCGCGCGGTGACCTCCTTCGCCGTGAATCGCTGGCCCGTGCGCTCGACGGATGCTCCGCCGCCTACTACCTCGTCCACTCGATGGAGCACGGGGTGAACGGCTTTGCCGACAAGCGACCGGCTGGCCGCGGAGAACTTCGCCGAAGCGGCGACCGAGGCGGGCGTGGAGCGAGTCGTCTACCTGGGCGGGCTTCTGCCCGAGGGCGGGCCACGCTCGGACCATCTGGCGTCGAGGCTCGAGGTCGAGCAGATCCTCCTCGATGCGCTGCCGCGCTCGACGGCGCTGCGGGCGTCGATCGTCATCGGCGCCCGCTCCTCGTCGTTCCGGATCCTGGTGCGGCTCGTCTCGAGCCTGCGGCTCGTCCCGCTTCCGTCGTGGCGCGTCAACCGCACGCAGCCGATCTTCGAGGGCGACGCGATCGAGTACCTGGCCCGGACGCCGCATGACCCCCGAGGCCGAGGGCCGCTCGCTCGACATCGTCGGGCCCGAAGTGATGACCTACGTCGAGATGATCGAGCGGATCGCGGAGGCGATGGGCGTCGGGCGCATGCCGCTCCCGCTTCCCGCCACCCAGACGCCCGCTGCGTCGGCCGTCGTGAGCGCCGTGACGGGCCAGCCGCTCGAGCTCGTGCGCCCGCTGATGGAGAGCCTCGAGCACGACCTGCTTCCGCGAAACGACGACGCCCGTCGGATCTACGAGCTGACCCCGCACCCGTTCGAGCGCGCGCTCGATCACGCCCTGCGCGACTGGGAGCGGGCCGACGTCGCTGGCGGCGCGGTGAAGATCGAGCGCTCGATCGAGATCGCGGCGCCGCCGGACGCCGTGTACGACCTGGTGATGGACCCCTCCCGTCTCGACGAATGGGTCACGGTCCACAAGGAGCTCGTGCACGCGCCGAACGGCGTCCTCGACGAGGGCGACGAGCTCGCCCAGAAGCTCAAGGTTGCCGGTCAGACGTTCAAGGTGAGCTGGAAGGTCGCCACAGCGCATCGCCCGCGCGACATCGAGTGGGAGGGCTGCGGGCCGATGGGCACGAAGGCCCGCGTCTCGTACGACCTCGAGCCGCGCGGCGACGGCACCTGCTTCAACTACGTCAACGAGTACGACCTGCCCGGCGGGCCACTGGGAAAGCTCGGCGGAAAGGCGTTCAAGCGCACCGCCACGAAAGAAGCCGACCGGACGCTCGTTAAGTTGAAGGGCCTGCTCGAGCAATAACGAACCAGGGGGATGTGCTGCGTTTGCTCGCAAGACGAGGACGAAAAGAGGTCGGAGGCTGGTCGCCGTTCGCGCGCAACGACGGAGATTGCGACGCGGTCGCGCAGGCGCTTCTGACTGCCCTCGAGCACGAGGACTGCGCCCTCGACCAGCTCACTCCCACGCGTTACGCGGAGCTTCGCCGGAGGCGCCCGCACATCGGCCTGCCGCGCACCACGACGGTTACCGCGGTTTGCGGAAGCTGGCACCGCGCGGTCGAGGCCGCCGAGCGCCGTGCCGCCGCTCTCACCCGCCGCGCCGCTTTCGCTTAGAGCAGTTCCCGTACTCCGCCGCGGCCGATCCGCGCCGAGCGGAGACCGAAGCGCCCGTCGCTCATCGCGATGACTTCGTGCGTGTCGTCGCGCTCCAGGACGATCGACTCGACCACTGCCTCGAGCCGCTCCGGGTCGGCGACGCCGACGATCCGGGCGCGCGGGAACAGCGTGGCCTCGCACACCTGCTGGCAACGCTCCTCGAGTGCGGTCTCCGGTCACGACGAGCGCAGCGGCCGGCGCCGAGCGAGCCACCTCCGCCAAGTCTTCGTCGCCGGCGAGCACCACGACATCGGCGCCGTGAAGGTCCTCGCCGATGTCAGCGATCCGTGAGAGACCGGCTGCAATCTTTACACCTTTACCGATTACACTTATCTTTTTTCGCATGAATTTTCTCCAAGAGAAGAAAAGTGAAATCGATGCGCGGCTCAAGGAGCTGAAGCCGCTTCACGAGGAGTATCTGACCCTACAGAAGGCCAGGGCGGCCCTCGACGGGGTCGATCGCCCGAAGCGCGCGACCGCCGGCGCGCGTCGCGGCCGCCGCGGACGCCCGCGCGGCAGCGGCGGCACGTCGAAGAAGGCGCTCGCCGTCATCCGCCAGAACCCGGGGATCAAGGTCAGCGAGCTGGCGCGCGAGCTGAAGATGCGCCACCCGAATTACCTGTACCGCGTCCTCCCGCAGCTGGAGGCCGAGGGCGCCGTCCGCAAGGAAGGCAACGGCTGGCACGCCGCTTAGACGAGCTGCAGCTCCTTGACGGAGTCGCGCTCGCCGCGTAGCTCGTCGACCGTGATCCCGATCTTCTCCTTCGAGAAGTCGTTCAGCTCGACGCCCTCGACGATCGACCACTCGCCGCCCGTCGCAGGTGATGGGGAACGACGACACGAGGCCCTCGTCGACGTCGTAGGAGCCGTCCGAGACCACCGCCATCGACACCCACTCGCCGTTCGTGCCGTGGACCCAGTCGTGCACGTGGTCGATCGCGGCGTTCGCCGCGGACGCGGCCGAGGACGCGCCGCGCGCCTCGATGATGGCGGCGCCGCGCTTGCCGACCGTCGGCAGGAAGTCGTTCTCGATCCAGTCCTGGTCGCCGACCTTGTCGGCCGCGATCTCGCCGCTCACCTTCGCGTTGAACAGGTCCGGGTACATCGTCGGCGAGTGGTTGCCCCACACCGCCATGTCGGTGATGTCGGTGACCTGCGCGCCGACCTTCTTCGCGAGCTGCGTGAGCGCGCGGTTGTGGTCGAGGCGGGTCATCGCCGTGAACCGCTCTGACGGGATGTCGGGCGCGTGCGAGCGCGCGATCAGGCAGTTCGTGTTCGCCGGGTTCCCGACGACGAGCACCTTGATGTCGTCCGCGGCTTGGTCGTTCAGCGCCTTGCCCTGCGGCTCGAAGATCTTGCCGTTCGCCTCCAGCAGGTCAGCGCGCTCCATGCCCTTCGTGCGCGGGCGCGCGCCGATCAGGAGGGCGACGTTCGCGCCGTCGAAGGCCTGGTTCGCGTCGTCGTAGATGTCGATCGAGCGCAGCAGCGGGAACGCGCAGTCGTCGAGCTCCATGGCCGTGCCCTCGGCGGCCTTGACCGCGTCGGGGATCTCGAGCAGCGAGAGCGCCACCGGCGTGTCGGGGCCGAGCATCTGGCCGCTCGCGATGCGGAAGAGGATCGCGTAACCGATCTGGCCGGCGGCGCCGGTCACGGCTACTCGTACGGGTTCGCTCATGAGTTCATCTCCTCGATGATCGCGTCGGCGACCTCGCTGGTGCCGACGGCAGTTGGATCGTCACGGGTGGGCTTCATGTCGTAGGTGACCTTCTCGCCCTTGCGTATCACCTCGGCGATCGCGGTCTCCAGCCGGTCGGCCGCCTCGCGCTCGTCGAGATGCCGCAGCATCATCACGCCCGACAGCATCAGCGCCATCGGGTTCACCTTGTTCTGCCCCTTGTACTTGGGCGCGGAACCGTGCGTCGCCTCGAAGACCGCGATGTCGTCGCCGATGTTGCCGCCGGGCGCCATCCCGAGGCCGCCGATCATGCCCGCGCCCAGGTCGGAGACGATGTCCCCGTAGAGGTTCGGCAGCACGATCACGTCGTACTCCTCCGGGCGCGAGACGAGCTGGTTGCAGAGGTTGTCGATGATCCGCTCCTCGAACTCGATGTCCGGGTGCTTCTCCGCGATCTCCGTAGCGGTCTTCAGGAACAGGCCGTCGGAGAACTTCATGATGTTGGCCTTGTGCGCCGCGGTCACCTTCGTGCGGCCGTTGTCCTTCGCGTACTTGAAGGCGGACTCGACTATCCGCGTGGTGCCGAAGACCGAGATCGGCTTGATCGAGATGCCGGCGTCCTCGCGGATCTCCGAGCCGAGCTCCGAGATGCACTCGCGCAGCTTGCCCGGCCTCGTCCGAGCCCATCTCGTACTCGATCCCGGCGTAGAGGTCCTCGTGGTTCTCGCGGATGATCACGATGTCCGTCTCCGGGAAGCGCGTCCGGACGCCCTCGTACGCCTTGCACGGGCGCTGGCACGAATAGAGGTCGAGCTCCTTCCGCAGCGCGACGTTCACCGACCGGAAGCCCGATCCCACCGGCGTAGTGGTCGGGCCCTTGATCGCGACGCCGTTGTCGCGGATCGACTGAAGCGTCTCGTCCGGGAGCGGCTTCCCGCCTGACTCGTAGACGTCGATGCCAGCCTCTTGCTGGTCCCAGTCGAACTCGACGCCGGCGCCCTCGAGCACGCGCTTCGTGGCTTCGGCGATCTCGGGCCCGGTTCCGTCGCCGGGGATGAAGGTGACCTTGTGTGGCATCAAATTCCTTTGGCTGGGGTCGGCGGCCCGCCATTATGTCTGTCATGTTCGGAGGAGCGTCCATCCAGCTCGCGCGGATCATGGGGATCCGCATCGGGGTGCACCCGAGCTGGTTCATCGTGCTCTTCCTGATGATCTGGTCGCTGACCGGGCTCTACGAGGAGGTCGTCGGTGGCCAATCCGCCTTCGCGCTCGCCGCACTCAGCGCGTTCCTCTTCTTCGGCTCGGTGGTGCTGCACGAGCTTGGCCACGCGGTCGTGGCCCGGCGCAACGGCATCGAGACCCAGGGCATCGACCTCTGGCTCCTCGGCGGGCTGGCACGCCTCTCGCGCGACAGCGACAGCCCGGGCGTCGAGTTCCGCATCGCCGCGGCGGGCCCGGTCGTGACGCTCGTCTTCGGGCTCGCGTGCTACGCCGCCGGCCTGGCGCTCTCCGGCGCAGGCGGGTTCGGTGACGCGCTCGGGTTCGAGGAGGACGGCCAGGTGGGCGCCGGGGAGGCCGTGCTCGCGTGGCTCACATGGGTCAACGCCGTGCTGCTCGCCTTCAACCTGATCCCGGGCTTCCCACTCGACGGCGGCCGGATGGCGCGCGCGATCGCCTGGTGGCGCACCGGCGACCGCGCCAAGGCCACCCGCTTCGCCAGCCGGCTGGGCCAGGCGTTCGCCTACCTGCTGATCGGCTACGGCATCTACCGGTTCCTGATCGGGATCGGCCCTCGAGCTGGTCTGGTTCGGGCTGATGGGCTTCTTCATCATCCAGGCCGCGCGCGCCGCGGACATCCAGAGCCAGATCACCGCCCGGATCGAGGGGCTGCGGGTGTCTGACGTGATGGACGAGGAGCCCGTCTCGGTGTCAGCCGAGCTGAAGCTCGACCGCGCGCTGGACGAGTACTTCCTCCGCTACGGCTACCCGTGGTTCCCGGTCGTGGACGCGGGAGGCAAGTTCATCGGCGTCGTCAGCCGCGAGCGCGCGGAACGGGTACCTGAGCAGATCCGCGCCACGTCGTCGGTCGACGAGGTGGCGCAATTCGACATCGGCAACGCCCATGCGGTGCCGCTGGACGCGCCGCTCGAGTCACTGCTGACCTCTGAGGCCCTACAGGCGCTCGGCGCGATCATGGCCGTCGACCGCGACGGCGTCCTGCGCGGTGTGGTCACGATCGACCAGGTGCGCCGAGCGCTGCGGGCGCCCGGGGCCACGGTCTAGTCGCGACCGGCGTCGGCGCCCGTATCCGAATAGGATGCCGCCGCCTCAGATGCCTCAGCACGATGTCCTCGTAATCGGAGCCGGACTCGCAGGACAGCGCGCAGCGCTGGCCGCTGCCGAGGAAGGCGCGTCCGTCGGGATCATGTCCAAGGTCCACCCCGTCCGCTCGCACTCGAACGCGGCACAGGGCGGAATCAACGCCGCCCTGAACCCAGAGGACTCCTGGGAGTCGCACGCTTTCGACACCGTCAAGGGCTCGGACTACCTCGGCGACCAGGACGCCATCGAGATCATGTGCCGCCAGGCGCCGCAGGAGATCCTCGACCTCGAGCACCTCGGGGTCACCTTCCACCGAAACGACGAAGGCAAGCTCGGCACGCGCGCCTTCGGCGGCGCGTCCGCCGCCCGCACCTACTACGTGGCCGACATCACCGGCCAGGCGATCCTGCACGTGCTCTACGAGCAGCTGATGAAGCACGACGAGGTCTACCGCTTCGAGGAGTGGTTCACCACAGGCGCTCGTGCGCGACGACGAGGGCCACGTCGCCGGTTGCATCGCGCGCAACATCCGCGACGGCACGATGGAGCTCTTCGCCGCGAAGACGGTGATCCTCGCGAGCGGCGGGAACGGCCAGGTCTACAACCCCACGACGAACGCGCTCATCTGCACGGGGGACGGGATCGCGATGGCGTACCGGATCGGGTGTCCGCTGATGGACATGGAGATGATCCAGTACCACCCCACGACGCTCGCCGGGAACGGCCTGCTGATCACCGAGGGCGCGCGCGGCGAGGGCGCCCATCTCTACAACGCGCAGGGCGAGCGGTTCATGGAGAAGTACGCGCCGAACAAGATGGAGCTCGCATCGCGCGACGTCGTGTCGCGCGCAGAGCAGACGGAGATCAACGAGGGGCGCGGGTTCCCGGACGGCACCGTCGCCCTCGACATCACGGTCGTGCCGCGCAAGCGCATCCACGAGGCGCTGCGCGAGATCGTCATGGTGGGCCGCGACTTCGCCGGCGTCGACATCACCAAGGAGCCGATCCACATCAAGCCGGGTAACCACTACGTCATGGGCGGCGTGAAGACCGACTCGGACGGGCGCACGCCGGTGCCGGGCCTCTACGCGGCGGGCGAGGTCGCGTGCGTGTCCGTCCACGGCGGCAACCGGCTGGGCGCCAACTCGCTGCTCGACACGCTCGTCTTCGGCGGGCGCTCAGGCAGGCACGCGGCCGAGCACGCGAGGGGCATGTCGATGCCCAAGCCGTCGCGCGCCTCGCTCGACGACGAGGCGAAGATGATCCGCGAGGTCGTGGGCCGCGACCGCTCCGGCAGGCGGGTGTCCGAGATAAAGGGCGAGCTGGGCGCGACGATGGACAAGTACGTGGCCGTCTTCCGCGACGAAGAGGGGCTGAACACCGCGCTCGAGATCGTCCGGCGGCTGAAGGAGGAGGCGAAGACGGTCGCGATCGACGACAAGGGCAGCGTCTTCAACCAGGACCTGCTCGGCGCGATCGAGCTCGGCTTCATGCTCGACAACGCCGAGGCTGATCGTGGTCGGCGCGCTCGAGCGGAAGGAGAGCCGTGGCGCCCAGTTCCGCACCGACTACCCCGAGCGCAATGACGACGAGTGGCTCAAGCACATAAACATCACGCTCGAGGACGGCGAGCCCAAGATCTCCTACTCGGAGGTCACCATGACCCAATGGGAACCACAGGAGCGCACTTACTGAGATGGCCGACTACGCACTGAAGATCCGCCGCTTCGACCCCGAGTCCGGCGAGGCCGCGTACTGGCAGGAGTTCAACGTGGAGCTCGAGCCGGAGCGGTCCGTCCTCGACGGAATCCTCCAGGTGCGCGGCGAACAGGACGGCTCGCTTGCCATCCGCTGCTCGTGCCAGGCGGCGATCTGCGGCTCATGCGGCGTGAAGATCAACGGCCGCTCGCGCCTGGCGTGCAACACGCTCATCGGGGAAGCCGCGGACGGGGCGAAGGACGGCGCGATCGTCGTCGAGCCGATGGGCAACATGCCAGTCCTCAAGGACCTGATCGTGGACATGGACGCCGTCCACTGGAGGAAGGTCCAGCGGGTCGTGCCATGGCTCATCCCCGACGGCCCGCCTCCGGAGCGCGAGTACATCGTCCCGAAGGAGTCGATGATCGACATCACGCAGGCGATGGCGTGCATCCACTGCGGCGCCTGCGTCTCAGCGTGCCTGTCGCTCGAGGTCGATCCGGAGTTCGTGGGACCGGCGGCGCTGGCGAAGGCCTACCGCTTCGTCGGCGACCCGCGTGACGGCCAGACCGAGGAGCGCCTGAAGGACCTCGCCGAGGACCCGCACGGGATGTACGACTGCACGCACTGCTTCCAGTGCGTCGAGGTCTGCCCGAAGGACGTCGCCCCGATGGACCAGATCATGCGGCTGCGCCGCCGTGCCACCGGCGACTACGAGATCAAGGACGACAACAACGGGTACGGCCACGAGAAGGCCTTCGTGAACATCATCGAGAAGTGGGGAACGCTCCACGAGGGCCAGATGCCGGTGCGCTCGTTCGGGCAGGGCAGCATGGTCCGCGGCCAGACGCACCCAAGCGCGGTGAAACAGCTGCTCGACTCGGCCGGGACGGGCGTCAACACGATCAAGAAGGTCGGCCCGCGGAAGCTGTTCACCCACCCCAAACTGCCCGACCAGAAGAACGTCCGCCGCATCTTCAAGGAGATCGAATCGAAGGACGAGCGGATCGAGCTGAACCTCTACATCGTCGGGGAGTCGGGCGAGGAGGAAGAGGGCGCCATGGCTGAAGGGAGTCAGGAATCGTGAAACTCGCCTATTGGCCCGGCTGCGTCTCGCGCGGGTTCACCCCGGAGCTGCACGGCGCGATGGCGAAGGTCGCGCCGAAGCTCGACCTCGAGCTCGTGGAGCTCGACCGTGCGAACTGCTGCGGCGCCGGCGTGATCGCCGAGCACAACCAGGAGCTCGCCGACACTCTCAACGCGCGCACGTTCGCGATGGCACAGGGCGTCGACGGCGCCGCCGGGATGATGAACATCTGCTCGACGTGCCAGGGCGCGCAGGCGGAGTGCCAGGAGCGGCTCGACGCCGACACGGCCTACCGCGAGCACATCAACGGCCACCTCGATCCCGAGGGGCTCTCCTACGAGCGCGACGGCGCGTGGTGGAACAAGAACTTCCTCTGGCTCCTGGTCGAGGAGATCGGGCTGGACACGCTCAGGGAGCGGGTCGTGCGCCCGCTGGAGGGCTTGCGCGTGGCGCCGTTCTACGGGTGCTACATCGTCCGGCCGAGCAAGCGGCTCGGGTTCGCCGACCATCCCGAGCGCGACACCTACCTCGAGCAGGTCATCGAGGCCCTCGGCGGCGCGCCAGTCGCGTACGCCGGCAGCCACAAGTGCTGCGGGTTCCCGATCATCACGATGAACAAGGAGACCTCGCTGCGGCAGGCCGGCCGGCACATGGCGGATGCGCTCGACGCGGGCGCGGACTGCGTCGTCACGCCCTGCCCGCTGTGCCATCTCAACCTCGACCTGCAGCAGCCGGACGCCGCGAACTACGTCGAGCGCGACCTCGGCATGCCGGTGCTGCATTTCCCGCAGCTGGTCGGGTTGGCGCTCGGGTTCGAGCCGAAGGAGCTCGGCATGCACAAGCACGTCGTCTCGACGACCGACGTGCAGAGGAAGGTGGCCGCCCTCGCCGCAGCCTGAGGTGCAAGCGGCGGGCGCCGTGCTGCGGCGCAACGGTGGCGTGCTGCTCGTCCACCGCCCGAAGTACGACGACTGGACCTTCCCGAAGGGAAAGCTCGAGAAGGGCGAGTCGTTCGAGGACGCGGTGGCGCGCGAGGTCGCGGAGGAGAGCGGCTGGCGCGGCGACCTCGGCGCCGAGCTCGAATCGAAGCGCTACAAGGACGGCAAGGGTCGCGACAAGCTCGTGCGCTGGTGGGAGATGTGGGCGCGCGAGCGCGAGCCGTGGGAGCCGAACGACGAGGTCGACGACATCATGTGGGTCCCGCTCTCCGAGGTGGACTCGCTGCTGACCTACGACTCGGACCGCGAGCTGGCCGAGCAGGTCCGGCGGGAGAAGAACCCCCGCCCGTGACAGCGAAAAGCCGGACAGCTGCCCCTGCTGTCCGGCTTTTTGGCCTCTGTTACCCCTGACCCCGTCCTAGGAAGTCTCTATCCCAGGGAACGCACGGGGCGGGGCAAACTTTCACCGATCAATTCCGCGATCTGGACCGCGTTGGTCGCGGCGCCCTTGCGGAGGTTGTCGCCGACGACCCAGAGGTTCAGGCAGCGCTCGTGCGACGGGTCGCGGCGGATCCGGCCGACGAGCACCTCGTCGCGGCCGGCCACGTCGATCGCGAGCGGGTACAGGCCGTCCGACGGGTTGTCGACCACCACGACGCTCGGCGCCTCGGCGAGCAGCTCGCGGCAGTCCTCCGGCGACAGCGGCTCGCGGGTCTGGACGTTGATCGACTCCGAGTGCCCGACGAGCACCGGCACGCGCACGCAGGTGGCGGAGATGCCGATGTCGTCGCGGCCGAGGATCTTGCGCGTCTCCGCCATCACCTTGCGCTCCTCGGTCGTGTAGTCGTCGCCGTCCTTGAACTTCTCGACCTGGGGCACGACGTTGTACGCGATCTGGTGCGGATAGACGGACGCCTCAGGCGGCTCGTCCCCGTCGGCGATCGCCTTCGTCTGCGCGTGCAGCTCGTCGACGGCGTTCTTCCCGGTGCCGGACACCGACTGATAGCTCGACATGACGATCCGCTCGATGCCGACGGCGTCGAGGATCGGCTTGAGCGCGACGACCATCTGCATCGTCGTGCAGTTCGGGTTGGCGACGATCCCGTCGTGTGACGCGAGCGCCTCCGGGTTCACCTCGGAGACGACCAGCGGGACGTTCTCGTGCATGCGCCAGCAGGACGAGTTGTCCACGACGACGGCGCCGGAGCTCGCGAACCGCGGCGCCCACTCCTCGCTCGTGGCGGACCCGGCCGAGAACAGCGCCAGGTCGAAGCCCTGGATCGACTCGTCGCTCAGCGCCTGGACGGTGAGCTCGCGGTCCCCCCACTCGATCGTCTTGCCGGCTGAGCGCTCCGACGCGAACGGAACGACCTCGTCGGCGGGAAAAGACCGCTCGCGCATGACCTCGAGGATCGTCGAGCCGACGACGCCCGTCGCTCCCACGACGGCGACGCGCATCAGGACACCACCGGGCGATGCACGCCGGAGACGTCCTCCGGCTGGATCGCGCCGTCGCCGAGCTCGAACGCGGCGTGAAGCTCCTTGACCGCCTTGTCCACGTCGTCCTCCGAGATCACGCAGGAGATCTTGATCGGCGAGGTCGAGATCATCTCGATGTTCACTCCCGCGCCGCCGAGCGTGGTGAACGTCTTGGCGGCGACGCCGGGATGGCTCTTCATTCCCGCTCCGACGAGCGAGACCTTCCCCATCCGCTCGTCCACCGCGAGCCCCATGCCGAACTCCTCCTTCAGCGGCGCGAGCGCGTCGCGCGCGCCCGCGACATCGTCGCGCGGCACCGTGAAGGACATGTCCGCCCGCACATCGGGCTCGTTCTGGATGATCATGTCGACGTTCACGTTGGCGTCGGCGAGCGCCGTCATCACGCGCCCGGCCACGCCCGGCTTGTCCGGGATGCCGGTGAGGGTGACGCGCGCCTCCGACCTGGAGTGCGTGACTGCGGTGACGAGGGGGCGTTCCATGGTCTCCTGCTCGGTCACGACCAAGGTACCGGGTCCATCCTCGAAGCTAGATCGGCAGTGGATGCGCACGCCGTGGTTGCGCGCGTACTCCACCGAGCGAAGCTGCAGCACGCCCGCGCCCGACGCCGACATCTCGAGCATCTCGTCGAACGAGACGACGCTGAGCATCTTCGCGTTCGGAACGATTCGCGGGTCAGCGGTGAAGACACCGCGAACGTCCGTGTAGATCTCGCAGACGTCGGCGCCGAGCGCGGCCGCGAGTGCGACGGCGGTGGTGTCCGAGCCGCCCCGGCCGAGGGTCGTGACGTCGGCCGCGGTGGAAACGCCCTGGAAGCCGGCGACGAGGACGATCTTGTCCTCGTCGAGCGCGGCGCGGATGCGCTCGGCGCGCACGTCGAGGATGCGCGCCTTCGTGTGCGAGGTGTCGGTGACGATGCCGGCCTGCGAGCCGGTCAGCGAGATCGCCTCGTGGCCGAGGTCGTTGATCACCATCGCCGCGAGCGCGCACGAGACGCGCTCGCCGGTGGAGAGCAGCATGTCCATCTCGCGCGGGTGCGGCCGGTCGGAGACCTCCTGCGCCATCGCCACCAGCTCGTCCGTCGTCTGACCGCGCGCGGACAGGACGGCGACGACGCCGTTGCCGGCCTCCTTCTGGGCGACGATCCGGCCCGCCGCGCGCTTGATGCGCTCGGCGTCGGCCACGGACGTGCCGCCGAACTTCATGACGACGGTCTGAGCCATGGCGGCGAAAGATACCCTCGGGCCCTTGCGGCGCTGGCTCCATATCCCGCCTTTCGGCCCCACCGCGCTCGCGGTCATCGCAGGGCTCGGCATCGCCGCGGCCATCCAGGACTTCCGCAACGACGAGCCCGCCGCGGAACAGGCCACCGTGCCCGAGGCCGCCGGCGGAGGTGATTCGCCGCGCGGGCGGACCTCGTTCCTCGCCCAGCTGATCCCACCACCGCCCGAGGAGGTGGAGGGCCCGTCCGTGCCCAGCTCGATCGCCGACCTCGCGCGCCGGCTGCCGCTCGAGCGCAAGGTCGCGCAGCTCTTCGTGCTCGGCTTCGAGGGCCAGGACCTGACCGTGCCGATCTTCGAGCAGATGCGGAGGCAGGACCTTGGCGGGCTCGTCTTCGAGAACCGCAACTACCTCGACCCGCAGCAGATCGCCCTGATGGCCGGCGAGGGGCCTGTGATCGCCGCGGACGAGGGCCATGTGCCGCCGTTCGTGATGGTGTCGCAGGAGGGCGGCGACTTCTCCGAGTTCCCGGACCTGCCGCCCACGCAGGCGCCGTCCGAGTTCGCGAACGTGGAAGAGGCGGAGACGGCGTCGACGGAGGCCGCGACGGCGCTCGGCGCGCTCGGGTTCAACGCCGTGCTCGCCCCGGTCATCGACGTGGGGACGGCCGACGGCACCGGCGCGCTCGACGAGCGCGCTTTCTCCGACGATCCCGAGCGCGTCGCCGACTTCGCGGGCGCCGTGGTGCGCGCGTACGGCGAGCAGGACGTGATGGCGGTCCCGAAGCACTTCCCCGGGTTGGGCGCCGCCGGGCAGGCGCCCGAGGACGGGCCAACTCCCATTGGCTTGACCGTTCCCGAGCTGCGGGAGCGCGACATCGTCGCGTTCGAGGCGGCATTCGACGCGGGCGCACACGCCGTCCTGATCGGACACGGCTCCTACACGACGGACGACTTCGTCACCCCCGCCTCGCTGTCGAAGACGATCGCGACAAACATCCTGCGCGACGAGCTGAAGTTCGGCGGCGTGTCGATCACGGACGACCTTGCCTCCCCCGCCGTCACCGCGATCTCGAGCATCCCCGACGCCGCGGTCGACGCCCTCAAGGCGGGAGCCGACCTCGTCTGGATCTCCGGCCCGCGCGGCGACCAGGAGGCCGCCATGAACGCCGTGCTCAACGCCGTCCGCTCGGGCGACATCACGCGCGAGCGGATCGACCAGGCGCTCCTGCGGTCGTTGACCGCCAAACAGGCGCTTGGGCTGATCGACGGCTAGAGCGCGCGGCGGCCGACCAGCGCCTTGCCGAGCGTGATCTCGTCGGCGTACTCGAGGTCGGCGCCCACCGGCAGGCCGCTCGCGAGCCGCGTGACCGTCACGTCCGGCGCGCGCTCGCGGAGCATGTCCGCGATGTAGAGCGCCGTCGCCTCGCCCGTCGTCGTGGCGTTCGTTGCGACGACGACCTCGGTCGTGCCGTCGCGCTCGACCCGGTCGGCCAGCTGCGCCAGCTTCAGGTCCTCCGGGTCGATGCCGTCGATCGGCGACAGGGCGCCGCCCAGCACGTGGTAGCGGCCGCTCCACTCGTTCGTCCGCTCGATCGGGATCACGTCACCCGGCTCCTCGACCACGCAGATGCGCGTGGCGTCGCGCCGCTCGTCCTGGCAGATGCGGCAGGTGGGCTCGACCGCGAGGTTGAAGCACACCTCGCACAGCCCGACCGTCTCCTTGACCTCGCGGATCGCGTCAGCCAGCGGCAGAGCGTCCTCGGGCGGCACGCGCAGGAGGTGGAAAGCCAGCCGCTGCGCCGTGCGCTGCCCGATGCCGGGCAGGCGCGACAGCTCGGTGACCAGACGGTTGACCGGCGGGGCCAGCATCGCTGTCGAGGTTAGAGCTCGGCCCGGCTCACATACCGGGCAGGCCAAGCCCGCCGGCGAGGTCGCCCAAGCCGCCGGTGGCCGCGCCCAGCTTGCGCTGCTGTAGCTCCTGCGCGGAGCGAAGCGCCTCGTTGAAGGCGGCAAGCACGAGATCCTGGAGCAGCTCGACGTCGTCGGGGTCGACCGCGTCCGGGGCGATTACGACTTCGGCGACCTGCAGCTCGCCGGTCATGACGACCTTCACCGTGCCGCCGCCCGCGGTCGCCTCGACACGCTCGTTCTTCAGCTCCTCCTGCGCCTTGGCCATCTCGGCCTGCATCTGCTGGACCTGCTTGAGCATCTGGTTCATGTTCGGCGGCTGCGGCATCGTCAGGTTCCTTCCTCGTCATCGAAGACTTCCTCGGCTTTGAACTCGGCCTTCAGGCGCTCGAGCAGCTCGTCCTCGGACATGGCGGAGAGCGGCTCGTCCTCACCGGGCGGCGGCGCGCCCAGGTCGAAGACGACGCCCACGGGCTGGCCGGTCAGGCCGCGGAGGGCATTCTCGAGCAGCCCGCGGTTCGCGTCCGCCTTCTTGCGCGAGAACTCTGCGCCCTCGGGAAAGCTCACGGTCAGTTGCGAGCCGGCAGCGGCGCTCGGGCGCGCCTCGCCCAGCAGCGCGGCCACCATCGCGTTGTCGGCGCGCACTCCGTCGAGCACGGCCGGCCACAGGCCGCGCACCAGCTCGAGGTCGAGCTCGGCCTCGCTCTGGGCTTGCGGCGCGGCTACCGCCTGGGCGGCCGCTCCGGCTGCCGCGCGAGTTGTGGGCGGCGGCGCCGACGGCGGGCTGCTCTCCGGGGCCGGCGGTGCGGGCGATGCAAGAAAGGGGTCCGTCCCCGTTTCTTGCGGGCCGAGCTTTCGCTCTAGTTGCTCGATCCGGAAGAGGAGCGCCTGAATCGACAGGTCGGATTGCGGCTGCACCGCCTTCAGCAGCGCCAGCTCGAGCTGGATTCGCGGCTCCGAGCCCTCCTTCACCGCGCTGCGGGCGCGCGCGAGCAGGTCGATCGCCCGAAGCACCTCGGCCTGCGGCAGTCGGTCCGCCTGCGCGTTGAGCCGGTCGGTGTGCTCGGCGGTGACCGCGAACGTGGCGGGGACCTCGCCGAGCGTCTGCACGACGAAGAGGTGGCGCAGGTGCTCGGACAGGTCCTGCATGAAGTGGGCGATGTCGCGACCGGAGGAAGACAGCTTCTCGACGGCCAGCAGGACGGCCTTCGGGTCGTGGTCGATCAGCGCCTCGGCGGTGTCGAGCACGAGCTCGGCATCGGCCGCGCCCATGATCTCGAGCACGGTCTCGAGCTCGATCTTCGGGCCGCCGTAGGTGACGAGCTGCTCGAGCGTGCCGAGCGCGTCACGGAAGCTTCCGGTGGCGTGGCGTGCGATCAGCCCGATGGCGGCGTCGGGCGCCTCGATCCCCTCCTGCTCGGCCACCCTGCGCAGCACGCCCGCGATCTGCTCGAGCGTCGGGCGGCGGAAGTCGAACCGGTGGCAGCGGTCGACGATCGTCGGCGGGCACCTTGTGCGCCTCGGTGGTGGCAAGCACGAACACCACGTGCGACGGCGGCTCCTCGAGCGTCTTCAGGAAGGCGTTCCAGGCGGCGTTCGAGAGCATGTGGGCCTCGTCGAGGATGTAGACGCGGCTGCCGCCGCCCATCGGCGCGAGCGCGACGTTCTCGCGCAGCTCGCGGATGTCGTCGACCGAGTTGTTCGAGGCCGCGTCCATCTCGACCACGTCGAGCGATGTGCCGCGGCGGATGGCGACGCACGCGGGGTCCTCTGGCGAGAAGTCGGCCTTGGGCCCGCCCTCGGCGTTCAGCGCGCAGGCGAGCAGCTTCGCCATGCTCGTCTTCCCCGTGCCGCGCGAGCCGACGAAGAGGTACGCGTGGTGCACCTTGCCGAGCTCGATCGCGTTCCGGAGCGTGCGGACGATGTGCTCCTGGCCGACCACCTCGTCGAAGCTCCGGGGGCGGTGGCGGCGGTAGAGGGAGAGCACGCGGGCATCCTAGAGTGCGACCCGGGTCGCACGAGAGCGGTACATTTCCGTACCTCAGCGACGCAGGGGGGCTCTTGATGAAGGCAGGGATTGCGGCCGCCGCGGTGGCCGCCATGGGGCTGTTGACGCCGGCCACAGCGATGGCCGTTCAGAGCGAGGACGGCACGGTCACCTCGGTGGCCAACGGCGAAGAGGCGGAGATCCTCTACCACCTCTTCCTTCCGGACGGCGCGTCCGCCGACGACCCCGTGCCCGTGGTTCTGCAGACGCACGGTTGGGGCGGGACGGGCTCCACCGGGATCGACGACGAGAACAACTTCATCAAGGCCGGCTACGGCGTCCTGACCTGGGACCAGCGCGGTTTCGGCTCCTCGGGCGGGAAGGTCCACATCGACGCGCCGGAGTACGAGGGCCAGGACGTAATGCGGCTGATCGACCTGCTCGCGAGCGACCCGCGCGTGGCTCAGGAGGCAGCCGGCGATCCCCGCATCGGCATGAGCGGCGGCTCGTACGCGGGCGGGATCCAGTTCGTGACCGCGGCGCTCGACAAGCGCGTGGACGCGATCGCGCCCGAGATCGCGTGGAACAACCTGTCGAACACGCTGGCGCCCCACGGCGTGATCAAGCTGCAGTGGTCGCTCTTGCTGTATGCCGCGGGTGCCGCGGCCGCGCACGGCGAGGGCGACGGGTACGACTTCGCGATCCATCGCGCGCTGGCCGAGAGCAGCGCGAACGGCACGTGGTCGAAGGCGACTCACGAGTTCTTCGAGTCGCGCGGACCCGCGCACCTGCTCGAGGAGGTCGAGGCGCCCACCTTCATCATCCAGGCGACCACCGACACGCTCTTCCCGCCCAGCCAGGCATCGGACAACTGGGCCGCGATGCGGAAGTTCCGAAACGCGCCGCTCAAGATGGCGTGGTACTGCGGCGGGCACGGCGTCTGCGACCCGTTCTCGGGCGGGCCCGAGGGCTACATCGACGGGCAGATCGTGAACTGGTTCGACCGCTACGTGAAGGGGCGTAAGGGAATCGCCACCGGCGCGAAGTTCGAGTACCTCGACCAGCAGGGGGACTGGAACAGCGCCAAGGACTACCCCGTCCCGGGCGCGAGCACGATCACGTCGGAGAAGGCGAGCGGCGTCGTGACCACGCCGGGCGAGCCGACCGCCGGAGGCGTGGTGGCGCTGTCCGCGACGGAGGGGCAGACCAGCCTCGAGGTGCCGCTGCCGTCGTTCACCGGCAAGCTCATCGGCGAGCCGGTCGTGCACATGCGGGTCACGGCGATAGGCACCGGCACGACGGACAGGGTGCTGCACGCGCCGCTCTTCTTCCAGCTGGTCGACAAGGGCACCGGCGCTGTGCTCGGCAACCAGACGATCCCGTACGTGTTCGGCGCGGATCCCGAGCCGCAGAACGTCTCGTTCCCGATCGAGGGGGTGAGCTACGACGTGGCCTCCACCGACCAGCTCGTGCTCGAGATCAACTCGAATTCGTCGAACTACATCGTCCAGCGAGGCGGGGGCGTGTTCAACATCGAGGAGGCTTGGGTCGACCTGCCCGTCGTGCAGCCGGGGGCTACGAAGTAGCGACGCGCCGCAACAGCGCGTCGGTGAGACGCATCTCCGCCCCGGCGGGCCCCTGCTCGAAGAAGAACCGCGGCTCGATCGCCTCCAGCTCGATCAGCAGGGTGTCGCCCACGAAGTCGACTCGCGCGTAGAGAAGGTCGCGGCCGGCCGCGGCGATCACGCGCTCGGCGGCGGTGAGCTCCGCCGCCGTCGGCTCGGCCGCCGTGATGACGCCGCCGTGCTCGGGCTGGACGCGGATGTCCCCCTCGGCCGGCGTCTTGCGCACCGCGTGGCTGAACTCCCCGTCGAAGAAGACGAGCGAGAGCTCGCCGGCGCTCACGATGTCCGGCAGGAACGGCTGGGCCATGAAGCCGGGCTCGATCGGCTCCCCCTTCTCGGCGCGCCTTAGTCCGAGCGAGCCTCCCGCGACGGTGGGCTTGATGATCGCGTCCTCCCACGGCACCTCGCCGTCCCAGGCGGTCGGAATCGTCGCGATGCCCTCGGCCTCGAGCTCGCGCAGGTAGGTCTTCTCGCTGTTCCAGCGAAGCGTGTCGGCCGGGTTCCACATCGGGACCGGGACGCGGTCGAGCCACGCGAGGAACTCGTCGTGGCGCTCGAAGTAGTCCCAGATCGTCCGTACCAGGACGACGTCGTAGGCGGACCAGTCGACGCCCTCGTCGCTCCAGATCACCGGCTCCGCCTCGTCCCCCAGCGCTGCGCGCAGCGGCGCGTCATCCGGGTCGAGGCCGGGCAGCCAGTCGCAAGTGGCCAGCGCGATTCGCATGCCGAAGAGAGTGGACCGTGCACCCCGCTTCGAGACGGAGGCCTCGGGCGTGCCCCCGGGCTGGGCTCCGGCCAGGCTGACCCGCGGCGCGTGGGCGGCTTCGCTTAAGGCTGCTTCCTCCCGGATCTGACCTGGTTCACGAGCGTCCACCGCGCGGGACCTGGCCATCGACGCCTTCGCCCGGCGCACTGGCCCCGAGGCCGAAGCCCCTCGACGGGGAATTCAGCCTTGCTAGAGCGGATTGCAAGTGCAGGGCACCGCTACCTCCCCGCCTAGCACGGTCCACGCTCAAGCCTAGCGGCCGGGCCGCATCGCGGCACTAGAATCGCCTCCTCTCCCGGGCGCGTAGCTCAGTGGGAGAGCGCTCGCCTCACACGCGAGAGGTCGCTGGTTCGAAACCAGCCGCGCCCATCGTCGGAAGTCCGCTCTAGCAGTGGGCTTTCGTCTTTCAGGACCCCCCACCCACTTTCCTCTTCAACCCCCTTTGGAAGCGATTTGGAAGCGGTTGTTCGTGCGTTTGTGTCGGTTAGGTCGGTTCCTCAAGCGCGGTGGTAGCCGAGGGCCAACATGACTCGTTGGCTACCTTCCAACCGATGTACGAAGTTGACGGCCAAGACCGCGTCCTTCACCTAGAGGATGTGCCGCAGCCCTCGGTCGGGGCACCGCTTCCAGTTGTACTTGCGGATGAGGGCAGAGTTCTGCTGGCCTACCTGGTGGAGAGCCGGGACCCGGTGCCGGACGGGACGAGCATCCAAGAAGCCCCCCATGCAAGCCACGAGCCTGCCGCGCTAGTCCGATTCGGCGGGGCTTACGCGGTTCAGTTTGGGCCACCAAACGACGAAGCGTTCGACGGGCATCCGTTGTACGAGAGTGGTCTTCGCCCTTACTCGGCGTTCGAGGTCGAAAATTCCTCCTGGGTGCGATGTCTTGAACGTATGAACGCAGTCCACGACGGGCACAGTCCCGAGCAATTTGCTGCGCTCCGCCATTACGTCTTCGCGTTCCACGACTCGACCTTTGAGTGCGTAGCGGAGGGGGTCACCGCAGAGGTCCGCAACGGGCCTCTCACCAGGCTGGTCGCAGAGATGACGGCCATCCTCGCCGAAGACGTTCCCTTCTAGTAGCTCTACCTCAGAAGCGCACGGTGCGGTTCTAGAGGCGCGTCATTCCCCGGCCTTTGGGAGGATCCGGGCCGTGAAACGCCGAGCGAGGTAAGCGGACCGAGAGTCCCACACCGTGAGTGGAGCGACTGAGCGAGACGGTGAGACCGTCTTCAGATGTAAAGAGACTGCCCGCTGGATCGTGCCCTTGGCTCTGATCTATGGCGGAGCCTCAGCCGCCATTCTCGTTCCGCTCATACAAGACGCCAAAGGGTCAGAGATTCCGATCGTCCTAGGTGGCTTGGCGATCTTGATGGCGTACCTAGTGTGGGGCTACAGGTTGATGCGGGCGAGAGCGGTCGCGAGTGCGCATGGCCTCCGTGTGATAAATCCGCTTGGAACGCATGATCTGGACTGGCGGCAGATCGACGCGATAGAGCTAACCCAGCACGGTCGCAACCCGTCAATCGCTGTGGTCCGCACCGGTCGGGGTGAAACGATCCCAATCGTAGGCATTCAGGGCGTCAAGACCCCCCTGCGCCACGACACAGAAGACGCCGAACATCTAGTCCGAGAAATCGAGAGGCTGCGGGCGCAGTACCAGGTCTGACCGAAGCGAGCGCAGACCCGAGTTCCACAGAAGCGCACGGTGCGGTTTCTAGCGCCAGCGCCTGCGGGGCTTCCAGTAGATACGGAAGCTTCCGTCGCGGTGACGAATTTTGTGCGCCTTGTCGAGCAAGAACCGCTTCACTCGAAGAAACGGTAACGCAGGTGATCCGTTGCCCACAGAAGCGCACGGTGCGGTTTCTAGGGGAACTTTGCGCGGAGTAGCGCGAGCAATGACCGGGGATACTCACGGTGTATGCGTTACGGACTTCTGGGGTGCAGCCTGATTGCTGCGGCGGGCTTGATCCTTCTTGTGATGGGTGCCACCGCCGTCGGGATTACGCTGGTCGGCTTCGGGGTTCTCGTCCCGGCGTTGGGCTTGTACTTCTGGGCGCTGTGGCGCGGGACTCGGAAACAGCCACGACCACTACCGACCGCGCTGACGTTGCGAAACAGTTACCTGGGTTTCTGGCGAAGTCTCGTTCACGGAACCGAGTCAGGCCACGCGCAAGAGGCGAAGCGGAAGCGCACTTAACGCGGACGCGCACGGTGCGGTCTAGGCCAACCTTTCCTCTCCCCGGTTTTTCGTGCGCTTGCGTCGCCGACTGAGAAACACAGACCCATGGTTCCGGGTACGTCGGGCGGAATGTTTCACGCCCCGATCTGCAACGCGAAAAAGAACCAGAACCGCTTGACGAGCTGCATCGGAACCGTTTATTCCCGGAGCGGCATCTAACCAATGCTGCCGTCACGCAGCGCCCATAGAAGCGCACGGTGCGTTTCCCGTCAGTCGGGTTGCTTTCGACGCCAATGTCCCCAGACCATCAGTAGGACGCCCGTGGCGATGAACAGCGCCGCGACGGCGTACTCGTCGCCCAACAGCAGTCCGCCGCCCACGCAAATGACAGCGATGCCCCAGCCATATCCGACAATGAGGGCAGTCACCTTCGGCGCAGACATGAGCAGGACGCTAGTGCGGTTCTAGGAGGACTGGGTACCGGGAAGAGCGATGCTCACTGCTGTCACCACGACGCAGGTTCTTATCGCGGTCGGCCTTTGGCTGTTCTTGCTTGTCCCTGGCGTCGTGACCGCATTGAAAGGTCAGTGGCTTTTGCTGGCAGTGGGGCTCCTGGTGGGCGGCATCGTTTGGATGATCGTCGCGTTCCGTCTTGCCCGTCCGAACTCCTTTTGGGCGCGACACTTCTACGACGAGACGAAGCGTGAGCGATCGCAAGCGCGATACGGACCCTCTCCCACCATCCGTAGCTAAGCCCCTCAGAAGCGCACGTTGCGGCTCTAAGGGTTAGTTGAATCGCGGGATCGCAAGCAGGACCCCTGAGGTGAGACCTATCACGACGCACACGAACACGAACACCCTGAAGCCCCAGCCTTGACTCCGCATGGTCTCGATCAGACCCGGTGGAAGTTGGTCCCGCAAACCGCGTTTGCTCATGGCTCAAGGGTAGGGCGGTGCGGTCCTAGCGCCCCAGGCCGCTTGCGGCAGAAGCGCACGGTGTGGCTCTCTTATTCGTCGCGGTTGCGTTGCTCTATTCGCTGGAACGCTGCTCGTAGCCAAAGTTGGTAGAGGGCGTACGCGACGATGAGGCCGAGCGCCATCCATAGGAGCGGTACTTCTGGTCCCTGACCAGATAGACGTACGCGAGCCAGATGGCGATGTAAACGCCCATGACGAGGCCTGCGCCCCCTTTGGTCTTGGGTGTCCACACCGGGTCCATTGCCGTCAATTCTGGCGGCAAAAGGCAGGACCCGTTCAACGATCCCAGGTGCGCCCCAGGAGCGCACGGTGCGGTTCTAGGCCACCTCTGCGTCGTTCCAAAGTCCTCGGCCCGGATATACCCGTGACGTGGAGCCAGCGACCGTCAAGCCGTGGATCTGGGGCAGCCTTGCTGCGTACTTTGTCGTTGCGCTTGCAGCGCCTGGCGGAACGGTACGAATGGTGGTCATGTTCGCTGTCACCGCTGTTTTTCTTGGGGCTGTCGCTGCGTACGTTGCGCTCCGCATGAGGAGTCGCCAAGACGAGGATGACCGCCTTGCCCGGTGATACTCGATTCGTGAGCGGACTATCGGAACGCTTTCGTTGGCTCCTTTACAAGGGGTTCCGCTGGTGGGATCTGGCTCTAGCCGTCATCGGAACGCTCCTATTCGTAATGAGCCTGACCGGCGACCTCGATGCCAGCCCATTTCACGTCCTGGGCGCGGCGATCTTCTGGTTTGTCATAAGCCGGTACTGGGCGAACAAGGCAAGCGCCGCAGACCGTCACCGCGAGCTTCGGGAACTACGGCTAGAACGCGAGCGGCAAGGCCTCGCGCCACGTCGCGACTAGTCGAGAGCGGCTGAACACCTATAAGTCGTCCCTCGCGCACAAGCGCACGGTGCGGTTTCTACGGCGTCTCTTCAGGGCGCGGATCGCGAACCCACTCCCTTGCGCGTTCATCGCACGCCCCAAGCGGCGGAAGTTCGCTCGCGCCTCCCTTAGGCTGATGCGGTTTGGCCCACTCTTTATGTCGAGATCGCCGTCTCGCCGACCGAAGTCACACCGGTCGTCCTCCCACCCGCAGACATCGCAGATCTCGTAATGACCCTCGCTAAGAAGCGTTCGGTAGCCGCAGCATTGGCAGATGAATCTGAGCGACTCACGGAACTCGCGCTCGTAGTCCTCTGACAGTTCTCGCACCCATTGCGGCATGTCGTCCTCGGCCAACTCCAAGTGAGTGACGATTGCTTCGGCGGGGGTGGCCCCATCCGTCGGCGGCTTGCTGTCGCCCGGTATGTACGCCCCCCACCCGTACCGCGCGCCCTGGTACTGGACGACCAGGGTTCGACCATCTTCGAGCTTCACTCTCCGAGAATTCTCGAACAGACCAGAAACGGTAGCCCCTACCCACAGAAGCGCACGGTGCGGTTTCTAGGGCGGCGCTAGCTCTTCTCGGGGGGCCGGTGCTGGTCATCTCGCTGTGCCGCGCCATCATCCGCTCCTGGTGGATCAGGTGCAGCGGCTGGAACATCGTGTGCGACATCTGCGAGACCTGCATGCGAGCTGGTCGGGTCCGCGTCGTACTTCTCGCGACCCGAAATAGGCGTCGATGAACTCACGCTGAAGGCGGTCTGGGCTTCAAGTGCCTTTTCCAGCGCGTCTTTCTCGTTCTCGAACGCCATCCCAGGATGAGCCTACCGAGCCGGTGCAACGCGCAGACGCGCACAGTGCAGTTCCACCCCTGTGAGAGCATCGGCGTGTGACGTTCCGGAGTCGTTTGAATCGCTCAGCTTCACCAGTAATCACCTGCTCACGCCTGGTTGAGCCGAGGTGGCGTTGAACCACCGCCCCCAACTCAAGCGAACCAGCTCCCAGCTCTTCGTCAAGGCTGCTACGGAAGACCCAGGATTGGTTCTTATCAGCCCCGCGAGGCGCTCAGCGTCCTACGACGTCGGAGCTGGTGCCGGGTTGCTCCTGATCGAGGGAGACTTTCAACGCGGCGAGATAGTGACCGAGAGCTTCCTCCTGATCGAGCTTCAACCTTCAGGTGATGATCGCTTGGGAGAGCCAGCCCGTCCGGGTGTCTGAGTAAGCGGCAGGTCACACCCCTACCGGGGTTTCTAGGGGCATCCGAGAAGAGCGCCAGCATCAGCCCTCTGGTGGCTGATAGTCGGATCGAGAAATGGCGGGGGTGGGCGGAAGGGAAAATCCGCTCGGAAATTCTCACGATGCATTTGCACCGCAGCGTCTTCAAAGAGGTCGGGGAGATCGTGGAGGCGAACGGCTCCCTTCCTCCGTCGTACTTCTGGGAGTTCATGCGCGACACCTATGGGACGACGCAGGCGGTCGCTATTCGCCGTCAGGCCGAAGCCAACACACGCGTCATCACTCTTGCCCGACTGATCTCAGAAATCGCAGGAGACCCGACGCGCTTTGGTGAGCAGTGGTTCGTCGAAATGTGGGGTTGGGATGACGAACAATTCGCCCGAAAGACATTCGCTGAGAAATTCGCTGGCAACGTAGGGGACCATCTCGATCCCTCAATCGCGGAGGGCGACCTGACCCGTTTGGCCGAGATCGCTGAGACGGTGAAGAGCTACGTCGATCAGCACGTCGCCCACAGCGACCAGAAGCCGGGAGAGACGATGCCGACGTTCAATGACATCGACGCTGCGATTGACGTGATTGGCGACCTGTTCACGAAATACGTCCTCCTGCTGACAGCGGCGGGCTATGCGCAACTGACTCCTGTCATTCAGCACAACTGGAAAGCGATCTTCCGCGAAGCTTGGCTCCCGCCCAGGCGATCTCGAAAACCAAGTTCCGAATCAGAAGAAAGCTAGGTAGCCGTCAAAGCTTTCGGCGGTGTGCGCGGATCGGGCTGGCATCCCAGGGCACTCTCACAAGCCGAAATACGTGGGATCAACTTCCCCGCTCTCTCTGTCTAGACCGAAAGCTGTGTGCGCTTCTACGGGCCTAGACTCGGTGTATGTCTCAGCGGTATTCATCTGACCCTTCCGAGCGGGCTAGACAGCTCCATGCGGAGGGCCGGTTTGGTGGTGCAGAGTTCGGTCGTCTTGGTGGCCGTCCTCGCCGTCTTCCTGTGTCGCCCGAGATCGTTGAGGCGATGGAGCTGCTAGACGCAGACAAGATCGTCGCCGCGCTCGACGATGGGCTAGGTGAGCATCAGCCGATTCAAACGAGGCTGCGGGCCGCGAAGCTCGCGTTGGAGATCGAAGCTTCCGTTGCTAGCGAGAATTCCGATGCCGAGGTCGAACGACCTGCTGTTGAGCAGATGGGCCGCGAAGAGTTGATCGACTCCATCATGCGCCTCGCTGCGCCCAGGGCAGCCCTCCATTCGCAGTCCTGTTTACGCCGCTAGCGGAATAGCTCGCGCTCTTAGCTGACGTCGCGTTTGCGGTGACGGGTCATGGCGTTGCGGATGCTGCCGGGATGGACGCCGAACTTCTCAGCGATCTCTCGGGTGGTCATGCCGCTCGTCATCAGCCGGTCGATCTCTTGCGGGTCAAGCTCGGCTTGTCGTCCTCTGCGGCTGCGGGGACCACTTAGGTCCCATTCGTAGATCAGCATCTCGGCCCATTCGCCATGAGCGCCCAGACGGGGATCGAGACCCTGGCTCAGAAGCTTGCGGAGGCGAGGCAAGTGGCGATCAACGTTGGCCGCTCGTTTCTGGCGTCCTGTGGGTTCAACTGGCTCGTCTGCGGCGGTGTGCGTGTAGACCGTGAGTCCCGAGTGAACCCACTGCCCTCTCTTGCGGACAAGCTCGTGGTGGGCCGTCCAGTCTTCTTCGAAATCAAGTTCCGCAAACACCTCAGGATCACCGCCAGGTTCGCCTGAGACCACCACGCGCAGAACCATCGCGTCTTGGGGAAACGGGCGGTTCCACTGCTCGCGGTAGAAGGCTCCCCACGCACTGCGGTGCCCTTCAAGGTCTTCTAAGGGGTTGGTCTGCGGGACCGGAACGCTCTCATCCAGCTCCGGCTGGTTCGCGTCGGTGAAGACATAGACGCGCTCCTTACTCACGGCCCTGCGTACAACTTTCGATTACAGGCGTTTGCACCCCGCAAACCTTTGCAGCCATGAAGCTGCTGACGATCAGGCTGGGTGCCGGGGAGCCGAATGTGCCTTCCCCAGACGTGCGCGGCGGGCTGAGAGAAGCCGCCGAGCTTCGGCTGGCTGACCTCGCTCAGCTTCTCGACGTTGACATCTCAACCGTCTCCCGGTGGGAGCGGGGACTGGTCGAACCGCGTGGTGCCGCACGGCTTGTCTATGCCGCGCTACTGAATTCCTTCTCTAACGAAGACACGCCGCCCGTGGCTGCGGACGGCGCGTCAGACAAGACCGGTGAAGGCGGTCTCGATGACTCAGGCTACCGCGCTAGATGAGCATCGAATTGAAGCCTGTTCTTCTGTTGAGGGTCGCCTCCCTTACAGAGAACATGGATGCAAAGTTTCTGCATTTGCATATGGCATCCACACGATCTCTCTTTCTTGTCGTGAGCTAGATCCCCGCCACGTTGACGGTGTCTTCAATGGCGACACGGTTGACATAGAGACAGGGCAGGTCGTCAAGTGTCACCCCTACCGCTCCTGCAAGCAGTTGCGGCATCAAGGATGCGGTCTAGTCGCCACATTCAAGAGGACGAACACGGGCCATTTGCTCACCTTCGAGGGGACCGCTTCCGGGCTTCTCGCTGGCAGCAAAGACAAGGACGGTCTAGTCCTCCCGCAAGAGCTACCTCTGGTCGAGAAAGCTGTTCGAGAATGGGCTCGGCGGATCGGCCTACAGATTTCTTCCGCGACGCCGCTGATGGTCCACCGGGCCGATCTCGCTTCCGACGTGACTACGGCACCGGTGACAGGGTTGGCGATCTTGTCCGGCTTCTGCTCACTGTCGCTTCCCGCCAGGAGGGCAGAGATCAGAACGGAAATCGGATCGCCCGCCATTGAATCCGTGACGTGGAGTGGCAGTGGCAATGCCTACGCGCTCAGGCTCTACGACCGCAACGCGAAGGCAACCAACAAGACAAAGCGACTTCTTGGGCCACGAGGGGGAACGCTCCGCCTCGAACGACAGCTCCGCCCGAAGAAACGTGACCAGGTGGGTGTCGCGGAGTTCGCAGAAAGAGACCTCTCAAAGCTCTACACGCAGCCGTTCAAGGGCTGGCTCAAGCAGCGGACGGTCATCGTCTCGGACTACGGCATCGCTGACGCGCTTATTCAAGAACGGGCGAGATCTGATCGAATGGCCAGAGGCTTGCTCGCGACCTTCGTCCGTTACTCGGAGCGCGGGCTCGACGCATGGCCTGATCGTCGTGCTGCTCTACGGCACCTCTCTCAACTCAGGCAACACGGCATCTGTCCCGCCCGGCTTGGCGACTCCTCAATCCCGGTCGGGGAAATTCTCACGGCGTTCGCTGACCCGTGGAGGCCGGGATGAGCGAGAAAGCGAACCCGTTCTCGCGGGCTAAGAAGCTCCGTAGCTGTCCATGTGGAGAGCCTCTACAGGGACTCAGAAAAGACGCGATCTACTGCTCCGGGCGTTGCCGTGCACGAGCCTCACGCGAGAGAGCCGCTGAGAAGGCTTCTGGCCCGTGGGAGGAACTCTGGTCTGCCCGTATTGGCAAAGGCCGTCAGAGGCGCACAGGTAATGCCTCAGGGGGGCGAGCTGTATGACGGCTCATTCGCTCCACGTCTCATTTCCGCCAGAGCTTGTAGATGAAATCGCTGAGGCCGTCGCCCGCAAGCTTGCCGAACGCGATCACGCCGACGAAGATCGATGGATGGATGCGCGAGATGCTGCTCGCTACTTGGGCTTCAAGACTGTCGAACCGGTCCACAAGCTGACTGCGGCTAGGGAGATTCCGTTTTCGCAGGACTCGCCGAACGGCAAGTGCTGGTTCCAGCGCAGCAAGCTCGACGCATGGCGGCACGAGAACGGCAAGGGGTTGTCATGAGTGCTTCCAGAGTGCTTCCAGGGCGCTCAGAAACGGCTTTGTTCTGCGGATTCTCAGGAGACCTCTTGCTGTATCAGCAGGAGGTACTTATGGTGGAGCCGTTCCTATTCATTTGCCGGGGCGACTGCGCTAACAGCCCCCCGGCGTGGCCCACGGAGGTATCAGCTCCATGAGCGCAAGCAAGGCTACGGCTCCGCGCCGTACTCGGGTTCCCGGCGACCGGAACTCGAACATCTACATCCGACCTGACAAGAAGTACGAAGTTGGCTACCGGGACAGCCACGGGAAGCAGCGCTGGCCCGGTCCCTACGAGACGATCACGGAAGCTCGCGCAGCCCGCGACGATTTCCTAGCGCGGAAAGGCCGTGGCGAAGTCGTGAAGCCCAACCCGAAGTTGCGGTTCGGGGATGCAGCGGACCTTTGGTGGCACGGACAGGCCGAAAACTTGCGGCCCGCCACCCGCAGCGCCTACCTCGCATCGTTGAAGCACCTACGCGCCGAGTGGGATCGCGTAAAGCTGGACCAGATCTCGGTGGGGATGGTTGCGACGTTTGTCCGTGCTCACCAGGAGCGCGGGTATAAGGCGTGGACAATTCGCGGGCACCTCACGGTGCTGGGACGCGTATTCGATTACGCGACTCGGCATCTCGCGTGGCACGGTCAGAACCCGGTGCGCCAGCTCGACAAGAGCGAGCGTCCGAAATCTGACGAGCGCGATAAGCGAATCCTCAGCGCGGACGAGCTGCATCGGCTTCTCGAGGCCGTGGACCCGCTTTACCGGCTTCTCTTTCAGTTCACCGCCGCCACGGGATGCCGTCTCGGTGAAGTTCTTGGTCTCCGCTGGCACGGCATCGATCTCGTTCGCGGCACCGCTCACATCTCCCATCAGCTCGACCGAACGGGTGCGTACGTCGAACTGAAGACGAAGCGCAGTAGGCGGACGATTGAACTGCCTCCGTCCCTGGTCGCGCAGCTCAAAGCCCACAAGCTCGCAAGCGCCTTCAGTGGCGACCACGATTACGTCTTCGCCAACCGAAACGGTCGCGGCCACGATCACCGCAACGTTGGAGGTCGCGTCCTAGCTCGGGCAGTGCGCAAGGCAGGACTACATGCGGTCGAGAAGGACGGCCAGGTCGTGCTACCCGCGCCGACATTTCACAGCCTCCGGCACTCGCACGGGTCAGCACTGATTGCAGCCGGGTGGGACATCGAGGAAGTCTCGTCTCGCCTCGGCCACAGGGATACGAGCGTCACGGCCCGCATATACGTCCACGCCTATGAGAGCGCCCGCCGAAGCAGTGCAAGGGCCGATCGGCTGGAAGCAATGTATGGGAGCGGCCTGGAAGCCCCAGAGGGCATCGGACCGCAGCAGCTGGCCGACGAACCGAAGGCGGAAGTTCGGCCTCTGCGTACGGGAGACACCAAGCCGCACTAGGACGGACTAGCGAAACCCATCGTCATCCGCCGCCGAACGCTTCCTCCGCGTACTGAGTGATGACTGCCCATCCCCACACAAGCTGTTTGGCACCGACCCTGTGGTCGTTCGGGTCGAGAGCGACGAGTCCGTCAAGGTGCAGCGGGCGCAGGCCGAGCACTTCGCCTCCGGTCTTGCTGATGGTCTCCAACCGACCCTTAGCCTGCACCAGGACGCCTCGGCCTGCCAGATCCTCGCTCGTCGGCGGACATACGCCGACCCAGTCCATGAGCGCAACGACAACGCCTACACGATCCTTCGGCCCGAACGCTGGAACAGCCATTACTCGCCCGCAAGCGAACCGTCCATCGGCGAGCGGAATGGCCCAAAACTGCCCTGGGCGAAGGAACCGATTCGACTTGGGCGTGAAGGGATAGTCCGGCTCACCCGCCATCCATGCATCCTGGCAGCAGGGTCGCCGCTATGCCGCGAGCGACACGGGTCGTGCCCTGGCGAAAACCCAGGCGAGCCTGGCGACGAATCGTCAGGTCCCCAGGTATGGAAGCGGTCTGGAAGCAACAGACGGCACCGGACCGCAGCACGTAGAAGCCGATTTAACTGCGGAGCCTGTCGCCTGCGGCAAGAACGCGGCAAACGGCAGCCAGAGGGAAGCAGCCGTGAAGATCTCACACGCGAGAGGTCGCTGGTTCGAAACCAGCCGCGCCCATCGCAGAACCGCGTTCATCTAGTTTCCCGCGGCATGACCGGCCACAGGAAGTGGGCGAAATGAGCGTCGAACCGTCGGTCTCGGTGGTGATCCCGACCTTCGAACGCCCACCGGTTCGAGCAGATGTACAAGAGTGTGCTGAGGGGCACCCCGGCCCAGGACAGGCCAGCTAGCGCCAGTCAGCTGCTGGCTGCCGGTACTGCTCGCGCCAGCCTCGGCGCGCGTCGTACCCGCGTACAGGCTTGATCCAGCGGTCAACCCTTGATCTATAGACGCACTGACGGAGGAAGCTCTGTTCCGCCGCCGCGACGCGCCGCGCGATTTCCGACCGGGGCACGCCGTGCTTCTCATGATGCGGCGCATTTCCCGCTTCTGCACGCTTAACGGCAGGTGGGTTGTGAGCCGCTCGCATTCGCGGTGGTCACGGAAAATGTAGAGGGGCTCGCTCACTGCCCTGAACACCGCTCCGTGCTCGGCCATGCGCCAGGGAAAGTCCCAGTCGTCGGGACCGAACGAGTTGATGGACTCGTCGATGCCGCCGATCGACAGCCCGCGCTCCCGCCGCCAGCACAGCAAATGCTTGACGGGCGAGCCGTTGATGAAATCCGCGGGTCCAACCGCATCGGGATTGCGATAGGCGGCGCTGATCCGCTTTGCCATGCTCGTCGTGAATACCCGCCCGGTGTGGAGGAAGTCCACGCCGGGCTCGGCCTCGATGTGCTCGGTCAGGATGCGGACCGCCTCCGGCGCCCACATGTCGTCGGCGAACAGCGAAGCGACGAAGTCGGTCTGCGCGTGCCGCATGCCGGTATTCAGGGCACCCGCCAGTCGCCTGCCCTCGTTTCGCACCAGCGTCACTCGCGCATCGGCCAGCGCCTCGCGGACGATCGGGGTGGATTTGGCGCCGTCGTCCACGATGAGCAGCCGCCAGCGAGGCGAGCTCTGGGCGCACAGCGAACCGATCGACTCCTCGAGAAACTGCGGGTGGTATGCCCTCAACGGCATCAGCGCCGTCAGCCGTGGCTCGATCGAGGTCAACAGCTAGGCGACTAGCGACGTACGGCGAGGGACTCCGCCATCGCGGGGGTGTTCGGGCGCGGCCCGGTACGGATGCTCGTCCGGCGTGTGCTCCTCGTGGTACGCGGAGTCGGCATTGACCGCCCAGATGTCGTGGCCGGCGTCGCGCGTGTAGTTCTCGACGGCCCGGATCGCGGTCAGCATGGAGTGGTCGGAGTTGTTGTAGCGGTGCAGGCCGTTTCGGCCGACCTGCTGGAGGTTCTCGATCGGATCGAGCCACTCGCGGATCGTCGCGACCCTTTCCGCGTACGTCTCGTCGTACATCGGATACGCCTTCGGGACGCGAACGACGTAGCCGCGCTCCACCTTCGACGGGTCGGCCAGCCCCAGCGCAGCCAGCTCCTGCGGTCGCGAGGTCCACGAGTTCGGCATCCGACTTCGTCCAGAGCGAGTCCCCCTCGAAGCAGAAGTACTCGAGCCCGACACACGCCTTTTCAGGATCGGGAACCATCCACGGGCTCCATGACCGGTAGTTCTGAATCCGTCCGACCTGAACTCCCGGCTCGTGGATGTAGATCCAGTTGTCCGGGAAGAGGTCTTCTCCGTCGAGAACCAGCGCGACGGTGAGGAAGTCGCGGTAGCGAAGTCCCTGAGCGGCGGCCCGCACGTGATCCGGGGGCGCAGGATCGGCTATCGAGACCGTCGTCCGCAGCGGAAGCGATGAGATGACGTGACGCGGCTCGTAGCGACCGGCGCGTCGTCTCGACGGCCCGAACTCTCCGGCCGGCGATCTCGAGCCGCACAACCTGCTCGTCGAGGTTGACGCGCCCACCGTTCTCCCGGATCGAGCTTGCCATCGCCTCCCACATCTGCCCGGGGCCGTAGCGCGGGTAGTGGAACTCCTGGATCAGGGACTTGACCTCGTTCCGCTTGTGCCCCAGCAGCGCCGAACGAGCGGCCGTGAAGAAGGAGACTCCCTTGATGCGCTGTGCGGCCCACTCGGCTCGGATCTCAGTCGTCGGCACGCCCCAGACCTTCTCGGTGTAGGACTTGAAGAACAGCGTGTAGAGACGGCGGCCGAAGCGGTTGGACACCCAGTCCTCGAAGGTCTCCTCCGCACCGTTCGGCGTCGCCGCGGCCCACGCATATGAGAGGCCGGCGCGGAGGAGCTCGACAGGACCCAGCTTTCGTATTACGTCGCGGGCAACCAGCGGGTAATCGAGAAGCTTCCCTTGCCAGTAGATCCGCGACAGACGCGGCCGGAGCAGGAACTCCTCCCCGATCAGCTCGTGCCAGAGCGTCTCGACCTCCGGGCTCTTCGTAAAGAAGCGATGGCCACCGAGGTCGAAGCGATACCCGTCGATCTCCACGGTCTGCGCCAGCCCGCCGACCTGTCCCTGCGCCTCGACCACGGCAGCGGCCACGCCGGACTTGGCGAGGATGTAGCCGGCCGTGAGCCCAGCCGGCCCGCCACCCAGCACGAGGGCGTCGGCATCACGATTGCTCATGGCTCGCGGCGCGCTGGTCGAGGTAGACAAAGAGGGCGAGCGGCGACGCGACCACGGCAGAGAGGTGGTGCACCACGTGGAGCCCGACGCCGAGTGCGGCCTTGCGCGGTCCGAGCTTCTCCCACAGCAGCCCATAGAAGGCGTGGTTCAGCGCGACGAGCAGCGCGGCCGCCGGCACGACGCCACGGTAGCGGCGTGCGGCCACGGCACCGACGAGGCCGACGCTCGCGAGCGCGCTCAAACGGTGGCGCCAGCCCAGGTTCAGCGCCGCCGACGGGCGTCCGCGCGTGAGCAGCAGCGTCAGCCACGGGACGGCGCGGTGGAGGACGTCGCAGCGGATCATCCCGGGCAGGGTCCAATCCTTCAGGTGCTTCCCCTGGATGTCGGGCGCCAGCTCGATTCGGTGGCCGGCGTCGGTGAGGCGCAACCCAAGCTCCACGTCCTCGATCGAGGGAACGGCGTAAGCGCCGTCGAACCCTCCGATGCCGAGGAAGGCGTCCCTGCGGATCGCGCCCAGCCCGGCCCAGAAGGTCGTGGCCGGCCCCGGGGATGTCTGGTGGACGTGATGGTGCAGGAGGTTCCGGAACGCGGACACCGCGCCGTCGTGGGCGGGCTCGTCGTCGTAGGAGCCGAATACGGCCGCTCAGCCCGGGATCCGAGTCGAAGGCCGTGCGGATGCGGGCAAAGGCGTCGCGGTGGACGAGCACGTCGGCGTCGACGAACACGAGCACCTCGCCGGACGCACGCTCCGCTCCGGCATTGCGTGCTTCCGCCGGCCCCGCGTCGGACGGCTCGTCCACGACGAGGATCTCCTCCGGCGGAGCCGCCGCCGCCTCGATCGCCGCCCTGACGCGCTCGAGCGTCTCGGGCCCCTCGGTCGCCGGAATGATCGCCGTCAAACGAGCTGTGCGGTCCACCGGGCGATCCTTCACCACCCGCCTAAGCTACCCCAGGTAGCCGCTGAGGACGTCGGCGAAGGGCCCATCGGCGGCTACCGCTCCCTCCCGGAGCAGGACGGCCCGATCGCAGAGGCGCTCGAGCTCGGCATGATCGTGGCCCGCCGCGACGACGATGCCGCCCTCCTCCAGCACGCGGCGGGCGCGCTCCTCGGCGGTCGCTCGAAAGTCGTGGTCCAGCGCCTCGTGGACCTCGTCGAGCAGCAGGATTTGCGGTGCGGCCTGCTCGACGACAGAGAAGCCGAGGCGCGCGGCCATGCCCTGCGAATAGCCCGACACCGGCCGTTCGAACGATTCGCCAAGGTTGCTCCGCAGCCGGACGCGCTCGAACGCCGCACGGGACTCCGCGCGGGTCAGACCGGCCAGCACGCCCAGGAGCATGCTGTTCTCCCGGCCCGTCAAGAGCGGGGTCAGCCCGGCGTCGACCGAGAGCAGCGAGCCGACCCTCCCGCGGATCGTTAGCTCGCCCTCGTCGGCCGCCATCACGCCCGCAAGAACGCGCAGCAGCGTCGTCTTTCCGGCGCCGTTCGCGCCTATAAGCGCGACGCTTTCGCCCGCGGCGACCTCGAGGTTGAGACCGCGCAGTCCCCATGTCGACCCGCAGTGCCGGCGCAGCAGGGACATCATCGGCGTGACCGGACGCCTCTGCCGGTCGAAGAGAAACCGCACGCCGACGTTCCGAGCGCGGATCGTGGCGCTCACGTCAACACCTTGGCCAGGTGGCGCTGCTCGCTGCGGTATATCGGCACGAACACGGCGGCCAGGAGCGCCGCGGCCGCGAGCGGGACCAGAAGCTCCCACGCCTCCGGCGCCTGGCCGTAGAGGAGCGCATCGCGGTATGCCTCGAACAAGCCGGTCAATGGGTTGATCTTCACGAGCTCCTGCGTAGTGCCTTCGATGTCCTGGAGAGCGACGAGTCCCGGAGCGAGGAAGAAAAGGGTGCGGATGAAGCTGAGCACGAACGGGCGCAGGTCCGGCACCCAGATCGCCAGGAGGGCCGCCGGATACGCGAACGCGACGGCGAGAGCGAGGTTGACGAGGACCACCACCGGCAGCCAGAGCGCGGCCGGCGTCGGCGCGACGCCGTAGATGACCATCATCAGGACCAGCAGGAGCATGCTCGCGACGAAGGCGACCGATTCCGTCAGCGCCGACGAGACGGGGATCAGGCCGCGCGGGAACGACATGTTCCTGATGATCGATTGGCGCACGCGGAGCGAGTCGAGCGCGTTGAGACAGGTCGCCGTCACGAGCTGGAACGGGATCACCGCGCAGGCCAGGCTGAGACCTATCGCCTGCCCGGGCCGGTCCAGCACCAACGCACACAAGCAGGAGGTAGACGCCCACGAGCGCGAACGGGTCCAGAACCCATTTCACCAGTCGCCATGGGCCCCGCCCATAGCGCGCGCGCATGTCGGACTCGACGAGCGTTGCGAGCAAGCTCCACGATCCGCCTGGGCGCGCCGCGTCGCCACCCAGCGGCGTCGCAGTGGTCGGGGCTTGACCTGCCCGTTCGGCGGTTGTCAGGACAGCTCGGGCGATAGCTTGGGCGATGATATGCACGTGGAGACAGGTGTGGCGGCGCCCACACGGCTCGAGGTCTACGGGCTCGGAGTCGCCGTGGCTGGCGACTGGCCCGAGGTCGTGGAACAGGTTCGCCTCGACTTCGCCTGGTTCGAACGACCGGCGGCAGGCGCGGGTTCCCCGGACGTAGAGATCACGATCGAGCGCCGCCCCCCCGACTTCGAGGGGCTGGGCGACAGCGTGGCCTCGTTCGTGACCCCACGCAACGTCGTCTACCAGTCTCGGTGAGCTGGCAACCGCTCGCCCCAAACATGGGGTGTGCACCTAGATGGGTCCATGTGCCACGGGCTGGAATGAACCTGTCTATAAATTGGCCCAGCAGTAAGGGGCGAGGCACAACGGTCCGAGGGGAAACCGTGGTGCCGGGGGAACACATGCCGAAGACGTCAGCATCTTGCCGACAACTCCGGACGCTGGGCTGCGACCGCCGCGATCGCGATAGCCGCGATCGCTGCCGGAGCCGCGGTCGAGAGCCGGCCTCTCGACGCAGAGCGCGAAGGCCGGCGCGCACGGCGATCGCGCCGCGGCTGGCGCGAGCAGAGACCCGCGCCGCCCGCTCGCAGCCCGGTGGCGATCAGTGACGAGGCCGCCGCGCCTCGTGGACCGTTCGGGCTGGGAGCCGCGGCCGCAGAACCGCGCCGCCAACCGGCATCGCGCGAGCGAGCGCACGCTGAGGCGCTTCAGGCGCCAGAGCGACCTGCCGCGCGCGTACAAGCGGCGCGTGACGGGCGCCTACTCGCGGCACGACCGACGAGATCATCCAGTGGGCCGCCTTCAAGTGGGGCTTCTCGCCCGATGTCTTCCGTGCCGTCGCGACGGTCGAATCGTGGTGGAAGATGAGCACAGTCGGAGACGGCGGCCAGTCCTTCGGGATCATGCAGGTGAAGCGGGGGCATCACTGCTGCTTTCCCACCACCCGGCGCTCGACCGCCTTCAACCTCGACTACTACGGAGCGTGGTTGCGAGCCGTCTACGACGGCCGGCGCCGCTGGCTGAACCAGCGTCGAGCGCGGCGAGCCCTACCGCCGCGGCGACCTGTGGGGCTCCGTGGGCACGTGGTACAGCGGGCGCTGGCACTACGGCAGCAGCGAGTACATCGGCCGCGTGAAGGACACAATCAGGCAGCGCGTCTGGCGCCGCGCGGGCTTCCGCAGCGGCGGCTGAAAAAACGCTTCCCCGTTGCTAGTCGCGCTGGCGAGTGCGGGCGTGCATCACGCCACCCGCCGCCAACAGGACCGCACCCGTCACGAGGAGCGGAATGGCCACGAAACCAGTGAACGGCAGTTCATTCCCCTCGGAAGGAGTCTCCTCCCGAGTCTGAATGTCCGGGTACTGGACCGCGGCCGCGTTGTCTGAATCGGAGATCTGTGCCCCTGCTGTGACCGGACCGATGGCCATCATTCCGATGACCAAAACCAACCCGATCGCAATACGCATTCTCATATGGCCGGGCACTCTGTCACATAATGGGTCAACTTGCGTCGGATACTGGGGCGAGCCCGTGCGTTAGGTAGCCTCGCGGGCATGGCAACGGCGCGCCCCGCCGACTACCTGCCCGCAGTCCGGTTCGACGCCCTCACTCCGCTCTTCGATGTGTTCGTGAGGGCCACGACACGCGAGCGAACCTTCAAGGAGAAACTGCTCGACCAGGCCCGGCTCGAGGATGCGGACGACGTGCTCGACATCGGCTCCGGAACGGGCACGCTGGCGATCTGGGCGAAGCAACGCCACCCCGAACTGGATGTACGCGGCCTCGACGGCGACCCCGCGATCATCGGGCAGGCGCGCCGGAAGGCCGCCCGGGCCGGCGTCGAGGTCACCTTCGACGAGGGGCTGTCCTACGAGCTCCCGTATGAGGACGCCAGCTTCGACCGGGTCCTGTCCAGCCTCTTCTTCCACCATCTGGTCCTGCGGGACAAGGAGCGGACGATCGCCGAGGTGGCCCGTGTCCTGCGGCCGGGCGGGGAGCTGCATGTCGGCGACTGGGGGCAGCCGCGCTCGCTCCCCAGCAAGGTCGCCGCCGTCGCCATCCGGAAGTTCGACGGCGACGAGCCGACGCGCGACAACCTGGCCGGCCGACTGCCGGAGCTGTTCGAGGCGGGCGGCCTGGTGGACGCGCGCGAGCGCGACCGCGTCGGCGCGCCGGCCGGCGTGATCTCCCTTTACAGCGCCTGCCGCCCCGCGTGAGGGTCCACGAAGTGGAGGCGAGGCTCTACTCGATCAAGCTCTCGCATCCCGGGCACGCAGCACGGCTGATGCTCGAGCACAAGGACATCGAGCACCGCGTGACGATGTTCCCGGCGGGACTCCATCCCGTGCTCGTGCGGCTGGCGGGCTTCGGCGGCTACACGGTGCCGGCGTTGAAGATCGACGGCCGCCGGATCCAGACGTCGCTCGCTATCGCGCGCGAGCTGGAACGGATCAAGCCCGAGCCGAGCCTGTACCCCGCGGATGCCGAGGCGCGGGCCAGGGTCGATGAGGCCGAGCGTTGGGGAGAGGCCGAGCTCCAGCCGCTTCCGCGGCGGATGGTTCGGTGGGCGTTGACGCACCAGCGCGAGGCGCGCGAGTGGACGGCGCGCTACGAGGGGATGCCCGCGCCCGGGCTTCAGGCGCGGACGAACGCGCCGCTCGTGCGGCGGTTCGCGAACGCGGTCGGCGCCACGGACGAACGCGTTCGCCAGGACCTGGCCGAGCTGCCGGCGAAGCTCGACCGCGCGGACGAGCTCGTCGGCGACGGCACGCTCTCGCTCGAACAGCCGAACGCGGCCACGTTCCAGATCGGCACGTCGATCCGCGCGCTGTGCCTGTTCCCGCAGCTCCAGCAGCTCATCGAGGGACGTCCGTGCGGCGACATCGCCTACAGCGTGCTCCCCGAATATCCGCAGGCGCCCGTGGAGCTGCCGCCGAAATGGTTAGCATCCGCGCACCGTGGACCACCGGCTCGAGAACGTAGTCGTCGAGACTGACCGGTATCGCATCGAGGGAAAGCTCACGCTCCCGCGCGAGGGCTACCGCAGCCGGCTCTCCGACTACGTGAACCAGCGGGACCGCGACTTCTTCGCGTTCCAGGACGCCACGATGACGCCGCTGTCCGGCGGCGACGCGCGGACGGTTCCGTTCCTGATGGTCGCGCGCCGGCATGTGGTGCTCGTCGCGCCGGTCGGCGGCGAAGACGCTTAGCTCAGCGAAGCCGGTAGGCCGAACAGCGGGAACAGGCTCGCCGTCTCGAGGAACGTGTTGATGCCGCTGACCTTGCCGTCCTTCGTCTCGATGATGACGAGGCCCCAGGGCTCGTGCTCGCCATTGGGCCCGCTCGCGCGGTACTGGCCGAACGCGATCGACCCGTTCGCGGCGACCGGGACGAGCTTCGAGCCCTCGCATTGATAGCCCGGGCCGGTCATCCAGGCGACGATGTTGTCGTGCCCTGTCAGCCATAGCTCGTAGGGCGGCATCGACAGGTTCGCGTCCTCATGCAGCAGCGCGGTGAGCGCGTCCATGTCGTAGCGCTCGAAGGCCGCCATGTAGCGCTGCAGCAGGTCCTGCTGCTCCTCGTCCATCGGATCCGATGTCTCGCCCGCCGAGGCATCGAGCTCGTCGATCGTCGCGCGCGCGCGCTGGAGCGCGCTGTTCACCGACGCCTCGCTCGTCTCGAGCAGCTCCGCGACCTCGCTCGCCTTCCAGCGCAGGACGTCGCGGAGGATGAGCACCGCGCGCTGCTTCGGCGGGAGGAACTGCAGCGCCGCGACGAACGCGAGCTTGAGCGTCTCCTTGGCCGCAGCCACCTCGGCCGGATCGCCGCCGTCGTCGACGACGCGGCCGTCCGGCATCGGCAGGATCCACTCACCCTGGGGCCGGGTGGCGGCGAGCGACTCGATCACGGGCGCACCCGGCTCGCCGAGCTGCATCGGGCGCACCTTGCGCTCCTTGCCCCCGAGGACGTCCAGGCAGACGTTCGTGGCGATGCTGTAGAGCCACGACCGGAGCTGCGAGCGGCCCTCGAACTTGTCGAGCGCGCGCCACGCGCTTGAAGCATCGTCTCCTGGACGGCATCCTCGGCCTCGAACGCCGAGCCGAGCATCCGGTAGCAGTAGCCCGTCAGCTCGATCCGGTACTCCTCGAGAGCCTGAGCCTCTGGTGCTTCGCGGACTGCCATGGCTTCGATCATCGTAGCTCCCGGTTTCTGCGATGCGGCCAACGAGCACGGTCGGCTCATCGCCGCGGTTGTGAAGACGCGCGAGGGGCAGGCCCTGGAGCCAGAGGACTGTCCCCCTGTCCGAAGAAGCACGAGCGTCCCGCAGCTCATCACGAGCTCGAGCTCGCCGCTGCTCGACGGTCACGAGCGCGTCGCGCCAGTCCGCCTCGCATCGTAGGGAAGGGTCGCGCCGGGCTCGACGGTGACGGTGCGGATGTACGAGGGTCGACGTAGGATAAGACGGCGCTGACGCGCCGAAAACTAATCGGGCAGCGGCGTGAAGGCCGAACTTCCGCTCGAGCTTGCGTGCACGCGGGCGTGAGACCCGCGCTCCGCGTCCCTGCGTCGCGTTCACCCTGCCACGCAAGCGCGATGCTGTTCGCCCGCTGAGCTTCACGCGTGCGTTCGCCGTGCCTCGAACGTCCTGCGCGCCGCCCTCGCCGCCGATCATCGGTCACGTGCTGCGGCCCGGCTTCGTCGGCCGGCGGTTCTGCTTGCGCTTGCCCCTGTGCCGGAGCGTGAGGCAGGCCCGGCCGGCCGCGGGGTCGTCGAAGGTGGCGAGGATCAGCCCCTTCAGCTTGATCTTGCCGGTCACCCTGTTGCGCTGCCCCTTGAACCTCGCATACCACTGCGCGGACGCGAGTGGTCCGAGCGCGTCGTCTCCCGCTTGAGGCGATCCAGTCGGCGCGCTCCTGAACGTGCCGAAGAAGCGGAACGTGTTGGTCTTGCTCAACTTGGCGTAGTGCGTGATCTTGATGCGCGACGCGAGCTGCCCGTCGGCGCGGCCCGTGAACTGCCGGCCGCGTGCTGCCGCTGCCTGCGCGGGTCCGGGGGGACCGTGAGTCAGGCCAGGCTTCGGGTCCCTGGGTGCGCCACTTGAGTCGTACGAAATCGCCATCATGATCGTGCCACCGCAGTCGAGCGGCACCGGGTTCATTCCCGCGATCAGAAGAGCACGCCGAAGAGCGGGAGCTTCACGAATCCACGGTACTCCTGCTCGAGTCCAGACGCCAGTGGAAGCGGAGAGGGAGGGATTCGAACCCTCGAGGCAGGTTAACCCCGCCCACGCGATTTCCAGTCGCGCTCCTTAAGCCACTCGGACACCTCTCCAGTGCGGTTTGCAAGCCTAGCTAGAGGCCGAGTCCGCGAACGCCCGTCTCGCCCCATCCGAGATGGTGCGCGACCTCGTGACGGAGCGTGCGCGTGACCTGCGCACGCAGCAGGTCGCGGGTCGTGGCCGAAGTCGCGCTCGAGCGTGTCCTGGTAGATCACGATCCGCTCCTCGAAGTTGTCGCGCGCGATCGTGTCTCCGTAGTAGTGACCGTAGGCGCGATGTTCGGCGCCGAGCCGGGACACGACCACCGGAACCTGCTCGAGCGCCGCGCGGAACTCGTCCGGCAGCTCGTCGATCGCGTCGGCGACGAGCGTGTCGAACTCGTTCTGCTCGATCGCCGCCTGGGGCTGGCCCGCGAGCTGCTCGCTGCGCTCGACAAGCCGCTCGAACTCGCGCTCGGACATCGAGTCGCGCTCGGTCAGCCATACGGTGACCGCCGCGGTCGCGACCATCAGCGCGATCGCGCCCGCGAGGAGCGACACGAGCTCCTCCGCCCCGGACAGCGAGGGCGGGTTCAGCATCAAGAGCAGCAGGCCGACTACGAATGCCGCGGTTGCCGCTGCGCGCAGGATGTCCCTCACGCCTTCCAGGGTACGTACCGGGCATGAAGCCGGTCCACGTCGGCTGCTCCGGCTGGAACTACGCCGCGTGGCGCGAGCTCTTCTACCCGAAGGGGCTGCCCACGAGCGGGTGGCTCGAGCACTACGCCAAGCACTTCAGGACGGTCGAGGTGAACTCGACCTTCTACCGGCTGGCGAAGCCCGAGGCGGTCGCCCGCTGGGTCGAGGCGGTGCCGGATGACTTCGTCTTCACCGTCAAGGCGAGCCGCTACCTCACGCACGTGAAGCGGCTGGCGAACATCGCCGAGGGCATCGGGCGCTTCTACGCGGGCATCGAGCCACTTGTCGAAGTCGAAGAAGCTCGGCCCTGTCCTGTGGCAGCTCCCGCCCAACTTCAAGCGTGACGACGAGCGTCTCGCGAATGCGCTGCGCGAGCTACCGCCCGGCCGCCATTGCTTCGAGTTCCGCGACCCGTCGTGGTTCACCGCCGAGGTGTATGAGCT
The DNA here is from genome assembly GCA_963846865.1 of uncultured Thermoleophilaceae bacterium. Classification (GTDB taxonomy): domain Bacteria; phylum Actinomycetota; class Thermoleophilia; order Solirubrobacterales; family Thermoleophilaceae; genus DASPHG01. The sequence continues at coordinate 68,800 of CAWJXU010000007.1, read as the reverse complement.
ACTGCAGGGGCACGGTGCCGCGCTCGTGATCGGCGACCGGCCGGAGGTCGCCGAGTTCCAGACGCACGAGATGACGGCCGACTGGACGTTCGTGCGCTTCCACTACGGGCACAGGGGCCGGCGCGGCAACTACTCCGTGGCGGAGCTCGAGGAGTGGAAGCGGCGCGTGACCCGCTGGCGGCGCCAGCGGGAGGTCTTCCTCTACTTCAACAACGACTGGGAGGGGTTCGCGATCCAGAACGCGCTCTGGATGGCGAAGGAGTTCCGCTAAGGACCGCCGACGGGGTTGTCCTCGTCGAGCGGCTTCTCCTCCTCGTCGGCCGAGGGGACCTCCTGCTGGGTGGACTCCCAGCCCTGCTCGGTCTCCTCGATCTGGCGATCGAGCTCCTTCTCGCGCTCCTCCAGCTCCTCGAGCTGTTTCTCTGGTTCTCGCTCAGGCATCCGTCCTCCTCTTCAGCCATATGAGGCCCGCCACAGCGAGAAGCGAAACCAGGATGCCGGCGAGGATGACGACCGGGCTGGCCCCACCACCGTCGCCCTTCACCGGCACGGGATCCTGGTGCGGGAACCCGGTCTCGTGCGCGATCTGCACGAGGTCGAGCACCGATGCCAGGACCAGGCCCGTCACGATGCCAGCGCCTTCCGGCGGTTGCGCTCGCCGATCTTCTTGAACAGCGCCGCCAGCTTGAGCCCCACGCGTGGAAAGACGTTCGTGAGCCGCAACAGCGGCACGCGCGAGCGCGGGATCGCGAGCAGGAGCTTGTCCGAGTCGAGCAGCTCGACCATCCGGTCCGCCACGTCGCCGGGGTCGAGCAGCTTCGTGCCCGCCGAGAAGATGATCGCGGCGTCATCGTCGCCGGCGCGCTCGCTGACCATGCCGGTGTCGACGGCGTCGGGGCACACGGCGTGCACGCGGATCGGGATCCCGGCCTCATCCAGGTCGCCCTGCAGCGATTCGCTGAAGGCGACCACTCCGTGCTTCGTCGCGCCATAGATCGCGAGCCCGGGGACGGGCCCGAACGCGGACATCGAGCCGAGGTTGATGACGTGGCCGCCGCCGGCGCGCATCGCCTCGACCGCCGCGCGCGAGCCGGCGATCACGCCGAGGAGGTTCGCCTCGACGATCATGCGGACGTCGTCGTCCGAGTGCTCCCAGACCTTCTCGGTGCGAAGGACGCCCGCGTTGTTGACCCAGACGCCCACAGGGCCGCGCTCGGCCGCCGCTTGCGCGACCGCCCTGTGCGAAGCGGGATCGCGAACGTCCTGCGCCATCGCCCACGCACGCTCGCCGATCGCGTCGGCTGTCGCCTGCGCGCCTGCCTCGTTCACGTCGGTGACCAGCACGTCGAATCCGCGCCCAGCGAGCCGGATCGCGACCTCGCGGCCCATGCCGCGCGCCGCGCCCGTTACCACCGCCGTCGCCATTACGGCGGGAAGTTACCTTCGCCGAGTGCGCCTGGCGTCCGGCCGTCGCCGGTGCCGATGTTGTCGGGCCACTCGAGCGGCGCCAGCGCGCCCACCCGAACGCGGGCCTTTGCCGCGATGCGGTTGCCGTAGACGTCCTTGATGCGGAGCACCGTCACCCGCCGTCCCTTGCGGACGCGGAAGGGAGGCTTCGCCACATAGGCGAGCCGGCGCGGCCGCCAGCGCGCCTTGAGCCGGCGCTTCCCGACGCGGAGCACCGCGGTGCCGCCCGCGGGGACGGTGGAGCGCCAGAGGATCGCCCGCTCCGGGTCGGGTGCGGCGTTCTGCGCGACGACCAGGATCCGCTTGCGCCGCTTGATCACGCCGCGGAGCTTCAGCGCTCTCGACCGGCGGACCGTGAACGGCCGGCTCGTCAGGTCGTACGTGGCCGAGCGCACCCGCAGCCGGTGCTGCCCGAGCGGCTGCCACGCCGGCACCTCGTAGCGAGCGACGTAGTCGCCGCTCTCCTCCCGCCAGATGAACGCAAGGCCGAGGTCGGTGTCGCTCGTCCGCCACTGGCCGCGCACCATCCGCTCGAGCGACACGAACGGCTGGTCGACCGGGCGGTCCACTCCCATCTCGCTGCCGGTCCAGGCGATCGAGACGGTGTCGAAGCGATTGACGGCGGAAGCCGGCTCCTCGGTGATGCTGCCCTCGGCGTCGCCTGCGGGGAACGATCCCGCGGCGGTGCCGCCGAGTTCCGCCGGCGCGTCGGGCGCAGGCGGCGGCTCGCCCAGCGCGAGCGATCGCGTCAGTGCGACGAACCTGTCGCGGGCGAGCAGCGACGTCCACACCCCGTACACGGTGTGCCCGCCCTCGTAGTGCTGCATCTGGTACTCCTCGGGCGTCGTCAGGTAGCCCATGTAGTTGTTGGCGAGCCCGACGACGACCGGGTCCGTGACCCCGGCCGGAAGCTCGGGCCTGACGGCCGCTTCGAAGCGGCGCCCCATCTCCACGCTCGGCTCGCCCGGCGCGCCGAGCAGCAGCCGGTCGCCGATGCGAACGACGTGCACCTCCGGCACCAGCTCGTGCACGATCCCGCGCGTGACGATGATCTTGCGCCCGTGCACCGGATGTGAAGCGTCCTCCGGCAGCCGCCTGCCCTCGGTCGAGAGCGCCTCGTGGAAGATCGACGCGCCGTCCTCCGACCCGCCGAAGAACGCGAGCCCCCAGAACGGCGTGTCGCTGACCGCATGGCCCGGGTTCGACCTCCTGGCCGCAGTAGCACGAGCGCGTCCAGCGCACGGCGACGTCGACCTCCCGGTCCAGGCGTTTCCCGGCGGCCCGCCACGCGCGCATCGCCTTCGCAGCGATCCGCCTGCCGTGCAGGTCCATCACCGCGGTTCGGTTGTACGAATCGAAGCGCGGCATCTGGTCGCCCAGCGCGCCGTTTGTATAGAAGGCGGTGAAGCCCGGTGCTGCGACCGTGCTCTCGAGGTGATGGGTCGCCGTGCCCGCAAGGTCGGTGTCCCAGATGTCGACGTCCGGGGCGGAGGTCGTCAGGTGGACGGGGAAGTGGATCCATCCCGCGAGCGGCGTCCCGTCGAGGCGATCGACACGCAGCAGGCGCAGGCGCGTGTCGCGCGCGTGCTCGGCGCCCTTCGGATCGTCGGTCGGATCGCCCTGGCCGTAGAACATGTCGAGACCGTGGTTGGCGAGGTGCGCCTCGATCGAGCGGTTGCGGTTCACGTCGAGCACCCGGCGCGCGCCCCACGCGGCACGAACCGGGACGCGCTCCTCGTGCGCCTTCCGGATCGCTCGCGCGAGCTGCTCGACCTGCCAGTCCGACAGGCCGTCGGGCCCCGAGTGCGTGTGCGTGCCTGTGTAGAGGATCGTCTCGTGCGTGAAGCCCAGGTCCTGCACCCGCGCGACGAGCGAGTTCTTCTCGAACGGCACGCCCAGGTCGGTCGAGAGCAGCGCCACCTTGGTGTCGCCGTCGTCGAGCACGAGCGCGCGTCCCATCAGCCGCGTGTGGACGCCCTTCACCATGATGTCGGGCCGGACGAAGCCGAAGGTCATGCCCCCGTTGACGGGTGTGATGTCGGCCTTCGCGACGCCCGCCTGGAGCGGTGCCGCCTGGGCCGACGGGGCGAGCGCGACAACCATCAGGCCGGCGACGAGGCCGGCGCGCCTCCAGATCATCGCTGTATTACAACGTCAAGCGGCTTCGCCGCGCCGCACTTCCTCCTGGATCAGGTCGAGCTCGCGTCCGAAAGCCTTCTCGGTGGCCTCGGTCATGGCGAGCCCGAACACCGCCAGCAGCACCTCCGCCGCGAGCGGGCGCAGCCGCTCTAGCGCGTCGCGAACCTCCGGCCAGCGCTCCTCCGGCCGCCCAGCGGCTACGAACGGCTTCCAGATCTCGTTCAGGAACAGCTGGACGTACTCGTCGGCGACACCCTCCGCGTGCTTGCGCGCTGCGGCGATCACGTCGAGACCCGTCTCGGCGTCGATCCCGAGGCGGGCGAGCTCGAGCCCCGCGCGGCCAAGCCGCGGGCTGCGCTCCTCGAAGCGGTCGTTGCCGAGCTCGCGCAGCAGCCCGAGCTCGAGTGCGCGCTCCAGGATCTGCGGATCGGCACGGTCGCCCCACATCTCGGTGAGCTCGTCGAGACCGACCTCGCGCGACTCCTCCTGCTCGAATGGCTCGCGGACCGCCTGCGTGAAGCGCAGGACCTCCTCGGTCTCGCCGCCGGCGCCCTCGATCAGGCGCTGGATCGCCTGGAGGTTGAACCCCTCCGACTGCAGCTCGCGGATCAGCTCGATGCGCGCGACGTGCTGGTCGCCGTAGTAGCCCGTGCGGCCGCGCAGCTCGGGCGGCTCCAGGAGACCGCGCGACTGGTAGGCGCGGATGTTGCGCACGGTCAGGCGCGTCCGCTGCGCGAGTTGGTCGATCGTCATCCGGGTATGAGCCTCTGTGCGATCCATCACCGATGATTGTACCTCTGTTTCATGTTACGTCAATCCGTGTAACATAGGACTATGCAAACGCTTCTGACGCTCATCACGGCCGCCGAGTCCGCCAAGCCCGCCGGCGGCGCGGCGATCGGCGAAGTCATCGGCGCGACGGCGGGCGCGCTCATCGCCACCAGCGTCCTCTTCCTGATGATCTACCGCCACCGGACCGGTAAGACGCAGGTGCTCGAGAGGCTCGCCGCCATGTCCGAGCGCGTCACCGGCATGCCGGGCTGGGCATCCCTCCCGTCCGTGGTGGGCACCAGCTCTCTGCTTATCGCGCTGCTGGGGATGTACTGGGACATCGCGCTGCACATCAACGTCGGCCGCGATGAGGGCCCGCTCGCCAACCCGGCCCACTACCTGATCCTCGTCGGCCTCTTCGGCATCTTCGCCGCGGGCTGCATCGCCGTCGGATTGCCGAAGGGAGAGAAGCCGACGCCCTCCGCCGTCCGGATCACCGAGGGCTGGTATGCGCCCGTCGGCGCGATCCTGATCGCGCTCGCAGGTGGCTACGCCCTGCTCGGCTTCCCGCTCGACGACATGTGGCATCGCCTCTTCGGCCAGGACGTCACGCTCTGGGGGCCCACGCATCTGATGTTGATCGGCGGTGCAGGCATGACGCTGATCGGGCAGGCGATTCTCCTCCGAGAGGGTCGCCCGGCGAAGAGTGCGCAGGGAGAGGGCCCGACACGCTACGAGCGCGTGGCGACGCAGGTCCGCCGTATCTCCGCGATGGGCGGCCTTCTGATCGGCCTATCGACCTTCCAGGCCGAGTTCGACTTCGGCGTCCCGCAGTTCCATATGGCCTTCCATCCGGTGCTGATCGCGATCGCCGCCGGCGTGGCGCTCGTCGCGTCCCGTGTCTGGATCGGCCCAGGCGCCGCGATCGGCGCAACCGTCTTCTTCCTCGTCGTGCGCGGCGGCATCAGCCTGATCGTCGGCCCCGTCTTCGGGGAGACCACCCCGGCCCTGCCGCTTTACGTCGGCGCCGCTCTCTGCGTCGAGCTGGCCGCCCTGCTCGTCTCGCGCGAGCGGCCGCTCGCGCTGGGCGCCGCCGCCGGTGCCCTGATCGGCACGGTCGGCTTCTGGGCGGAATGGGGCTGGTCGCATCTCGTGATGCAGCTGCCATGGAACGGCGGCTTCCTGCCAGAGGCGCTCATCGCCTCGGGTGTCGCCGGCGTTGCAGCGGGGCTGATCGGCGGCCTGCTCGGCTCGGGGCTGCGCGGCAAGCTGCCCGCGCTGCGCGCCGCCCGCACGGCGTTCGGGGTCAGCATGCTCGCGATCTTCGCGGTCATGGCGATCTTCCTAGTGACGAGCGAACCCGAGGGCAACCGCGCCACCGTCGCGCTGACCGAGACGAAGCCTCCGCCGAACCGAGAGGTCACGGCGCAGGTCCGAATCGATCCGGCCGATGCCGCCGAGGACGCGAACTGGGTCCAGATGACCTCGTGGCAGGGTGGCGGACGGGTTGTCGACCGGCTCGACGAGACCGGGCCGGGCACATACGAGTCGACCAAGCCCGTGCCGGTACACGGCAACTGGAAGACGATGCTGCGCCTGCACGAGGGGAACGCCCTGCTCGGCGTGCCCGTCTACCTGCCCGAGGATCCGGCCATTCCGGCGCCCGAGGTGAAGGCGGAGGAGCAGTTCACACGCACGTTCGTGGACGAGACGAAGATCCTCCAGCGCGAGCTGAAGGACGACGTGCCGGGCTGGATCTGGGCGGCCGCGTCGCTGACCGTGCTCGTGATCTCGCTCGGCTTCATCCTCGCGCTCGCATGGGGCCTTGGCCGTGCCGCCGGCGGCGCCGGTGGTGGCGAGAAGCCGCCGTCGCGGGGTCGCGCGATTCCAGTGGCGACGCCCGGGCAGCCGGCTCGAACGTGAGCACGGTCAACGGTCAACGGTCAACGGTCAACGGTTCCGCTCCCCACGTCGACGTCGCCATCGTCGGCAGCGGCTTCGCCGGACTCGGCATGGGCTACCGGTTGCTGCAGGAGGGGGTCGAGGACTTCGTGATCCTCGAGCGGGGCGAGGACGTGGGCGGCACGTGGTGGTGGAACACCTATCCCGGCTGTCAGTGCGACATCCCCTCGCATCTCTACTCGTTCTCGTTCGCGCCGAACCCGGAGTGGAGCCGGACGTATCCGCTCCAGCGCGAGATCCAGACGTATCTCCACGACTGCGCCGAGAAGTTCGGCCTCATGCCCTACATCCAGTTCGGCCGCGAGGTGGCCCAGGCGAGGTGGGACGAGGAGAACGCGCGCTGGGAGCTCGAAACGGCGGGCGGCACGATCACCGCACGCGTCCTGGTCGGCGGGCAGGGCGGCCTCAGCGAGCCGCGGCTGCCCGACATCCCGGGGCGGGACACGTTCGAGGGCCCTTCGTTCCACTCGGCGCAGTGGGACCACTCGGTGAAGCTCGCCGGCAAGAAGGTCGCCGTACTGGGCACGGGCGCGTCGGCGATTCAGATCGTCCCCACGATCCAGCCGGAGGTCGATGAGCTGCACGTCTTCCAGCGCACGCCGCCGTGGGTCGTCCCCCACTCCGATCGGCCGATCACGAACTTCGAGCGCCGCGTGTTCCGCCGCTTCCCGGCCATCCAGCGCCGCGTGCGGCGCAACGTCTACTGGTTGCGTGAGCTGCTCGCGATCCCGATGACGCGCCGGCCGGGTGTGCTGAAGGCGCTCGAGCGGCGGGCCGTCATGCACATGAAGAAATCGATCAAGGACCCGGAGCTGCAGCGCAAGCTCACGCCCGACTACCGCATCGGCTGCAAGCGGATCCTGCCGTCGAACCAGTGGTATCCCGCGCTCGCCAAGCCGAACGTGAACGTGGTGACCGAGGGAATCGCCGAGATCAAGCCCGAGGGGATCGTCGCGGCCGATGGCACGCTGCACGAGTGCGACGTCATCGTCCACGCCACCGGCTTCCACGTCACCGACATCCCCTTCGCGAAGCGGGTGTTCGGCCGCGACGGCCGCTCGCTCCATGACGTGTGGAGCGGCAGCCCACAGGCCTACAAGGGCACCGCCGTGCCGGGCTACCCGAACCTGTTCTTCCTGCTCGGGCCGAACACGGGCCTCGGGCACAACTCGATCGTGCACATGATCGAGTCGCAGATCGCCTACGTGGTCGACGCGCTGCGAAAGATGCGCTCGGACGGAGTTCACGCGTTCGCCGTCCGGCCGGAGGCGTTCCGGTTCTGGAACGACGCCCTTCAGCGAAAGCTGCCGCCCACGGTGTGGAACTCAGGCGGCTGCTCGAGCTGGTACATCGACGCGAACGGGCTGAACACCACGATCTGGCCCGACTTCACATGGCGCTTTCGCCGCCTGACGCGGAAGTTCGACGTGGCCGCCTACGAGTCCGTATCGTCGCCGCGTGGCTCGGCGACCGATTCTGGCCTGCATCGCCCTGCTCTCGCTGGCAGCGCTGCCGGCGCAAGCGGCTGACGACGCGCAGCTCCACGGCACGATCACGCCGCCGGGTGCCGACAATCGGCACGCCACGGCAGAGATAGCGGCGTACGACAGCCTCGTCCAGGGCTACCCGTCGCTGACCGACGAGGAGATCCGGACCCGCTACTTCAAGCAGCGGATCTTCCGCCCGATCACCGACGCCGAGCGGACCTACTCACCGCGCGCGGGCGTGACCGTGTACCGCGACGCCAGGTGGGGCGAGCCGCACATCTACGGCGATACCGACGTGGACATGGCATTCGGCGCCGGCTACGTGACCGCCGAGGACCGGCTCGCGATCATGGAGCTCCTGCGCGCGCTCGGTCGCGCCGAGGCGTTCGAGCTCCTGGGGACCACGCCGGCTTGGCTCGCCGACGCTGAGATCGCGCGGCTCTACGGCTACACGGACGCGGAGTTCGAGGCGATGGCCACCCGCCTGCCGGAGGAGTACGGCAAGGACGGCGAGGACTTCCTGAAGATCCTCGACGGATACGTCGCCGGAATAAACGCCTACATCGCGGAAGCAGAGCGCGGCGAGGTGCCGCTCCCGGCCGGCCTCGCCGAGCTCGGGCTCGGCGCGCCCGGGCCGTGGCGACGCGGCGATGTGGTGGCGGCGGTCTCGACGGTGCGCGCGCTCTTCGGGGCCGGAGGCGGCTCGGAGATGAACGACGCGGCGGTGATGGCGGGGCTCGTCCGCGACCTCGGTCCGGAGCTCGGGCCGCGTGTGTACGAGGACTTCCGCAACCGCGACAACCTCGACGGCCCGATGCACACGACCAAGCGCTTCCCGTACCTGCAGGTGCCGGAGTCGGTCGACTGGTCGGCGCATCCCGAGAACCCGACGGCACAGGTCTCCGCCGCCGACGCCGGGGAGCTCGCGGAGCTCGCCGAGTCCTCGCGGATCAAGTACGAGCGGCTGAAGCTCTCGTCGCCGCTCGGCGCGATCGACCTCTCGCGGAACGGCGGCATGTCGAACCACCTCGTGATCGGCGCGCGCCGCGCGAAGGGCGGCTTCCCGCTGCTGATCGGCGGGCCGCAGGCGGGCTACTTCTCGCCCCAGATCCTCATGGACTACGAGCTCCATTCGCCGACGATCGACGCGCGCGGCGCGGGCTTCCCCGGGCTCTCGGCGATCGTCGTGATGGGCCGCACCGAGCGCTACGCGTGGACACCGACCGCCGGCGGCGCCGACATGATCGACACCTACGTCGAGAAGCTGTGCGAGCCGGAGGGCGGGGCGGCCAACGAGGACTCGCGCTTCTACGAGTTCAAGGGCAAATGCGAGCCGATGGACCGGCGGACGCTGCGCGAGGCGCCGCCGGGCGCGCCGTATCCGGACATCGTCGTCGAGCGCACGGTGCATGGGCCGGTGCTCTCGCGCGGCACGCTCAACGGGCAGCCGATCGCCGTCGTCAACAAGCGCTCCACGTACGGCAAGGAGCTGGACGCAGCCATCTCGATCCTGCGCATGAACCGCGGCGAGGCCAAGACCGCGAACAAGTTCATCTCGATATTCCGCGAGTCGCACAACCTGTCCACCAACTGGAGCTATGCGTCGCGGCGCGAGATCGGCTACGTGCACGGCGGCCTCTACCCGAAGCGCCCCGCTGGCGCGCACCCGGACTTCCCGAAGTGGGGCACCGGTGAATGGGAATGGGAGACCGACGCGCAGGGCGAGGACACCTACCTCGGCCGCTCCGCCGTCCCGCATGAGGCAAATCCGAGGCGCGGGTTCACGTTCTCCTGGAACAACAGCCAGTCGCCCGGGTGGGCGGCCAGCGACAGCCAGTGGGGCCACGGCTCGATCCACCGCGGCAAGCTGCTCGAGGACGAGATCCGGGCGCAGCGGCTGCACTCGATCACCCCGGTGCGGCTCGTCCAGATGATGGAGAAGGCGGGGCTGACGGACCTGCGCGGCCGGTACGTCGCGCCGCTCGCTCTCGAGCTTCTGAAGGGCGCGCAGCCCGGGCCGCGCGAGCAGGCGATGATCGCGCTGCTCGAGGAGTGGATCGCCGAGGGCGCGCTCCGGCGCGACGGGGACGGGAACGGCGACTACGACCGCTCCGCGGCCGTCGCGATCATGGACGCCTGGTGGGAGCCGCTGCTCCGCGGCGTCTTCGATCCGGTGCTCGGCGACTCGGCGCGGATCCCGATCACGTTCGACAATGCGCCGAGCTCGGGCGGCAGCGCCTACGAGAGCGGTTTCTACCCGCACGTCTTTACGGACCTCTCGATGGTGCTCGGGCGCAAGCTGAAGAGCCCGACGTCGCGGATCTACTGCGGCGGCAACAAGGAGGCGTCGGGGAATCGCGACGCCTGCGCGAAGGTCGTGCTCGACTCGCTCGTCGCGGCCGGCAACGCGCTGCGCGACTCGCAGGACACCGACGACCCCGGGGCATGGCGCTCGGACGCGGCGGCGGAGCGGATCCTGTTCCTGCCGGGCGCGGCCCTGTCGATGCACTGGGTGAACCGGCCGACCACCCAGCAGATCGCCATGTTCGGCCGGCTGCCGGAGCGGCCGAAGCTGCGGCTGAAGGTGCGCTGCGTGGGCGGCCGGGCGCGAGGGCGTGTCGTCGGGCCCGACCGCGCGCGCGTCCTGCGCGTCAAATACAGGCGCGGGCGCCGCTTCGTGCGCGCCAAGGTCAGGATGCGCAGCGGCCAGCCGCCGACCGTGCGGCTGAAGCGCAAGTACCGTTCCTGCTGACATGCGTCTGAACAGCCCGTTCATGGCGGTGGCGCTGGTGGCCGCGGTCGGCGGTGCCGCCTTCCTCCTCGCCGAGGAGAAGGTCGAGCACGTCTTCGCCCCCGAGACCGGCGCGCTGCGGCCCCCGAATGGCGAGTGGATCCCCTCGGTCGACGGCACGCGCGCGAAGGTCTGGGCGGTCGGGGATGCCAACCCGCCGAATTCGAAGCGCGTCGTCGAACGGATCCGACGCACTGACCCGGACCGGATCCTCTACCTCGGTGATGTGTACCCCGACGGCAGCCGTGACGACTTCCAGCGCTGGGCCAAGCCCTGGGGCCGGCTCGTGCGCCGGATGGCCCCGACGCCGGGCAATCACGAGTGGCCGGAGGCGCGCGAGGGGTACGAGCCGTTCTGGCGCGACGTCACCGGCGAGACGCCTCCGACCTATTACAAGTTCCGCGCCGGCGGCTGGGACGTTCTCTCTGTCAACGGCGAGCACTCCGAGTGGCGCTCGGTCGAGAACTGGCTGATCGACCAGGCAAGCGAAGGTGGCGATTGCCGGATCGCGTTCTGGCACCGGCCTGCCTACAGCGCGGGTAAGTACAAGGAGGGCGACGAGCGCGCGCGGGAGTTCTGGGAGGCGCTCGAGGGCGCCGCGCGGATCGTGGTGAGCGGGCACGACCACAACCTGCAGCGCATGCGCGTGCGCAACGGGATCGTCCAGTTCATCGCCGGCGCGGGCGGGCGATACCGGCACAACGTCGACGAGGGCGCGCGCACGCTTGCCTTCGGCGACGACGATCACTTCGGCGCGCTGCGGCTCGACCTCGCCCCGGGGACCGCCCAGTGGCGATTCGTCAGCGCGGGCGGGCGGGTGCTCGACCGCGGCTCGCTGGGCTGCCGCGCATAGGATCCGCGCGTGGTCGCGCTCGTCACAGGGGCCTCGAGCGGAATCGGTGAGGCAACCGCTCGCCGGCTCGCCCGCGACGGCGCGAAGCTCGTGCTCGTCGCCCGCCGCGAGGAGCGGCTCAGGTCGCTCGCCGACGAGCTGGGCGGGGCGACCGTCGTCGCCGTCGACCTGACGGACGACGATGCACCACAGCGAGTCGCGGACGCTGTCGAGTCGGAGCACGGACGGCTCGACCTGCTCGTGAACAACGCGGGCGCCGCGTGGCGCGGGAACTTCGCCGACATCGGCTGGGAAGGCGTCGAGAAGCACATGAAGGTGAACTTCGACGCGACCGTGCGGCTGACGCACGCGTTGCTTCCGATCCTGCGCCGGTCGGCGCCGTCCTCGATCGTCAACGTCGCGAGCGTGGCGGGGCGGGTCTCGCGGCCGAAGTCGGGCGCCTACTCGGCCAGCAAGTTCGCGCTGATCGGCTGGAACGACGGCCTCTACCACGAGGAGAAGCCGAACGGGGTGCACGTGGGCATGGTGCTCCCCGGGTTCGTCTCGACGGAGGGGTTCCCGCAGCGCGAGCTGATGGAGAAGCCGCTGACCCGGCGGATCGTGTCGACACCGGAGAAGGTGGCCAAGGCGATCATCGCCGTCGGGCCGGGAGGCAAGGCCGAGCGCTACGTACCGCGGCCGTACTGGGTGATCGCGGCGCTGCGTGCGGTCGCGCCGCCCGTCATCCGCCGCGGCTCGGCGAACGCGCCGGCGCCGACCACGAAGGGCGACGCCCCCGCCTGACCCGGCGCCGGGCTGGCGCAGGTCACAGAACCCTGCGCTAGCCTCGATCTCGTCAGGGGAGCGGTGTCAGCACAGGGGAACAGTCGCAGGGCCGTCCGCCTGGTCGCTGAGATCGCGGCCATCCTGTCGATCGGCGCGGGCGTGGTGCACATCTCCGCCGCGGGCGACCACACCGACGTGCCCGTTCTGTTCGCCGGGTTCATCGTCGTTGCGGCGCTCCAGCTGCTGCTCGGTGCGCTGCTCCTCCGGCACCGCCCGTCTAAGCCCCTTGTCGGCGCGGGGCTCGCCCTGATGGTCGGCTCGATCGGCGTGTGGCTCGTCTCCCGAACCGCAGGGCTGCCGTTTCCGGAGGACGGGCACCAGGAACCGGTCGGCTTCAAGGACGGTGTGACGGTGCTGTTCGAGCTCGGCAGCATCCCGGCACTGCTCCTGCTTCTCAGTCGAGAGCTAGAGCTTGTCTCGCTCGCGTCTACACGCCTCGCCAGCCAGACGTTCCGCACCGTGAGCGCCGTCTCCTGCTTGCTGCTGGTGCCCGCGCTGATGCTCGGCGGGGGTGAGAACCATTCACACGAGGAAGCTGTCGCACTCGGCCTGCATGACAACAGCGAAGGCCACGGCGATTCCGAGGGGCACGACTTGGCACAGGCCGGCGCAGGGCGGGCGCATGACGGTGGGCACGACGCGAACCGCGGCGAGCGCAAGAGCCATGCCCATGGCGACTCGTCCAACACCGGCGGGAACGACGGGCATTCCGGCCACACGCTGACCAGTGCTGCACCCGATACGGGCCACGAGCACGTCGGAGGAAGCGGGCCCGGCGCCCCCAGGCATCACGCGAGGAACGACGGAGAAGAGCGCCATCGCGGCGGCGATGGGCACGGCGGCGGCGGAAAGGGCCATGGTCGCCGCGACGGCGAGCACGGCGGAGGCCACGGTGATGGGCACGGCGAGCACGGCGGCGGCCAGGGCAACGACGAGCCAGTCAGCATCAGCTACGAGCCGCTGGAGGTCTGCGTGTCCGGCGTCTGCGTGCCCTAGGCCAGGATTTTCGCCTTCTGGGCCGCGAACTCCTCGTCCGTGAGGATGCCCTGCTGGTGGAGCTGGCCGAGCTCCTTCAGCTGCTCGATCGGATCGGGCGCGGCAGGCGCAGCCGCAGGCGGCGGCGCGGGCGCCGGGGCCCCTCCCCCTAGATACGCCGGAGAGCTTTCGCCTTGCTCGGCCCACTTGTCAGCCTGGCGGCGGCTGACACGGTTCGAGACGGCGGTGGCGGTTCCGGAGGCGACGGCGACGCGGGCCACTCCGCGAAGCAATGGCATAGGTCTGTCCTTTCGGTCAGGACGCCACGTCAGCGGCGTCGAGTGCATCGATGGCGTCCATCACGTCTTGTGCCGGAATGCGCTCGAACGCAATCGGCACGCCGCCGTTCCGGCGCACTGCTGCGATGAACGGTCCGGCCCAGCGATTCTCGTAGACGAGAACAACCGCGGCGGTGCCCGGCTCGATCGCCTCCGCGGCCTTCTCGCCGTCCTCGTCACTGAGCATGCCCGAGGAGGCGCCCTCGAAGACCGCGAAGTCGCCCACGCCCTTGCTGCTGAGATCCCGTGCATCGAAGCCCGAGAACGACCCGTCCTCGTTCTTGATCACGAACATGACGTCGAGCACGCGGATGATGCCGCGGTCGACCAGGTCCAGCAACAGCGGGATGGCCTCTCCGGTCATCGGCGCGTCGGCCGGATAGCCGATCACAGCGATGTCGACGGGCCCGAATTCTGCGTCGTGCGCTTCCATCCATACCTCCATTCGTCATCCGGCGACGCCAGCCCGACCATAGGTCGGCGGCTGACCGCGCGCGAGGGGGCGCGCACGAGGGCGAGGGAGAGGTAAGGACCACCCTTGGCGGGGCGGCAACTGCGATGCTCGCGGTGCGATGAGCACCGGAGCCGCAATCGCGTTGGGCGCCGTGATCGGCCTGGCGCTCGGCATCATCGCCGGCTTGGCGGCCAACGTCCCACTTGCACCCGAGGTCGGCCTGGCCCTCGGCGCGCTGGCCGGGTGGCTCTGGGGGCGCGAGGCCGCGCCATGAGCGCCTCGGGGATCTCGCTCGTCACGAGCACCGGCGGTCCGCGCGAGCTCGCCGAGACCGCACGTTTGTGCGAGGTGGCCGGGTTGGCCTCGGTCTGGGCGACCGAGTTCTACGACCGCTCGGCGACAATCGCGCTTGCCGCGATGGCCCAGTCCACGAAGACCATCGAGCTGGGCAGCGCGATCGCGTACGGATTCGGCCGCACGCCGCTCGTGCTCGCCGCCGAGGCGCGTGACCTGGACGAGCTGTCGGGCGGACGGTTCACGCTCGGGCTCGGGACCGGAACGCCGCGGATGCAGCGGGACTGGCACGGCCTCGACGGCGAGCATTCCGCGAGCAGGATGGAGGAGCTCGTTCCTCTCCTCCGGCGGCTCTGGCGGCTGCACGAGGGCCCAATCGAGCACGAAGGGCGCTTCTACCGCGTGAACGTGCAGCCGACGGCCCCGCCGCGCGAGCCCCATCGCACCGACATACCCATCTACATGGCGGGCGTGAACGCGCGGATGGTCGAGGCAGCGGGGGCAGTCGCGGACGGGCTCGTCGGACATCCGCTCTTCACCCCGAAGTACGTCAGCGAGGTCGTGCGGCCGGCGCTCGCCCGCGGCGCCGAGCGCACGGGGCGCCAGCCGCCGCCGATCGCCGGCTATGTCACGTGCTCGGTCAGCGAGGACCGTGACGCCGCACGCCGGGCCGCCGCCGCGATCATCGCGTTCAACTCGACGGTGAAGATCTACCGTGCAACCCATCGCGTCAGCGGCTTCGAGGCCGAGGCCGAGGCGGTCCGGGAGGCCTGGAGTCGGGGCGACGGGGATGCGATGGTCGCCGCGGTCACGGACGAGATGATCGACTCGATCGTCCTCGCCGGCACCCCGGACGAGGTCCGTGCGCGGTTCGCCGAGCACTGGGAGGGCGTGTACGAGCGCACCCTCCTCTGGCCGCCGGCGTTCCTGGGCGGCGAGGCCGTGCGCGCCGTGATCGAAGCGTTCGGAGGGGTGGACTCGGCCACCTAAACGGGCTAACCGACCGACGCGCCAGCGTCAGCCGATCGCGGGATGTACCTGGGGTAGTGGCGGGTGTACGGTCGGGTGGCATCCCTCTGTCCCGATGAGAGGACTGGCCATGAGGACTCGCAGCTCTGGCAACGGCGCTCCGCCGCCCGCACCTCCACAGAATCTGGCCCACCGCATGGGCCGTTGGAGTGCCCAGCACCGCAAGAAGGCGATCTTCGGCTGGCTCGCCTTCGTGGTGGTCGCGCTCGTGATCGGCATGGGCGGCGCTCCTACGGAGACGCTGGTCGACCAGGAATCAGGAGTCGGCGAATCTGGACGGGCTGACGAAGCCGTCTACGACGCCTTCCCGAAGAAGGCCGATGAGTCGGTCCTCATCCAGAGCGAGACGCTCGAGGCCGACGCCCCGGAGTTCCGGGCCGTGGTCTCCGACGTCCAGGGGCGCCTGGGAGACGTCGACGACGTCAAGAACGTCGTCGGCCCATATGGAAACGTGAACGCCGTCTCCCCGGACGGGCACTCCGTCCTCATCGACTACGAGGTTCCCGGCGACGCGGACGAGACGGCGGACCGGATCGACGCTCCGGTCGCAGCCATCGACGAGGCGGCGAAGGCGCACCCTGGCTTCTTCATCGACGCCTACGGCGAGGCGAGCATCGAGAAGGAGTTCGAGGAAGAGGTGCTCAACAAGGACTTCCAGAAGGCCGAGGTCACCTCCCTCCCCGTCACGCTGATCATCCTTGCCATCGCCTTCGGCACGCTCGTGGCCGCGGGGCTGCCGCTGTTGCTGGCGCTGACGGCTGTCGCCGCGACGCTGGGACTGATCGGCCCGATCAGCCAGATCGCTCCCGTGTCGGAGTCGATCAATTCCGTGATCCTGCTGATCGGACTGGCCGTCGGGGTGGACTACTGCCTGTTCTACATCCGGCGTGAACGCGAGGAACGAGCAGCCGGGCGCGGCCCCGCGGCCGCGCTCGAGGCGGCCGCGGCCACCTCGGGACGGGCTGTGCTGATCTCGGGCTGCACCGTGATGTTCGCGATGGGCGGGATGTATCTCGGAGGCGACGCCGACTTCACGTCGTTTGCCACCGGGACGATCGTGGTGGTGGGGGTCGCGATGATCGGCTCGCTGACCGTGCTGCCGGCCCTGATGTCGAAGCTGGGCGACAGGATCGAGAAGGGCCGCATCCCCCTCCTCGGACGGGTCAAGGCGCGCACCGCGAAGCTGAGCTTCTGGTCCCGCGTTACCGACCGCGTCCTCCGGCGCCCGGTGCTGTCGCTGGTCGTCGCCGGCGGATTTTTGATTGCACTGGCCATACCAGCGCTGGGGATGCACACCGCCGAGGGCGGGACGGACACGCTCCCGCAGGACCTCGCGGTCGTGCAGACGTTCAACCGTGTGCAGGATGCCTTCCCATCCGAGGACTCGGCGGCGCAGGTGGTCATCGTGGCCGAGGATGTCTCCGCCGCGCCCATCAACGCTGCAGTCGAACAGCTGGGTAGCGACACGGCACAGAACGAGGAGCTCTTCAAGGGCGCGCTCGAAACCGACGTAAGCCCTGACCTGACCGTGATGACGGTCGATGTTCCGACCGTGGGTGACGGCATCGAGGACTCGTCGATCCGGGCCATGGACGAACTGCGGGACAACCTCGTCCCGGCGGCGTTCGGCGGGGTGGACGGTGTCAGCGCCGCCGATGTGACCGGGCCCGCGGCAGAAACCGTCGACTTCAACGACAACATGAAGTCGCATCTGCCCTACGTGTTCGGATTCGTCCTGACCGCCGCGTTCCTGCTGCTGCTGGTGACGTTCCGCTCGATCGTGATCCCGATCAAGGCGATCCTGCTGAACCTGCTCTCGGTCGGAGCGGCGTACGGAGTACTGGTCCTCGTCTTCCAGAACGAGTGGGCCGAGGGCCTGCTCAACTTCACGTCGAGCGGCGCAATCACGCCGTGGCTCCCTCTATTCCTGTTCGTGGTCCTGTTCGGGCTGTCGATGGACTACCACGTGTTCCTCCTCACGCGGGTCCGCGAGGCGTTCGACCGCGGTATGAACACGGAGGAAGCGGTTTCCTCGGCCGTCAAGAAGACCGCCGGCGTGATCACGAGCGCCGCGGTGGTGATGGTCGCGGTGTTCGCGATCTTCGCGACACTCACGCTGCTCGACTTCAAGCAGATGGGAGTCGGCCTGGCGGTTGCCGTCCTGCTCGACGCCACGATCATCCGCGGCGTCCTGCTGCCGGCGAGCATGAAGCTGTTGGGCGACTGGAACTGGTACCTGCCGAAGTGGCTGGAGTGGCTGCCCGAGGTCAGCCCGGATCCTGACGTCGGCGAGCCGCCTCCTGCTCCGCTTCCGGAGCCGGAACCAGCGCGCGAGCCCGCGGTCGTTTAGCCCGTCAACCCTGCACGATCGACTTGATGGCGTTCAGCGCCTTGCGGGCGTTCACGCGGCCGTCGTAGGCCACCTTGTTCTTGAGCGGCGGCGGCTTGTCCACCTTCTTGCGGACCGCGTTGCGGAGGTCGCCGGGCGTGGCATTCGAGGCCTGCTTCTTCAGCATCGCCGCGATGCCCGCCGCGAGCGGCGACGCCATCGACGTTCCGGACAGCGTCTTGTAGCCACCCCCGAGGTAGGTCGAGAGGATGCTGGCGCCCGGTGCGGCAACGTCAACGCTCTTCGAGCCGAAGTTCGAGAACGAGGCGAGCGTGTCGTCGGAGGTGGACGCAGCGACCGCGAGGATGTTCGAGTCGCCGTACGACGCCGGATAGATCGGGTGCTTGTCGATGTTCTGGCCGTTGTTCCCTGCCGCGACGACCAGCAGCGTGTTGTGGTTCTGCGCGTAGTTGACCGCGTCATGGAGCGCGCTTGACTTCCCCCTCGAGCCGAACGAGCCGTTGATGATCTTGATCCCCTGCTTGACGGCGTACTCGATGCCCGCGACCGCATCCGAGCTCGAGCCCTGCCCGTCGGAGTTCATGAACTTCACCGGCACCAGCTTCGCCGACCAGCAGATGCCGGAGATGCCTTGCGAGTTGTTCCCGCGCGCGGCGATGATGCCGCCCACGTGCGTTCCGTGGCCTTCGTTGTCCTGGCCTGACCCCTTGCCCTTGATCACGTTGTATCCGTAGGTGTCGTCGACGTAGCCGTTCTTGTCGTCGTCCTTGTTGTTGTTCGGCTTGTCCTTGCTCTTGTAGAGGTTCGCCTCGAGATCGGGGTGGTCGGTGTCGATGCCCGTGTCGAGGACGGCCACCTTTCCGCATCCCGTGCGCGTTCCCCAGGCTTCGGGCGCATCGACGTCGTGGTCGTCCGGTTGGTCCACGAGTCCGTAGTCGGCGGTGTAGAAGGGGTCGTCCGGCGTCTTGTCGGCTGTCGTCGAGTAGATGAAGTCGGGCTCGGCGTAAGCGACGCCATCCGCATCCCGGAGTCGCCTGCGCAGCCGCCTCGTCTCCCTGCCGGAGCGCGGCCGGACCACCACCAGCCGGCCACCGCGGATCGCGCTGAACCGCCGCGCGATCCGCCCCTCCGCCCTGGAGAGGATCTGCTCCTGACGCTCCTTCGAGACCCCCTTCTCGAAGCCGACGAGCAGTCGCCCGGGGATGGCGGGGGCGGCCGTGCTCGGTGCAGCGAACGCGACGAGGCTGAACGCGCCGACTAGCAGCGGGGGCCAGACCTTCACGGGATTAGGGTACGCCTGTCCATGATCGACGGAGCGACTACGCGGGCTCCGGGATCTCGATCGGGCCCTCCTTCGGCGTCCCGATCCGCAGCGGGTTCCCGAACGGGTCGCGCAGGCCGCAATCGGTCCCGTAAAAGCGCTCCGTCGGCTCCTCGGTGAACTCGACGCCCTTGGCCACGAGCTCCTCGTAGGTCTTGTGGATGTCGTCGACCGCGATGATCGCCGCCATCCCGAGAGCGCCCTTCGTCACCAGCTCGCGGATCTGCTCCGCAGTCGCGTCGTCATGCGCGGGCGGTCCTGGCTTCTCGAGCAGCAGCTGCTGGTCGGGCTGGCCGGGGAAGTTCACGGTCAGCCAGCGCATGAAGCCGAGGTCCGCATCCGTGTTCAGCTCGAAGCCGAGCTTCCCCACGTAGAAATCGAGCGCCTCGTCCTGGTCCAGCACGTACACCTGTGTATGAGTGATCTTGTTTGGCATGCGACGAAGCTACTGCGGCTTCGCCCGCTCCGCTTCTCCAAAACTGCTCGGTCTGGTCCACGCCTTCGCGAAGCACGCCGGCACCGCGCGCAGGTCCGCCGCGCGCCAGCGATACGTACTGGGCGGCTCGCCGACAATCGCCGTGAATGTCCTGCTGAACGTGCCGAGGCTGGAGAAGCCGACGTCGAAGCAGATCTCCGTCACGCTGCGGTCGGTCTCGCGTAGGAGGAACATCGCCCGCTCGACCCGGCGCCGCTGCAGGTAGCGGTGGGGCGTTTCGCCGAAGGTCGCGCGAAAGACGCGGATGAAGTGCGCCTCCGAGACGACGGCGATCTTCGCCAGGGCCGGGATATCGAGTGGCTTCGCATAGTCGCGGTCCATCGCGTCGCGCGCGCGCAGCATGCGGCGGTTGGACTCCTCGGCGGCGCGGCTCATCTTCGTTTCGAGAGGGGCGAGGGAAAGCGCGCCTGGATCCGCGTGCCGTCCAGCCACGCGGTCAGCCGGTCGGCTTCGGCTTCGAGCGCCGTCTGCGCGTCGGCTCCGACGTCCTCCAGGAGCTGGAGGTCGACCTCACCGTTCTCGGCCTGGCTCCAGCCGCCGACGATCCGCCCGTCCCACCACGCCGTCGCGCCGGCGTTGCCGCTCGTGTCGAACACCTGCGACTTGTGCGGGCCCAGGTACCAGCTGCGCTCGAACCAGCCCATCGTGGTCGGATCGAGTGACGGCAGAAGCGCGCCCCACGGCTCGACAGGCTCCACCTGGTCCACGTCGTCAGGGAGCACCCACCCGGTCTGCCCATCGAGGTCGACCTCGACCGCTTTGAGCTCCGCGAGCGCGGAGCGCACCAGACGCAGCGTCGATCCGAGCCACCACTTGATGTCCGCCTCGGTCCCGGGGCCGAAGGCGCGCAGCCAGCGCTCGACCAGGGCGGCGACGCCTTCTGCCTCCGGCAACGCCGCCAGTTCTTCTCCCAGCCACGAGCGCATCGAGGTCCAGCGGGGACGTGAGGCGGTCCAGCGGCCGTCATTGGTCGCGCGCACGATCTGACCGCCCGCCGAAAGCGTCGTGAGCACGCGCGGGGCGACCGGAAACTCCCCACCCCAGGACTTGCCCTCGCCGTAGGTGATCGAGCCCTCGAGCAACGGGATCTCGGCGCGCAGCTCTTTCGACGAGGCCTCGCGCCCATCGGCAAGCGCGGCCACGACCGCGTCGGCTGCGCGCGCCAGCCACCTCTCGCCGTCGCGGTGAAGCCCCACCTTCTCGACGTCGCGGATGAGCCGGCGCCGTTCGGCGTCCGCCACCCGGGCACTGGCGCCGGCCTGTGCCTGCGCAAGCGTGTCGCGCGGGAAGACGAACAGCGTCCTCCGCATCGCGAGGTGCTTGACGAGCGACCGCTCGGCGTACAGCGCCCGGTCGAGATCGTCGATCGACACGCCCTCGGCGCGTGCCCAGGCAGACAGGTACACCGTCGCCGGGTCGGTCGCATGCAGGCATACGACCCGGCGCGCGGCATCCACCACGTCGCTTGCACGCTGGCCCGGCGCTAGCGCGTGTCGCCTGGCAAGCCTCGCCCGGCGGTCGGCGACGGCGATCGTATGCACGCGCGGCTAGCTTACGGCTTGCGCAGCATGTTCTGAAGCAGCGTGTACCCGGTGTAGGTGACCGCGTAGCTCTGCAGCCCGTACGGGTGGTCGAACTCCTCGGTCGGGTCCGGCAGCAGGGCGCCGAGGAAGCGCACGCGGCCTTTGCCGAGCGGCTTCTCGCCGTAGATGGTCTGCCCCGAGCCGTTCGTCCCGAGCGTCACGCCGCCGTCCGACTCCCACGCGGCCGACTCCACCTTCCAGTTGGGTGCGGAGTTCTCGTCGCCGAAGCGGTATCCGATCGGCACCGTGTCGTAGGTCTGGCTCGCCACTCCCCGCAGCCCCGCGTTCAGGGGGTGCGAGCGGTCGCCGAAGTCGACGAAGCCGACGTAGTGCTCGGCCATCGTGATCGCCGACTCGGGCACGAGGCCCAGGTCGTCGAGCGCGGTAGCCGCGGCGTCAGTGACGATCAGATTGCCGCCGCGCTTGGTCCAGCGCTTCAACTTGCGGAACCAGGCAGCGGCGTTCCTGCCCTCGGGCATCGCGTTGTTGGCGAGGACGATCGACTTGAACTTCGAGAGCTTGGCCTTGCCCCTCAGCACCCGCTTGACCCGAATCCGCTTGAGCGGCCGGTTCGCGTACTTGTTGAGGTCCTTGAAGAACTTCATGCGCGAGACCCGGTAGGGCCGCTGGTTCTCGCCGGCATCCAGCGGGCCCGCGCCGTTCGCGTCGCTGTCGGTGATGACCTTCGGGTCGTAGACATACGCCGCCTTCGAGCCGACCGGGAACGTGAAGTCCTTGCGGTCGACGGCGTGCTTGAACATCGTGAAGTTGATCGCGCGGATCGAGTCGACCCAGACCTGATTGAGCTGAGCCGGGTAGGCGAGCCAGTTCACCTCGCGGCCCGCCGTCAGCTCGGTGGCGAACCCGGTCCCGTTCACGCCGTCGGCCGTGTTGTAGTAGTCGATCATCGAGCCCGACGCCGAGTAGCCGAGCATGTCGTAGAGCGTGCCCCAGTGGTAGGCGCCCATGTCCTGGCCGGTGCTCGCCCGCAGCTCCTCGAGGTCGCTCAGCACGTTGTAGGCCTTCATCGACTCGGTGATGCCATCGGCGAAGCGCGCGAGCGTCTCCGACTTCTGGAAGTCGAACTGGCCCACGATCTGTAGCCCGGCGGCTCCGTAGGTGTCGGGCCCCTGCCCGTGGTTGTCGGTGCCGAGGTACCAGTCGTCCTGCGAGAACAGCTTCTCCATGACCACGTTGCCCTCGGGCTCGGCCAGCGGTGCGTTGTCGAAGTCGATCCAACCCTTGACCGGGAACTGGCGGTTCAGATCGCGGCCCGAGTCGTTGCCGCGGGTCGCGAGGACCCCCGGCTGGTATGACCCGATCACATCGCCCTTCGCCCAGCCGTCCGGGTTGGGGAAGAGGAAATGGATCTCGTAGCGCTTCATGACCTGCGCGACCCATGGGTTCGCGGCGTTGTTCAGCCGCTCCGGATCGACCATGTCCTCCAGCACGCGCACGCCCCCCTCGCGACCGCCGACCTCGTCCCCGTGGATGGAGGAGACGACGAGCAGCTTCTGCTTCGCCCCCTTCACACGCTTCGTCGGTGAGCACGATGTCGTACAGCGGGCGCGTGCCCTTCGACTCCCCGATCAGGCGGCGCTCCATGAGATGCGGGTAGGTCTGCTCGAGCAGGGCCGTGCCGCACTCGAACTCGTCGAGGCGCAGGAAGTTGGTCGAAGCGTTGGCCTCGGGGAAGACGCGCCCGTCCGGCGTGCTGTCGCCCTCCGCGCACTTGACGGGCGTGGCGGCCGCGGGCGCTGCGGCGATTGCAGCGGCGAGGACGGCTAGGGCACTGCCCAGAAGGCGACGCATGCAGCCTTCAACGCGGCGATCGCCGGAAACTGTCGTCTGAGAGGGTTAGACCGAACTGAAAACCACCTGCTGGAGGGCAGATGATCAGCAAGCTTGACTTCGTGGGCATCCCGTCGACGGACGCCGCGCGATCGCGCGCGTTCTACGTCGACACGCTCGGTCTTCGACCGGACGACACGGCGGAGTTCGAGGTCTGGGCGGGCGACACGTGCTTTGGCATCTGGGAGCCGAAGCGATTCGGCATGGAGTTCGCGCCACAGAAGAACGCCCATCCGGCGCTGCACGTCGACGACGTGAAGTCCGCCCGCGAGGAACTAGAGGCCAAGGGCGGTCGAGTTCCAAGGCGACATCCTCGACACCGGTGTCTGCCACATGGCGTTCTTCACCGACCCGGACGGCAACGACCTGATGCTGCACCACCGCTACGCGGCGTAGCGGTAGTTACCGCAGTCTGGTTTCCCGGTACGAGCTCATGCCGCCGGTCATGTCCGGCACGAGCACGTGGCCGTTGTGGAAGGTCATGTCCCACACGAGCGGGCGGTAATCGATGAACGACGTGAAGAACTGGCCGAGCACCACGCCTGGCTGGTCCTCGGGGATCGGTCGGGTCTCGGGGTTCGACGGGACAGCGAAGGCAAGCTCGCGCGGGCGCACGTTCTTCCCTCGGAACGCCTTTCTCGCCTCGAGCACGGTGATCCCCGAGTGGTAGCCCGACAGGTAGATCTTGTCGCCGACGATCTGCTGGTTGTGGGGCGAGAAGGTCAGCTCGCCGCCCGCACGTCCGGCCGCGTTGCTCCAAGTCGTGATCAGCGTCTCTTCCGAGCTCTCCTTCATCACGCCCCCGGCGGTCTCCTCCTCCTCGCTGTCTGTGGGAGCGATGGGCCCCAGCTTCGAGAAGTCGGTGGCGTCGACGATGAAGAGCGGGCCCGCATGGTCGCCGTTGCCCTGGAGCGTTCCACAACCCTCGGCCTGGTCCGCTTCGGACTGTGTCCCGAAGAAGTCGATCAGCTCGACCGGCATCGTCACGATGCGGCGGCCCTCGAAGGTCGTGACGTCGATCGTGTGCGCGTACCAGTCGTTTTCGCACTCGGGCGTGACGTCCCACTCGCCGAGCCCCACGGGCTCGGACGGCGCGGTGATGTCATAGACGTAGAAGCCGGAGTCGAAGCCGCCGGCGATGTAGAGCAGCGTGCGGTCGAGGATCGGATCCTGCTGGATGAACGTGTCATGCAGTTCGTCCATCTCGATCACGCCCACCGGGGTCAGTAGCCCGCCTGGGCCTACCTTGTTGATCGACGCCCCCACGGAGTTGGCCACCGAGACGGTGTAGGTCCCGGGCTCACGCGGGCCGGCCCCACCGCTCGCCGGCACCTCGAAGGAGCGCGTCGTATGGACCCCGCCGACACTCGCCTGCGGCAGCGCCTGGCGTAGCAGTGGCCGCGTGCGAGTGGAGATGTCCACCACTTCGATGCCCGGGTAGTCGGTCGGGAGCGTGCCGATCACCTCGGTGCCGAGCGACGTGTGGACAGCCGAGATCTGCTGCTTGGAGATGAAGACGTACTGTCCGTCCGGCGAGAGGTCGACGAACGCGCCGCAGTCGACGTCCACCGCGACGCCCTCGCACTGGGCCGAGCGATACCAGCTGAGGAACCCGGGCCGGGCCGGGTTCGAGACGTCGAAGAGCAGGAAGCCCGACTCGGGATAGGCGACACCCACGACCGCGAGATCGCCCTTCACGTCCATCTCGCCGAGAATGACGTCGGGGCGCTCGGCGAGCTCGACCTCGAGGGAGTCGAACGCAACCTGCGCCATCTTGCAGGCGAACTGGTGCTGGAGCGGGTCGAGATGGTCGTGTCCCTCGCCGGCCGGCATCGAGTGCTTGGCCGCCTCGGTGCACGGGCCCTCCTCGAACTTGGGCTCGGGCAGCGCGCTCATCGCTTCGCTGTAGGTCGGCTTCTCCTCTTCGCCCCACTGGTACGGGACATCAGGGGCGGCAGGCGGCGCCGGGTGGGCCGCAGCGGCGGCGGGAAGGGCGGCGCAAAGCGCGGCAAGCGACAGCAGGCGGGAGAGGCTCATGCCTGCTGCAACGAGATGCAGCAGGCAAACTTGCGAGATCCTCTTAGAGCGGAGGGGGTGGGATTCGAACCCACGAGGCACCTAACGCTTGGCAGGGGGAGGCCGGTGCCGGACGGCCTCCCCCTGGTCGATAGCGTCACGCCGTCGCCGCGTAAGCGTGTGCCAGCTCAGCGGCGAACTCCTCGAACTCGGTCGGGGTCGTGTTGCTCTCGTTGCGACCCTCGAGCGAGTGCAGCCGGCCTTCGCTCAGCGCCTGGTTGAACTCGACGAACAGGGCGGCGAAGTCGGGCGAGAACCCGGCGGCCTCGGTGAGGATCGCCACCAGCTCTTCGTCGGGCAGCTGGACGTACTGGAGGTCCGGCTGGCCGATCGCCGCGCCGATCGCCGCCGCGACCTCGGTGTAGGTGAGGTCACGCGGGCCGAGCAGCTCGCGGACCACGGCGCCGCTCCAGTTCCGCTCGCGCAGCGCCCCGGCGGCGACCGCGGCGACGTCGGCGGTGGCGATCATCGGCACCTTCGCTTCGGGCGCGACGGAGTCGGCGACCACGCCCTCGTGGCGGATCGTCTCCAGCGCCGCGTAGAAGCCCTCGAAGAAGGCGCCGGGGCGCAGGATCATGAGGTTGACGCCGTCGAGCGCCCGCAGCCGCCGCTCCTGCCGGTGCAGGCTGGCGATGAACCCGTTGCCGCTCGCCAGCTCGCCGCCGATCGCGCTCAGCGCGACCACGTGGCGCACACCGCTCTCGCGAATCGCCGAAGCGATCGCCTCGCCGCGCCTGTCCTGGTCGGCGTGGTAATCGGGCAGGGTCGGGTCGAACGCGGTGAGCGTGTAGACCGCGTCGGCGCCTGCGAAGGTGCTTACCAGGTAGTCGGCGTCGCGGACATCGCCGGCGACGGTCTCGGCTCCGAGCGCGTCGAGCTCGGCGAGCTTCTCCGGCGAGCGCCCGAGCGCGCGCACCTCCTCGCCGCCTTCGAGCAGCAGCTCGGTGATCTTGCGGCCGGTGTTTCCGGTGGCTCCCATCACGGTGATCATTGTCGTTCCTCCTAGGCTGGACTGGCATTGCAGTTCATCCAGTATGGGATGCGTCAATCGGGACTTTCTATGGCGTAGAATCCGTAATTTATGCTCGTTCGTCCTCTCGATCTGGAGGTTCGAGTCCACCGTGTCATGCTGATCGCGTGACCACGCATCGCGAACCTTGGCCCTCGGCCGCCGATCCGCTCGGCGAGGCGCTGCACTTCCTCGAGCTGCGCGGCGCCTTCTACTGCCGCGCCGAGTTCACCGCCCCGTTCGGTCTCGAGCTGCCGCCGTTCGAGGGCTACCTGTGGTTTCACGTCATCACCAGCGGAAGCTGCTGGCTCGAGGCGCCAGAGGCCCAGCCGCGGCGCGTGGCCGCAAGCGAGCTGGCGCTCGTCCCCCACGGCGAGGGCCACCGGCTGCGCAGCGAGCCCGATGCGCCGACGCCGAGCATCTTCGAGCTCGAGCGCGAGCAGCTCGGCGAGCGCTACGAGATCCTGCGCCACGGAGGCGGCGGCGAACGCATCGACATGGTCTGCGGCGCCGTGCGCTTCGATCATCCGGCCGCCCGCAAGCTGCTTGCCGTGCTACCGCGAATCCTCACCTTCGATCCAGCGACGAGCCCGACGCAGCTCGAGTGGCTGCGCTCCACCCTGCGGCTGATGGCGCTCGAGGCGGAGGGCCTGCGCCCCGGCGGCGAGACCGTGATCACCCGCCTTTCCGACGTGCTCGTCGTGCAAGCGCTGCGCGCCTGGCTGGAGAGTGACCCGGCGGCACAGTCGGGCTGGCTCGGGGCGCTGCGGGACCCGCAGATCGGCCGCGCGATCTCGCTCATCCACCGCGAGCCCGGCCGCCCGTGGACCGTCGCCTCGCTCGCCGACCAGATCCCGATGTCGCGCTCGGCCTTCGCCGCACGGTTCACCGAGCTCGTCGGCGAGCCGGCGATGAGCTACGTGACCCGCTGGCGCATGCACCTCGCCGCCGCGGCGCTGCGCGACGAGGGCGCAACCGTGGCCGCACTCGCGGATCGTTTCGGCTATCGCTCCGAGGCCGCGTTCGCGCGCGCGTTCAAGCGCGTCGTGGGATCACCGCCCGGTGCCGTACGGCGGGCGGGGCCGGTCGAGACGATCGCCGCCCCCCCGCTGACACCCATGCGCGCTCGCGCAGCTCTAGCAAGCTAAAGCGGAGGGGGTGGGATTCGAACCCACGAGGGACCTAACGGCCCCCAACGGTTTTCGAGACCGCCCCGTTCAACCACTCCGGCACCCCTCCGGGACGATCCGCGAGTTTAGAGGCGTGGAATGAAGGGGCGGCCGCGGCCGCCCCTTCATCACGCCGTGGGCCGACTAGAGGTCGGCCGGCTCGAACTCGTACTCGCCGGCGAACTCCGACTCGTACTCGTACGCGCGCCGCTTGAGCCCGAACGGCTTCTTCGGGTCGACCTCGAAGATCGTGCTCGTGCGCGGCGGCTCCCGCTCGTCGGCGGGGCCATACGTGTAGTCCCCGGTCAGGCCGTCGAACGACACGGTCCCGAGCTCCTCGGACGCCTGGAGCAGCCCCTCGTGTGAGAGGTCGCCCAACTCCACCGCCTTCTCCAGGAGCGCCACCATCGCGCGCGCCTGGTTGTAACCGAAGGCGAAGTAGTAGTCGGGCTCCTGGTCGGGCTTCTGCGCCTTGATGTCGGCGAGCATCTGCTCCATGCCCGGCACCGACGTATCGCCCCACTCGGTGCCTTCCGCGGCGATCCAGGTGGTCTGCTGGAGGTACTCGGCCAGTGGCGAAGCACCCAGCTCGTCGATCCATGTCGGCGACTGCCCGATCCAGCGCGGAGCGAACTCGAGCTTCGCGGCCGTGCCCCAGATCGTGCCGGCGTCGGTGGGCGTCGCGACCAGGAAGACCGCGTCGCAGTTCGCCTGGGCCAACTGCTGCACCTGGCCCGTGACGTCCTCGTCGCCCTGCTTGAACCGCTGAGTGTCCACCACCTCGAAGCCGAGCTTCTCGGCCGCGAAGTCGACTCCGGCCTGGCCCGCCTCGCCGTACGCGTCGTCCTGGATGAACGAGCAGATGTTCTTGCCCTCGCCGCCGCCTTCATTGATGTAGTAGTCGAGCGCGTTGATCGCCTGGACCTGGTAAGGCCCGCCGATCGGGAGGAGGTTCTCCTCACGCACCCACAGCCCGTCAAGCGACGCCGGCGCGGCGATCATCTGGTCACGCTCGAGCTGTGGCAGCACCGCCAGCGTCGACGGCGTGCCCAGCAGTTGCACGAACGACACGACATCGCCCTTGATCTGGTTGTACTTCTGCACCGCGACGTTCGGGAGGTACTGCGTGTCCTCCTGAACGAGCTCGATCGGGTACTCCCCGGCGACGCCTCCCTCCGCGTTGACCGCCTCGATGAAAACCTCGTTACCCGCCGTCAGCGGGTTGCCGATCACGGCCACGGGGCCGGTCAACGGCGTGAGCACGCCGAGCTTGATCGTCTTGCCGTCGAAGCCCGGCACCTCCGTCACTTCCCCGCCGCCACCACCACCGTCGTCGTCATCGTCGCCGCCTCCGCACGCGGCGACGCCGAGCGACAGGGCGGCTGCGGCCAAGACCGCAATCCATCTGTGGACCTTCATGGGACCCTCCTCCCAGTTGAACATTTCCTCAGTAGCTGAATGGCCATGAGCGAAAGTACGCCTTCGTCCGAAGCCAGATGGCTGCGAGGCCCCGTGGCTCGAATACCAAGAACAGCACGATCAGCAGCCCGAAGATTGCCTGGTTGAGCGAGAAGACGCTGATGAAGCCGTCGTCGGTCGCGCTCGTCGCGACGAACGGGATCGACTCGCTATAGCGATCGATCAGGCCGGGCATGCCGCCGATGAAGACTGCGCCGATGATCGAGCCGAAGATCGTTCCGATCCCTCCGACGATGATGATCGCGATGTACTGGATCGAAAGGAACAGCGACCACTCGTCGGGCGAGACGAACTGCTGGTAGCTGCCGAACAGCGCGCCGCCAGCGGCCGCCAGTGCGCTCGACACTGCGAACGCTCCGACCTTGTAGCGGCCGAGGCGCACGCCGATGATCTCCGCCGCGACGTCCCGGTCGCGCACGGCCTGCATCGCCCGTCCGGGTCGCGTGCGGACGAGGTTCTTCGAGAGGAGCGCCGCGATGATCACGACGCCCCAGATCAGCCAGAAGTAACCCTGGTTGAGCGTGAAGTCCTCGCCGCCGAGCGTGAGGTTCGCGAAGTCGAGCCCGAGCAGCTCCACGGGCGCGTTCACGGACGTGCCCGAGTTGCCGCCGGTGATCGAGTCGGCGTTGCGGAAGAAGTGCTCGCCGATGAAGACCAGGCCGAGCGTCACGATCGCCAGGTAGTTGCCGCGCAGCCGCAGTGCGAAAGGGCCGATCACCGCGCCGATCAGAGCGCCGATCAGGGTCGCGCTGGCCAGCCACAGCGGCAGGGGCAGGTCGAGCTCGCCACCGACCTGCGAGGCGGTGTAGGCGCCCGCCCCGATGAAGAACGCATGCCCGAGCGAGACCTGGCCGGTGTAGCCGGTGAGCAAGTTCAGGCCGATCGCGCCGATCGCCGCTACGCCGGCGTAGTTCAGGACGCTGAGCCAGAAATCGTCGATCAGAAAGAGCGGCAGCAGCAGATAGACGCCCAGCCCCAGCGCTAGCCCAAGCTTTGCCCACGCGCCGCGGAAGAGGCGCAGGTCGTCCTCGTAGCGGCGGGTCATGCGCACGTACGGGCGCGCCATCAGACCCGCCTGACCTCGGGCGTCCCGAACAGCCCGTGTGGGCGGATGAGCAGGATCGCGATCATCACGAAGTACGGCATGACGGCGGCCAGGTTCTCGCCCGCCCAGGGCGCGAAGTCGTCCTGGTAGCCCGCCGTCAGCGACTGAGTCAGGCCGATGATGAGCCCGCCGAGGACCGCGCCGAGCGGTGAGTCCATGCCGCCCACGATCATCGCCGGGAACGCGAGCAGGGCGATGGCGCCGATCCCGGGCGAGAGCGCCGCGGGGCCGGACGCAAGCGTCAGCCCGGCGATCGCCGCGAGACCGCCGGAGATCCCCCACGACACGGCGACGACGCGCCGGACGCTGATGCCCTGCGCGAGCGCGACCTCCTGGTCGAAGGCGACCGCGCGCATGGCGACGCCGAGCTTCGACAGCCTGAAGAAGAGGAAGAAGCCGCCGAGCGCGGCGGCCGCCAGCCCGATCGTCCAGACGTCGCGCTCCGAGATCACCACGTCGCCGGCCTTGAACGTGTCGACTCCCCAGGGGTCGGCGAGGTTCAGGTTGTCGAACCCCCAGATCGAGGTGATGACCTGCTCGATGATGAAGAGCAGGCCGATCGTGATCATGATCACCGCGAAGACCGGCTGGCCGACCATGCGGTGCAGCACGACGCGCTCGGTCGCCGCGCCGACCAGCGCGGTCGCGGCAACGGCGGCGACCGCCGCGAGCGCGAACGGCCAGTCCGCCGTGTTCGCGAACGCGTACGTGAAGTAGGCACCGAGGGCGAGCAGACCGCCCTGCGCGAAGTTGATGACGCCGGTGGCCCTGTAGATGATCACGAAGCCGAGCGCGACCAGCGCGTAGCGCGCCCCGAGCGCGAGCCCCGCCACGCAGAGCTGGAGGAACTCGGTCATGCGTAGAGCCCCTCCACCTCGTCGGCGAACTCGTCGGAGATCGCCGCCCGCTTCACCTTCTGCGTCGCCGTCAGCTGGCCGTCCTCGTGGTCGAGCTCCTTCCGCAGCAGCGTGAAGCGCTTGATCTGCTCCACCTGCGCGAGCTCTGAGTTGACGCGCTCGACCCATTCGCCGATGAGCTCGCGCACCTCCTCCTTCGAGGCCAGGTCCCCGTAGGTCGTGAACGTCACGCCACGGCGGCCGGCCCAGTCCGCGACCGTGTCGAGCTCGATCCCGATCAATGCGGTCAGGTACTTGCGCCTGTCGCCGATCACGATCGCCTCGCGCACGTAGGGCGAGACCTTGAGCTTGTTCTCTATCTCCGACGGCGAGACGTTCTTCCCGCCGGCCGTGATGATGATGTCCTTCTTGCGATCGGTGATCGTCAGGTAGCCATCGCCGTCGAGCTCGCCGACGTCGCCCGTGTGCAGCCAGCCGTCGGCGTCGATCGTGCTCGCCGTCGCCTCCTCGTCGCGGAAGTAGCCGCGGAAGACGCCGGCGACCGGACGAGGATCTCCCCGTCGTCGCCAGTCCGCAGCTCGCACCTCGGGCAGTGCCGTGCCCACCGTGCCGATCCGGATGCCGCCCTCCGGGCGTGGCGGTCGCCACCGCGGTCCCCTCGGTCTGGCCATAGCCCTCGCGCACGTTTACGCCGATCCGAGCAAAGAACTCGAGCACCTGCGGCGCGATCGGAGCAGCGCCCGAGATCGCGGCGCGCACCCGCACGAGCCCGAGCTTCTCGCGCAGCGCACGGAACGCGAGGAGGTAGCCGACGAAGCCCCCGCGCGCGAGCGCCGCCCGCCAGAGCATGCGCTTCATGCGGCTGGCGTCGGCCATGCGGACCTCGACGGTCGCGAGCATCTTCTCCCACACCCGCGGGACGCCCAGGAACACGGTCGGCTGCACCTCGCGCATGTCGGCCGGGAACGACTCGCCGCCGGTCCCGAAGTTGACGACGTAGCCCGCCTCGAGCGCGCCGAGCACCGAGAAGAGCCGCTCCGCGATGTGGCAGAGCGGCAGGTAGGAGAGGACCTCGTCGCCCGGAGTTGTCCCGTACGCGTCGCGAAAGATCCGGGCCGCGTAGAGCATATTCGCGTGCGAGAGCATGGCGCCCTTGGGCGGCCCGGTGGTGCCGGACGTGTAGACGATGATCGCCGTCTCCTCCGGGTCGAGCTCCGCCGCGGCCGCCGCCAGGTCGAGCGGCTCCGTGTCCTCCAGCTCCTCCCAGCGGCGCGCGTCAGCGTCGCGGATGCCGCGCGGGTCCACGACGAAGATGTCGGTCAGGTCCGGCAGGTCCGACCGAACGGCGAGCGCCTTGTCCACCTGCTCCTCGTCCTCGGCGATCAGGAGCTTCGAGCCCGAGTGGCGCATGAGGTACTCGAGCTCGGCGGCCGGGCTCGTCGGGTAGACGCCTACGACGATCGCGCCGATCGCCTGCGCGGCGATGTCGGCAACGAGCCACTCCGGCCTGTTCTCGGACTGGATCGCGATCCGGTCGCCAGGTCCGATCCCGCACCCGCGCAGGCCGGCGGCGACGCGCGCGACGCGCTGCTCGTAGTCGGCCCACGTCCACTCCTGCCAGCGGCCTAGGTCCTTCTTGCGCAGCGCGACGTCGCCTGGGCGCTCGCGCGCGTGCCTGATCAGGCAGGCGGGAAGCGTCGCCGGAGCGCTTATGCGACCGCTCCGCCCAGGTAGGCCTCGGCAACGCGCCGGTCCGCCTGGACCTCCTCGGGCGTGCCGAGCGTGAGGGGACGGCCGAAGTCGAGCGCGAGCACGCGGTCGGCAAGGTCCATGACAAGCGCCATGTGGTGCTCGACCATGATCATCGCGAGCCCCAGCTCGTGCCGGACCTCGACGAGATAGCGGGCCATGTCCTCGGTCTCCTCGAGGTTCATCCCGGCGACGGGCTCGTCGAGCAGCAGGAGCTTCGGCTCCATCGCGAGCGCACGGCCCAGCTCGACGCGCTTCTGCACTCCGTACGGGAGCTGCCCCGCGGGGGTGTAGCGGTAGGCCTCGAGCTCGAGCAGGTCCACGACGCGCTCGACCGCCGCCCGGTGCTCGATCTCCTCGCGCTTCGCGCGCCCCCACCAGAGCATCCCAGTGATGAATCCGGTCCGCATAAGGTGGTGGCGGCCGAGCAGCAGGTTGTCGACCAGCGTCAGGTTCGCGAACAGGCCGAGGTTCTGGAAGGTGCGCGCGATCCCGAGCGAGGCGATGGTGGCGGGCGACTTGCGCACGAGGTCCGTGCCCTCGAGCCGGATCGAGCCACGCTGGGGCCGGTACACGCCGTTCAGGCAGTTGAAGATCGACGTCTTGCCGGCGCCGTTCGGGCCGATCACGGCGAACAGCTCACCGCGTTCGACCGTAAAGGAGACGCCGTCGAGCGCGGTGACTCCGCCGAACCGCAGCTGGAGGTCCTCCGCGACGAGCAGGGGCTCGCTCACGCCACCCAGCGCCGCCTCCTCCGGTAGGTCTTGACGTCGCGGAACGAGCGCCGCCCTTCATGGCCGATGCCGAGGTAGAACTCGCGGATGTCGTCGTCGGCGAGGAGCTCCTTGGCGGTGCCGTCGCGCACGACCTTGCCGGTCTCCATCACATACCCGCGCGAGGAGATCTGGAGCGCCATCTGGGCGTTCTGCTCGACGAGCAGCACGGCCGTCCCACGGCCATTGATCTCCACCACGATGTCACGCACCGCGGCGACGACCTTCGGCGCGAGTCCGAGCGAGGGCTCGTCGAGGAGAAGCACGTCCGGATCGGACATCAGCGCGCGGCCGATCGCGAGCATCTGCTGCTCACCGCCCGAGAGGTAGCCCGCGGTCTGGCCGCGGTACTTCTCGAGCACAGGAAAGAGCTCGAAGACCTCGGCGCGGGTGCGTTCGACGTCGGCCTTCGACGATCGCGTGAAGGCACCCGCGCGCAGGTTCTCGTCGACGGTCAGCTCGTAGAACGTGCGCCGGCCCTCCATGACCTGGGCCACGCCTGCCTTGACGATCGCCGGCGCGGAGTGCCCGGTGATCGCCCGTCCGTCGAGCTCGATCGTCCCCTTCGTGATCTTGCCGCGGTGGACGCCGAGCAGCCCTGTGATCGCGCGCAAGAGGGTGGTCTTGCCCGCACCGTTGGCGCCGAGCAGGGCGACGACTTCGCCGCGTCCGACCTCGAGTGAGACCCCCCGGAGCACGAGCGCGACGTCGTCGTAGACGACCTCGGCGTTCCTCACGGCCAGCACTGGTCTGTCTGCCACCGGCAGCTCGCTCTCTCCCTCTCGGCGCCGCTCCCCCCGCTGGTTCGCGATCGTTTCACAACGCCGCGCGGCCCGCGCTACGGGTCAGCGGCGCGAGCCGAAGAAGCCCTGCAAGAGCGCCGCCGACTCGCCCGCGAGCAGGCCGCCGGCGACCTCGGGGCGGTGGTTGAGCCGTTGCTCGCCCAGCACGTCCAGGACGCTGCCCGCGGCACCCGCCTTCGGGTCTGTCGCTCCGTAGATGACTCGCGGTATCCGAGCGAGGACGATCGCGCCGGCGCACATCGCGCACGGCTCGAGCGTCACATAGAGGACGTCGGCGTTCAGCCGCCACGTGCCCGCGGATCGGGCGGCCTCGCGCAGGGCGAGGATCTCGCAGTGCGCCGTCGGGTCCTGCCGCAGCTCGCGCTCGTTCGGGAACGCGGCGACGACCTCGCCATCGCGGGCGACCACGCAGCCGATCGGGACGTCGTCGTGTTCCAGCGCGCGCTCCGCCTCGCGAAGGGCCAGCTGCATGAAGTACTCGTCCTTCGGAAAGAAGGTGGTCGCGACGTTCATCCCGCGGCGACGAAACGCCGCCCGGTCCACGACTCGAGCGCATGCGCGACGCGCAGGCCGCCCACCCGTGCGGCCAGCCGCACGCCGAGCGAGCCGAGGGACATCGGCGACGGGCGCCCGCCGGTGAGCACGCCGGTGCGGAGCAGCTCGTCGTACCACTCGACGGTCTCGCGCAGGGTCGGCTTCAAGCCGCGCGGCCGGTAGCCGAGCACCCGCTTCGCCTTCTCGGACGAGTAGCGCCAGTCCTGCGCCATCAGCGCGAATGCCTCGGGCGAGATGATCACGCCGCCGCTGATCGTGCCGGCCGCCGCGATCATCTCGGCGACATCGCGGGGGATCACGACGACCGGGTGCCGGACCCCGGAGAGCTCGGCTACGAGCTCGATCAGGTCGACCCACGGGATGTTCTCGCCGCCGAGGATGTAGCGCTCGCCCGGCTCTCCGCGCTCCGCGGCGAGCAGGTGCCCCTGCGCCACGTCCTCGACGTGGACGATGTTGGTCGGCGCCGTCGACGATCGCCGGCAGCCGGCCGCGCAGGTAGTTGCCCACGATCCTCGTGGACGTCTCACCCGGCTGGGAGCGGTTCACGGGCACGCCGAGCACGTACGCCGGGTTGACCACGACGACCTCGATTCCGCAGCGCGCACCGGCCGCGAGCGCCTCCGACTCGCCCTCGTGCTTCGAGTCGACGTAGGTCAGCCCGAGCCCGCCGCCGCGGTAGACGTCGTCCTCCCTGCCGGCGCGGCCCTCGGTGGCGGGGCCCACCCCTCCGACACTCGACGTGATCACTACGCGCTCGGCGCCCTCGGCTGCCGCGGCCTCGACGACCAGGCGGGGCGCCAGGGCGTTCACCTTCCACACCATCTCGGCCGGCCGTGTCGCCACCACGCCGGCGCCGTGGAAGACGATGCGGGCCCCCCGGAACGCGCGGCGGAGGGCGGCTCGGTCCAGGACGTCGGCCTCGACGGGCGTCACGGCCACGTCCCCGAGCTGACTCAGCCTCGACGCGTCGCGGTGCGTGACCCTAACCTCTGCACCTCGTTCGGCGAGCAGCCGGGTGAGGTGGGCGCCGACGAACCCGGTTGCGCCTGTGACTGCGATGCGCATTCCGGGGTACTCGTACGGTGCCCGCTCAGAGAGACTTCTCGAAGCTGGCCGTGTTTTTGCCGACATAGAACCGATGCCGCACCGTAGCCGACTCGTGACGCTCGTCCTAGCCGCCTCCCTGGCCGGAGCCGCGCCCGCGTCCGCAGGCGAGTTCGTGCCTGGCGAAGTGATCGTCCATCACGAGGGCGAAACCGCGCCGGAGATCGTCTCCCTCGACGCGGGTGAGACGGTCCCCGAGGCGGTCGCCGCCCTCGAGGCCGCGCCGGGTGTCGACTACGCGGTGCCCAACTACAAGGCGCGCGCGAGCGTCATCTGGAACGACCCCGGCCGCAGCGGCGAGCCCGAGGGCTGGACGAACCTGCAGTGGAACTTCTTCGGCGACGCGAGCATCAACGCACCCGACGCATGGGACCTCGCAGCGTCCTTGGGGGCTCCCGGCGGGCGAGGCGTCGTCGTCGCGGTGGTGGACACGGGAGCCGCCTACAGGACGCGCGGCCGATTCAAGCGCGCTCCCGACCTGCGCCGCTCGACCTTCGTGCGCGGCTACGACTTCGTCGACCGCGACCGGCGCCCGCATGACGAGTTCGGGCACGGTACGCACGTCTCCGGCACGATCGCCCAGCGGGTGAACAACGGGCTCGGCGTCACGGGCATCGCCTACAACGCGAAGATCATGCCGGTCCGCGTCCTCGACGAGAACGGCGAGGGAGGCGCCTACGAGATCGCGCGCGGGATCCGCTTCGCCGCGAAGCACGGAGCCGACGTCGTCAACCTCAGCCTCGAGTTCGACCCGTCGATCACCGCGCGCCAGGTGCCGGGCATCATCCGGGCGATCCGGTTCGCGCACAGGAAGGGCGCCGTCGTCGTGGCGGCAGCCGGCAACGAGTCAGACGCGAGTGTCGCCTATCCCGCTCGCGCGCCGTATGCGATCTCGGTCGGCGCCACGACGGAGCACCTCTGCCAGGCGGACTACTCGAACTCCGGCAACAGCCTCGACGTGGTCGCACCGGGTGGCGGGAACGACGCCGCGAACGTGGACAACCCGCGCGACGCGCAGTACTGCCGCCCGGACCTCACGGGGCGCGACATCTACCAGCAGACCTTCACGCGCAGCCCGCGCCGGTTCGGACTGCCGGGGGGATACCAGGGCACGTCGATGGCCGCCCCGCACGTCTCGGCGACGGCGGCCCTGATCATCGCCACCGAGCGCGTCGGGAAGAACCCGAAGCCGGGTCGCGTCGTCGAGCATCTCCAGAGCACGACGCGCGACCTGGGGCCGGACGGGTACGACTCCCGCTACGGGCACGGCCTGATCGACGCGGCAGAGGCGCTCAGGTAGTACGAATGATCATCACGCTGCACGGAGCGTGATGGGAGACCTTGTTCGGGACACTGCCGAGAAGGAACCGCTTCGCGCCGGTCATGCCCTTGTTGCCGACCACGATGAGGTCCGCCTTCTGCTCCTCGGCGACGTCCAGGATCGCGTCCGCGGGGTCGCCCTCCCGGGCGTAGGTCTCGACCTTCACCCCCACCTCATCGATCTTCCCGGCCGCGTCCTTGAGGGTCGCGTCGACGTCCTCGCGCGGATTCACCATCCACTGCAGGTCATCGGGGACCTGCTGGCGCTCCTCCCGCAGCCGGCCCTCGCCGATCGGCTCGTACGCGCTGACCAGATGCAAGCTTGAACCGAGCGCCTGCGCCAGCTCCGTCGCCTGCCGGACGGCCTCCGTAGCGGTGTCGGAGCCGTCCGTACCGACAACGATGGAACCGATCATCTCTCTCCTCTCGCAGTGAGCGTGGGAACGCGCGCCATCATATGTTCACGCGCTTGTAAAAGGAGTACCGTATGGGGTACATGGCCGCGCGGACTCGCTGCCTCGGAGTCGACGATCATCCTGTCGTTCGCCAGGGTCTCGCCCTGCTGTTCAACGGGAGCTCGGACATCGAACTCGTGGGGACCGTCACGACCGGCGAGGAAGCCCTCGAGGCGATCGAGAGGCTGCAGCCCGAGGTGGTAGTCATGGACGTCCGCCTGCCGGGCATCGACGGCGTCTCGACGGTGAAGAAGATCCACCAGGCGGCGCCGAACGTCCAGATCGTCATGTTCTCCGCCTACGGGGACAAGCGCCTCCTGTCCGACGCGATCCAAGCCGGCGCGAAGGGTTACGTGATGAAGGGCTCGCCGCCCGAGGACCTGATGCGAGCAATCCGCACCGTCGCCGAGGGCAGGCCGTTCGTCGATCCGTCACTCTCGCCCACGCTGCTGATGACGGACACAGATCCCGGCGACCGGCCGCTGTCAGAGCGCGAGCGCGAAATCCTCCAACTTCTTGCCGAGGGTTACCACACCGAGGAGATCGCGCGCCGCATAGGGCTGAGCGCGGAGACCGTGAAGGCGGACACGAAGCGCGTGATCGGGCGCTTCCAGGCCGACAGCAGGACGCACGCGGTTGCCATCGCGCTGCGTCAGGCGCTGATCGAATAACCGCCCGCTCTTAGGTCTCTTCCCGCTCCCGGACCGTCTCGGCTTCCGCGCCGTGGCCATTGCCCTCGGGCGCGTGATCCTCGAACCGCGGCGCGGCGCGCCGGCCGCGGCCGCGCGGCCCGAGCGGGTCGACCGCAGGCGAGGGGGCCGGCGGCTCGGTCGCGTAGTAGTCGTACTTGTCCGACGGGCGCTCGGCATTCGTGATCACCACGCCGATCACCTTCGACCGCAACGTCCCCAGCAGCTTCAGCGCGCGCCGCAGCTCGTCGCGCCTGCTCTCGCCCAGCTTCACGATCAGCAGGACGCCGTCGACGGCGTTGGCGATCGGGATCGCATCGCCCACCGGCACGAGCGGCGCCGAGTCGACGAGCACGATGTCGGCATGTGCCTTCGCCTCGTTTAGTACCTCCGGAAGCGCGTTGCCGGCGAGGAGCTCGGTCGGATTGGGCGGGATCACGCCGGCCGGGACGACCTCGATGAACGGGGCCGTCGTCCACGCCTCGTCTCCCTCCTCGGTGGGCGCCGCAAGCGCGTAGCTCGTATGGACGCGCGTGACCACGTCCTCGAACGGGGTCGCGCCGATCAGCACGCCGCTGAGCCCGTGCGGGAACTGGATGCTGAAGTAGTCGGTGAAGGTCGGACGGCGCAGGTCGGCCTCCACGGCGAGAACGCCCTGGCCCGCGCCGGCGAGGGCGGCCGCCAGCCGCAGCGTCACGGTGGTCTTGCCCTCCTCCGGAACGGCGCTCGTCACGAGCACCGTCTTGACCTGGCGGTCGAAGTTGAAGAAGCGCAGGTTGGTGGCGAGCCGGCCGTACGACTCGGCCTCGACCGGGTCGGCCCAGACGCCGCCGCCGGCGCGGCGGCGCACGAGCCGCTCGGACCGGCGCGGGATCGAGGCGACGACCGGCATCTGCGTGATGGCCTCGACCTGCTCCTCGCGCTTGAGGCGGCGGTCGAGGTAGGACACGAGCAGGGCGAGCAGCAGGCCGGCCAGCAGCCCGATCGGGATCGATACGAGGAAAGCCATGAACGGCTGCGGCTCGACCGGGTCGTCCGGCACGTCGGCGCGCTTGACGACCTCGACCGAGCTGCCCTGCAGGGCCGCCGCGATCTCGAGGTCGCTCAGCCGCCGCTCGATCGTGCGCCCGCGCGGGCTCGTGAGCTCGTCGGCTTCCAGGGAGTCGAGCTCGAGCTGCGCGCGTTCGATCGCCGTCTCGAGGTTCCGGCTCGCGGCGCGCTCCCGGAAACGCGCGAACTGGATCGCGAAGGCGTTGGCGATCGCCGCCGCCTGTTCCGGGTCCTCGTCGCGCACCTTGATCGCGACGACATCTGAGTCGTTCTCGATGTCCGCGTCGACGCGGTCGAGCAGCTGTTCGGAGTCGAGCTCGACCTCGGCGGCGAGTGCGCGCTCGACTCGCTCCGCGACCGTCGCGTTCTCGATCAGCTCGAGGTTCGTCCGCGCCACCCGGTCGGGATCGCTCTCTCCCCCTGCACCCGGGAAGAGGCCGTTCACCGGGTCCGTCTGGCCGACGAGAACACTCGACACGGCCTCGTACTTGTCGTCCTGGGCCGCGCTGTTCAAAGTGGCGACCGCCACGATCACGGCCGCGGTAGCGAGGATCAGCCAGCGGCGCTCGCCGAGTGTGTGCAGCAGGACGCGCAACCGTTCGCGGCGGTCGGCGGACTTGCGCTCTGAGGACGCAGGTGGAAGGAAGCCGTCGGTAGGGGTCACCCGAGCGGCGTCACAATAGCGAGATGCAGCTGCCCCGGTTCTGGATCGCCATGCAGGTGGTGATCGTCATTTGCGTGGTGATCTCGATGGTCATCGCGATCATCAAGCTTTAGTTACGCGCGCGTGTGGCACGTCACAGAACCCCTGCTGACGCGGGCGTACGGTCGCCGCATGACCACCACCATCGCACTCGCAGGCGGCAGCTGGATCTTCCTGGCCGTGGTGATCCTGTTCCTCGTCGGGAACATCATCGCCCTCTACACGCGGATCGGCAGCGGGATCAACCAGCACGCCTACGGCAAGATCTACGGCGGCGCTCCCGGCGCCGGCCTCGACAGCCGCATCTCCGGCCATGATGGCCGCGAGCACAACTGGAGCCGAGGGACGCGCTAGACGCGCTAGGCGGCCTTGGCGTCGCCCGTGAAGCGGGCGCTGGGCTCGCCGAACAGGTAGCCCTGCCCCAGCGGCACGCCGATCTTCTCGAGCACCGCGAGCTCCTCGCGTGACTCGATCCCCTCGGCGAGCAGCGGGATGTCGAGCCGGCTGGACATCGTGTGCAGCCCCTCGACGATCGCCTGCTTGATGCGGTCGCGGTCGACACCGCGGATGATCGCCCGGTCGACCTTCAGGATGTCCGGCTTCAGCGTCAGGACGTCGCGAAGGTTGCAGAAGCCCGAGCCGATGTCATCGACCGCCAGACGCCCACCGCCGGCTCGGAACGCGGTCAGAGCCTCGGCGACGTCGGGCTCCTGAGTGTCCTTCTCGGAGATCTCGAGCACCATGTTGTCGTAGCGCTCGCGCTGCTTGAACAGCTCCTGGATCTGCGTCGAGAGGAGCGCCTCGGCGGTGATGTTGACCGCGACGAACGCACCCTCGGGCAGCGCGTCAGCGGTGGAGAAGCCCGCCCGCATGATCCGCCGCTCGAGCGGGGCCGTCAGCCCGAGCTTGGCGGCGCTCTCGAACCACATCGCCGGCGGCGCCGCCGGCCCGCCGGTGAAGCGAGCGAGCAGCTCGTAGCCGGACGCGTGGCGCTCCTTGAGCTGGACGATGGGCAGGTACACCGGCTTGAGCGCCTCCAGGTTCGAACAGGCGTGCTCGAGGGCTTCGCGCCAGTTCACCGAGGTCGTATCGAGCAGGTCGAAGTTGTTGCCGTTCGACGACGTACCGATCACCACTCGTCCTTCGGCAGGTCAGAGTCCCGGCTTGATCGGTGAGTCCCCGCGTTGGACAGCGGTTTTCAGCGCCTCCAGCTCGGCCTCGAGCCGCGCGACGCGCTCCTCGAGCGACGGTGCCGCCGCAGGCGCTTCGGTGACGCCCCCGTCACCCAAGACTTGGGCGTAGCGCTCCTCCTTCTGGCCCGGCCGCCGGCCGACCCCGGCCACCAGCTCGCGCGCCTGAAGCCGCTCGAGGGTCTCCCTCAGCTCGTCGGGGCTCTCGAACGGGTGGAGCCGGTCCGTCCGGGCGCGGAGCTCCCCGGGGGTCTGCGGGCCGCGCAGCATCAGCACCGCGAGCACCGATGTCTCCGGAACCGAGAGATCGAGCGCCTCGTCGAGCAGGTGGCGGTACTTCGTGGCCCGGCTTCCCGCTCCGCTCGCGAGCCTGACCCAGCGGCGGCGCGAGAGGCGTTCGAGGGCCTCCCGGATGGTCAGCTCGTCGAGCTCCACGACCGGATCGCGGTTCGTCGACTGGTTGCACGCGAGCCGCAGCGCGTTGAGGCTCAGCGGGTACTGGTCCGGGGTCGTGCGCTGCTTCTCAACCAGCGC
Source organism: uncultured Thermoleophilaceae bacterium (assembly GCA_963846865.1). GTDB lineage: Bacteria > Actinomycetota > Thermoleophilia > Solirubrobacterales > Thermoleophilaceae > DASPHG01. The sequence continues at coordinate 27,194 of CAWJXU010000007.1, read as the reverse complement.
GCCGAGCACCCGGACCTCTTCTGCTGTCAGGTCACCGCTCAGAGACAGAGCGGACTGTCTACCAGGCTCCAGCCCCCGCTGGTGATCGTCGACACACGCGTTCCCCAGGCCAGCGCTGACGGCTCGAGCCCCGTGATCCCGATCCCGTGCGTCAGGTTCGAGACAGCGGGGAGCCCCGCGACGCGGACGCCGCTGCCCGAGTCTCCGCCGGCGATCATCCCTGCCCAGATGATCGAGTCGGCGTCCCAGTCCCAGTCGGTGCCCTGGACTCCGATCGGATCGCTCGCGAGCGAGAAGCCCATGCCCGCGCGCGGCGTGCCGCCCGTGCCGATGCCCACGCCGTGGCCGTAGTGCGCCACCGGTTGCGGGTTGTTCGCGGTGAACAGGCCGCACGGCCCGCCGACCACGCTGAGCGTCGGGAACACCCAGGGATGAAGCGCCGGTGGGATCTCGACGAGCGCGTAGTCATTGCCGATGCCCGAGTTCCGCTTCAGGAGGACGCGGCCGAGCTCGACCAGCACCGGGTTGCTGCCGCCGGGAGCGATGGTCAGGAGGACGGGGTTGCTGTTGTCGACGCAGTGGCCGGCGGTGCCGATCGCGAGCGTCCCGCCGTTCTGGAAGATGAAGTTCATCGTGCACAGGAATGGGGAGATCATCCAGCTGCCTGGCCGGATTCCGACCTGGCCTGGGAGCGGCGCATCGACCGGCGCCATCCTGACGCCGTCGGCGTCGCGCCTCAGCTTGCGCTCGCGCTTCTGCGTGAACCAAGCGGGCCGCGCCGCCCGCAGCTTCTGCGGCTTGGCGCCGGAGGCGAGTGCCTTGGCCGCCGCGCGCTTTATCTCGGCGTTCGTGACCTGTGGGGCCGATAGCTCGACAGCGTTCGCCGAGCCTGCCCCGAAAGCGAGAAGCGCCCCTGCCAGGGCTGCAACCGTCCCTCTTCTGCCCATCCCATACCTCCCGGTTCGCTACGCGCGTGGACTGCCCGGTTTTTCGCGGGTTCAAACGCGCCAGGGCGCCTCAGCGGCCGTGCAGCCTGATCGCGCGCCTGTATGAGGCGAACGCAGGCTTGCGCGAGTAGTCGTCGCGCAGCAGGCCGACCGCTGAGAACAGGTCGGCGCCGCCGGAGTTGTTGTCGCGCAGGTTGAACCAGCGGTAGTCCGTCACGCCGAGGGCGCCCGACAACTGCGCGACCGCCTCGACCGACGACTGAAGGTCGCGGCGCTGCGATTCCTCGCTGCGACCGAGGTTCGTCGGGTAGCCGTTCTCGCTGACCCATAGCTCGGTCTCGCTCCCCAGTCCCGCCTTCGGCATGTAGCAGTCGCGCACGAGCGTGAGCGCCTCCGCGACCTCGTCGCCGGCGGTGCGGCCGGGGATCGGCGCCGGCGGCCAGACGAGTCCCGGGTAGACCTGCACTCCGACGTTGTCCACGGCTCTGCGGAAGCGGGCCGCGTCCGGATGGGCGCCGATGTCCTCCCAGAACTGGCGGTCGCTGTCCGGACTCCACCGCCACATCACGTTGAAACCGACGTCGAGCTGCCCGCGCCGGAGCTTGCGAAGCTCGCGCCGGGCGACGATCACGCCGCTGACGAGCGCGTCGACGACGCCCTCATAGGCGCCGTCCGAAGTGTTCGGCGAGATCGGCAGGTTCGCCTCGTTGGTGATCGAGAAGCCGACGACCGCGCGCCGCTTGCCGAGCCGGCGCACGGCGGTCGCGACGAACTCCTCGAACCCCGCGATGTCGCCCTCGCGGCCCTCCGGTGGGTGGTAGCGGACCTGGATCTCGCTCCGGAACCCGGCGAGTGCGTAGTGGCGTACGAGCCGGCCCATCTCCCTTATGCCCGCGGTGCCCTCAGACCAGAAGAGACGATTCAGCCGCAGCACGAGCTCCCGGCGCTTCGGCCGGAGCTCCTGCAACGCGGCGGTCGCCTTCCCGAGGTCCTCGGGAGCGGGCTCCTCCTGAGTGGCTCCGGCGCTGCCCGCAAGCCGTGGCGTGATGCCGAACCGCAGCGGCTGAACCTCCCCAGGCGGCGGAGGGTCGGCGGTCAGGCACGAGCCGCCTTCCTCCTGGGCGGCGGCAGCCGGCACAAGCAGCAGGAAAAGGGCGACGGGGAGAAACCGCATCAGTCGAGGTTTACCGAGAAGAGGGCGTCCCATGCTGCACATCACAGTCGCCGACTCGATACGCGCGCGCACGAAGGGCCTGCTCGGCCGGCGCTCGCTCGAGCCCGGCGAGGGCCTGCTCTTACGCCCCGCCAACTCGGTCCACACCGCCTTCATGCGCTTCCCGATCGACGTCGTCTTCCTCGACAAGGAGCTCCGGGTGCTCGACGTCGCGGAAACGGTCCCGCCGTGGCGGATGAAGGCGCGCCGTGGCGCGCGCGCCGTGCTCGAGCTCCGCGCGGGCGAAGCCGCGAGGCGGGGCATCGCCCGCGGCGACAGCCTGGTGTTAACGTGCCAAGCTACGTGCGCGGTGCGAAGACAGGCGGTCGCGGTGCGCCGGGCCGGGCGCGCACCCCACGCGCCGAGCGCGAGCGGCAGATGATCGACGCCGCGAGCCCCCTGTTCGCACAGCGCGGCTTCGACGGCTGCTCGATGGAGGACATCGCGAAGGCGAGCGGCATCACGAAGCCGATGCTGTACGCGTACTTCGACTCGAAGGAAGGGCTGTTCGCGGCGTGCGCGGAACGAGCCGGAGCGCAGCTTCGCGACGAGTTGCGCGAGGTGGGCGAACGCGAGGACCTCGCGCCCGACCAGCAGCTGTGGGAGGGCCTCCAGCGCGTGTTCGCGTTCGTCGACGAGCACCACGACTCGTGGCTCCTTCTCTACCCGGAGGGGGCGGCCGCGCCCGGCTCGATCGGCTCGGGCGCCGTGGCTGCGCGCGACGCGATGGCCGATCTGCTGGCAGAGCTCTTCACACGCGCGGCCCGCGCGCAGGGCCTGTCCGACGAGGCGCTCGCCCACATCGAGGGGATAGCGCACACCTTCACCACGGCGACGATCGGGGCCGCCTCGCACTGGGCGAAGCAGGGCGATGAGCCGCGCGAGGTCGCCGCGCTCCGCCTGATGAACCTGCTCTGGATGGGCTGCGGATCGCTTCTTGAAGGTCGCCTCTGGCTGCCGCGATGACTTTTGTCAAGGTGTCCGGTCTTAGGGACAGCCGGGACCCGACGACAACGAGAGGATTCGCACAAGATGAGCCGCTTCCTTGCCCGCCTCGCAGATCTCGCCTATCGCCGCCGCGGCCGGATGGTCCTGGCGTGGATCGCAGCGGCCGTCGTGATCATCGGGCTCGGGTCCTCGGTTGCCGGCGAGTACAACGCCGACTACGACACGCCGGGCTCCGAGTCGAAGGCGGCGGGCGACGTGCTCGAGCAGAACTTCGAGGGCTACGCCGGCCAGGAGATCTACGTCGTGTGGAAGGACGAGGCAGGCGCGGACAGTCCTGCGGCCACGCAGGGCGTCAACGCCTTCTTCGCGGAGGCTGAGCAGGTCGAGCACATCGCCGAGCACACGCCGATCCGGTACTCGGAGGACGGCACGATCGGGTCGTCCACGCTCCCGCTGACGGTCCCGGGCTGGGATGTCGAGAAGGAGCAGGGCGAGGAGCTGATCGACGCCGCCGAGGGGAACAGCGGCGGCGGACTAGAGATCAAGCTCGGCGGCGACCCGATCTACGTGGCGCAGGAGCAGTCGAGCCCCGAGGGGATCGGCTTCCTGGGCGCCGCGATCGTGCTGCTGATCGCCTTCGGCTCGGTGGTGGCGGCGGGACTGCCGCTCGCGATCGCGCTGATAGGCCTCGGAATCAGCTCCGGCGGCCTGATCCTGCTGCTCGCCAACGTGGTCGACGTGCCGGACTGGACCACGGCGGTGTCGGGCCTGATCGGGATCGGGGTCGGGATCGACTATTCGCTGCTCGTCCTCACTCGGTTCCGCACTGCGATGAGCGAGGGCAAGGACCGCCACGACGCGGTTGTGGAGGCGGTCACGACAGCCGGCCGCAGCGTGGTCATCGCGGGCTGCACGGTGATCATCGCGATGTTCGGCCTCACCCTGACGGGCCTGTCATACATGTACGGCGTCGCCCTGGCGTCCTCCGCCGCGGTGCTGGTCGTGATGCTGGCGTCGGTCAGCCTGCTGCCTGCGCTTCTCTCCTATCTCGGCCCGAAGGTCGATCGCCTCCGAATCCCCTTCCTAAGCCGGGGGCTGAAGACGGAGACGAACGGCGAGTCGCCGGCCGCCCGCTGGAGCCACATCGTCCAGCGCCGGCCGTGGCCGTTCGCGATTGGCGCGACCGTGCTGCTGCTCGCACTCGCCGCCCCTGCCCTGGACATGCGGCTCGGCTTCCCCGACGCCGGCAACGACCCGTCCGACACGATGACCCGCCAGGCCTACGACCTGAACACGGAGGGCTTCGGCGCGGGCACGAACGGGCCGCTCGTGATCGGCGCCGAGCTGCCGGACGAGGCAGCCCAGGGCGAGATACGCCAGCTCGCGACCACCCTGCGCGCTGAATCCGGCGTCGCCTTCGTCCCCGATCCGACGATCAACGACGAGGGCACCGCGGCGATCGTCACCGTGATCCCGACGGGTTCCCCGCAGGACGACGAGACGCGTGACCTCGTGAGCCACCTGCGCGACGACGTCATACCGACGGAGCTCGAGGACACCGGGATCACCGCCGAGGTCGGTGGCGTCACCGCCGCGCTCGAGGACCAGAGCGAGTACATCACCGGGCGGATGCCGGTATTCATCGCCGGCGTCGTCGGCCTGTCGTTCCTGCTCCTCCTCGTCGCGTTCCACTCTCCACTGATCTCGCTCAAGGCGGGAGTGATGAACCTGCTGTCGGTCGGCGCCGCCTACGGCGTCATGAGCCTGTTCGCGCAAGGCGGAGCGCTCGGGGAGCTGATCGGGCTCGACCGCGAGGTTCCGATCGCGCCGTTCATGCCGGTGATGATGTTCGCGATCCTGTTCGGCCTCTCAATGGACTACGAGGTCTTCCTGATCTCGCGGATCCGCGAGGAGTACCTGAAGGACGGCAACACGCGACGAGCGGTAGCTGACGGCCTGGCGAAAACCGCGCGCGTGATCACCGCGGCCGCGGCGATCATGGTGGTCGTCTTCCTCGCCTTCCTGGCCACCCCGGACACCTTCCTGAAGCTGTTCGGCATCGGGCTGGCGACGGCGATCTTCCTGGACGCGACCGTCGTGCGAATGGTGCTCGTCCCTGCGGTAATGCAGCTACTGGACCACCGCAACTGGTGGATTCCAGATTGGCTCGAGCGGATCCTGCCCCGGCTCGACGTCGAGCAGGTCGCCGTCGATGCCCCAGGGAGTCGCGCCTAGCGGCTCGGGATCAGGCCGTGGTGTAGCGCCCGTACGTTTACAACCGGACCGAGGAGGCTGAGCGGCGATCTCCGCCGGGTAACCACCTGCTCGATCTGGCGGGCGACCCATTCGTCGCGGGCGGCGGCGCGGAAGGCGATGCGTTCGTTCGCGCGCGACATACGGCCCGTCGACAGGTCGGCGATCAGCCAGTGGTGCAGGCCGAGCCGGCGTCTGAAGGTTCGCCGGTATCGGTCGAGCGCGGCGTCGAGGTCTGCCTCGCCTCGCAGCGCGGCGGCCGTGTGATCGACGAGCCACTCGGCGGTCTGGAACGCCCAGCCACAGCCGACGCCCATGGTCGGGTCGGTCGCGAGCGCGGCGTCGCCGACGAACGCGATCCCCCGCCGCGCAGCCGGCCGCATCACGTTAGGCACGTCGAGCTTGCCGATCAGCTTCGAAACGCGCTCGGCATCGTCGATCGGCGGCGCTCCTGGGACCGAACTGACCGCCGCCCGGTAAGCCCGCTCCGCGTCCGCGCGGAACTCGGGGAGGTGCCGTTTGTGCATGCCCGCGACCACCACGCTGATGTCGTCCTCGTTGGGAAACCACGCGATGCCGTTCGGCTCGGCGAACCAGAGGCGAGCGAGCGTCGTCTTCGGAAGCCCGCGCCAGTACGCGAAGTAGAAGAAGCGGCCGTGCGGCCGCACCCGGCCGGGCACGCGCGCGAGGCGGGCGACGTTGGAGCCGCGTCCGTCGGCTCCCACGACCAGCTTCGCCCGGATCGTCGTCCGCTCGCGGTCGGGGCTTTCTATTTCGACGCCGCCGGGACGCCCGTTGGACGCCGACAGCCCGACGGCGGTGCTCCCGGTGATCAGCTCGACCCCGGGCGTCTCGGCCGTGAGCTGCCGCAGGAGCGGATCGAGGGTCTGCCGCGTCACGCCGTAGCCGTGGGGGACGTCTGTCGGCAGCAGCATCCACCCGCCGTAGGGCGACCACGCCGCCGGATGGGTGCGGATCGCGCCGCGCGCGTCGATCAGCGGTGCGATTCCGACCCGCTCCATCGTCGGAACGGCGCTCGACAGGATCGCGTGGGTGCAGGTGACCTTGTAGGCGGCGGGGTCCGGCCGACGTTCGATCAGCGCGACTCGCAGGCCCGCCAGGCCGTACAGCCGCGCGGCGGTACAGCCGCCGATGCTCGCGCCGACGATCGCTACGTCGAATGCAGCCATGCTCGACATACGTGAGAGTTTCGCGGCATGACCACTCGAGAGAAGTCGCTTCTGATCCTCGCCGTCGCCGGATTCGTCGTTCCGAACGTGATGCTCGGCATCTTCATAGCCGACCACGGGCTCGATCTCGAGCTCTACTTCGAGAGCTGGTTCGAGACGCTGCCCTCGGCACAGCTCGTCGTGGACCTGGTGATCGCGTTCCTCGCGCTGGTCGTGTGGGCGAGCTGGGACGGACCGCGGTCCGGGGTCGACAACTGGTGGGTCGTAATCCCCGCGAGCCTGCTGGTGGGCGTCTGCTTCGCGCTGCCGCTCTACCTATACATGCGCGAGCGAGCGGTCCGGTCAGGCGGCTTTCAGCACGCGTAGCTGCGCGCTGGTGCGACCGACCTTGAGGGTCAAGCCCTGGCTGAGGAAGCGCCTGGTGCCGCGGTAGCTGAGGGTGACGCGCGCGGACGACGCGCGCCGGGCACCACGAAGCCGCGTATCGATACGGAATCTGCCCTGGCCGTCGATCGGCAAAGTGAACCGGCGCCCGCCGCGGACGTGCGCGCGGCCGCGAATCTTGCCGGGCACGCCGCTCGCGACGCGCCCCGCGATCGTGAGACGGCCGCGCCGGATCCAAGCCCGGGTGACCTTGAGCATGGGCGAGCTCCGCACGGCGGGGTCGTCCCCAGGCTCGTCCTCCCTCGACCCCGGTTCGTCGCTCGGCTCCGGATCCGGGTCGGCAGGAGAAGCCTCGTAGCTGCATCCACCCGTGCCCGGGACGTCCTTCAGCGCGTTGTAGGCGGGCTTCGGCGTGAAGTTTCTCGACATCAGGCCGAGCTGCCCCCTCCAGGTGTCGTCGCCGGACTGGCGCTACGAACTCTGGACGGATTTCAAGGCTGCCTCGGCGCGAGCGGGCCGTCGCCTAGCCGATCAGCCCGAGCCGCATCCCCTTCGCGACGGCACCGGCGCGGTCGCGCACGACGAGCTTGCTGTAGATGTTCTCGAAGTGAGTCCGGACGGTCGCCCGGCTCAGGACGAGCTCCTCGGCGATCATCGGCCCGGTGAGTCCGTCCGCGGCGAGCTGCAGCAGCTCGATCTCTCGTCGCGTCAGCGGCGCAGCAGGTTCAACGTCCTCCAGCAACCCCGCCAGCTCCTGGCCCGACAAGGTGCCGGGCGCGAAGCCGGCCAGGTACAGGCCCGGCATCGCCTCGGCGATCCCTCGCGCCGCAATCGAGAGCGGGGCCCTGTCACCGCCTTCCACCACGAGCGAATCGACGGTCACATGACCCGCGCCGCACAACTGGGCCCACGCCGTCTCGAACGTCGTCATCGCAAACGGTAAGACGATGTCGTGGGCTCGGCGCGCCCGTAACTCGGTCAGGCCGAGTCGCAAGGTCATACATGCCGCTGTGTTGGCATGCCTGAAGCGACGATCCTCGTCCATGAGGACGAGCGGAAGCGGACTGCGAGCGAAGAGCCGTTCCAGCTGCCGGGGCTGGTTGCGGGCGCCTTTCACGACGTCGGTTGCGCGCTGGAGCGCCTGGAGCAGCTCGCTGGCCATCTGCGCAAGTTACGTCGTTTGACCGAGTGCGGCGCCGCTTCCGGAGGGGCACTGTATCCACGGGATGAATCCGCGGTTCGCGCGCGGCGCGGGGGGTCGATCGGCGGGATCGACGAGCGTGGCCGCGCCCCTAGAGGGCGTCAAGAATGTCTTACGGCTCGAGTCGAGCTCACAGCCCGGTCCGGCGGGTGCCGAAGTAGTGCTCGAGCGCTTGGCTCGTGCCGGGCGTTTCCGGAACGAGGAGAGCGTAGAACACGTCGAACGGGTGAGCCGGACCTGCGCACTCATCGCTCGCAAGCTTGGCTGGGAGGGACCGGAGTGCGGCGGCCTGAGGGTTGCAGCCGCAATGCACGACATCGGCAAGCTCGGCGTCCCCGACGCGATCCTGCAGAAGCGGGGCACGCTCTCGCCAGAGGAGCGGCGCGCGGTCGAAGCGCACACGAAGATCGGACACGAGATCCTCGCGGGATCCGGCAACCCGGTGCTGGAGCTTGCCGCCACCGTTGCGCTGACACACCACGAGCGGTACGACGGCGAGGGATACCCCCGCGGCCTGAAGGCAGAGGAGATCCCTGAACCCGGCCGTATCGTGGCCGTGGCCGACGTCTTCGACGCCCTGACGAACGGCAGGCCGCACCGGAGCGCGTTCAGCATCTCGAAGGGTCTCGACAAGTTGAACGCGGGGCGCGGCAGCCAGTTCGACCCTGCGGTGGTGGCCGCCTTCGAGGCTGCACTTCCGGAGATCCAATCCGTACGCAAGCTCTACCCCGACACTCCCGAAGCCGGTAGGTCCAATCCGATCTTCGTCAGCGCCGAGCGGCCTATTCGCACGCTTATCGCCATTCCCCACGGAGCGGTGGCACGAGGACTCGAGCTGCTCCTGCGGGGCGAGGGCATCGAGGTTGCAGGCAGCGCGGGTTCCGCTGACATGGCCGAGACGCTCTTGGCGCGCCGAGCTGTCGACGTCGTCGTCGTGGATCCCGCACTTGACCGCGAGGGCGCGAATCGGTTGAGCCAGACTGCGAAGGACTGCGGCGCAGCGGTCCTCCTGTACACAAGCGCCTCGGCCGGCTCGCGCGTCGGGACGCTCGGCGTCGCGGGCGCCGACGGGGCGGTCGCCGCAGAGGGAACGCCGACCGAGTTCGTGACCGCAATCCGCACCGTCGCGCGTGGTGAGACCCACACGGACCCGCGGCTGTCGCCGGAGGGCGCCGACGACGCGACGTGCGGGGGCATCCCTGACCGCCCGGGAGCGGGAGGTGTGCACCCTGCTCGCAACAGGGCTCAGCGGAGAGGAGATCGCGGAGAGGCTATTTCTCTCGAGCGAAACCGTGCGGACGCACATCCGCAACGCGATGCAGCGGCTGGGAGTCAAGACGCGCGCGCATCTGATCGCGCGAGCGATCACGACTGGTGAGATCCCGGCGGCTCCGCCGGAGAGCTCCTAGCCGCAACCGCCCGGTTTGAGGTATGTAGGCCCATCGGGAGGGTCCGATACATGGAGCACCGAGAGGCACCAAAACCAAGAGCGGATCATGCGGAGGACCCCCGAAACGGGGGTCTTCTGCGTTCTAGGCCGTGCCCTAGGCGATCGCGGCCTTGAGATCGGACGCGCGCTGCGGCGGGCCGCCGGCCGCTCGTTCCTCCGCGAGCCGGCGGTACGCCGGGGTGCCGAACGCCCAGCGAATCGCCCTCGCATACGCGGCGAGCGACGGGCTGTAGACGACCCGGCGCTCGATCGCGAGGCTGTCGAACCCCGTCATCCGCCGCGCCCAGCCCGGCATGAGGCTCATGCCGGCCTCGACCTGGAAGCGGTGCATCGGCCGCGAGAGCGGGCCGGGCATGGAGACTCCGAACGGCATCGTCATCAGGAACTCGAAGAACGCGAGCGTCTGCTGGGTGACCGCGAGCTTTGGGCGCATCGCTTCCACGTACTCGCGGAGCTCGGCCACGGTCTCCGGGATCTCCCCTGCTCCACCCATCCGGCCGATGACCGCCTGCTCGCCCAGGTAGCGGTCCTTCTCTGCGTCGGTGAGCGGCCTGTTGTAGCGCTCGTAGGCCGTCATGACCGCCCACGGGATGCAGGTGTGCACCCAGCCGATCAGCTCCGGATCGAGCGCCCGGTAGGGGACGCCGTCAGGGCGCGTCCCCTCGACCTGCGAGTGCATCTTCTTCACGACGTTGACCAGGCGCGTCGCCGCCTGCGTGTTCGCGAACGTCGTGGTCACGACGTAGCCGAAGGTCGTCTTCCCGCGCCGCTCAGGCTGCTCGCGGTAGTTCGACAGGTCCTGCACGCCCGCCATCACCGACGGGTGGAGGATCTCCATCACGATCGCGCCGATCCCTCCGAGGACGACTGAGGCCATGTCGCCGTTGATCTCCCACGACATGCTCCCGGGGCCGATCAGGCCCGGGTCGCCCGGCGGGCCCCCAAAGATGTGCGGCTCATCGTGGCGGCCCGTCTGCTTGACGAGGTCCTCCGCGAACGCGCGCTTCAGCGGGTTCATCAGAAGCAGATCCCGGGGTTGCCGATGAAGACGCCGGAGCCCTCCTCGGCTTCGGCGACGATGTGGTCGCCGGGCTTGGCCGTGCCGCAGGCATACAGCTCGTTGCCGCCGTGGCTCCTGATCACCCTCGGCTCGCCGCCGTCCGCCGGCGTGATCGTGACCGTCCAGCCGCCCGGCTCCGCCCCGTAGCCGTCGAGGCCGACCGGCGTCTGTGTCGTGTACTCGCACCGCGGCGTGCCGGGATAGGCCGAGCAGCCCGGGTCGGGCTCGATGTTCGGGGGCGGGTACTCGCCCGGGTCGGGCTCCGTGTCGCCCGGCTGCCCGACGGGCGGGGTCGGCGGCGGGCCACACTCCTCAGGCACCTCGGGCACGCCACCGCCCGTCCACCAGGGATCCTCGCCCTCGCGGCCGCGCCACTGGACGATCAGCTCCGACCAGCCGAAGCCGTGCACCGGACAGCCGCCGTAGTTCCCGTCGGCGAGATATGCGAAGCGCTGTGTGTTCCCGGCGCCGTGTTCGTCAACGGGAACCTCGTCGAGCTGCGGCGTGACGCCAAGGTCGAAGGCCGGGACCTCGACGGTCTCGCCGCCGGGCAGCTCTTCCGTTCCGCCCGGATAGCTCATGCGGTACTTCCAGCCCTGGGTCCAGAACCCCTTGACGGTCACCCAGAACGTCGGCACGCGGCCGACCGAGTTGCGGTACTCGAGGTGCTCGACGCGCAGCTTGTCGTTGAGCGGCACCGACTCGCCGCTCGGGAGGCGCAGCGTGGAGAGCAGCTGATAGGTGGGCTGCCCCTCGCCCATGAACGGCGTGGCCGTGCCCTTCTTCGTGTCGTGGAAAGCCAGGATCGCCACCATCAACTGGGCGCCGTTCTTCAGGTCGAGGAAGATCAGCTCCCACGGCATTCCGCCTTCGTAGTAGGAGACGTAGCGCGGGTGCAACTGGGTGGCCTCAGCGAGCGCGAGGCCGGCGGGCAGGTCCTCGGGATTCGCGTCGTACTCCCTCACCATGATCATCGACGAGCCCTCGGGGACGATCGTCTCCTTCAGGATCGAGCCGTCGGGCTGCTCCAGCTCGAGCGTGCCGGTCAGCTGCTTCGTGGCCTGCACGTAGTGGTACGAGCGCGAGGGGTAGCTGTGGTTCTCGGGGATGCCGTACCACCACGTCCCCGTGCCGCCGGCCAGGAGCGGCGGACTGTGCATGTCGGCGTGTAGCTCCACGTCGAGGCTCACGTTGTCGCCGGCGGGATGCAGGCGCGCCTGGTCGTTGTCGAGGCGCAGGCGGTAGGACTCCGTTTCCATCGTCGTCCGCTCCCAGCGGCCGATCTCCTTGCCGCCGCTCAGCATGTCGAGCGTCGTGCCGACGAGCGGAGCGTTCGTGCCCGGCACGTGGTTGCTCATCTTGGTCACGTAGCGGCCGGTGGTCTGCGTGCCGTGGCCCCACTCCTCCGGGCCGTCCATCGTGTTGATGGCCATCCCCTTGTAGGGGCCCTGCTGCGGCAGCACCTGATGACCGGTCAGCCCCACGCCGTTCAGCGAGTCCCAGGCGGTGCCGACCGTGTAGCGGTTGCCGGACTCGGTCATGAGGTCCGCGGCGCCCCACCAGAAGTTCCAGCCGTCGACGTGCTCGTGCTCGTCCTCCGGGAAGTCGATGTCGCCGTAGGTCTGCGCGTGGGCTGTTGGAGCCATGACGAGCACGACAAGCACGACGATCTGCCTGAGTAGACCCACTCTCCCGCTCCCCCCGCGACACCGTTACAGACGGCTCCGCCACGATACAGCGCGGTTCAATTGGGCGACGGCAGCGAGCGGGGGGGCCCGAACGTCCGTCGGGCCTGCCTCAGCGCCCGGTGAAGAGCGACCTCTGCACGGCGGATATCCCGGCGTGCCGCCGAGAAGCCCGAGCGCCGTTTGCGCCGTGCGGCCGATCCGAGTGCTGTGTAGGCGGCTTCCGCCTTGCGGAGGCCCGCGATGACGTCCGGGTAGAGATGCTCGGAGGCGGGTGTGGCCGGGGGAGCGAGAAGCGTCGCTCGCTGCGGTGCTGTACGAGCGGGCCAGCCGCCGCGATGCCCTCGCCTGGCCGCTTGCCGTTTGTGCCCTGTTCAGCCTGACCCGGCCTCGCGCGCGCATCGACCGAAGCTCGGCCATCGTGCGCGTCAAGCTCGAGGCGGAGTCGCGGACGGCGCCGGCGGAGATGCCCTCCCGGTCCCGGAGCACCAGGCTCGACGCCACGCCCTCGCACCGATCCAGGAACCGGGCGGCGCCGGTACCTCGGCCGAAGCACGCGACTCCGACGTCCCTCCGGTCGGTCGGAACGACGTAGAGCGTGAGGCGACTGCCGGATCCCCCGGGCCTCAGACCTCGGTACTCGAGGGCGACCGCCTCGCCGAGTACGACGAGCTCCGGGTGGACGGGACGCTCTGACGGCTGGCCATCGATCAGGCGCTCGACCGAACGTACCTCGCCGGCCACGAGTCCGGCCTGCGCCTGATCGCGGGGCGCCAGCTCGAGCGAGGGCGACAGCCCAGGGATCCGGGCGCTGACGGGACGCCGCTCCCAGTCGCTGGGCGCGGTGACCCGGATGGGGCCCGAGGAGGCGCTGGTCACCTTCGTATCCGACTCGCTGCCTGACGCTCCCGCGAGCAACCCGGCCGCTCCGACCGCCAGCAGAGCCGCCAAGCCCGCCGCGGCCATTCGCGGCGAGACCCTCGAGGCCACCTTCCGCGCTTCGTCGGGCGGCCACGTACCGGCGGGTCGGCCGACCCGTTCACCGGCGTGCTGCTCCGCACACCCCCACTTGGGCCGGTACGGGATCGACGCCTGGGAGAGCTCCCACCCCTCGGTCTTGCAGCTCGGGCAGAGCGCAGCGCCGCGCTGAACGATCCAGCCGCTGGACGAAAGCTCCTCCCTGCTACCCGCAAGCAGCTCGGCGCCGCAAACCGAGCACCTACCGGGCCGGTCGAGGAAGGGCCGCCGCCGCAGCCGGACCGGGTTCCGGCGGGCCTCGGTCGGCGAGGCGGTCGCTTCTGGTGTCGCGTCCCTCGATTGCCCCCGGTGGGGGATCAACTCGGGGGAGAGCCGCCACCCTTCGTTCTTGCAGTTCGGACAGAGCGCGGCATCGCGCTGAACGATCCAGCCGCTGGCCGAGAGCTCCTCCCCGCTGTCCACCTGCAGCTCGGTGCCGCACACCGTGCACCTTCCGGGCCGGTCGAGGAACGGACGCTGCCGCACGAAGCCGCATGGCTCCCAACATCACCCGCTGTCGTCGAAGGTGATGACTCTTCCGCCGCCCTCTCGGTCCCGCCGCCCCCACCCGGACGCGGGGGTGCGGGCGTCGCGGGCGGTGGGGGCGGCGGAGGAGGCGCCTCGACGGGCAGTTCAGTGGGCTCAGGCGGCGGCGGAGGCGAGGGCGAACGGGAGCGGCTGGCGCGTCTGCTCTCCGCTGTCGCGGAAGCGGGGGAGGGGAGTCTCCCCTTCCGAGCTGCGGCAGCCCTACGCTGGCGGGAGCGAGCGGCGTGGCCCGGGGGTTGGCGGGCGTCGCTTCGTCGTCGCTCACGGCCCGCCCGCCGGCATAGGCGGCCGCGAATACCGCGGCGCCGAGCGTAGAGACGATGAGAACCCGCCTTCGGCTCATCTCTTCCGTGCAGCGCACTGGCCGCCGGACGCCGGGCAGGAGGCAGCGATCGAGCCGCGCCGGCGCCTTGCGCGCACGCATCCTGAATCGGGTGTACTTGCCGATCTGGCCGGGTCGCGTGACTCTGATCACGATGCGCGTGCCGGGACGCAGCAACCGCTCCAGCCGGTGAAAGCGCACCGCCCCCCTCCTCGCCCGCCGCGTGATTGCCCTGACCGGGCAGCTTCGTCCGCGGCAGCGCACCGTGACCTTCGATCCCCGCGCCGCCCTGACGGAGAGCCGCACGATCCGCGTGGCCGAACTGACGCGCCCAGCGATCCGAACCACTGGGAAGGGAGCAATGAAGCTGGGCGCGGGCTTGACGACGACGACGGTCCGGACGGTCTCGTCGGTGGCGCCGTGCGAGTCTGTCGCCTTCAGGCCGACCGAGTACTCACCGGGCTTCGAGAACGAGCGGACGACGGTCTTCCCGCGCGCGTTGCCGAAGCCTCCGTTGCCGTCGAGGTCCCAGCGGACGGCGCGCAGTGTTCCGTCCGGGTCGATCGAGCGGGACGTGAACTCGACCCTCTCGCCGACTTCGGGCGCGCGCGGCGAGTAGCGGAAGGCCGCGATCGGCGCGCGGTTCTCGACGGTGAGGGACCGGGTCTCGACATCGGTATCCCCCTCTTCGTCCGTCACCCGCAGCGAGATCTCGATGATCGCCGGATCGGCGTAGCTCTCTGCGGTCAGCGAGTCGTTGTCCTCGATCTCGAACTGACCGTCGCCGTCCAGGTCCCACTCGTACTTCGTGATCGGGATGTCCCCTATGTCGGTCGCCGACGCCGAGGCATCGAAGGTGACCGTCTCGCCGGTCAGCGCCGGGTTCGGCGTTGCGGCGAATGCCGCGAGCGGGCGCTGGGTGTCCCGGACGGTGAGGGAGTGGGTCTCGACATCGGTAGCGCCCTCCCCGTCCGTCACCCGCAGCGAGATCTCGATGATCGCCGGATCGAGGTAGCTCCTCGAGATCATCGGGTCGTTTTCCTGCGATCTCGAACTCGCCGTCGCCGTCCAGGTCCCAGTCGTAGCGGACGATCGTGCCGTCCTCGTCTGTCGAGCCGGTGGCGTCGAAGTTGACCGTCTCTCCGGTCAGCGCCGGGTTCGGCGAGGCCGTGAATGAGGCGATCGGGTCCCGGTTCTGGACGGTGAGGGAGTGGGTCTCGACGTCGGTATCCCCTTCTTGGTCCGTCACGCGCAGCGAGATCTCGATGATCGCCGGAGCGGCGTAGCTCCGCGAGGTCACCGGGTCGGTTTCCTCGATCTCGAACTGGCCGTCGCCGTCGAGGTCCCACTCGTACTTCGTGATCGGAGTGCCCAATATGTCGGTCTCGGACGCTGAGGCGTCGAAGGTGACGGTCTCGCCGGTCAGCACCGGGTTCGGTGAGATCGTGAAGGATGCCGTGGGAGGAAAGATCGCCGCGGCCCGCTCGGCGGTTGCCAGTAACAGGGCCGTCGCGAGGGCCCCCGCGAAGAGCCACGCCGCGACCCCGCGGCGGACGCGTCCGTAACGCGGCAGCGCGCCCCTCACCGATCGCAACAACCACCTATCCCTGCTGTTCACCGTACCCCATCGCCCCCTTGATCGCCGGGCGAGGGTACTACGGAATCGGGTGACCGGCGCGGAGGTCCCTCGCCTGCCTTCAGATCGCTCGGTGGAAGGCGTGGAAGCACGAAAACCCGCTCTACGAGCGGGCTTCGGAGAGCGCGCCCGTCAGGATTCGAATGGCCTACTCCCGCAGCCCCGCGGCTTCGAGGGCTTTCTCAGGGTCGAGATACTCGCGGACCCGAATCACCTTGCCACTCTTGAACTCCACGATCCAAGCGATTGCCGATTCGGTTATTGCGCCGCTCTCACTGCCGCGTCCCCGGAGGTGACCGATGGCGACGACTCGCTCGCCAAGGTCCCGGATGTCTGTTTGCTCTGCCTGGATCTCAGAGAAGGCTTCTTCAAGTTCTCGGATTCCCTTGCGGATGCCTTGGTGCCCCCGGTACACGGTGGCTGCCCCGCCGAACTGAATCTGCAACCAGGGGTACCACTCGATCTCCGGGTGGAGGTCCTCGAGCATCGCTCCGACGTCGCGGCGGTTGTAGGCGTCCGACACGCGCCGAACGATCTCGACGTTTTCCTGCGACATCGACTGTCGGCTACGCCGAACGGGCTATGACCAGAACTCGTCCCAGGCGTAGAGATTCTCAAAGTGCTCCCGACCGTCAGTCACACGGCCGTCCTTGAGCTCGAAGACGATGCAGTCGGCAACATCCAGGCGCTTGCCGCCTCGGTCAGCGGTGCTGCGCTGAATGCCAACGACGCGCGAGTCTCCATCTGCCGCCAGGTGCTGCAACTCAGCCCGGAACGTCCCGCCGGTCTCCTGCGCCAGCTTGCCGAAATACTTCAACGTAGCGTCGCGGCCCTCGTAGTCGTCGGCCATCGAGCTCCGGCCCGGCAAGTGCCACACAACGCTCTCATCGAAGGTCTCGGCGACGGTGTCCAGGTCGCCCGTGTTGAAGGCTTCGTAAGCGCGTCGCATGATGGCGACGTTTTCATCTGCGGTCATCGGGATGACTCCTCGCTGCCAAGCGCGTCCAAACCCTCGGCGGTTGAATTGGTACGCCCACCGCACGACCGCAAGACCACACTACACCCGCGAAAGCGCGCCCGTCAGGATCGAACCTGAGACCTTCGGTTCCGTGGACCTGGCTTGAAGTTCGTCTGGGTTCGTCTGTTCGACATCGCCTACTCCCGCAGCCCGGCGGCTTCGAGGGCTTCGGCGCGGTCGTTGTACTCCATCATCCGCAGCATCCTGTCGCCACGCACAGTGCTGACGTGGAACATCCGTTCTGTCACCTCGAGGGCGGACTCCCGGCCACGAGCACGCACGCTGATGGCGGAAAAGACCGCCCCGCCCGCATCGATGACCTCCTCCACTTCGGCATGGAACGTCTCCCAGGGTTCGAACCACCGCTCGTTCCACCGAATCAGCGCATCGTGTCCGCGAATCGGCTCGTACTCCTCTACCGGGTGGTACTCGCAGTCGGGGTCCCACACCTTTCGGACATACGAAGCGAAGTCGTTGCTCACACCGGCCTGGTTGAACGCGACGTAGGCCTCTCGCACCACCCTCACGTTCTCCTGCGACATCGCCTACTCCCGTAGCCCGGCGGCTTCGAGAGCCTCCTCTTTGGTTCGACACTCGCGCACTTCGGCGATCTTGCCGTTGCGGCACTTGTTCACGTAGATCTCATCGACCGTAACTTCGGCGTCACTGTCGCGAATGCGACCAAGCATGCGTGCAGGCATCAGAACGTACTCACCAGCGTCGATGAATTCCCTGGCCTCCATCCGGAAATCGGAAAGGACATCCATCCACCGTGCGGCCATCGCTCGAACTGCGTCGCGGCCACGAAAGGGGCCTGGGTCTGGCTCGTCGTGAAACGCGTACCAGACGATGTCGGGGTCGAAGTGTGCGAGCCAGGCATCCACGTCACGGCGATTGAAGGCGACGGCCGCACCCCGGACGATCTCGACGTTCTCCTGCGACATCGCCGCCCAGTATCCCCTTAGATCTCGAGTCGCGTCTCTTCTAGGTCGAGTTCGCGCTCGACCCGGCGCATGACCTCTCCCGAGATCAGGCCCTCGTTTCGCATGCGTACGATCGCCGCCCGCTGGGCTTCGATCACGTCATGCATCAGACGCTGGTAGGCGAGCGAGCGGTCGACGATTGCGTCGTCGTCTTCGAGGTCGCCACGCAGGGTCGCGAACCGGCGGCGACGGAAGCCGTAGAGCCTCCGCAGTCGCTCGACGCTGTCCTCGCGCGTCCACTCCTCCTCGGCAAGCCAGTCAAGCGCCTCGAGAGCGGCCTCGGCGGCGGCGATCCGCGCGGCGTGCTCCTCGGCTTCCTCCTCCGCGCCATCGTCAACCACTCCCAGTCGGCGGATCAGCACCGGCAGCGTCAGCCCTTGGACGACGACCGTGAACAGGACGACGCAGTAGGCGAGGAAGATCACTAGGTCGCGCTCTGGAAAGGGTGCGCCGGCGTCGGTTTCCAGCGGCAACGCGAGCGCTGCCGCGAGAGAAACGGCGCCGCGCATCCCCGCCCAACCGGTCACCACTCGCTCGGCTGCTCCGCTGCGGCGCGCGACCTGGCTTGGACGACGGTCGAGCGCACGGATCATGTACGGGACCGTGAATAGCCATAAGAACCGCGTTCCGACGACAACGCCGATCGTCGCGAGGGCGTAGCCGGCGAGGGTGATCTCATCTATCCCGGCGACCGCGTCGAGGATGCTCGGGAGCTGAAGCCCGATGAGCACGAACAGCACCGCGTTGAGCAGGAAGACGATGAACTCCCAGACCGCCCTGCCCTGCATCCGCATCTGCGCTGTCGAGACCTGGGGTGCCATCCAACCGAGGTAAAGCCCGGCTGTGACCGCGGCCAGCACGCCCGAGACCCCGAGCGCCTCTGCCGGCAGGTAGGCGGCGAAGCCAGTGGCCAGCGAGATCGCGATCTCGACCGGCACGTCGTCGAGCCGTCGCCGCAGCTCGGCGATCGCGGCGCCGACCACTAGCCCCACGGCGATCCCGCCAAGCACGGCGACAACGAAGTCGACGCTGGCGTCAAGGAGCGAGAAGCTGCCGCCGATCGCAGCCACGACCGCAACCCGATATGCGATCAGGGCCGAGGCGTCGTTGACCAGGCTCTCGCCCTCGATCAGATTGACCAGCCGGCGGGGAGCGCCGAGTTGGCGGGCGATCGCCGTCGCCGCGATCGGGTCAGTCGGCGAGACGATGGCGCCGAGCGCGAACGCGACCGCCCAGGGCAGGTCGATCAGCTCATGGCCGACGACAGCAACCGCACAGGTCGTGACCAGCACCAGTCCGATCGATGTGAGCGACAGCGCGCGCGCATCGGCCCGCAGCGCCCGCAAATCCGCGAAGAACGCTGCCACGTAAAGCAGCGGCGGCAGGAAGATCACCAGCACCAGGTCGGGGTCGAGCTCGACGTCGGGGACGCCGGGCAGATAGCCCAGCGGGATCGCCCCGAGCACGAACACGATCGGATACGGGACGTCGAGCAGGCGCGCGATCACGCCCAGCATCGGGATCGCGACGCACAGGCCAAGGATCAGGAGCTCGGTCTCGTGCACGGTCAGCTCCCGGGATTAAAGGCGCTCGGTGCGGATCCACGTCAGCGTAGTGCGAGGCCGGTTGGCCGCTGGGAACACACCTGACCGGCGACGCTTTACTTCGAAAGCGCGCCCGACAGGATTCGAACCTGTGACCTTCGGTTCCGTAGACCTCGGCTGAGTATGGGCTGACCGCTCTACGTAGCGATTCCTATCGAAAAGCCCGCAAACGCGGAGTTTTTCCCGTTACGGGAGGTTCCCTACGCCACCGCGTCGAGCGAGTTCTCGAGGACGCCTTCGCTACGAGCGAATCTCGCTACGCGGGGCAACCACGCGCGCGCAAGAGGTCTCCAACGAAAGCTACTGTCGTTGTGAGTCCCGACCGGGGCCGCCATTCAGCCGGTCTCTGGCCCGCCCGCCGACCAACCGGTCCCTGGCCGCGCCCGCCGAACAGCCGGTCCCTGGCGCCCCCGCCGAACAGCCTGTCGCGGCCGGCATTGCCGCGCAGCACGTCGGCGCCGCCGCCCCCGCGCAGCGTGTCCTTGCCGCCGTTGCCGCGCAGCGCGTCCTTACCCGCGCCGCCGAACAGCCGGTCCCTGGCCCGCCCGCCGAACAGCCTGTCGCGGCCGGCATTGCCGCGGAGTAGGTCGGCGCCGCCGCCGCCGCGCAGTGTGTCCTTGCGGCCGTTGCCGCGCAGCGCGTCCTTACCCGCGCCGCCGACAAGCCTGTCCCTGCCCGCTCCGCCACAGACCAGGTCGTTGCCGCCCAATCCCCTGATCACGTCGTTGCCGGCGAGGCCGACGATCACGTCGCGCCCGCGCGTCCCCCTGAGGCTGTCGACAGCGGCAGTGCCAAAGATCGTCCCCGTCTTCCCGGCGCAGCGCAGCGACGGTGTCTCACCCGCTGTGCGCGCGCAGGCGCGCAGGTCGAGCTGCTTGGTCTCGCCGCGGTCGATCTGGACCTGCTGGGTGTCGAGCACCTGCCCGCCGACCTCGCAAGTGAGCGTGTAGCTCTCCACCTGGGCCGGCTTGAGCGGCAGCGGCGCCGAGTAGGTGATCTCGACCTCGTACGGCTCGGCCGCGGCGAAGTTGTTCACCCGCAGCACGTACTTCTTGCCCGCAGGCAGCCGCGGTTGCCCGGAGGCCGAGACCTCCTCGATGTTGCTCGGCCCCGTCTGGCTCGTGCTCACCACCGGCTCGTCGTCCTGGGACTTGCCGTCGCCGTTGGTGTCCTCGTAGAGCTTGACGTCCCAGTCGCTCGCCAGCGCTGGCCCACGACACGCGCACGTTCATGGTCGCGTTGTCGCCGTCGCTCGGGATCGTGATCGGGTGGTCGTTGTAGTGCGCCGGGTCGTTGGAGTTGGCCCCATCGACGGGGTCCCCGGCGGGCGCCGCGCCGTCGCTGCCCGGGTCGTCGTCGTTGCCTGCCGGGCTGCCGGAACGCGTCTCGGGCGGGCTCGGCTCGCCCGGGTCGGGCACGCCGGTCTCCTTGGCCACGATTGGCCGCGTCGAGGGATTGACGTGCCAGCGAACGCGGCCGTCCGACCCGATGTCGTAGACGGTCTCCAGCTTGTCGTCGAACAGGATCGGCTGCTCGTCGGGTGGCTGCGGGAACGTCTCGGTCTTGAACGTCTTGGTCAGGCGCAGCCTGGCCCCTGCGGGGCCGCGGCCCTCGAGCACGCTGTGTCGCTCCTCGTCGAGCGTGCTCTCGGCGGCGATGTAGTACGCCTCGCGGTTGCCCTGGCCGTCGAAGCCGGCGTCCGGGCCGGGATCGTTCTCGTGGTCGGCCTGCGGGTTCTCGCCCGTCCACTCCTTGACCATCGTCTCGTGGAGCGGGTGAAATGCCGGGTCGTCGCAGTCGCCCGTCTCGTAGTTGGGCGCGCCGCAGTAGATCTCGAACGTGAACCCGAAGCCGCCGGCGGTGTTGTAGCTCCAGTCCTCGGTCGTCCCGGTCGTGTCGTACAGCTCGAACCCCTTCTGGCTGAAGTAGCCGTTGTGCTTGGCCATCGCGTCGCCCAGCGCCTTGTAGCCGCGCTTCTCGTCGACCGGATCGCCCAGCGCCGCCAGACCTGGCGCGCGCAGCACCAGGCCGGCGGTCGTGTGGTTGGTGATCAGCGTCACCACCTGGTTACGGGAGACGAGCGACTGGATGTTGCGGGTCTCCGGCTCGGAGAACGGGCCGGGGCCGCGGTAGGTCTGGACCAGCTGGGTTGCTCGGGTCTGCACCCGGGCCGCCCCAGAGGCCGCCGTAGTTGCGGTTCGGGTCCACGCCGTTCTCGGCCAGTCCCGCTGACGTCGTGCAGTTGCCGGCTTCGGAATCGTCCGGAAGGCGGCAGTTCTTGCGCCGGTACTCGCCCCCGGTCGCGGCTCCGCCCACCAGGTAGGCCGTGTCGTCGACGGACTCGTCGCGGCCCTCGTCGGGCGCGCCGGCGGAGCCGCGCGAGGCCTCGAAGCCGTCCGGGTTGACGATCGGCACGATGATGTTGCGGCTGTTGCGCACGATCTTGGTGGCGCGCGGGTCATCGGCCTTGAAGCCGTTGATCAGCTCGTAGGCCCACTCCATCGCGTGCTCGCCCGAGGGCCACTCGCGCGCATGGTGGACGCCCATGTTCAGGAACGCCGGCTTGCCGTCGTTTGCATTGACGTTGGTCGTGATCTCGATGCCCATCACGTCCTTGCCGAGCCACGTCTTATGCGGCAGCGTGAACAGGCGGACGAGGCCCGGGTTCGCGTCGGCCAGATCCTTCAGCTCGGTGTTGTAGTCGGCCAGCGTGCGGTACGTGGTGCGGCCGCTGGGGAGACCGGACGCGGCTTGGGCCGCGCGGCTCTCGGCGATCCGCTGCCGGTGGCTCTGCGCGACCAGGTCCTCGACCAGCACCCGCCAGCGCAGGCCGGCCTTGAGCAGCGCGGCCTCGTCGTCGGGCCCGTGCAGCACGACGCCCAGGCTCTCCGAGCCCCCGTGCTCGGTCATGTCGAGCCCGAGCGCCAACAGCTGGTCCTTGTGCGCGGGCGTGGGCGTGATCACGCTCACGAGCTTCGGCGCGTTGCGCTTCGCCAGCTTCAGCGCGCCGTCGCGCAGCCCGGCGTGCTCCAGGGTGGCGGGGACGGACGCCGCGCCGCCCGAGCGGCGGCAGGCCTGCACGCGGAGCGTCCCGGCTGCGGAGCGCGTATCCGACCGCGACCTCCTGGGCGTCGGGGGACGCGTCGGCGGCGATCGCGCGACCGGCCGCGTCGAACACGGCGACGTCCCAGTCGCCTCTATGACCGGCGAGCTCGACCGTCACCTTGCCCGGGCCGGCGACGTCCACGCTGCGGCTGGCCACGCCCGCACGGCCAGGACGGTACGCGAGATGGCAGCCGGCCTCGTAGGTGCCGGGCGCGGCGGTGAGGGTGCCGTCGAGCACGGTGGTGGGCGCGTACAGCAGCTCGGTGCCCCGTGCCATCCCACTGCCGGCAACGCCGGCGGCGAGCACGACCGAGAAGAGGAGTGAGAGGCGATGGATGCGTGACACGGCGACTCCCTTTCGCTGATGCGCGCACCTCCCGGGAACGACCGCCTCCCGCGGACCTCGCGGTTCAGGTGGCCGACGGTGCACGACTCGTACCCTTACGGCCCGCACCATAGTCGCCGGCGCGGGGCCGTGAGCCGGGTTGAATCGCCGCAGTAACGCGGTTCCGTCAAACCGGGGGATCTGCAGGTCTGAAGTACCTGAGGGCTGTTGGCGGGAAGGATGTCCAGATGGCTCCCACAGGCGGTGTGTTGCCCCATTAGTTGCCCCACCGCCCTTTCAGCCCCTCGGAGCGAAGCCCTAGAACGACGAAACCCGCTCTGGAAGCGGGTTTCTAAAAGCGCGCCCGACAGGATTCGAACCTGTGACCTTCGGTTCCGTAGAGCTCGCTTGGCGTTCGGCTGAGTTCGTCTGCGTACGGCGAAGCTGCTCTAGCAGGCCGATTCAGGGCGGTCCTCCGACTGGCGAGTTCGTCTGGGATCCGTGGCGTGCGTTGCCCCAATGTTGCCCCGCGACCGTGCGATGAGCACGAGATGGCCGACCCGCGGTTGGCGCGTGCGCCCAAGCGGGTGTAGGGTCGCAAGCGGTGCTTTGACTCGCACCGCACCACTCCCAACCCAAGCCATGAAGCAGCACCCCCTGGTCTCGGATTGTCGTCGTTTTGCGCGCTCGACGAGGCATGGGGATCGTGCGAGGTGTGTAACCCCGACGGCGAAAACTTCACGCTCTGACGGAGGAACGATGCCGCTGACCAAGCCAACAACCGCTTTCGCGGTCTTGTTGCTCATCGCCGCGCCGCTCGCGGCATGCGGCGACGACGACACAAGCGACGAGACGGCCGCCCCAAAGCCCGCCCCGACGGTGCTCAAGGTCAAGGCGCTGAGGTCGGGCCCCGATGGCGTGTACCGATTCGACGTCAAGCACCTCGAAGCAAAGGCCGGACCGATAACGATCGACTTCAGTAACCGCGACACGACGGCCGTTCACAACATACGCGTCCAGACCGGTTCCAAGTGCTGTTTCGGCCGGGAGAACAAGGACGTCGGCGGGACCGACACGATCGACTCCGGCACCGAGCAAGACGCGACCCTGACGCTCGAGCCCGGCCGCTATGTCTTCCTGTGCTCCCTGAGTGGACATTGGAATAGCGACATCGGCAAGATGCGCGGAACACTCGTCGTCAACTGACGGTCTCTCACGAGCGGGTTCCGGGAAGCGCGCCCGACAGGATTCGAACCTGTGACCTTCGGTTCCGTAGACCTCGAACGGAGTTCGCTGAGTTCGTCTGCGTACAGCGAAGGCGCTTTAGAAGCTGAAGCTGCGCCGATTAGCCGAGATCGAGTTCGTCTGGGATCCGTGGCGTGCGTTGCCCCAATGTTGCGCCAGGCGCAGCCGCTAGCTAAGGCAGGAACAGCTCCACGGCGATCGATGGGTCAAGCCCGAAGGGGTCGACCTCCGCTCGATCGCTGCCCTGCCCCCCGTCGAGACTGTCGCCCTGGCCGTCCCGTGCCAAGAGCGTGTCGTCACCGAGCTGCCCGTACAACCCATCTCTGCCGCCCCGCCCGGTGATCGTGTCCGCCCCGTCGTCCCCGATGATCAGGTTGTTCCCGTCGTCACCGGTCAGGATGTCGTCCCAGCGACCGCCGTAGATCCTCTCGGCCGCCGAGATGACGTCGTTGCCTGCGCCGCCTGACGCGGTGCCCGCGGCGAGCGATACGTTCACAGCCGAGGGAGCGGCGTACCAGACCGTGTCGACGCCGACTCCGCCGTCGAGGAAGTCCTGCCCGCCGCCGTATTCAACGAGGTAGTCCCATCCCGCTCCCGCGTCCAGTCTGTCGTCTCCGTCCTCGCCGCGCAGGTCGTCGTCGCCTCCTGCTCCAGTGATGTTGTCGGCTCCCCGATCCCCGTAAAGCTCGTTCGCGCCGCCGTCTCCGATCAGGACGTCCGCGAACTGGGACCCGAGGGCCCCGGTGATCCCGGATAGCGAATCCGTACCCTCGGCACCGGTTGTGACGCCGTTCGGTAGGTCGACCCGGACTGGCCCAGGGGCTTGGCTATAGCGGACGTGTTGCCTGCCGGCGGGTCCGCCGATCAACCGATCATCGCCTGGGCCGCCGTAGAAGTACTCGTGGTCGCTGCCGCCCCGAATGGTGTCCCGTCCCATCTCGCCGAAAGACATGTTGTACT
This sequence comes from uncultured Thermoleophilaceae bacterium, assembly GCA_963846865.1. Classification (GTDB taxonomy): domain Bacteria; phylum Actinomycetota; class Thermoleophilia; order Solirubrobacterales; family Thermoleophilaceae; genus DASPHG01. The sequence continues at coordinate 2,102 of CAWJXU010000007.1, read as the reverse complement.
CACCGCCGCCGGGCAGCAGGACGTCGTCGCCGTCACCGCCATACAGGTAGTCACGGCCGCCGAGGCCGCAGATCACGTCGTTGCCGGCAGTCCCACGGAGCGTGTCGTTCCCAGGCGTGCCGGTGATGGTGCACTGGCCGAAGGGCGCCGTGATCGTGCTCGTAACCGTCGCCCGGTCGTTTCCCGAGGCCGGGTCGGATGTGGACGAGGACACGGTCGCCGTGTTCGTGGCCGTGCCGGTCGAGACCGGTACGACCCGGATCGTGAAGGCGTGAGTCGACCTGGCAGGAATATCCCCGAGGTCGCACGTGACGGTCGCGGTGCCGGTGCATCGATAGTCCGCCGAGTCGAATTGCACGTTCGCGGGGAGCTCATCTCGGACCCGGACGCCCCGCGCGGTGCCCGGGCCGTTGTTCGTCACCCGCAGGGTGTAGGTAAGGACTACGTGTAGCTCGGCCGGCTCGGGGGAGGCGGACTTCGTGATCTGCAGATCCGCCGGAGGGGGCGGAGGGGGCGGAGGGGTCACGGTGCCGGGCAGGTAGCGGGCGAGGGCGAAGTCGCCGGGGTTGGCCCCCGCGTCCGTGGTACCCGCGGCCACGATCTTGTTGTCGGGCTGGATGGCCACGCCGTGTCCCTGGTCACTGCCACCGAAGTCGGTCACCACTAGGCCGTCGCCGTCGAATGTCGAGTCCGGGCTTCCATTCGGGTTGTAGCGGGCGAGGGCGAAGTCGCTGCCGGTCTGGCCTGCCGCCACGAGCTTGCCGTCGATCTGGATCGCCACGCCCGCGGCTACGTCGAAGGAACCGAAGTCGGTGACCACCTTGCCATCGTCGTCGAAGCTCGCGTCGAGGCCGCCGCCTGAATGTGAGCGCGCGAGCGCGAAGTCGCCCGTCTCGCTGCCACGAGTGCCCGCCGTCACGATCTTGCCGTCGGGCTGGAGCGCCACATCCGGGCCAACCTCGTTGTCCTCGAAGTCGATCACCGCTCTTCCATCACCATCGAAGCTCGGGTCGAGGCCGCCGCTCGTGGTGTAACGGGCAAGCGCGAAGTTCTGGGGGTTGTCGCCGGCGTCGGTGTGGCCAGCCGCTACGACCTTGCCGTCGCCTTGGAGCGCCACGCCGGTGGCGCCGTCATCGTTATCGGAGAGGCCTCCGAAGTCGGTGACCGCCTTCCCATCGCCGTCGAAGCTCGTGTCGAGGCTGCCGTCGGCGTTGTACCGCGCCACCGCGAAGTCGATGTCATCGACAGTTGTGAAGGTTGCCCCGCCACGACCATCTTGCCGTCCGCCTGCATCGCGACGCTGCTGCCGTCTGTCGACCGAGCCGATGTCGGTCGTCACCTTGCCGTCGCCGTCGAAGCTGGTGTCGAGGCTGCCGTCCGGTTGTAGCGCGCCACGGCGAAGTCGTTGCCGCTGCCTTACGCCCGCGACGACGATCTTGCCGTCGCTTTGGATCGCCACGTCGACGGCCATCGTCCGCCGCGCCGAAGTCGGTGGGCACCTTGCCGTCGCCGTCGAAGCTCGTGTCGAGGCTGCCGTCCGCGTTGTAGCGCACCAGGGCGAAGTCCACGGCGGTCCCCGTCGTCACGCTGCCCGCCGCCACGATCTTGCCGTCGCTCTGTACCGCGACAGCCCAGCCCTCGTTGGGTCCCCCGAAGTCGGTCAGGACCATGCCGTCGCCATCGAAGCTCGCGTCGAGTTCCCCCGCCCCCTGCGCGGCGGGGGCTAGCACGAGGCAACTGACCAGGACGGTCAACCCTGCGAGAGAGATATGTCGGATCGCCCGCATCGACTACGGGCTCGGTGGTCCGGTGCTGGTCGGAGGCAACGACAGCGGCCTCAACGACCGAGGCTCGCGGCCTCGGGAGCGAACCCTGGCCTTCGTGACGGCCAGACGTTGCGCGCGGCGGGGCCTTCGGGGCGAGGTAAGCAACTCGACGCGAACGCGCTGGCCTCGGCGCCATCGGGCGAAGCGATGGGTGGCGGCCAGGCGGTTCCGGCATCTCTCCACGCAGCGGCCGTAGCGGGTGGGCCAGCTGAAACGGAGTTGGGCGCGCCCGTCCCGAACCCGGAAACCCCGCAGCAGAATGCCGTCGCAGGCCCG
>CAWJXU010000006.1:0-631306 GCA_963846865.1 uncultured Thermoleophilaceae bacterium | reverse complement strand
GCTCGCCGGCCTCCGGGACCGGCGCGTCGTCGACCACCTCGAGCACGTCCGGGCCGCCGAATTCCTTGATCTGGACGGCTCTCACGAGCGGGCCAGGCTATCGTGGCGCCGCCATGGGCCTCGCAGTCGTCGGCTCGATCGCCTTCGACTCCGTGAAGACGCCGTTCGGCGAGCGGTCGCGCATGCTCGGCGGCTCGGCGGTGCACTTCTCGCTGCGGCGAGCTTCTTCACCGACGTCCGGGTGGTCGGGCCGGTGGGCGACGACTTCGGCGACGAGCAGTACGCGGTGCTGCACGAGCGCGGCGATGAACACCGACGACATCGAGCGCGTCGAGGGCGGCAAGACCTTCTTCTGGCAGGGCCACTACGAGTACGACCTCAACACCGCGCACACCGACGACACGCAGCTGAACGTGTTCGGCGAGTTCGAGCCGAAGCTCTCCGACGAGTCGAAGGCAGCCGCGGTCCTCTTCCTGGCGAACATCCAGCCCGACCTCCAGCGCGAGGTGCGCGAGCAGTGCACCGGCGCGCGGCTCGCGGGTCTCGACTCGATGAACCTGTGGATCGAGACCGCGAAGGACTCGCTCGTGCGCACGATCGGCGGAGTCGACCTGATCTTCATGAACGACGCCGAGCTGCGCCAGCTCACCGAACAGCCGAACCTCGTGCGAGCCGCACGCGCCGTGATGGACATGGGGCCGCGCTTCGTGATCGCCAAGCAGGGCGAGTACGGCGCCGCGCTGTTCACGCGCGAGGGGTTCTTCGCGCTGCCGGCGTACCCGCTCGAGACGGTGAACGACCCGACCGGCGCCGGCGACTCGTTCGCCGGCGGCTTCCTGGGCTACCTCGCCTCGCAGGACTCGGACGACGACGCGACGCTGCGCCGCGCGATGACCTACGGCTCGGTGCTCGCGTCGTTCAACGTCGAGGAGTTCGGCACCGAGCGCGTCGCACGCCTGACGCGCGACGAGATCGACGCGCGCTTCGAGGAGTTCCGCCGCATGACCGCGCTCGAGCGCCGGTCAGCGCTGCTTCCTGAGCTGCGGGAAGCGCGTCGCGCGGCCCTGGAACTCGAGTTTCGGCGCGACCACGCACGGCGGCGCCGCCTGCCCGGGGGTGACCGGTTCTCCGGTTGCGGCAGTCGAACGTCTCGAGCTGCTCGCCGAGCTTCTCGAGCGCGCCCGGGAGGAAGTACGGGTTGTGGCGGTTCGTCCCGAAGCGCTCGTCGGCCGCGACGAGCCCCTCGGCGGTGAACGGCACCAGCGCGCGCAGGTAGTGGATCGGCGCCCCGCCGCCGGCGGGCGGCGCGGCGCCTCGGTCGCGGCCGCCACGTTGGCGAACGCGCGATCACCTCCGCGCTCGTAGAGCCCGAGGTAGTCGACGACGGGCTCCGCCTCCTGGAGGACGGGGACGAGCAGCTGAACAGCGGATGCGCCGCCTCCACGGTGTCGTGGTCGCCGGGAGCGCGTCCTCGGAGACCGTGATCACGCGGTCGACGTCGCGGAACAGCCCGCGCAGCTCGGGCGCCAGCGGCAGCGCGTCCGACAGCGTCGGCTCGAGCGCGCGCGCGGCGGGCCGCAGGTCGCGCACCAGCGGCCGCGCCTCGCGCGAAACGGCCTCGATCTCGGCGAGCGTCGGGCGCAGCTCGCGCAGCGTGGTCGGCAGGATCCGCACGGTCTCGGCCAGCTCGGCGTTGCGCCGCGCGGTCGCGCCCAGCAGGACGTCGAGCGCGCGCACCAGCCCCGAGAGCTGGCCCTGGCGGCGCCCGAGCGACTCGAACACCTGGCCGCTGTCGGACACGAGCCGCCGCACGGCCCGGCTGCTGCGAGTCGAGCACGCGCACGAGGTCGCCGGCGTCCTCGGCGAACGGCGACAGGTTGCCGACCGCGGCGTTCACGTCCTCGCCGCGGCCCGCGAACGCGCGCGCCGTGCCCTTCAGGAAGCGCTGGAGGTCGTCGCGCGTCGGCTTGTCCAGCGCACGCAGGATCTCGTCGAGCTCGACCGTCGGCTTCACCTGCGTGGCCGGCAGCCGCCGCCGTCGGGCAGGTCCCCGGACTCGTTCGAGCCCGGCGTCAGCTCGACGTATGTCTCGCCGAGCAGCGTCTTCTGGCGCAGGGTCGCCTGCGTGTCCTGCGGGATCGGCGCGTAGCGCTCCTCGATCTCGATCTCGACGCGCGTCGTGCTCGTCCACCTGCTCCGACTTCTTCACGTGGCCGACGGTCACGCCCGAGATGCGGACGTCGGCGTTGTCGGCGAGCTGGGTGGCCTCCTCGAAGTCGGCCTGGAAGCGGTAGCCCTTCGCGGAGATCGGCGTCGGGCCGCCGAACGACGTCCACAGGTAGGTCAGGATCAGGAAGCACGACAGCGCGAACACCGCGATCATCGCGAGCTTCCCGATGGTCGGCGCCTGCTTCTGCATCAGCCCTTCCCCGCTTCGTGGCGACCGGCGGCGGCGGCGGGTCGGGGCAGATCGGCACGGCGGCGAGCGGCGCGAGCGCCGGGTTGGTCGGCAACAGCTGCCCGAGCGACGAGCAGCCGACCATCACGAGCCCGCGCCAGGTCGCGCCGTGCGCGTCCTCGGTCGTCAGGATCGAGTTCGCGTTGTGGATGAACCAGGACGTCCAGAAGAGGTATCCCTCCTCCGGCCCGGGCGGGTTGTAGCCGAGCTCGTTCGCGACGTAGTTCAGGACCTTGCCGGTGCGGACCAGGTCCGTCGTCGCCGGCTCGAGGTCGCGACCGCCGGGCGCAGGTCGGCGACGAGCGGCGTGGCCTCGCGCACGAGCGGGCGGAGGTCCTCGCGCAGTATCGGCTCGGAGTCGCGCAGGAGCGGGCGCACCTCCACCATCGCCGGCGCGAGCTCGCGGACCAGCGGGCGCAGCTCGCGCGCTGCCGGCCGCAGCTCCTCGGCGAGCGCGCGCCCCTCGTGGAGCGCGCGCCGCGTCGAGCGCAGCGCAGCCGGCAGCCGCTCCACGCCCGCGGCGAGCTCCGCCTCGCGCGCGCCGACCGTCTCGAGCACGTCGGAGCTCGCCTCCACCAGGCTCGCCAGCTCGCCGTCCTTCGCGCCGCGGCGGCCGAGAGCACGCGCAGGTTGTGGATCAGCCGCGCGAGCTTCTGCGCTGCGGTCGGCGATCGCGCGGTTCACGCGCGCCGACTGCTCGAGCGTCGGCTGCGTCGCCTTGAGCAGCGCGCGCAGGTCCGGGCCCGCGCCCCTTCAGCCCCTGGCCGCCCGCGTTCGCGAAGACGGCCAGGTAGCGGCGCGTGTCCGCGTCGAGGCGGCGAGCACCTCGTCGGAGTTGACGTTCGTCGTGGTCTGCGCAACGCCGATCCGATCGCCGTCGCCCAGCCGCCCGCCGTCCTCGAGCGCCGGGTCGGGCCGGCCGGGGTCGAGCTGGATCGTCATGTCGTTCAGCCCGGTCTTCGGCCGCAGGTACATCGTCGCGTTGCGGTAGACGGCGCCGACCTCGTCGGGCTCGAGCTCGACGGTCACGACCGCGAGCCCGTCCTCGGTCTCGACCTTCGTGATCTCGCCGACCTCGACGCCCGCCACCGTGACGTTCTGCCCCTGGCCGGGCGAGACCGCCTGCGCGTTGCGGAACTCGGCCTCGAGCGTCATCACCTCCTCCCACGGCCAGCGCAGGCGCTGGTGGTCGAGGATGTAGGCCGAGATCGGGATCGCGAGGAGGACGAGCCCGACGATCGCCAGCAGCTCGACGAGCGAGCGGCGGTTGCGGAAGATCCGGCGGTTTCGGAAGTCCTCATCGCCGCGGCACCCGCAGGAGGTCGATGGCGTCGTCGAGCGGAGCCGGGTCGAACGACGAGATGCGCTGCTGCTGCGGCGCGGGGCCGGTCTCCGCGGCAGGTCCGGCGGCTCCTGCGAGATGCACGGCACGTCCGGCCGGAACGGCGGGCGCACGCCGGTCCAGCGCGGGCGCGAGCCGAGGATCGGCTCGTCGGTGAGCCCGACGAGCGACTCGCCGATCGACGGGACGTCGCCGGTGGTCACGCCGGTGTCGCCGCCACCCGCGTGGTAGCGGACGGCCGGGCCGTTGCCGTCGAAGTTCTGCGACGCGCTCGCCAGGCCGACCAGGGCGTACAGCAGCTCGCGGTAGATCGGCTCGCCGGTCGTGTGCGGCGGGTCGTCGATCGTGCTTCTTCAGCGTGGGCACCGCGTTGAGGCGCAGGCACTCGGTGACCGGGGTCACGTCGCCGAGCGAGCTCGGTCAGGTCGGGCTCGAGCCGCGCCAGCGACCGGACCGCCGGGTCGAGCTCGTCGACGAGCGCCGGCAGCTCGGCCGGCGCGACCAGCTGGCGCGCCTGCTCGAGCACCGGGATCGCGAGCTCGAGCGTCTCGGGCGCCGCCTGCACCCCGGGCCGCGCGTCTCTCACGAGCGCGCGGGTGGGCGGGAACGCCGCGTTGAACGCGTCGAGCGCGGGATCGGCCTCCTCGAGCAGGCGGTCGAGCTCGGGCAGCGAGGCCGAGAGCTCCGCGCGGCGGCTCGCGAGCGCGCGCGCCGAGCGGTTGAGGCCCTCGACCAGGTCGGCAGGCGCCGTCCGCGCGCGCGCGGCGGCCACGTCGCCGCCCGCGTCGACGAACCCGGGCAGGTCGTCGTCGTCCGTGCCGCGGAACGCCTCCGCCGCCATCGCGCCCTGCGTGAACGCCTCGTCCGAGGGCCCAGCGCCTCGTTCAGCGCCTCGGCTCCGCCGTCCGCGAACCCCTCGCCGAGCCCGTGCCAGCAGCAGCTTCAGGTTCGCGCGCGTGTCCGCCTGGAGCGTCGAGAGGATCTGGTCGAGCTGCACCGGCGCCGCGGTCTGCGCGAGCGGGATCGTGTAGCCCTCGTCCACGGCCGGCGACCGGGGCTGCCGGGCTTCAGGTCCACGAAGAAGTTGCCCTCGAGGAAGATCCGCGGCCGCACCTTGATCGTCGCGTCCTCGTGGATCGGCAGCGCGTCGTCCTCGAGCGCCATCGTGACCACCGCGGTGCCGCCCTCGCCCGCGCTCGACCTCCTTCACCTTGCCCACCTCGACGCCCGCGATCCGCACCGGCGAGCGCGACCGCAGCTCGGTCGCCTGGCGCACGACCGCCTGCAGCTCCCACTTGTCCTTCCACGGCGCGCCCTTGAACGCGAGCCAGCACGCGCAGAAGGCGACGACGATGATCAGCAGGCCGGCGGCGAAGTTCGAGATCCGCGGAGGCGTGTTCGGGTTGCGCGGGGCGCTCATCCGGGGCCGACTCACCCCGTCCGGCGGCCTCGTTGCCTCGGTCGCGCCGCCCTGGTCGCCGGGCACGTTGCCGATCTGCTGCCCGGGCAGCCACGGCTCGTTGCCGGCCTCGCACTCGCCGTTCTCGCCCGCCGTGCGGGTAGGGGTTCACGTGCAGGTCGGGCGCGGGCTCGGCGCGACGAGAGCATCTCGTTCGGCCTTGTCGGCGACCACCAGCGTGCGGAACCAGGTGCCGCGACGCGTCGCCCTCGGAGATCGTGTTCGGGACGTTGCGCGTCCAGAGCCCGAGGTAGTTGCACTGGATCTGCGCCGGCGCGAGGACTCGAGCGTCGGGCTTGACCGAGACGAGCACGCGCAGCAGCCGCTCGAGCGCGTCGGCGGTCGCGGGGTCCTCGGACAGCTCGCGACGGCGGCCAGCGTGTCCTCGAGCCGCGCCGCGAGCGCGACGCGCGGCGCAGCACCGGCACGCCCTCGTCGAGCGCGCGGTCGAGCTCGTCGGCCGCGCGCGGCAGCAGCCGCGACGCCCGGGCGGATGTCGCGCGCGAGCGCCGCGGCGTCGCGTGAGCAGCGGGCGCGCCTCGCGGAACGCGACAGCGCCGCGGCCTGGGTGGGCGGCGTCTCGGCGATCGCCTCCCCGAGCGTCGCGCGCCGCCGCGTCGAGCGCGCCCGCCGTCGTGTCCGCGCCGCTCGAGCGCCGAGCCGCCCTCGGCGGCGACGGAGGCGAGCTCGCCCGTGACGCGGTCGCCGAGACGAGCAGGCGGCGCAGCCCGGTCGCCGGAGTCGCTCAGGTTCGCGGCGACGCGCTCGGCGCCGCGCGAGCAGCTCGGGCGCCTCGGCGACCAGCGCGTTGCACGTCGGCGCCGCGCCCGGCGAAGCCGGTGCCGAGGCCGTCGAGCACCTGCCGCAGCGCCCGGCGGCTGCTCGCGTCGAAGGCGTTGACGACCTCGTCGAGCTCGACGATCGGCTGCGCGGCCTCGAGCGGCAGCTTCGTGTTCGCCTCGATGCCCTCCTCGGACATGCCCGGGCTTCAGCTCCAGGTACTTGAGCCCCAGCGGCGAGCGCGGCCGGACCGTCACCACCGAGTCCGCGGGCAGCGGCTCGAGCGCTCGTGATCAGCGAGCGTCGAGCTCGGCGACCGGGTCGTCGCCCTCGCCCTCCACCGCGTGATCTCCTCGATCACGCCGACGCGCTTGCCGCCGATCCGGACCTCGTTGCCGCGCACCAGCCCGGCGGCGTCCGGCACCTGGACGGTCACGTCGTAGGTGGGCACGAACGGCAGCCCGTTGTTCGCGTTGTAGGAGAGGAAGACGGCGACGACGCGCAGAGGACGGTCGCCGCCCCCACGAGGACGGGGCTGCCGGCGAGGCTGTGCTGCTGCGCGGCTCACTTGCCGAGCAGGTAGTCGAGGGTTGCGCGGCCCGTCGCGTCCGCGGCGGGCTCGCCGTCGAAGTGCGCGTCGCACTCGGCGCCGGCTCGCGCGCGTACTGCTGGCACGGGGCCGGCGATCTGGTACGAGGGCAGGATGTGCGAGAACTGGTCGAAGCGAGCCTGCGCGCCCGCGCCGTAGAACGTGTAGAGCTGGAGGCCCTCGACCACGCCGGAGTCGCGGACCGACTCCTGCAGGTCGGCCGCGAGCTCGGCGATCGGCGGCAGGATCGCCGCGACCGGCTTGAGCCTCCCGGCCACGGGCCGCGCCGCGCGCACGGCGCGGCGCCCGACCTCCGACATCTCCGCCAGCCGCTTGAGCGCGGGCCGCGCCGCGTCCGCGACCGGGTCGAAGTCCGCGAGCAGCGCCTCGGCCCCGGGCGCCGCACGGCGCAGGTCGCGCAGCGTCGGCGTGGCGTCCGACGCGAGCGCCGCCAGCCGGTCGGCCGTCGGCTCGAGCTCGTCGAGCAGCGGCGGCAGCCGCTCGATCACCTCGGCCGAGCTCGTCGCGCCGGCCCGCCACCTCGCGCGCGACGCGGTCCGAGCGCTCGATGAAGCTGGTCACCGTCCCGCGCCGCCGCGCTAGCTCGGCGATCACGCGGTCGGACTGGTCGACCAGCCGGCCGAGCGCCGCGCGGTCGCGGCCGAGGATCCGCAGGACGTCGTTGATCTCCTGAAGCGCCGGGTTCGCGCGGCGGATCGCCGCGTTCAGGTCCTCCGCCCGGCCCGCCACGCCCGGTGCCGAGCTCGTTCAGGATGATCGCCAGCCGCTGCGAGTACGGCTGGCGCAGCGCGGCGAAGACGAGGTCGAGGTCCACCGGCGAGTGGGTCTGCTCGAGCGGGACCGTCGGCGCGCCGTCGCCGCTCTCCTCGAGCGGCTGGCCGGTCGGGCGTGCCGGGGTGGCACTGCACGAACTTCTCGCCGATCAGCGACTGCGGCCGGATCGTGCACTCGGCGTCCGCGCGGAACGGCGCGAACCCTTCCTCGACCTCCATCTCGACGCGCGCCTTGCGCTCCTCGGTCAGGTGGATGTCGCTCACCGAGCCGACGCGCGCGCCCGCGATCTTCACGTCCTGGCCCGGGATCAGGTTCGCGGTCGAGTCGAAGACCGCGTCGACGCGGTAGGTCGGCGCGGATCCGCCCGCGCCGAGCGTGCCGAGCGGCCGACGCAGCGCCGATCGCGAAGAGGATCAGGGCGCGCCTCATCGCGGGTTGTCCTCCTCGTCGCAGACGGCGGTGTCGATGAACGGGTTCGAGCCGTCCTCGGCAGGCTGGGTGGCGGCGCCGGGGCAGCGCTTGTTGACGCCTGTGCGGAAGCCGGTCAGGCCCTGCAGCTCGGGCGGGCGCGGAACGAGCGTGCCGAGCCCGGTCGGGGTCGCGGTCGAGCCCTGGAACGAGATCCGCACGTAGTGGCCGTTCGCGTCGTAGTAGCCGGCGGTCGTCCCGCCGAAGCCGTTCATCAGGCCGCCGATGAGGTCGGGCACGTACGGGCGCGCCTCGCGCACGACCGGGAGCGCGTCCTCGACGGTCTTGACGGTGGAGTCGAACGCCGGCACGGCCTCGCGCGACAGGCGCACCAGGCGCTCCAGCACGCCGAGCAGGTCCCGCGGTGCCGGCCCGGTCGACCACCGCGCGCGTCTGTGCACAACGGGTCGCGCGTCGCGCGCGAACGGCCGCAGCTGGTCGAACGCGTCCGACAGCAGCGGCGCGACCGGGCGCGCGTCGCGGACGAGCGGCCGCACGTCCTGAAGCGTCGCGCGCAGGTTCACGAGCGTGCTGTTCGTCTTGCGCAGCGTCGGCGGCAGCCGCCGCAGCGAGCTCTCGAGCGCCGCGCTCTCGCGCGCGAGCGCGCCGACCGCCCCGAGCGCGTTGCCGCACGAGCGGGTCGAGGTGCTCGGGCCGCGCGCTCACGTCCTCGACGACCTGCGCCGAGCGGACGATGAAGCGCTCGAGCGCCGCCTGGTCGCGCATCAGCGCGCGGAAGGTCGCCGCCGACTGGGACAGCGCCGGGTTGAGCGCCTCGAGCCCGGCGTTCGCCTGCCGTGCCGCGACGAGCGTCGCCTCGTCGTCCTCGCTGCCACTCGGCTCGTCGGCGAACGCGTCGGCCGAGTTCCGCACGAACGCCTGGAGGTCGCGCTGGGTCTCGTGCGTCGAGCGTGTTGAGCAGCTGGTCGAGGTCGACCGCCTCGCGGCCGTCCTCCGCCCGCACCTCGCCGCCGTCGGGGATCTCCGGCTCGTCGTTGCGGCCGGGCTCGAGCGCCAGGTAGCGGTTGGCGATGCCCGACAGCGAGGTCGCGCGGAGCGTCATCACGCTGCCCTCGTGCAGAGGGCGCGAGCTCGTCCTCGATCGAGACCTCGATGCGCGCCCGTGCGTCGTCCTGGAGCTCGATGCTCTCGACGAGCCCCACCGGGCGGCCGCCGACCTTCACCTGGTTCCCCTTGACGAGCTGGCCCGGCGTTGTCGAGCGTCACGTGCACGCGATAGTCGCCGCCGGCACCGAACATCAGGACCGCGGTCGCGGCCACGGCAAGACCGAGGGCGACGAAGGTGACAGCGCGTCCCACTCCCAGGGACGACGCTACTCAGGCAGCAGCAGCCACGCGCCGGTCGGCGCTGCGCGCCGGCGGGAACTCACGAAGTAGGCGCGGAAGCACTGGCAGCGCCCGGCGGATCACCGCGCGCGACGCGCGCACGAGCCGGCGGCGGTTCTGGCCCAGCTCCAGCGCCAAGCTCGTCGCGCAGCCGCGGCGGGAGCAGGCCGACGGTCGCCAGGTTGAGCGCCTCCACCAGCGGCCGGGCCACGAACGGGAGCTCCGGGCGCATCGTGGCGTCGACCACGTCCGCTAGCGCGCTCGTGACGGCGAGCTCCTCCTCGACCATCCGCTCGAAGTACTCGTAGAACTCGGCGAGGGTCTCCGGCTGGCGCTCGATCGGCACGCCGAACATCTCGCCCGAGCCGCTTCTGCTCCTCGTAGTAGCGGAGCTTCTCGGCGTGGCTGAGCGCTCCCGACGTACGCCGTGTACACCTGCATCGACGTGTCCACGAGCGTCGCGTGCACCCACATGCCGAGCTTCGGGTCGTTGCGCGGAGTACTTCGTGCCCGCCGGGTAGCCTGCCGCCGGCCTCCTTCGTGAGCCCGTGCACGCGCCTGTGGACGGCCCGCAGGCGCTCGGACGCCTCCTGCGCCTTCGCCGTCGAGCCGAACACCATGCTCGTCGTGATGTCGAGCGTCCGGTAGAGCCGGCCCCACGGGTCCTCGCGGTAGTTCGAGTGCTCGGCGACGCCCGCCCCGACGAGCGGATGGGCGACCTGCATGATGATCGCGGCCCCGCCTCCGAGGAGAAGGACGCCCTCCCGATTCACCCGCCAGGTGACGCTGTCGGGGCCGAACAGGCCCGGGTCGCTCACGGTCATGGATCGTACCGCATGTATCCGGGGTACCATCGGCCCACATGACCTGGGGCTTCATCTGGATGGTCGTCGTGCTGAAGATCCCCATCGTCGCGCTGCTCTGGCTCGTCTGGTGGGCGGTCCGTGCCGAGCCCGAGCCCGCCGGCGAGGAGTCGCGGCGGAGACGGCGGCAGCGGCCACTCGCCGCGCCCGCGCAAGCCGCGCCCGCCGCGCCGCGGCGACCACGCCGTGCCGGCGCCGCAGCCGCCGCCGCGCGTCCGCGCTCGCGCCCGGCGCTCCGATAGCGTTCGGCCGGAATGAACGCCTTCCACGTCATCGGCGGGCTGGCCGCCATCTGGGCCGTCGTCGTCGCCGTCATCGGGATCAAGAAGGAAGACTTCCCCGGCGGAGCAGAGAAGATCGTCGGCGCGATCTCGGTGCTGCTCGTGGTCGGCACGATCAGCGCCGCCCTCATCACCTCGGCGAACGAGGAAGAGGAGCACGGCGGCGGCGCCGAAGAGGCGACCAGCGAGTCCCACTAGAGCGAGCCCGCGATGATCGACGACGGGCACGCGGTCCACTACACGGCCGTCGAGCGCGGCACTCCGGTCTTCAGCTCCGACGAGGTGGAGGTCGGCACGGTCGACCAGGTCGTCGACAACTACAGGGAGCACATCTTCGACGGCATCGTCATGCGCACGACGGCGGGCGACCACCGCTTCGTCGACGCCCCCGAGGTGAAGCGCACCGCGGAGAAGGCGGTCACGCTGACGATCACAGCCGCCGAGGCCGAGCAGCTGCCGCCCCCGGAGCAGGGCGGCTTCGCCGAGTTCGAGGTCCGCAAGGGCGCGGGGAAGATCGCCAGCAGGCTCGGCAGCGGTTGGAGAAAGAAGAAGTAGGTCAGAATGCTGGGTAGAACCAGCTGAGGAGAGAGCGATGGCGGAAGAGCAGACCGAAGCACAGGACGGCGGTGGCGTAGCGAGCGCCGAGCGCGAGGACACGCTCACGGTCACCGACAACCGGACGGGCGAGACCTACGAGGTGCCGGTCACGGACGGCACGGTCAAGGCGATGGACTTCCGCCAGATGAAGGTCGACGAGGACGACTTCGGCCTCATGACCTACGACCCGGCGTACACGAACACCGCGTCGTGCCGCAGCGAGATCACCTTCATCGACGGCGAGGCGGGGATCCTCCAGCACCGCGGCTACTCGATCGAGGACCTCTGCGAGCACGCCACCTACCTCGAGGTCGCCTACCTCCTCGTGTGCGGCGAGCTGCCGACGCAGGACCAGCTCGACGAGTGGGTCCACGAGATCACGATCCACACCTACGTCCACGAGAACATGCGCGAGTTCCTGAGCGGCTTCCGCTACGACGCGCACCCGATGGGCATGCTGCTCGGCTGCGTCGGCGCGCTCTCGACCTTCTACCCCGACGCGAAGGCGATCGACGACGAGGGCGAGCGCCACATGGCGGCCGTGCGGCTGATCGCGAAGGTCCCGACCCTCGCCGCGTTCGCGTACCGGCACTCGCTCGGCCTGCCCTACATCTATCCCGACAACGACCTGAGCTACCCCGGCAACTTCCTGTCGATGCTCTACAAGATGACCGAGGTCAAGTACGAGCCGGACCCGCGGCTCGAGCGCGCCCTCGACGTCCTCTGGATCCTGCACGCCGACCACGAGCAGAACTGCTCGACGAGCGCGGTGCGCGCGGTCGGCTCGTCCGAGGTCGATCCGTACTCGGCCGTCGCCGCCGGCGTGGCGGCGCTGTACGGCCCGCTGCACGGCGGCGCGAACGAGGCCGTCCTGCGGATGCTCGACCGGATCGAGAAGGTCGAGAACATCCCCGACTTCCTCCAGGGCGTGAAGGACCGCAAGGAGAAGCTGATGGGCTTCGGCCACCGCGTCTACAAGAACTACGACCCGCGCGCGCGGATCATCAAGAAGAACGTCGAGGAGGTCTTCGAGGTCACGGGCAAGAACCCGAAGATCGAGATCGCGGTCGAGCTCGAGAAGCAGGCGCTCGACGACGAGTTCTTCACCGAGCGCAAGCTCTACCCGAACGTCGACTTCTACTCCGGCCTGATCTACGAGGCGCTCGAGATCCCCACCGACATGTTCACGGTGATGTTCGCCATCCCGCGGACATCCGGCTGGATCGCGCAGTGGCTCGAGATGGTGAAGGACGAGGAGACGAAGATCGCGCGGCCGCGCCAGATCTACACGGGCGAGCGCGACCGCGACTACGTGCCGATAGACCAGCGCTGACGGCCGCGCGATAATCGGGCACATGGCCGGCGAGACTCGCTACGCGGACAGTCGTGGTGGGGTCAGCATCGCCTACCGCGTCGTTGGTGAAGGGCCCGTCCAGCTCGTGTTCGTCCCCGGCTTCGTCTCCCATCTCGAGGTGGGGGTCGAGTACCCGGCGGTGCGGCGCTTCTTCGAACGTCTGGCGAGCTTCAGCACGCTCGTGCTCTACGACAAGCGCGGCCAAGGGCTGTCGGACCGCCCGACCCATCCGCCGACGCTCGAGGAGAGCATGGACGACCTGCACGCCGTGATCCGCGCCGCGGGATTCGAGCGCCCCTCCGTCTTCGGCGTGTCGGAGGGAGGTCCGATGGCGCTTCTGTTCGCGGCGAGCCATCCGGCGAACGTCGACAAGCTCGTCATGTTCGGGACGTTCGCGCGCACGCTTCATGCGGACGACTTCCCGATCGGCTTCTCGGAGGAGACCTACGACCGGATGCTCGCCCGAATGAAGCGGGAATGGGGCGGACCCGTCCTCGTGGACGTGTTCAGCCCCAGCCTCAGCGACGACGAGGCGTTCCTCACCTGGTGGGCACGCTTCCTCCGAAGCGGAAGCGGGCCGAGCGGAGCCGTGGCGCTCATGGCTCTGTACCGCGAGATCGATGTACGCCACGCGCTGCCGGCAATCGAGGCGCCGTCCCTCGTCCTGCAGAAGGCGGACGACGAGGTGCTCCCCAGGCGCTTCGGCAAGCACATGGCCGAGAGCATCCCCGGAGCGCGCTACTTCGAGCTGCCCGGCAGAGACCACCTGTTCTTCACCGAGGACCAGGACGCGCTGCTCGACGAGGTCGAGGACTTCCTCACAGGAGAGCGCGCCTCGCGCGAGCCGGAGCGACGACTCGCCACCGTCCTGTTCACCGACATCGTTGGATCGACGGAC
The DNA here is from genome assembly GCA_963846865.1 of uncultured Thermoleophilaceae bacterium. Classification (GTDB taxonomy): domain Bacteria; phylum Actinomycetota; class Thermoleophilia; order Solirubrobacterales; family Thermoleophilaceae; genus DASPHG01. The sequence goes on along the minus strand of CAWJXU010000006.1, from coordinate 618,075 downwards.
CGTGCGGCGGCGGTCGGGGACCGCCGCTGGCGAGACCTCGCCGAAGCGCACGACGAGATCGTCCGCAAGTCACTCGCACGCCACCGCGGGCCACGAGATCAAGACGATGGGCGACGGCTTCCTCGCCTCGTTCGACGGACCCGCGCGCGCGATCCGCTGCGCCGCACGAGATCGTGCGCGAGGCCGACCGGATCGGGATCCCGGTGCGGGCTGGCGTTCACACGGGTGAGTGCGACGTCGTCGGCGACGACCTCGCCGGGCTCGCGGTCAACATCGGGGCGCGGGTCGGCGCGCTCGCCGACGCGGGCGAGGTGCTCGTGTCGCAGACGGTGAAGGACTTGGTCGTCGGGTCGGGAATCGAGTTCGAGGATCGCGGCGTTCACGCGCTCAAGGGCGTGCCGGGCGAGTGGCGCCTCTACGCCTCGCAGACGAGCCGCCAGCCCGCGCTAGCCTGAACTACGTGGAACCGCTGGTTGACGGCCATGGACGCCTGATCCAGGACCTGCGCGTCTCGGTAACCGACCGCTGCAACTTCCGCTGCCAGTACTGCATGCCCGCCGAGGGACTGCCGTGGCTCGAGCGCGACGCGATCCTCACCTTCGAGGAGATCGAGCGGCTCGTCTCGCTGTTCGTGCGCCTGGGTGTCACCGACGTGCGGCTGACCGGCGGCGAGCCGCTCGTGCGCAAGCAGTTCCCGCGGCTCGTCGCGAAGCTCTCGCTGATCGACGGGATCGAGGACCTCTCGGTGACGACGAACGGCTTCCTGCTCGAGCGAGACGCGGACGCTCTCGTCGCGGCGGGCATCCAGCGCATGAACGTGTCGATCGACTCGCTGCAGCGCGACCGCTTCTACGCGATGACGCGGCGTGACGCGCTGCCGCAGGTGCTGCGCGGGCTCGAGGCCTTGGCGCGCCACCCGCAGCTGAAGGTGAAGGTGAACGCCGTGGCGATGCGCGACTTCACCGAGCAGGAGGCGCTGCCGTTCGCCGAGTTCGCGCGCACGCATCCGTTCCAAGTCCGCTTCATCGAGTTCATGCCGCTCGACGGCGACCACGCGTGGAGGCCCGACTCGGTCCTCACGGGCGAGGAGCTGCGCGCGCTCATCCATGCCCGCTATCCGCTCGAGGAGCTCCCGCGCGAGCCGTCCGCGACCGCGCGCGTCTTCCGGTTCGTCGACGGCGTCGGCGAGATCGGGTTCATCAACCCGGTGTCCGAGCCTTTCTGCTCCGACTGCAACCGGATCCGGCTCACGGCGGAAGGCGAGCTGCGCACCTGCCTGTTCTCGCTGCGCGAGACCGACCTGCGCGAGCCGCTGCGCTCGGGCGCGAGCGACGGAGAGCTCGAGACGATCATCCGCGACGCCGTCTGGCGCAAGGAGCTGAAACACCGCGTGGGCGAGCCGGGATTCACCCAGCCCGCCCGCACGATGTCAGCGATCGGCGGCTAGGCGGCGATCGCGTCCGCCTCCGCCGGCGGGACGTAGTGGTTGCCCTTGAACAGGTCCTGCGGGTCGTAGAGCGCCTTCACCTGGCGCAGTCGCTCCCACGTCTCGGCGTCGAAGAAGTCGCTCGCGTCGGCGGGCTCCTCGACGAAGTTCGGGTACTGGCCGGCCCGGTGCGGCTGTGTCGCCGCTACGAGACGGTCGATCCGGGACCGCACCGCCTGCACCGCGTCCGCGTCCGGGGCGACCCCGAGCGTGAACAGGCTGACCTCGCCCGGCAGCGTCGCGCGGGCGCCTGCCCCGGGCGACTTGCGCGCCAACGCACCGCCCATGTGACGCAGCTGGAACATCGTGACCGTCGCGCCTGAGTCAGACTCGGGCCCGACGATCTCCAGGAACTCGTCCATCAGCTCTGCCGGCAGTTCGCTGACCAGCTCGTGGCCGCTGACGAACGGCAGCGGATCCGGCGGGTCCATCGCAAGCTCACCGAGCTCGATCGGAGGCACCATCGCGAACGTGTCGATCTCCGGCCCCAGGTCACGGAGACGGCTGAGCAGCTCGCGTCCCTCGCGCTCCTCGCCGAGGTAGGCGCCCATGACGATCGCGTACGAGGCGCCGCGGAAGGGCTCCGGGATCTCCGGCAGCGGCGGGAAGTGCAGGATGTTCGCCCAGGTCATCAGCTCCTCGGGGAACGTCGGGAGCAGCTCCCGCCACGTGTGGAACATCTCGGCAGCGCGCTCGAACGGGAAGAACAGCGCGCCGGCGTAGATCTCCTCGACCGGATAGACGGCGAACTCGATCGCGGTCACGATCCCGAAGTTGCCGCCGCCGCCGCGGAGTGCCCAGAAGAGGTCCGGCTCGTTCTCGGCCGTCACGCGGCGGAACTCGCCATCGGCGGTCACCAGCTCGATCGCGGTAACACTGTTGGTCTGCAGCCCGTACTTGCGGGCCAGCCAGCCCATGCCGCCGCCGAGCGAGTAGCCGGCGATGCCGACATCGGGCGATGATCCGTGCAGGCCAGCGAGCCCCTGGTCCGAGAGGTGCGGGGTGATCTTCTCCCACTTGATCCCAGAGCCGACGCGCACGCGGTGGGCAAGCGGATCGATCGTGAAGTCAGCCATGTCGGACGTCTGCACGACGATCGTCTCATCGAGCTCGCCGAGCGGGCCAGCGTTGTGCGCCGTCGCCTGCGGGGCGATCCGCACACCGTGCTCGCGTGCGTAGTTGACGATCGTGATGACGTCGCTCTCGTCGGCGGGGAAGACCATGGCCTCGGGCCGCTGGTCGACAAGCGTGCTGAACGCCTGGTGGGCGGCGTCCCACTCGGAATCCGTCGGGTAGACGATGCGGCCCTTGATGGCCAGGTCATCGAATCTGTTGTTGGTCGTGCTCGGCATCTCGGCTCCTTTGTTCGACTGGTGCCGATGCTGCTCGCCCAGGACGTCCGCGTCGATCCCGCCATTGGGGGGAATTCGAGCGCGCCAACCCCCTCATTTGGGGGGTAGCGCGCATGCGCCCGCAGGAGTACCGTCGCCGTATGACTCGCGCACTCCCGGGCGCGGAAAGCGCCTACGACGCGATTGAGCGCGTCGCCGAAGCAGGACTACCGGCTCAGGAACTGCTCGAGGAGGTGATGCAGCGGGTCGACACCGTCGTGCCTTCCGACGGCTACTTCGTTGGAGCGACGGATCCGGACACGATCCTGTCGCTTGGCGCCGGCATCGTCCGCGACCTCCCCTACGACCAGTGCCAGCCGACATGGGACTACGAGTTCCGCGTTCCGGACTACGTCAAGTTCAGGGACATCGCTCAGAGTGGCCGTGCGGTTGCGGACCTTCATGAGGCGACGGGTGGCCGTCCGGACCGTTCACCGCGCTGGCGCGAATACGGGACCGCGACGGGCTTCCGCTCGGAGGTCCGCGCGGTGTTCTCGGCCGGCAATTCGACGTGGGGGGTTGGGCAGTTCAACCGCCTGGGCGACAGTCCGCGTTACTCGGCGGCGGAGCAGGCGTGGCTCGAGCGCGTTGCGCCGGTCGTCGGACGGGCGCTGCGCCAAGCGCTGATCGCGCAGCCGGCGGCGTCGCCTGCGGATCGCGGCCCGGGCATCATCGTGCTGGACACCGAGGGCGTCACCGTGTCCGCGACGAGCGAGGCCACGGCCTGGTTGGACGAGGTCGATCACGAGCAGTCGCTGATGCCGTTCGAGGCAACCGCATACGCCGCCCGCGTCCGCGCCTCAGTCGAAGGAGAAACGGATGAGACAGTCCCGCGCGCACGCCTGCGCACGCGTAAGGGTGTGTGGCTCTCGATGCACGCTTCGATGCTGCAAGGGACAGACCACCTCGCGCTCGTGATCGAGCCGGCTAAGGCATCCGAGGTGGCTCCGCTGATCGTCGAGGCGTACGGGTTCACCCAGCGCGAGCTGGACGTGACACGTGCGATCTCGCGCGGGCTCGGCACTGCCGAGATCGCCGCACAGCTCTTCGTCTCGCAGCACACCGTCCGCGACCACGTCAAGTCCGTTTTCGAGAAGGTTGGCGTCTCGAGCCGCGGTGAGCTGGTGGCGAAGGTCTTCGCCGACCACTACTCGCCGGTGCTGAAACACGCGGACTAAGCCGGCTCCTTAGCCTTCCTCTCGACGACCTCGCGCCCCTCCAGGTCGCCCGCCTCCAGCTGCTTGCGCAGCACCTTCTTGTCGAACTTGCCGACGCTCGTCTTCGGCACCTCGTCGATGAACGCGAACTCGTCCGGGATCCACCACTTCGCCACCCGGCCGGACAGGTGCTGGCACAGCTCCTCGGCGGACACATCCGTGCCCTCCTTGCGCACGACGCACGCGAGCGGGCGCTCCTGCCAACGCTCGTCCGGCTTCGCGATCACCGCGGCCTCGGCGACGCCGTCGTGCGCCATCAGCGCGACCTCGAGGTCGACCGACGACACCCACTCGCCGCCGGACTTGATGACGTCCTTCGAGCGATCGGAGATTCGGATGAATCCCTTCTCGTCGATCGCCGCGACGTCGCCCGTGCGCAGCCAGCCGTCGTCGAACTTGTCGTCGCCTGACGGGTCGTTGTAGTACGAGCGCGCGATCCACGGACCGCGGACCTCGAGCTCGCCGGTGGCCTCGCCGTCCCACTCGACCTCGTCGCCGTCGTCGTCCACCAGCCGCGCCTCGACGAGCGGCAGCGGCCGGCCGGCCTTCGCGCGCGCCTCCCACGCCTCGTCGCCGCTCGGCTCCCTTCGGCGGGTGGGCGACCGACGCGACCGGGCTCGTCTCGGTCATGCCCCACGCCTGGAGGATGTGGACGCCGTGGCGCTCCTCGAAGGCCTGCATCAGCGACAGCGGCACGGCTGACCCGCCGCACGCGACCGTGCGGAGGCTCGACAGGTCCGGCTTGTTGCGCGTCGGCGTAGTTCAGGAGGTCGAGCCAGATCGTGGGCACGCCGCCGGCCACGGTCACGCGCTCCGACTCGATCAGCTTGGCGAGCGGCTCGCCCTGGAGGAACCGGCTCGGCATCACGAGGTCGGCCCCGGTCAGCGGCGCCGCGTGCGCGAGGCCCCACGCGTTCGCGTGGAACATCGGCACGACCGGGAGCACGCGGTCGGTGGAGCGCAGGCCGAGGTTGTCGGCGATGCACACGGTCAGCCCGTGCAGGATCTGCGACCGGTGCGAGTACAGGACGCCCTTCGGGTTGCCGGTCGTGCCGCTCGTGTAGCAGAGGCCGGCGGCCGACGCGGTCGTCCAGCTCCGGGTAGTCGAACTCGTCGGGCTGCTCCGCAAGCAGGGCCTCGTAGCTCAGGGCGTTCGGCAGCGAGCCCGCGTCGCCGTCGCCCATCACGACGAAGTGCTCGACCGTCTCGAACGTCGGCGCGATCTCCTCGAGCAGCGGCACGAGCGTCGCGTCCACGAACACGATCTTGTCCTCGGCGTGGTTCGCGATGTAGGTCAGCTGGTCGCCCGCAAGCCGGATGTTCAGCGTGTGCAGGACCGCGCCCATCGACGGCGCCGCGAGGTAGACCTCGAGGTGCTCCTGCGAGTTCCACGCGAAGGTCGCGACGCGGTCGCCCTCGCCGATGCCGAGCGACTTCAGCGCTCCGCACAGCCGGTCGACCCGGCTGGTGACCTCGCCGTAGGAGGCACGGCGGACGCTGATCGCCTTCGAGCGTGACGACCTCGCTGTCCCGGTAGAAGCGCCGCATTCGGTCGACGATGTGCTGGACCGTGAGCGGGTGGTCGTGCTGCATCAAGCCTTCGAGCATCTGCCGTAGTCTCCCTCGTTAGCGTTGCGGCCGTGCGCGGATACTCCTTGAAAACGCGGCCGCGGCGGCAAGGTGGAACGTGCCCGCTTCGACGAGCTGGCCGAGGCGCTCGCGGCACTGGAGCGCCGCGGCGAGGAGCTCCAGCAGGACGCCGACGCTCGCATCGTCGACTTGAAGGTGGGCCGGCGCTTCGAGCCCGTTCAGCAGGTGTTCGCGCGGCTGGAGCTGTCCGGGCCAGGCCGGCTACGCGCGGGCATCGACGTTCGCGGCGACGGGTCGGCCGAGGCGTGGACGGGCCGGGTGCGCCGCAGCCTCATCGAGCAGCTGCCGCGCGAGACGCCCTACGAGGCTCTACGCCGGTCGCTCGAGCGCGGTTAGGCTCGCCATCGTGGCTCGCGCTCCCGAGTACGAGCGGATGTTGAACAGCATGCGCGCCTGCTTTCGCCTGATCGGGCGGAGCTCGGAGGGCGCGCATGTCCTCGAACTCGGACGGCGTGATGGCGGCGGTGACCCCGAAGGTGCCCGAGCGGTCCCTGCCCAACAGCGTGGTCTACGAGTCGCAGGAGGCCCTCATCGCCGCGCTGCCCGAGCTCGCCCGTCATTACGACGAGGCGGGCGTCGATGCGTGGACCGTCTGGACGCCCGAGGATGACGAGCAGGCGGCCGCCGCGCTGCGCGACGCCGGCCACCAGCTCGACGCCGATCCAGCCGCGATGACGCTCGACCTCGCGGAGCTGGACGAGCCGCCGGCGATCGACCACCGGACGGGCGACGACCTCATGCCCGTCATCGCCGGACATCAACGACCGCGCATACCGGCACGACGACGGCGCCATTCAGCGCGCATGCTGGCCGAGCACCCTGCCGGCGTGACGTGGAACTACGTGGCCGACCTCGACGGCGAGCCCGTCGCGTGCCTTCAGATCCTGCCGGTCGAGGGCGACGCGAGCGTCTACTGGGTCGCGACACTGGCGGAGGCGCGCGGCCGCGGCCTCGCAGGCCGGCTGCTGCACCGCGCGCTTTGGGACGCGCGCGAGGCCGGCTGCGACATATCGAGCCTGCAGGCGACGAAGCTCGGCGAGCCGGTGTACGCGCGGCTCGGATACGAGAGCCACGGCGCGCTCCAGATGTGGGAGAAGCGCCGCTAGCTATAACGCGGGAATGGCCAGCTGGCTCGTTCCCCTGCCGCGCGGCGCGGAGCCCCCCTACGAGGTGTGGGTCAACGGCGTGCCGCAGCAGGAGGGCGTTGACTACAAGGCCACGGACGGCGGGCTCGTGTTCTCGAAGCCGCTCGAGAAGGAGCGCATCGGGCTGGCGCGCTGGACCGCGATCTTCCTCGGCCTGTTCGGCAGCTACGGGAAGAACGATTCGGTCGACGTGCGCTACTCACTGCACGGCGAGCGGCGGCTTGCAACGGGGCTGGACATCGTCCCGCCGCAGGTACCCTGATCCGATGCCGCGGATCGACCAGATCCTCGAAGGGACACGCCCGTGCTTCTCGTTCGAGTTCTTCCCTCCGAAGACCGAGGACGGTGAGAAGAACCTGCGTGACGCGCTGTCGGAGCTGCAGAAGGACAAGCCGTCGTTCGTCTCCGTCACGTACGGCGCGGGAGGCTCCACGCGCGACCGCACGATTCAGATCGTCAAGTGGATCAAGCAAGACCTCGGCATCGAGGCGATGGCCCACTTCACCTGCGTCGGGGCAACCGTCGAGGAGCTCCGGGGACCCTCGACGGCATCCGCGCCGCTGGGATCGACAACGTCCTGGCGCTGCGCGGCGACCCGCCGCAGGGCCAGACGGAGTGGACGAAGACCGAGGGCGGGCTCGAGTACTCCACGCAGCTGATCGACCTGATCCGCGGCGGCTACGACTTCGCCGTCGGTGCGGCCTGCTTCCCGGAGGTGCACCTGGAGGCCGAGAGCCCGGAAGCGGACCTGCGCTTCACCAAGGAGAAGCAGGAGGCGGGCGCGACGCTTCCTGATCACCCAGCTCTTCTTCGACAACGCCTTCTACTTCGACTTCGTCGAGCGCGCGCGCGAGGCCGGGATCACCGTCCCGATCATCCCCGGGATCATGCCCGTGACGAACTACGGCCAGATCAAGCGCATGAGCGAGATGTGCGGCGCCTCGTTCCCGGAGAAGTACGAAGCGGAGCTCGAGGCGCGCAAGGACGATCCGGACGCGACCGCCGACCTGGGCGTGGCCTACGCGACGCTCCAGTGCGCCGACCTGCTCGCGCGCGGCGCGCCGGGGATCCACTTCTACACGCTGAACAGATCGCCCGCGACGCGCGCGATCCTCGCCGCGCTACGCGCAGCGCGCCCATGGGACCGCGCCGTCACGCTCGTCTAGCGGAGCGACCTCCTCGCGCAGCTCCAGGTAGCGCAGGTAACAGAGGATCTGGGACAGCGCCCAGTTCACCATCATCGGCGAGAGCTCGTCCGTTCCGAGCAGGTCGGGGACGATCTCGAACGGGGTCTTCGGGCCGTCGGCCACCGCGCGCCGCACCGTCTCGATGTTGTCCAGCACCGTGCCGCGGAACGCCGCGATCTTCTCGTTGACGTTCCGGAAGGCACGGCCGTGGCCGGCGAGGCAAAGGCTTGCGTCGAGCCGCTCCGCCTTGTCGAGCGAGTCGAGGTACTCGCCGGCCGGGTCCGGCGTGTAGCCGTAGTCGTAATAGAGCGAGACCCGCCCCAGCACGTGGTCGCCTGACAGGAGCAGACCGCGGTCGGGCTGATGGAGAACCACGTGCGAGGGCGCGTGGCCGGGGGTCTCGACGACCTGCCATGTCCCCAGGTCGGTCTCGACCTCGACACCCTCCACCAGCTCGCGGTCAGGCTCGACTACGCGTGCGACGCCGATGCCCTCGCCGCGGCGCGAGTCCTCGTAGCGCCGAAGCGCGTCCTCCGGCACGCCGCTCTGGCGCGCAACCTCGATGCGGCGGTCGAGCATGCGGTCGGGGTCCTCCGCCGCGCGGGTCATGTGCGCGTGGTTGGGGTGCATCCAGAGCTCGCAGCCCGCGGCGTCGACGATCGGGCCGGCAAGCCCGTAATGGTCCGAGTGGGCATGCGTGCAGACGACGCAGCCGGACGTGCTCGAGCCGCAGGCCCGCCTGGGCGAGCGCGCGCTCGAGCTGCCCTAGCGCGCCGGGCTCGGCCATTCCCGTGTCGACGAGTACGACGCCGCTGCCGGCCGCGATCGCGAACGCGTTCACATGCGGCACGCCCGTCCATGGAAGCGGGAGCCGAAGTCGCCAAATTCCGGCCTGGATGCGGTCCGCGCGGCCGAGCTCTCGCTTTTTGGGGCTCATCCTGGGATCATGGCTAATCGTCCCCGCTGGACTCCCCGGCTCGCATAGTCGACCGACGTACTGGGCAAGGTATTGGACAGATGGGTCACGCTCCGAAGACAGCCACAACTCTGCATGAACTCCGCGTGCGTATTCGGCGCGGCGACTACGAGGTCAAGCCGGACCGCGTAGCCGAGGCGATGTTGCGCCGCGGCATCAGGTTCGGCCCGCGTCGTCCAGCAGCACGCCGGGATTGAGGTTCCACCCCGGGTCGAGCGCGCGCTTGGCGCCGGCCAGCGCCTCCGCGAACAGCTCCGGCCGCTGACGGTCGTACCAGGGCCGGTGATCGCGACCGACGGCATGGTGATGGGTGATCGTCCCGCCCCCGTCCGCGATCACGTCTGACACCGCCGCCTTGATCGCGTCCCACTGCTCGATCTCCCCGCCGCGCCGCCCGGGAGCCAACACCGTGAAATAGGGCGCAGGGCCGTCGGGGTACACGTGCGTGAACCGACAGCTGACGCGCCCCTCGCCGCATATCTCGGCAACGGCGCGCTCCGCCCTCTCGCGAACCGCCTGGACGAAGGTCTCCCAGCGGTCCCAGGTGATCGACGTCTCGAACGTCTCCGAGATCACGCCGCCGGCCACGAACGTGTCGCGCAGGTACGGCGCCTGGACGAACGCGTTTCTCCACGTGCCGACCGAATCGCCCTCGGCGTCCGTCTTCGACTCGCGCGCCTCACCGCCGTAGTCGCCCGCCAGCTCGAGCGCGCGATCGAGCCAGGCGTCGACCGGATGGTCCGCCGACTCGAAGCCCAGCACGAGCAGAGCCTTCCCATCCGGCGCCGCCATCGTCAGTGCGCCCTCGGCCTCGTCGAGCAGCCGGCAGTTGGCCGGCCAGAGGCCCGACTGGCCGAGCGCCCGCACCGCCTCGGCGCCCCGCTCGAAGGCGTCGAACAGGACCCCGGCGCTCGCCTTCCAGCGCGGCCTCTCCTGAACGCGCATCCACGCCTCCGTGATGACGCCCAGCGTCCCTTCTGAGCCGATGAGGAGCCGATCCGGGCTCGGGCCGGCGCCGGACCCCGGCAGGCGGCGGCTCTCCCACCAGCCGCCCGGCGTCAGGGCGCGCACGGACTCCACCAGGTCGTCGATGTGCGTCATCAGCGTGGCGAAGTGGCCTCCGGCCCGCGTGGCGATCCAGCCGCCGAGGGTCGAGTACTCGAACGACTGCGGGAAGTGCCTCAGCGTGAGCTCGTGCCCGCGCAGCTGGTCTTCGAGCCCCGGGCCGGTCGCACCCGCCTGGATCCTCGCCGCGCGCGAGGCGCGGTCGATCTCGAGCACGCGGTCGAGCGCCTTCACGTCGAGCGAGACCACCCGGTCGAGCCCGCGCGGCTCGATGCCGCCAACCACGCTCGTGCCCCCTCCGTAGGGGATGACCGCGACGTCGTCCGAGCACGCCCACTCGAGCACCCGCTCGAGCTCGTGCTCGTCGCGGGGGCGCATCACCGCGTCCGGAGGCTCGTCGAACCGGCCCCGGAACCCGCGCACGACGTCGCGATAGGCCTTCCCGAGCGCGTGCGACGCGCGTGAATAGGTGTCGACCTCCGCGATCTCCGCCAGCAGCTCCGGCACCTCGACCCGCGGCGGGCGCAGCTCGACGCTCTCGAGCGGCACCGGCTGCTCCACCTCGGCCTCGCCGAAACCGAGGTGTGCTCGCAGCCCGAGGGCGGCGTCGCGGACCTGCTCGGGCGGGGGCTGCTGGTCCTCGTACCCCCACCCCCAGTGCTTCAGCCGCCGGGCCACGCATGAAGCCTCTCATGAGCCTGCCCGCGCTTTCCGCCGCAAGCTATGGTTGAAATAGCTAGATGGAAGCCGGGACCACCGTGCAGATCACCATGCCCCAGATGGGCGACTCGGTGACCGAGGGCACGGTGCTCGAATGGCTCAAGCAGGTCGGCGACCAGGTCGAGCCCAACGAGACCCTCCTCGAGGTCTCCACCGACAAGGTCGATGCCGAGGTCCCGGCGCCGGTCGGCGGGACGCTGGTCCGGATCCTGGTCGAGGCCGACGAGACCGTCCCGGTCGGCACGGTGCTCGGTGAGATCGACACCGACGGCGGCAGCCCGGCACCCGAGACGTCCGGCGGCGAGGACGCCCGGACCGACGGCGACCACCGCGGTGACGAGAGCGGCGCCGACCTGAGCGATCCCGGCGCGACCGAGATGGCCCACGTGGCCGCCAAGAACGAGGCGGAGAAGCAAGCGCCCGCAGGCGAGCTCGTCGACGTCGTGCTGCCCCAGATGGGCGAGTCGGTCCAGGAGGGCACGGTCCTCGAATGGCACAAGCAGGTCGGCGAAGAGGTCGCGGAGGGCGAGACGCTCGTCGAGATCTCGACCGACAAGGTGGACGCCGAGATCCCCGCGCCCGTGTCCGGCGTCGTGGCCGAGATCCTGGCCGAGCCGGACGAGACCGTGCAGTCGGGCACGATCGTCGCCCGCATCGAGCCCGGCGCAAAAACGGGGTCAGACCCCTTGCTTGCAGAGCCGAGCTCCGCCGCGCAGCCGTCCGAGCCGCCGCCGACCACCAACGGCGGGGCGAACGCGACGCCTGTGGCAATCCGGATCGCGGACGCGCACGGGCTCGACCTCACCGGCGTCGAGGGCAGCGGGCGCGGCGGCAAGGTGACCAAGAACGACGTGATGGCGCTCGTCGACGGGAACGGCGGCGCGCCGCCGGCTGCCCGCGCCGGCGAAGACGCCGCCGCCGGGAGCGAAGCCGATCCGCGGGCCGGGCGCGACGCTCGCGCGCTTCATGAACGAGAGCCGCACGATCCCGACCGCAACGAGCTTCCGGACGCTGTCGGTGAGCATGCTCGACTCGCGCCGGCGCGCGCTCAAGGGCGCGGGCAAGAAGCTGTCGTTCACGCATCTGATCGCCTGGGCGATCGTGCAGGCCGCGCGCGACATGCACGTGATGACGAACGCCTACGCCGAGGCCGACGGCAAGCCGCAGCGCATCGTGCCCGAGGGCGTCAGCCTGGGCCTCGCCGTGGACGTCGAGCGCAAGGACGGCACGCGCTCGCTGATCGTCCCGGTCATCCACCAGGCCGACCGGCTCGACTTCCCGTCGTTCGCGGCGCGCTACGACGAGCTCGTCGCGGGAGCGCGCGACAACACCCTTCCGCCCGACGCGTACACGGGCGCGAACATCACGCTGACCAACCCCGGCGGCATCGGCACGGTCGCGTCCGTGCCACGGCTCATGCCCGGGCAGGGCACGATCATCGCGACCGGCGCGATCGCGCTTCCGCCCGGCCTCGCACAGGCCGATCCGGCCAAGGTGAAGGAGCTCGGCGTCGGCAAGGTCATGACGATGACCTCGACATACGACCACCGCGTCATCCAGGGCGCCGAGTCGGGCGAGTTCCTGCGGCGGATCGACAACCTGCTCCAGGGCGAGGACGACTTCTACGACAGCATCTTCGCGTCGCTCGACCTGACCGTGCCCGCCGCGGCCGCGCCGGACGACGTCGCGGCCGGCGATCACCGCCGCAGGATCCGGTCCCGGCCGAGATCAAGCCCGACGTCGCAGGCGCTCCCGGGCGAGGTCCTGCTCCAGGCGGTCCAGGCGGCCACCTCGGTCGTCAAGGCGCATCGGATGCACGGCCACCTCGCAGCGCGCCTCGACCCGCTCGGCACGCCGCCGCGCGGCGACCCCGCGCTCGACCCGGAGACGGTGAACCTGACGCCCGAGCTGATGCGCGAGATCCCCGCGTCGGTCCTCCGCGTCGCGGTCCCCGGCGACACGTTCGCGGAGGCGCTGCCGCATCTGCAGGACACCTACTGCGGCACGATCGCCTACGAGATCGAGCACATCGCCGGCCACAACCGGCGCGTCTGGCTGCGCCAGACGATCGAGTGGAGCGCCCACCAGAAGGCACTCGACGCCGACCAGAAGCGCGCGCTGCTGCAGCGGCTGTCGGAGGTCGAGGCGCTCGAGAGCTATCTGCACAAGGCGTTCCTGGGCAAGAAGCAGTTCTCGATCGAGGGACTCGACGTCCTGGTGCCGATGCTCGACGAGGTGATCGAAGAGGGTGCCGAAGAGGGCGCGCGCGAGATGATCCTCGGCATGGCCCACCGCGGGCGGCTGAACGTGCTCGCGCACACGGTCGGGCGGCCGTACGAGGCGATCATCGCCGAGTTCGAGGGCGAGCAGTCGATGGACGTCGATACCGCGATTCCCGAGGGCGGCACCGGTGACGTGAAGTACCACTACGGCGCGGCCGGCACGTACCGGACCAAGGCCGGGAAGGGCGTGACCGTCACGCTCTCGCCGAACCCGAGCCACCTCGAGTACATCAACCCCGTCGTCGAGGGGCGTGCGCGCGCCGACCAGACCAGCCGCAAGGCGCGCGACCCGGTGCACGAGCCGTCGACGGTCGTGCCCGTCCTCTTGCACGGCGACGCCGCGTTCCCGGGCCAGGGAGTGGTCGCGGAGACGCTCAACCTGCAGGCGCTCTCCGGCTACTCCACCGGCGGCACGATCCACATCATCATGAACAACCAACTCGGGTTCACGACGGATCCGAACGACGCCCGCTCGACGCGCTACGCGTCAGACCTCGCGAAGGGCTACGACCTCCCCGTCATCCACGTGAACGCGGACGACGTCGAGGCGTGCATCCACGCGGTCCGGCTGGCGATGGGATTCCGGCGCGAGTTCCGCCGCGACGCGGTGATCGACCTGATCGGCTACCGCCGGTTCGGCCACAACGAGACGGACGAGCCCGCGTACACGCAGCCGCTGATGTACGACAAGATCAAGAAGCACCCGCCGGTGCGGAAGATCTACGCGCAGAAGCTGATCGGCGAGGGCCTCGTCACCGAGAAGGAGGCCGACGAGCTCGCCGCCAACTCCTACCAGGCGCTCGCAGACGCGCACGCCGAGCTGCGCGAGGCGATGACGCAGGACCCGGATACGGGCGAGTTCGAGATCGATACCGGCCCCAGCAAGGAGCCGCGTACCGCGGTGCCGGCCGAGACGCTGCGGTCGCTGAACGAGCAGCTCCTGCGCGTCCCGCCCAACTTCAGCGTGCACCGCAAGCTGAAGCCGCAGCTCGAGCGCCGGCGCGAGACGATCGGCGAGGAAGGCGGGATCGACTGGGCGCAGGCCGAGGCACTGGCGTTCGCCTCGCTGCTCGTCCAGGGTACGCCGATCCGGCTCACCGGGCAGGACACCGAGCGCGGCACGTTCAGCCAGCGCCACCTGTCGCTGCACGACACGAAGACCGGCGAGAAGTACACGCCGATCCAGAACCTGACCAGCGCGACCGCCCCGTTCGAGCTGCACAACAGCCCGCTGTCGGAGATCGCGTGCCTCGGCTTCGAGTACGGCTACTCGGTCCAGGCGCCCGAGGCGCTCGTCCTGTGGGAGGCGCAGTTCGGCGACTTCGTCAACGCAGCGCAGGTGGTCATCGACCAGTTCCTCGTCTCCGGCCTCGCCAAGTGGGGCCAGACGAGCAGGCTCACGCTGCTCCTGCCGCACGGCTACGAGGGATCGGGCCCGGAGCACTCGAGCGGCCGCGTCGAGCGCTTCCTGCAGCTCGCGGCTGAGGGGAACATCCGCGTCGCCAACGTCACCACTCCCGGCGCAGTACTTCCACCTCCTGCGCCGGCAGGCGCTCGTCCAGAAGGCGCGCCCGCTCGTCGTGATGACGCCGAAGAGCCTCCTGCGCCTGCCCGCCGCGGCGTCGCAGGATCGACGAGCTCGCGGACGGCGGGCTGCAGGTCGTGATCGACGACCCGAACCTGCCGGCGTCGCGCGAGGACATCACGAAGCTCGTCCTCTGCACGGGCAAGGTCTATTACGACATCGTCGCCCACGAGGCGCGCCCGGAGGCGGAGCACGTCGCGGTCGCGCGGGTGGAGCTGCTCTACCCGTTCGCCGAGAACGAGCTGCGCTCACTGATCGAGAGCTACCCGAACCTCAAGCGCGTCACCTGGGTGCAGGAGGAGCCGCGCAACATGGGCGCGCGCGCGTTCATGCGCCGCCGCCTCGCGCCGATCCTGCCGAAGGGGATGGAGTACACCTACGTCGGGCGCGAGTTCCGCGCGAGCCCGGGCGAGGGCTACGCGGCCGCGCACCGCGCCGAGCAGCGCCGGATCGTCGAGGTCGCGCTCGACGTCATCCGCGGCCAGACGATCGTCCAGCCCTAGCGCTTCTCGGCCTGGCGCTCGGCGAGCGCCTCGGCCAGCTTGTTCGTCGGCCCGTGCCGGTTGATCAGCGAGACCAGGCGCGGAGCCGGACCGGCGAGGAAGCCGCCCAGGCGCTCGATCGGGTTCGCCCACGCTGATCTCGGGCTTGTCCTTCTCGATGCCCGTGATGACCGCGTCCGCGACCGCCTCCGGCTTGCTCGCCTTCACGCCGGGCGGAAGGTCGAGCCCGCCGTCCGCCCACATGCCGGCTTCCGCGACCGCGCCGGGGAAGACTGTCGGTCGCACCGACGCCCGTGCCGCGCAGGTCCTCGTGCATCGCGAAGGAGAACCCGCGCAGGCCGAACTTGGTGGCGTTGTAGAGCGAGGCGTACGCGGTCGCGACCTTGCCCGAGATCGACGAGATGTAGACGAGGTGGCCGCGCCCGCGCTCGAGCATGCCCGGCAGGAGCGCGTGCGTCATGTGGATCGGCGAGCGGAGGTTGACGTCCAGCACGCGGTCGATCTGCTCGCTGCTGTACTCGCTCAGCTTCCCGGTGCCTGGAAGGCCTGCGTTCGCCACGAACACGTCGACGTCCCCCACCTCCGCAGCGAAGCGGTGGACCTCGCCGCGCGTCCGACAGGTCGAGCGCGCGCGCCTCGACCCTCTCGCCGAGTTCGGCGACGAGCCCGTCGAGCACCTCGGCCCGGCGCCCGGTGAGGATCAGGTGCGCGCCGCGCGCGTGCAGCGCCCCGTGCGATCGCGTGACCCAGGCCGCCCGTCGCGCCCGTCAGGAGGATCCGGGAACCGTTCAACTCGACTGGCATGAGCGCGTAGGATGCCGCATTCGTGGCCGTCAAGCTCTACGTCATCCCCGGCTCGCACCCGTCGAAGGCGGCCGAGCTCATGCTCGAGCACAAGGGGATCCCCTTCAAGCGTGTCGACCTCGTGACCGCGATGCACCGGCCGTCGCTCAAGCTGCTGGGCTTCAAGGGGAAGACGGTTCCGGCCATGAAGGCGGACGGTCGCAAGTTCCAGGGCACGCGTGAGATCTCGCGAGCGCTCGACGAGATCAAGCCGAACCCGAGCCTCCTCACCTCCGGTGCGGTCATCGAGGCGGAGCGCTGGGGCGACGCGGAGCTCCAGCCGATTCCGCGCCGGCTTGCGTGGTGGGCACTGGTGAACATGTCCCGCGAAGAACGCACCGCATCCGCTCGCCGCGCACTCGAGGGTTACCGAGTGGGCCTGCCGATCGGAATCGCCTCCCGCACCGTGCTGCCGCTCGCCAAGATGGCGGTTGGCTACAACAGCGCGACCGAGGACCAGGTCAAGGCTGACCTCGCGGCGATTCCCAATCGGATCGACCGCGTCGACGCGCTCCTCGCGGAGGGGGTCATCGGAGGCGACCAGCCGAACGCCGCCGACTTCCAGATCGGGACAAGCGTCAAGATCCTCCTCGGCTATGACGACCTGCGGCCCTATATCGATGGGCGGCCAGCCGCTGAGCATGCGCGCCGGGTGGTGCCGTCCGAGTACGACCCGTACTTCCCGAAGGTTTTTCCTGCGGAGTGGCTCCCTAGCGCTGCGGCGGCTTGAACTGAGTCCGCATCAGCGCGTCCCAGCCGCGCGACGGCAGGACCTTCCGGGCGCCGAGTAGGACACGCGCGCCCACCGTGATCGGATAGCGCGCCCCTGACCGGCGCCGCGAGATCGCCTTCTCGATCCGCTTGGCGACCACCTCTGGGCTGGTCGGTCCGCGACCCCGGTACGCCCCGGCCGTCGTCGATGCGACGAGCTGGTTGAACTCCGCATAGGGGCCGTCGGAGGACGTCGCCTCGTTCACCGAGTGCGCGGCAGTGTCGCCGAACTCCGTCTTGATCAGCCCTGGCTCGATCAGGATCACGTCCACGCCGAAGTTCCTGACCTCCCAGCGCATGGCGTCGCTGATCGCCTCGACCGCGAACTTCGTGCCGTGGTAGATGCCACCGCCGGGGAACACGACCCTGCCGCCCATCGACGAGATGTTCACGATCTTGCCGTAGCCCTGACGGCGCATCCCGGGGAGCACGAGCTGGCACATGCGCAGGAGGCCGAAGACGTTGGTCTCGAACTGGCGCCGGACCTGGTCCATCGGCACCTCCTCGACCGCGCCTGACTGGCTATAGCCGGCGTTGTTGATCAGAACGCCGACCGCGCCCTCCTCCTTCTCGACGGCCTGGACGGCCGCCGCCATCGACCCCTCGTCGGTCACGTCGAGCGCGAGCGTCTTGCAACCCTTCGCCTCGAGGTCCGCGATCGACTCGGGGCGGCGGGCGGTCGCGTACACCGTCCACCCCCTGCCCGCGAGATGCTCGGCCGTCTTGCGCCCGATGCCTGTGGAACAGCCGGTGATGAGAACCGCCTTGGAAGCCATGCGAATAGTCTCCCCGACATGCGCGCCGTCACGTTCCAGGCACCCCACGAGGTACGGGTCGACGACAAGCCGGAGCCCGAGCTCGAGGCCGCTGACGACGCCATCGTCAAGATCGATGCGACGGGCATCTGCGGGTCCGACCTCCACATCTACCACGGCCGCGTCCAGATCGATCCGGGCTTCACGATCGGCCACGAATTCGTCGGGACGGTCCTCGCCGCCGGGGATCAGGTAACGAGCGTGTCCGAGGGCGACCGCGTCCTCGGCTGCTTCCACACCGCGTGCGGGCGCTGCTTCTTCTGCATGCGCGGCTGGTACATGAAGTGCGATCAGGCGCGCGTGTTCGGCCACGGCGCGACGCTCGGCTCGCTCCAGGGCACGCAGGCCGACCAGGCGCTCGTCCCGACCGCGAACCTCACGCTGAGGCGCGTGCCCGACGGAGTGTCGGACGAGGTCGCGCTCTTCGCGGGCGACGTGATGGGCACGGGGTACCACTCGGTCACCTCGGCCGGCGTCCGCCCCGGCGACCTCGTCGCCGTGCTCGGGTTAGGGCCCGTTGGGCTCTGCGCCGTGCAGGCCGCGCTTGCAGCGGGCGCGGCGCATGTCATCGCGATCGACACGGTCGAGGACCGCCTCGAGATCGCGCGCTCGTTCGGGGCAGAGCCGGTTCACCTCACCGACGGTGATCCGCGCGGCCACATCAAGAAGGCGACCGGCGGACGCGGCGTCGACGTCGCGATCGACGCCGTCGGCCATCCCGACGCGCTCGAGCTGGCGATCCGGCTCGCCCGCAAGTGCGGGACGGTGTCGGTGGTCGGCGTCTACGCGGAGCGAGTCGAGGTTCACATGGGCCTCGCCTGGATCAAGTCGCTGAACATGGTCACCGGCCACGCGAACGTGATCGCTCATGTCGACCCCGTGCTCGAGCTGATCGCAGCCGGCAAGCTCGACCCGTCGCCGCTCGTCACGCACCATATGCCGCTGGACGACGCGTCCGACGCCTACGAGCTCTACGACAAGCGCGAAGCGCTGAAGATAGTCCTTACCCCCTAGCGCTCCGGAGCAGCGAGAGCGCCGATCACCTCTCGCCACCAGGCGCGCTCCGAGTCCGTCTTGGCCAGGCGGAGACGGCGGCGGGCGGCGTTCTGCACCTGCGACGCGTTCCCGAGCGCGACGACGTTGCCGGTGAACGCGTAACGGCCGTCCTCGAGGATGACCACGGCGCCAGGGCGCCCGTCGCGCCGGGTGCGGATCTGGTCGATCACGTCCACGCCCTGGAGGGTGGCTGGGTGAGATTGGTCGCCCTCATCCCCGGGGTGTGCAGCCCACGGCCTCAGCACGAACGGGGTCTGCCGAGAGGGGTGCTTGCGTACGGGCCGCGGCCGGGCGCCAATCGGCCCGTCGTGCCAGCGCCCCATCAGCTCGCGCAACTCGACCGCCACCTCCTGGCGCACGATCAGGTGAAGTCGGTCGCCGGCCTCGATCCGCGTCGAACCGCGCGGGAGCAGCGCCTGGTCGCCGCGAATCAGGAGGTTGAGGAGCGCATCGCGCGGAAGCCCCAGCTCGCGCACGCGCGCGCCGACTATCGCGTGCTCCGACCCGACGGGGTACTCGATCACCTCGGCGCCCAGGCGCCTCATCGCACCCGCATCGGCCAGGGGCAGCGGCAACGCCGCCTCGGTGTCCGTCACGCCGAGCCACCGCGCGAGCGGCTCGAACGTCGCGCCCTGGAGCAGCGTGGAGACGACCACCGCGAAGAACGCGATGTTGAAGAACTCGAGGCTGTCCGGGATCTCCGCGATCACCGGGAAGGTCGCGAACACCACCGGCACGGCGCCCCGCAGCCCGGCCCAGCCCAGGACCACCTGCTCACGAGCCGAGTAGCCACCGAAAGCCGTCGCGACGAATGTCGCCACCGGCCGTGCGACGAGCGCGATCACCAGTCCCAGCGCCGTGCCCTCGACGGCAACGTCGGCCAGCTGCGACGGGAAGACAAGCAGTCCGAGCGTCAGGAACATCGCCACCTGCGCCAGCCACGCCAGCCCGACGTGGAAGGTCGTAATCGTGCGCTTCGCGGGGATCTGGGCGCTGCCCAGAGCGAGGCCGGTGAGGTAGACGGCGAGGAAGCCCGAGCCGTGGGCGACGTCCGCGAGGCCGAAGGCGAGTGCCGCGATCGCGATCGACGCGACCGGGTAGAGGCCGGCCGATGCAAGTCGCGTACGCCGCAGCCCGTTGACGGCAAGCCAGCCGATGCCGGCGCCGACCGCCGCGCCGATCAGGAGCTCGCCCGTCAGTGAGAGCACCATGTCGGCCAGGCCGTAGTCGGGGTCCTCGATCCAGTCGATGAACCCGATCACGAGCAGGACGGCCACCGGATCGTTCAGGCCCGCCTCGCCCTCGAGCGTGCGGGCGAGCTTCCGCCGCAGTGTGGATCCGCGCAGCACTGCAAAGATCGCGGCGCTGTCGGTGGCCGCCAGGATCGCGCCGAGCAGCATGCCCTCGAGCGTGGAGAGGTCGAACAGCCACGCAGCGGCAAAGCCGCCGATCAGCGCCGTCAGGAAGGTGCCGACGGTCGCCAGGCTGATCGCCGTTCCAAGCACCGGCCGGATTTCCTGGTAGCCCGCCGTGAGCCCGCCCTCGAACAGGATCAGCGCCAGGCCGACGATGCCGATCGTGCGCGCGACCTCGTAGTCCGAGAAGTTGATCCAGCCCGTCCCGTCGGAGCCGATCAGCATCCCGAGACCGAGGAAGAGCAGCAGACCGGGCACGCGTAGACGTCCGGCGAGGAGCGACGCGGCCAGCGCGCCCGCGAGCAGCGCGCCAGTGGCGAGGATCAGTTCGCCGTCAGCCATACGGTGCCCCGACGGTAGTCATCGGGGCACCGTATGCGGTTCGCGGCTACGGCAGCCGCTGCCAGTCCGGGAAGATGTCCGGACGGCGGTTGTCCGTCAACCGCTCGATGTCCGAGCCGTCGAGCGCCATCGTGTAGACCTCGAATCCGCGGCCGAGGCGGTTCTCGGCTCCGGGCCGGTCGCGATTGCTCGTGAACACGATCCGCGTCCCATCGGGAGACGCAACCGGGTTCGTATCCCAGTACTTCGTTGCGAGCAAGGTCTGCTCGGTCCCGTCGTCCACGTCGATCGTCGCGATGTCGGAGAGCTTGCCGGTCTCCCGGTACCGCTCGAAGACGATCGTCTCGCCGTCGGGCATCCATTTCGGGTTGAACTCGTCCACCCCGCCGAACGCGGTGAGAGGACGGCGCCCAGAGCCGTCGGCGTTTATCACGACAAGCCGGTACTGCGCGGTGTCGCCCGTGATCCGCGCCTGCGAGTAGACGATCTGGCTTCCGTCCGGCGACCAGTCGGGATCCTGGCTGCGCTGTCTGCGACGCGTGATGGCTTCGTCACCGGTGCCGTCCACGTTCATGACGTGGATGCGCTCAGGCGGAGGCGGCACGTCGAAGTCGATCTTGGCCGGACGCGGAACTGCGAAGTACGCCACCTGGGTGCCGTCCGGCGACACGCTCGGCCCGATGTCCGCAGAGTCCGCACCGCGTATGCGCTGCACGTCCCCCGTAGCGAGGTTGCCGCTGAAGAGATCCTCGCCAAAGGGGCGTGGCTTGAAGCGGGTGAAGAACATCTGGTCCGGATCGGTCGGCGAGAACCTGCCCAAGATCTCGCCACGGTTGGCGACGCCGGCGAACACGCGTTGTGCATCGGTGCCGTCGGAGTTGGCGACGACGAGGTGCGGGAACCCGTCCCCCTTCGGCTCGAGCGTCCAGCTGATCTTCCCGTTCTGACCGGGAGGCGTAGCCGATGTTGGGATAGCGAGCACCGCGCCGAGGACCAACGCGAGCACGGGGATACCTCTGCGTGCGGAAATGCGAGTCATGCGTTTCTCCTTTGGAGGGCCTGTCGCGAGCGTATCCGCGAGGTGACGCCCGCGCAATTGGCGCGCGCTCTACGGCAGCCGCTGCCAGTCTGGGAAGATGTCCGGCCGCCTGTTGTCCGTCAAGCGCACGATATCCGAGCCGTCCAGGGCCATCGTGTAGAGCTCGAATCCTCGCCCGAGGCGGTTCTCCGCCCCCGGCCGGTCGCGGTTACTCGTGAACAGGATCCGTGTGCCGTCGGGCGACGGGATGGGGTTCGTCTCCCAGTACTCCGTCGCCAGCACCGTCTGCTCCGACGCGTCATCCGGATCGATTGTCGCGATATCGGAGAGCTTGCCCCTCGGGCGAGCGCGCTCGAAGATGATCGTCTCGCCGTCGGGCATCCACTTCGGGTTCAGCTCATCCGCCCCCCCAAACTCCGTAAGGGGACGGCGGCTGGTGCCGTCGGCATCCATGACCACGATCCGGACCTGCCCCCGGTCGCCGACGATTCGTGTCTGCGCGTAGACGATCTGGCCTCCGTCCGGCGACCAGTCGGGGTCGATGCTTCGCTGGCGGCGAGGTGTGATCGCTCGGTCGTCGCTGCCGTCGGTGTTCATGACGTGGATGCGTTCCGGCGGTGGCGGCACGTCGAAGTCGATCTTTTCCGGGCCGCGGCACCGCGAAGTAGGCGACCTTGGTCCCGTCGGGCGACACTGTCGGCGCGACGTCGGCCGTGTTCGCC
Organism: uncultured Thermoleophilaceae bacterium; assembly: GCA_963846865.1. Classification (GTDB taxonomy): domain Bacteria; phylum Actinomycetota; class Thermoleophilia; order Solirubrobacterales; family Thermoleophilaceae; genus DASPHG01. The sequence goes on along the minus strand of CAWJXU010000006.1, from coordinate 595,865 downwards.
CCCCTGACACGACTCACGTCGCCGGTGGCGAGGTTGCCCATGAACAGGTTCTCGCTGAAGGGACGAGGCGCGAAGCGCGTGAAGAACATCACATCGGGGTTGGTGGGCGAGAACGTCCCCTCGATCTCGCCGCGGTTCCGGGCGTCGGCGAACACGCGCTCCTGCTCCGGTGCCGTCTGGATTCGCGACGAACAGGTGCGGGAATCCGTCACCCTTAGGCTCGCGCATCCAACCGATCTTCCCGTTCTGGCCTGGCGGCGTAGCCGACGTCGCGGCGGCGAGCACCGCGCCGACGGCCAGCGCGAGCGCAGGGACGGCTCTGCGTGCGGAAATACGAGTCATGCGTCTTCTCCTTTGGAGGGCCTGTCGCGAGCGTAAGTCATCGGGGACCCCTTCGCTAGGCTGGACTGGCTCAGCGGGCGTAGTTCAGTTGGTTAGAACGCCGGCCTGTCACGCCGGAGGTCGCGGGTTCGAGTCCCGTCGCTCGCGCTAGTCGTGGTGCTCGCCGCCGTGCTGGCGCCGGTCCTTCAGCGTGATCCACCCAAGCCAGCCGATGAAGATGACGGCGGGCAGCGCAAATGCGATGTTGACGAGGGTGTGGCCGGCGTGCGCGATCACTGGTTCGCCTGTGACAGTAGCCACAGGGCAAGGGTGGTGAACCCGACCATGATCCCAAGCATCCAGTACTGGGAGCGCACCGCCTCCTTCGCCTCCTTGTAGAGGGCCAGCGCACGGTCGTGCGCGAGCATCAGGGCGGCGACGTGCCCGAGGATCACGAAGCCGACCTGCCAGTACCACGTCGCGTTCGCGCCGATGAGCGTGTAGTCGATCGCGCGGTCCGCGGTCCCGAAGTAGTCGTCGCCCTCGCCGAGCGGGTCGGACGCCAGGAACCAGATGGCCTGGCCCTGGAACAGGAGCAGCGTCATGTAGTGCGCCGCCGCGTAGACGAACGCGATCGGCACGAGCGAATGCACGAAGGCGTCGGCCAGCCGGCGCGAGGTGAACCCTCCGCCGACGCTGCGCGCCCCCGCGATGCCGAGGCGGTAGAAGCCGTACACGAGCCCGATCGCCGCGATCAGCCCGATCCCGTAGGTGACCATCAGCGAGTTCTCCGGCGACAGCCCGAGATCGCCGAAGAACTCGGCCATGTCGGGCGCGATGTCTGTCCAGGGCTTGCCCTCGGCCGCGCCGTCGAACGTGACCGAGCCGATCATCACCGCCAGGAGCGCCACCGTGCCGGGCATCGGCTCGAGCGCAGCGAGTCCCGACAGCGGCCGGCGCACGCCCACGTCGCGCCCGCGCCGCTCCCAGACCGAGATGCGCGAGAAGAGGTTGAAGTAGACCGAGAACGCCTCGCCTCGCTCGATCCAGCGGTCGATCCCGTAGAGCGCCATCGCGACCCAGGTGAGCGCCGAGTAGACGAGCGCCGCGATCGCGATGTTGCGCGGCATGTCGCCGTTCGGTCGCGGCGAGCTCCATGAACGCGAAGGCGAAGATCCCCGCGGCGGCCGGCCAGCGGCCCAGCCGCTCGGGGTATGCCAGCGGCTCGGGCAGGCTGCCCCGGTTCGCGAGCTTCGCGGCGCCGGCGACGGCGCGCGCGATCGCCCGCCACGGGTTGAACGCGCGGAAGACGTCCCCGAACAGCACGCTTGCCGCCGCGAAGCCGAGCCAGAAGATCACGTAGACGAACGTCGACGCCCAGTTGGCCGCGGCCGTCTGCTCGCCGGCGAGGCCGGCCCAGATCGTGACGACGAAGAGGAAGACGCCGATCGCGCCGCAGATCGCCTCGACGGGCACCAGCGGAAGCGCGAACAGGCGCCGCCAGCCGCGGTCGCCCTCGAGCTTCGGCTCCGGCCACAGCACCGCCAGCGCGACGAACGAGACGATCAGGACGATCGCCGCGGCCCAGCCGAACAGCCACTCGGGGATGGGCAGGTCGGATCGACCGACGAGCCCGTGGGCGATCAGCCACTTCATCTATGCGGTTACGGCTCGACGCTCAGCTGGCCGATCGGGGTGTGCGTCTCCTCGAGCTCGATCTCGTAGACGCCCTCGATGTCGGCCTTGAAGTTGAACCTCACGGAGCCACCGGCCTCGACGTCCTTGGAGATGTCATAGCCGTGCACGTGGACCTCTGCCGCCGTATCGGACTGGACCTCGAGCCGCACGGTGTCGTCCTTGTTGACGGTGATCGTCCTGGACACCACCCTGCGGGCTCGCCACCCACGACGCGGATCGTGTTCACCGAGGGCTCCGGCTTCGGCGCCGGAACGGTGGCGGTGGGCTCGCCGGCCTGGGTCTCGGTCTGCTGCGTCTGCGTCGTCGTCGAGGTCGTGTCCTCGTCGTCGTCGCCGCCTGAGAGCAGGAGGAACGCCACCACGGCGACGACGATTGCCGCCGCGATCAGCCCTATGCGCTGGCCCCGCTCCATCGGCGGCGCATTGTTCCAGACCGGCTACGAGCGCTGGCAGTCCGGGCAGGTTCCGTGCAGCGTCACGTCGTGGGCCTGCACGGCGTACTCGGTGCGGCGGCTGAGGCGCACGATGGCGCGTTCGAGCCCCTCGTCCGCGAACGCGGTGGTGGCGCCGCAGTCGTCGCAGACGAGGTGGTGATGGTGGTCGCCCCCGGGGCCGACGAGCTCGTACCGCGCCGAGCCACCCGCCACCGGAACCCGCTGGAGAAGGCCCAGCTCCGCGAGCAGTCCGAGCGCGCGGTAGACGCTCGCCACGCCGACGCGCTTGCGCTGACGACGCAGTCTCGCGACGAGCTCGTCAGCGTCCAGGCAGCCGCCGTGGCGGCCGAGCGCCTCGATCACCGCGGCGCGCGCGCCGCCGGCGCGGTGACCATGCTGAGCGAGCACGGAAGACGCGTGCTCGGCCCAGGGTCTCGCCGTCGAAGTCGCGGCCATGGCATCATGGTACTTGATGGGAATGATTCTCATTTGCCTTTCTGTGTTGATTGCGCTCGCGGCCGGATGCGGCAGCGACTCCGACGACGGAGCAGTCGAGGTGGTCGCGACCACGACGATCGCGGCCGACATCGCGCGCCGGGTCGCGGGCCCGGACGCCGAGGTCGACACCCTCCTCCCCGAGTCCGCCGGCCCCCACGGCTTCGCGGCCAGCGCCAAGGACCGGGCGCGGCTCGAGGAGGCCGACGTCGTCGTCGCCTGGGGAGCCGGGCTCGAGGAAGGCCTGGCGCTCGACGATCTCGGCAGGGAGCCGGTCGAGCTCGCCGAGGGGCAGGACAACCCGCATATCTGGATGGACCCGAAGCTCGTCGCGCTCAGCCTCTCGAAGCTATCCGCTGCTCTCGCCCAAGCCGATCCGGAGCACGCGGACGCCTACCGCCGCCGCGCCGCCACGTACGCCGAAGACCTGGCGCGCGTCGATCGCCAGGTGCGCCGGACCCTGCGGGCGATCCCGTCCGAGCGCCGCAAGCTCGTCACCTCCCACGACTCCCTCGGACACTTCGTTCGCACGTACGGCTTCGAGTTCGTCGGCGCCCCCTTCGGCCTCGCACCGGAGTCCGAGGCGAGTGCGGAAACCGTCGCCGACCTGATCGAAAGCGTCGAGCGCGAGGACGTTCCCGCCGTGTTCGCCGAGGACACCGACGATCCGGAGCTGATGCGCGAGATCGCGCGCGAGGCGGGCGTCGACGTGGTGGACGACCTCCTGACCGAGGGCTTCGGCGGCCGGGTGGAGAGCTACGAGGAGATGCTGCGCTACGACGCGCGAGCGGATAGCAGGGGCGCTCGCCCCGTGAGCTCGATCCTCACCGCGCGCGGCCTGACTGTCCGCTACGGAGACGTCGTGGCGCTCGAGGCGATCGACATCGATGTCCCGCGCGGCAAGTCGATCGCGGTCCTCGGCCCGAACGGGTCGGGCAAGAGCACCCTGTTCACGACCGCCGTCGGGCTCGGCGAGCCGAGCGCCGGTGACATCGCGGCCGCGACCGAGCGCGTTGCGTATCTCCCCCAGCAGGTCACGGTCGAGCCGATGTTCCCCGCGACCGTCCGCGACGTCGTGGCGATGGGCCGCTGGGGCGCGCTCGGCTGGCGGCAGCGCATGTCCGACCGCGACCGCGAGCTGGTCGCGGAGGCGATGAGCGCCCTCGCCGTGGACCACCTCGCGGGCCGGCGTCTGGGCGAGCTTTCCGGCGGGCAGCGCCAGCGCACGCTGCTTGCGCAGGTCGCGACCCAGGACGCCGAGTTGTTGCTGCTCGACGAGCCCTTCACCGGCGTCGACCGCCCCACCGAGGAAACGGTGCGGAAGCTGATCGACACCTGGCGCGACGAGGGACGGACCGTGATGGTGGCCACGCACGACCTCGCGCGTGCCGCCCGCGACTACGACCTCGTGCTGGCGCTCAACCGCCGCCTGATCGCGTTCGGGCCGGCAGCGGAGACGTGTACGGAGGAGGTCCTTGCCGCGACGTTCGCCGGCCACATCGCACGCGTCGGCGACCTCGTGATCGAGACCGAGCACAGGCACCCGGGAGCCGGCTAGTGGAGTCGCTCCTGTTCGAGCCGTTCGAGGCCGACTTCATGCGTAACGGCGCCGCCGCCGCGATGCTCGTCGGCATCCTGTGCGGGACGGTCGGCTGCTTCGTCGTGATGCGTGGCACGGCACTCCTCGCGGAGTCCGTCGCGCACGGCGTGCTCCCCGGAGTCGCGATCGCGGTCCTGCTCACCGCCGGCGCGAGCGGCGACCCGGACAAGGGCGCGATCCTCCTCGGTGCGCTCGCCGGCGGAGTGGCGACCGCAGCGGGGAGCGCGGCGATCCTGCGGCGCACACGTCTGCGTGAGGACACCGCGACGGCGGTCATGTTCGTCTTCATGCTCGCGCTCGGCGTGGTCCTGATCTCACGCGTCGACGGCTTCGCGGTGGACCTCACTTCGTTCCTGTTCGGAGACGTTCTGAGCGTTCCGGAGTGGGAGGTGGCGCTCTCGGCAGCGCTGGCCGCGGCCGTCCTCGCGGCCCTCTGGGCGCTCTATCGGCCGTTCGTGCTCGTCTCGTTCGACCGCCGCCGGGCGGCTTCCCTGGGCGTGCATGTCGAACGGACCGAGCTCGCCCTGATGGTCCTGCTCGCCGTGGCCGTGGTGGTCGGCTTCACGGTGGTGGGCGCGCTGCTCGTGCTCGGCCTCCTGATCGCGCCGCCGGCCGCCGCGGCGCTTCTCACCAAGCGCCTGCCCGCGATGATGGCCGTCTCGGCCGCGATCGCCGCCGCGAGCGGGCCGCTCGGCCTGCTCGTCTCCTGGCACTTCGAGGTCGCCGCGGGCGCCTCGATCGCGCTGGTGGCGGTGGCCGCCTTCGCCGTCACCGCGCTGCTTCGCCCTGCCCACTAGGCAGCGCCGATCACCGTCTTTTCACAAGAAATCCCTGCACACAGGGAATTCTTGCGGCAATGAACAGAAACGACTTGCATATGCACGTGCTGCCGGGCGTGGACGACGGCCCGGCTGATCTGGGCGAGGCACTCGCGCTCGCCGCAGACGCCGTCGCGGACGGCACGACGGTGGCGGTGACGACGCCGCACATCCGCCCCGGGTATGTGACCGACGTATCCGAGCTGCCCTCCCGCGTGGCTGAACTCCAGCTCGCGCTCAGGCGGGAAGGGATCCCGCTCGAGCTGCGGGTGGGCGGGGAGCTGGCTCATGGCATGGTCGAGCGCATGAGCCAGGACGAGCTTGAGACGATCGCGCAGGGCCCGCCCGGCGCGCGCTGGATCCTCCTCGAGGCGCCCTTCTTCGGGTTCGGACCGGCATTCCACGACGCCGCCGGCGAGTTGCGCGAACGCGGCTTCGGCGTCGTGATCGGGCACCCGGAGCGGTCCGCCCGCCTCGGCGAAGACCTCGCGCCCCTCCGGCACGAGGTGCTCTACGGCAGCGTGCTGCAGCTGAACGTTTGGACCATCGCGGGCCGCCATGGCGAGGAGGCTCGCGACATCGCGCTCCGCTTGGTGCGCGAGGGGCTGGCGTCGGTCGTCGCGTCAGACGCCCACTCGGACTGGCGCCGGCCCCTGATAAGCCGCGCACTTATCGACCTCGAGCACGCCGGCATCGACCGGCTGACAGTGCGCAGGCTTGCCGTTACCGGGCCGCGGCGCCTGCTTGAGGCTGGTCTTCGAGCGCGTCGGCTGGAGCTTCCGGCGGCGTAGGAGCGGCCGGAGCCTCGAGCTGCTCGCCGTGGGGCTCGAAGCGGTAGCCGATCCCGAAGTGCGTGTGGATGTACTCCCAGTCGGGCGACGCCTTCTCGAGCTTCTGGCGCACCTTCCTGACGAAGACGTCCACTGAGCGGTCGCCGCGCGCCATCGCGTAGCCCCATACGCGCTGGTAGATCTCCTCGCGCTGAAGCACCTGCCCGTTCGCCTCGGCGAGCAGCTGGAGGACCTCGAACTCGCGCCGCGTGAGGTCGATGCTGCTGCCGCGCACGAACGCCTGGAACTGGTCGGCACGGATCTCGAGCTCGCCCGGCAACTACGGGGCCCGTGTCGATCCGGATCTCGGCGCGCTTACGGCGCCGCGCGACGGCCTCGACGCGCGCGATCAGCTCCTCGGGGTGGCAAGGCTTGGTCAGCCAGTCGTCCGCCCCCAGGCGCAGGCCCCGCACCCGCTGCGCGACGCTCGAACGGCCGGTGCATACGACGACGCCCATACCGGGCAGCGCCGTGCAGACCCGCTCGAGGAAGCTCCACGCGTCGGGTCCGAGCATCCCGAGGTCGACCACGAGCGCGTTCAGGCGCATGGCGACGAGGTCCTCGACCCGTGGCACGGAACCGAGGACCCGGAACTGCCAGCCGTGACTCTCGAGCCGCTTCGTCAGGACCTGGACGAAGCCGCTGTCGACGTCGATCACGGCGAGTCGTACGGGTGTCGCGTCAGACACGTCGACATCATTCTAAAGACCCCCACGGCCGCGCCCGCCGGGCGTTTACAGGTTGTTCACAGGCCGGTTACACGCAAATAACGGGTTTCGCGTGCCGCCGAGGAAGGCTAGGGGCATGGAGGCGGCAGCCGTGGAGGAGATCGTGGCCGGCAATCTCGTCATTCGACCCGACGAGTTCCTCGCCCAGGTCGACGGCCGGCCGCTGACCCTGACGATGCGGGAGCTGTCGCTCTTGGTCGCGTTGGCGCGGCGCGCGGGGCGAGTCGTCACGCGCGAGGAGCTGTACGCCGTCGTGTGGCAGCAGCGGTACCGCCGGAGCGAGCGCTCCGTTGACGTTTACGTGGGAAAGCTGCGCCAGAAGCTCGAGGACGCCGCTCCGGACTGGCGCTACATCCACACGCATTTCGGCTTCGGGTATCGCTTCGACGCGCAGCCCGCCGCCTAGCGCTTCTCAGCCTTTTCACACAGGGGGCCTGCAGGGCAAGCAGGATTGCGCTACGGGGATTGTCCCTCCTCGTAAGCGCAGATACGGCTCCGGCGCTCCCCGCCCGGAGCCGTTCTGCGTTCTACGCCTCCTCGGCGGCCGCCGCACGCTCGCGAGCGCGCTCCATCAGCTCATGGTGAACCGAGCGCTCGCGCCCCGAGCGCCGCTTCCAGGAGCCATCCTCGCCCAGCTCCCAGCCGAAAGTGTCGTCCGCGAAGCAGCGCCCGAGGGAGTCCACGATCTCCTGCACGAGCGACTGGTCCTCCACCGGAACGAGCAGCTCGACGCGGTTGTCGAGGTTGCGCGGCATCAGGTCTGCCGACCCCATCAGCCACGTGCCCTCGCCGTTCCGGCGGAACCCGTAGACGCGCGCGTGCTCGAGGAAGCGGCCCACCACCGAGACCACGCGGATGTTCTCGCTGACCCCGGGGACACCTGGGCGCAGGCAGCAGATGCCGCGCACGTTGATGTCCACCTTCACGCCCGCCTGCGACGCGCGGTAGAGCGCCTCGATGCAGCGCCTGTCGACGAGCGAGTTCATCTTCATGACGATCCGAGCATCCTCGCCGGCACGGTGGGCCTCGATCGTCTTGTCGATCTCGTCCAGGATCCGTGCGCGTGTGTACTGGGGCGAGACCACGGCCTTCCGGTATTCGTGCGGCCTGGCGTAGCCCGTGAGCGAGTTGAAGAGGTCGGCGACATCCTCAGTCAGCTCCGGGTCGGCCGTGAACAAGCCGAAGTCCTCGTAGATGCGTGCCGTCTTTGCGTGGTAGTTGCCGGTGCCGACGTTCAGGTAGTGGCGGACGCCGCCCGCCTCGCGACGAACCACGAGTATCGCCTTGAGATGGGTCTTCACGCCGGGTAGGCCGTGAACCACGTGAGCGCCGGCCTCCTCGAGCGACGCGCGCCCAGGTGATGTTGCGCCGCTCGTCAAAGCGCGCCTTCAGCTCCACCATGCAGACCGCCTGCTTGCCCGCCTCTGCGGCCTCGATAAGCAACGGCACGAGCGCCGAATCGTCCGACGTCCGGTACACGGTCATCTTGATCGCGAGGACGTTCGGATCGGTCACCGCTTGCTCGATGAATCGCTCGACGCTCGCCGCAAACGACTCGTACGGGTAGTGCACGAGCACGTCGCCGGCGCGAATGGCCTCGAACAGGTCGGCCTTCGCCCCTTCCTCCGCGGGACGGAATGCCGGCGGGGCGACCGGCGTGTACGGCGGATCGCGCAGGTCCGAGTACCCGTCGATCCCGTGGATGTCCCACAGGTCGGAGAGGTCGAGCATGCCCTGGACGTCGTACACCTGCCGCTCCTCGACGCCGAGCCACTGCACGAGCTGACCGCGCAGCTCGGGCTCCATCGTCTCGGCGACCTCGAGCCGGACGACCTCGCCGAAGCGCCGCTGGCGCAGCTCCTGCTCGACGGCCCGCACGAGGTCGTCGGCCTCGTCCGAGATCGTGAAGTCGGCGTCGCGCGTGACGCGGAAGTAGTCGTGCGCGGTGATCTCCATCCCCGGGAAGAGCTCGTGCAGGTTCCGCGCGATCACGGCCTCCAGGGGAACGAACGTGTTGCGGCCAATCTCGATGAACCGCGGCAGCACCTCCTTGGGCACCTTCACGCGCGCAAACGCGTCCATGCCGGTGTCGGGATCGTGCAGTGTCACCGCCAAGCTGAGCGAGAGGTTCGAGATGTACGGGAACGGCCGGCCCGGCCCGACGGCCAGCGGCGTCAGCACCGGGAAGATCTGCTCCTGGAAGATCTGGTCGACGTCCTCGAGCTCCGCGTCGTCGCAGTGTTCGCAGGTGACGATCCGGATCCCGTGCTCGCTCAGCGCAGGCCGGATGTGCTCCTCCCAGGCGCGTGAGTGCCGTTCGTTGCTCGCCTGGAGCTTCTCCGCGATCCGGTCGACGGTCTCCGACGCGGTCAGCCCGTCCGCCTTTCGCGCCTCGATGCCGGCATCGACCTGGTCGTGCAGGCCCGCGACCCGGACCATCACGAACTCGTCCAGGTTCGAGGTGTAGATCGCGAGGAACTTGACGCGCTCGAGGAGCGGGGTCTCCGCGTCCTCGGCCAGCGCAAGCACCCGTTCGTTGAAGTCGAGCCAGGACAGCTCGCGGTTGAAGTAGAGCTCGGGCGCGTCGAGCGGGGGCGTTTCGACGGCCGCCGGCTGCTGCTCGGTGGTGCTCATACAGCTACCCCGAAGCGTGTCAGGTCGACGTCGACCTTCGCCCACCTACGTACGAAGCGCTCATACAGACGTTCGCGCTCGGCGACCGTGTGCGCGCGCAGCGCTTCGAGGCCGCGGTACTTGCGCCTGTTCGGAAGCGGCTTCTTGTCCTTCGCTGCCACAGCGTCCTCGCGCGCGGAGCTTCTTCAGGTGATCGTCCAGGAGCGGCAGCAGCTCGTCGCAGTCGTGTATCTCGCCCAGAAGGTCCTGCATCTGTTTCATCGTCTTCACGCCGCGCGCGGCGGGGTCACCGAACACCGGCTCGGCGGCCTCGAGGATGTAGCGCACGCGCTTGGCGGCGATCCGCATGTCGTGAAGATGACCTGGCTTGCCCACATCGAACGAGTGAAGCTCGTCGAGCCGAACCGCGAGAATCGCGAGCAGGCTCTCACCCAGTGGCGCCTCGGGATCGAGCTTTACCTTGCGCGCCTTCACGCGCGTACCTCCGCCGCGAGCAGCCGCAGCCGCTCGGGGAGCTTCTCCTCGCGAACGCGCGATAGCGCGTCCGACAATCGCCGGTTCGCCTCCTCTTGGTCAGCGCGCAGCTCCTCGCAGAGGCTCTCGATTCCCGGGCGGTCCTCCTGGGTGAGGCGTGCCTCCACACCGCGAAGCCGCTCGATCATCACGTCCGGGTCGCGCCGCTCTCCGAGCAGGTCGGCGAGGTCCTTGACCTCGCCAAGCGCTTGTCGGTGCCGCTTTTTCGGAAAGCACGGCGCGAAGATCTCCATCGCCGCGCGGAGGCGCCGAGTGGCTACGCGCATGTCATGGACGCCCTCGATGTCGCCCGTGTCCATCACGCGGTGCTCGTGCTCCCACACCTCGTCCGCGCGCGTTCCCACCGCAAGTGCAGCGGCTTCGCGGAACGGAATGTCCGCTGTGAAGCCTGGGATTTCGCGTGCCTTGGCCACTACTCGGCACTTCCAATCATCTCCAGGATGACCCCCTCCCGCAAACCGCCTTTACAAATTCGCAGCGGTTGGCGCAAACGGCGGGCGAGCTCCGCCAGGACGAGCACGCCGGCCGGCAGCAGCCGCACCCGGATCGGGTCGAGGCCGACGCGCTCGGCGAGCGCCTCGGCCGGCTCCGCGCATAGGGCGTCGAGCGCGCGCGCCAGCTCGGTCGGGCCGAGCTCGGCTCCCGCCAGGTGCAGCAGCGAGCTGGCGCTGCCGCCCACCGCCACGGCGTGATCCACGACCGGAGGCTCGTACCCCTCGAATGCGGCGGCCACTTCCTCCCGGACGCGTTCAAGCTCCGAGGCGGTGGGCGGGTCCGTGCTCAGGTGTCGCTCGGCCAGCAGCGAAGACCCGACCGGAATCGACTCCGCGTGCAGCACGCGGCCTCCGGCAGTCCCCACCGCCACCTCGGTCGACCCGCCGCCCACGTCGATCACGGCGAGCGAGCCGAGGACGCCGGCCGCGCGTGCCGCGCCCTGGAACGCGAGCCGCGCCTCCTCCTCGCCCCGAAGGACATCGAGCGGCAACCCCGCCTTCAGCTCGACCGCCGACACCAGCTCGCGGGCATTCGCCGCCCGCCGGATCGCGGCGGTGGCCACCGCCCGGATCCGCTCCGCGCCGAGCTCGCGCGCGAGCTCGGCCTGCTCCGCGACGACCGTTGCGGTCTCGTCGAGCTTCGCCGAGGGGATCTCGGCACCCTCGCCGAGGCTGCGCCCGATCAGCGTGAACACGCGCTGGCCGAGCACCTCCTGGATCCCGCCGGGCACCGTGTCGGCGATGAGCAGACGGGTCGTGTTGCTGCCCACATCGATGCAGGCGCATCGCACGTCGTCAGGCGGAGTCCGCGATCGCCGCGAGCTCGGTCGGGCGAAGGAGGACGATCAGCTCGCCCTTCTCGATCCCGGCCAGCCCGCCCTTCTTCATCCTGGCCTGAGCACCTGTCGCCGCATGGACGGCCATCGAAAAGTCGGGGTCGTGCCCCACGAGCAGCACGTTCTTGAGGCCCGCGGCGAGCGCCTCCGGGTCGAACGGGCCGCCGGCGAGCTTCGGCTCGAGTGTGAAATCGACCCCGAGCGGCTCGCACGCGAGGCGCGCCGTGTCGGCCGCACGCACCTTGGGGCTCGTGAAACACGCTTCGGGCTTGACACCGAGCGCCTTCAGGGCCAACCCCGCGTTCTTCGCCTGCCGCTTGCCCTTCTTCGTCAGCTTGCGGTCGGAGTCGGGTGAACCGTCCTCAGCCTCCGCGTGCCGCAACAGCCAGATCATCGCGGCGACTGTAGCTCCTGCGTCGTTTACAGCTTTTTCACAAGGCGGCCACAACTCGGTTACAGACTCGCCGCAGGCGGCTGACAGGCTCGGGGCCGCAACCAACAAGGAGAATCAATTGACCTCCAAGAAGTGGCTCATCCTTTCCATCTGTGCCGTCCTGGCCCTCGGCGTCGCAGCGTGCGGCGACGATGACGACGACGATGGCGGCGGTGGCGACACCGGCGGCGGGGTCTCGGGCGAAATCGCGATCGACGGCTCGAGCACGGTCTTCCCGTTCGCGCAGGCCGCGGCGGAGCAGTTCCAGACCGAGAACCCGGACGTGCAGATCACGGTCGGGCAGTCGGGCACCGGCGGCGGGTTCGAGAAGTTCTGCGCCGGCGAGACCGACATCTCGGACGCCTCGCGACCGATCGACACCGAGGAGGAGGTCCCGATCTGCGAGAAGAACGGGGTCACGTACAAGGAGCTCGAGGTGGCCGCGGATGGGATCGCGATCGTGACCAACCCTGCCCTCGAGGTGGAGTGCCTGACGACTGACCAGCTCAAGGAGCTGTGGCAGTCCGGCTCGAAGGTCAAGAGCCTTTCGGAGCTCGATTCGAGCCTGCCGGACGCCGAGCTCAGCCTGTACGGGCCGGGCACGGACTCGGGCACGTTCGAGTTCTTCACCGAGACGATCAACGGTGAAGAGGCCAACAGCCGCAAGGACTACCAGCCGTCCGAGGACGACAACGTGCTCGTCCAGGGCGTGGAGGGCGACGATGGCGGCCTCGCCTACTTCGGGCACTCCTACGCCGAGCAGAACAAGGACGCGCTGAACATCGTCCAGGTCGATGGTGGCGGCGGCTGCGTCGAGCCGACCACCGAGACGATCCAGTCCGGCGAGTACAAGCCGCTCGCGCGTCCGCTGTTCATGTACCCCAGCGAGAAGGCGCTCGAGAAGCCCGAGGTCAAGGCGTTCATGGACTTCGTGCTCGAGAACGCCGACTCGATCGCCGAGACGGCGCTGATCGTGCCGGCCGACCAGGCGGCGATCGACAAGTCCACGACGACCCTGGGCGGGTAGTTGGAGGCGAGCCAACCAGTAGTTCGCGCGCCGTCCGGGACTCAGGTTCTGGGCGGCGCGCGTCGTCGTTGGAGTGAGGACGCCGTCAAGGCGTTCTTGATCGGCTGCGCGCTCGTATCGATCCTGACGACGATCGGGATCCTGGTCGCGCTGCTCGAAGAGACGGTCGGGTTCTTCGGCGACGTCGGCATCGGGGAGTTCTTCACCACCACGGAGTGGTCACCCCTCTTCGCCGATCCTCAGTTCGGGGTGTGGCCGCTCGATCTGGGGCACCCTCCAGATCACGGGCATCGCGCTTGTCGTCGCGGTGCCGCTCGGGCTTGGCGCGGCTGTCTATCTCGCGGAGTACGCGCGCCCGAAGGTCCGGAAGACCGTCAAGCCCATCCTCGAGGTGCTTGCCGGCATCCCGACGATCGTCTTCGGCTACTTCGCACTCACCTACTTCACGCCGACGATCCTCAACGACCTGCTCGGGTTCAACGTGCAGGTCTTCAACTCGCTCTCGGCCGGGATCATCATGGGCTTCATGGTCCTGCCGACCATCGCGTCGCTCGCGGAGGACGCGATGACGTCGGTGCCGCACGCGCTTCGTGAGGGGGCATTCGGGCTGGGCGCGTCGAAGCTCCAGGTCTCGCTGCGGATCGTGTTCCCGGCGGCGCTGTCGGGAATCATCGCGGCGATCGTGCTCGGCGTCTCGCGCGCGATCGGCGAGACCATGATCGTGCTCGTCGCCGCGGGGCAGATCCCGAACACGGCGATCTCCGCCGAAGAGCCGCACGCGACGATGACCGCGTTCATCGCCGGCACGGCGAAGGGCGATGTGCCCACGGGGTCGATCGGCTACGAGACGATCTTTGCGGTCGGGACGACGCTCTTCTTCATGACGCTCGTGATGAATGCCATCGCCATCGGGTTCGTGCGCAGGTACAGGCAGGTGTACGAATGAGCGTCCAGGCAGCCGCAGTCCCGCCCGCCTCGCCGCGCGAGAAGGTCAAGGACAGGGTCTTCCGCGGAATCATCGTGTTCTGCACGCTCACCGGCATCGGCATGCTGGCGTTGCTGCTCTACGACGTCGCGGCCGACGGTGCGGACGTTCTGAGCTGGGACTTCATCACGAGCTTCCCGTCCGCGTTCCCGGACAAGGCCGGCATCGAGTCGCCGCTCATGGGCACGATCTGGCTGATGGTGGTCTGCGCCGCCTTCATCATCCCCGTAGGCGTCGCCACGGCGATCTATCTCGAGGAGTACGCGGACCGCAACCGCTGGTGGAACCGCTTCATCGAGGTGAACATCCAGAACCTCGCAGCCGTGCCGTCGATCGTCTACGGGATCCTCGGCCTCGCGTTTCTCGTGCGCGGTCCGCTCGAGCTCGGCCGCGTCGTGCTCGCCGGCGGGCTCACGCTCGGCTTGCTCGTGCTTCCGGTAGTGATCATCGCCTCGCGTGAGGCGATCCGGGCGGTGCCGCCGTCGATCCGGGAGGGCTCGATGGCGCTGGGGGCGACCCAGTGGCAGACGATTCGCAAGCAGGTGCTCCCCGCCGCCATCCCCGGCATCGCCACCGGGATCATCCTGGCGCTCTCGCGTGCGATCGGCGAGACCGCTCCGCTGATCCTGGTAGGTGCCGCGAGCTTCGTGGCCTTCAACCCCGAGAGCCTCGACTCCGCCTACACGGCGCTTCCCCTGCAGATCTTCGAGTGGATCTCGCGGCCCCAGCCCGAGTTCCAGCTACTTGCGGCGGCGGGCATCATCGTCCTGCTCCTGCTGCTGATGTCCATGAACGCCGTAGCCATCTGGCTACGGAATCGCTACGAGCAGAAGTGGTAGGTGGCATAAAGTGGAATCCTCAGTGACGCAGCAGCCCGACCAGCAGCAGGAAACAGAGACGCGGCGCGGCGTTGATGTCGCGCCGGCCATGGCCGGGCACACCCCCGCGGTGGATCAGCCGACCGAGAAGGTCTTCGAGCTCGACGACGTGGAGGTCCAGTACAGCGGCAAGACCGCCGTGCGCGGCATCACGTTCGACATCTTCAAGGAGCGGATCACGGCGTTGATCGGGCCGTCGGGTTGCGGCAAGAGCACGCTCATCCGTTGCCTCAATCGAATGAACGACCTGATCCCGGGAGCCACGGTCAACGGCACAGATCCTCTACCACGGCGAGGACCTCTACGGCTCGCACGTCGATCCAGTCCAGGCGCGCAAGCGGATCGGGATGGTGTTCCAGAAGCCGAACCCGTTCCCCAAGTCGATCTACGACAACATCGCCTTCGGCCCGCGCGTGCTCGGCATGAAGGGCGACATGGACGAGATCGTCGAGCGGGCGCTGCGCCGCGGCGCGCTCTGGGACGAGGTGAAGGACCGTCTGAAGACGAACGCCTTCGGCATGTCGGGCGGACAGCAGCAGCGGCTCTGCATCGCGCGCTGCCTCGCCATCGAGCCCGACGTGATCCTCATGGACGAGCCCTGCTCGGCGCTGGATCCGATCTCGACCGGCCGGATCGAGGACCTGATGATGGAGCTGCGCGAGAACTACTCGATCGTGATCGTCACCCACAACATGCAGCAGGCCGCGCGCGTCTCCGACAAGACGGCGTTCTTCACCGTCGAGGTGGACGCAACGGACGACAACCGCATCGGCCAGATGGTCGAGTACGACGACACCGAGAAGATCTTCACCACCCCGTCCGACGAGCGGACGGAGGCCTACGTCACCGGCAAGGTGGGCTGATCGTGGATCAGCTGGGCAACCGCCTTCATTTCCAGGACGAGATGCAGCGGCTGGAGGAACAGGCGCTCGGCGGGCTCGACCTGGTGGCGAAGACGCTCGACCGCACGCGCGAGTCGATCCAGCACCAGGACGTGGAGCTGGCCGAGATCGTGATCGCGGACGATGACCTGATCGACGGTCTCTACCTGCAGGTGCACCAAGGCGTGCTTTCGCTCCTGGCGCTACAGGCGCCGGTCGCCACCGACCTCCGCCTGGTCGCGGCGGTGCTCGATGTGATCAAGCACATCGAGCGCATGGGAGATCAGTGTGTGAACGTTGCGAAGATGGTCCCGCTGGCCGGCCACGAGCCGCCGCGCGACCTCGACATCCTGCAGGCAATCGACCGAATGGCCGCCCAGGCAAAGGCGCAGGTGCTACAGGCGCAGCAGGCGTTCCGGTTGCGCGATGTCTCCCTGGCCGAGGACCTGGTCCGTCAGGACGACGAGATCGACACGCTGAACCGCGAGGTCTTCCGGCTCGCGCTAGAGGCCGGCGACGACGCGGACACGCGCGAGTGGGCGATGACGATGATGCTCATGGCGCGGGCGATCGAGCGGATCGGCGACAACGCCGTGGACATCGGCGAGCAGGTGGCGTTCGTGGTGACGGGGCTGTTCCGCGAGTTCACGGATGCGTCGCATCCGGAGGCCGTGCCGCCTTCGACGGCCTAGTCCTTCGACGTCATCACGACGATCCCGAGCACCATGGCGGCCACGCACGCCGCCAGCCCCAGCACGAACAGCGCGCTGTAGAAGACCGCGTCGAGCGTGTCGCCGTCGCGGCGGGCGTCCGCCGCGCGCGTCGCGCCGAGGATCGCGAAGGACACCGCGATCGTCACGGCGACGCCCGCCGCAAGCGCCGAGTAGATGACCTGCCAGATCAGGTCCCATTCGACGATGTCGTCTGCGATCGGGAGTCTCATGCCTCGGCGGTCGTGAGGATCGGACCGCGCCGCAAACGCCGTGCGAACGCCCATGCGCTCAGTCCCAGGCCGATCGCCGCAACGATCAC
Source organism: uncultured Thermoleophilaceae bacterium (assembly GCA_963846865.1). Classification (GTDB taxonomy): domain Bacteria; phylum Actinomycetota; class Thermoleophilia; order Solirubrobacterales; family Thermoleophilaceae; genus DASPHG01. The sequence goes on along the minus strand of CAWJXU010000006.1, from coordinate 579,208 downwards.
CGGGCCGACCGCGCTGTCTGTCACCGAACAGCGAGACGAGCGCGTAGATCCCGCCGCCCACGAGCGCGGACGCCGGGATCGTCAGCACCCACGCAAGGATGATGTTCCCCGCCACGCCCCAACGCACGGCGGACAGACGCTTCGCCGCGCCGGCGCCCATCACGGCGCCCGAAATCGTGTGGGTCGTCGAAAGCGGGAACCCGACGTGCGAAGCAGCGAGGATCGCTGCCGCGCCGGACCCCTGCGCCGCGAAGCCCTGCGCCGTGTCCATCTTGATGATGCGGCTGCCCATCGTGCGGATGATCCGCCAGCCGCCGACGTAGGTACCCAAGGAGATCGCCGCTGCGGAGGTGATGATCACCCAGGTGGGCGGGTCGGACTCGGCCGCCAGTGTGCCGTTCGCGATCAGCGCAAGCGTGATCACGCCCATCGTCTTCTGCGCGTCGTTCGTCCCATGCGCGAGCGCGAGCATCCCGCCGGAGGCGATCTGGCCGACTCGGAAACCCCGATTCACGGTCCCCGGCGACTGGCGGCCGACGATCCGATAGGCGAAGAGGATCGCGAGCGCCGCGGTGCCGAAAGCGAGCGTCGGGGCCACGATCGCCGGCACCGCGACCTTCCCGATCAGCCCCTCGCCTATGACGGCATCCGCTCCCTCCGCCACGAATGCCGAACCGACGACGCCTCCGATCAGGGCGTGCGATGAGCTCGACGGCAGCCCGTAGTACCAGGTGATCAGGTTCCAGGTGATCGCCCCGACAAGCCCCGCGAACACGACCGTGGGAGTGACCAGGTCCGCCTCGACGATGCCGCTCGCGATTGTCGCCGCCACCGCCAACGACAGGAACGCGCCGACGAAGTTCAGGATCGCCGCGTAGCCGACCGCGACCTTCGGCGCCATCGCGCGCGTCGAGATCGAGGTGGCGACGACGTTCGCCGTGTCGTGGAAGCCGTTGGTGAAGTCGAACGCCAGCGCCGTCGCAACGACGATGACGAGGATGATGTCGCTTTCCACGGAGCGTCCGGCCGCTTGCTACGAGTTCTTGATCGCGATGGTCTCGAGGATGTTCGCGACCGTGCTCCGTGGCGTCGATCGCGTTCTCGAGCTTCTCGAAGATGTCCTTCCAGCGGATCACGACCATCGGGTCGATCCCGCCCTCGAACAGCGACGCCATCGCCTCGCGCGTGATCCGGTCGCCGTCGTTCTCGAGCCGGTGGATCTCGACTGTGTGGTGCGAGATGTCCTTCAGCTCCCGCAGCCGCGGCACCGCCTGCTGCACCTCACGCGACGCCTGCTCGAGCACGTCCGCCATCTGCACCGCCTGCTCCATCGGCGCCTCGATCTTGTAGAGGCCGAAGTAGTCGGCGGCCTCCTCGGTGAAGTCGACGACGTCGTCGAGCGCGGACGCCAGCGCGAGGATGTCCTCGCGGTCGATCGGCGTCACGAACGTCTGGTTGATCCGCTGATGATGTCGTGCGTGATCCGGTCGCCGTCCTGCTCGCAGATGAGGATCTCGCGGACCAGGTCGGCCTTGTCCGGGTAGTCGGCGAGCATCTCCTTGAGCAGCCCGGCCGCGCGCACGATGTTGCCCGCAGCCTCCTCGAAGAGGTCGAAGAACTCCCGGTCGCGGGGGACGAAAACTTGTGAAAGCCGCGCCAAGAGGCGGCAGTCTAGGCACGAACGCGAATGGAGAGCAGGGCGGCCACCGCCCCGAGCGCGGCTGTCCCCGCAGCTACCAGGAAAACGTCGTTCAATCCGGCTGCGAAATCCGGCCGGATCCGGGTCGTGGCGCTGGAAGATCGCGCCCAGTCCGGCGATGCCCGCCGCGATTCCGGTCTGGCGAAAGGTGTTGTTGATCCCGGACCCGAGGCCACTGCGCTCCGTCGGCAGCACGCTCACCATCGCCGCCGCCAGCGCCGGGCTGATCAAGCCGACGCCTGCGCCGCTCACGAGCAGGCCGGGCAGAGTGTCCTGCCCAGTCCGAGCCGGCGTCGAGACCGCGCATCATCAGCAGGCCGAGCCGTGAGCATCGCCAGTCCCGCCCCGAGCAATTCGCCGAGCGGCCTGCGTGCCGTGAGCTTGCCGGCCAGTGGCGCCACCATGAAGAGGAGCAGTGTGAAGGGCAGAAGCCTCAGGCCGGTCTCGAATGGTCCGTAGCCCAGGATGTCCTGGAGCCAGAGCGACATGAAGAGGAACAGCGGGTAGATCGCCACCGATTGGAGGAACGCGACCGCGGCGGTCCCCGCGAAGGCGCGCTCGCGGAAGAGCCGCGGGTCGAGCATCGGCGCCGGCCGCCGGGACTCGATCGCCACGAACGCCACCAGCAGCGCGGCCCCGCCGGCGAGCGTGCCGACGATCAGCGGGTCACCCCAGCCCTCGCTGTTCGCGCGCGTGAGGCCGAAGACGACCAGGAAGAGCGCCGTGGCGAATGTCAGCGCCCCCGGCAGGTCGAGCGGCTCGGGTCGCCCGGGGCGCGACTCGGGCACGCGCGTGAGCGCCAGCCCGACCAGCGCGGCGGCGATCGGCACGTTGACGAGGAAGATCCACTCCCAGTCGATCGCGTCCACCAGCGCGCCCCCGACAAGGGGGCCGAGCGCAATCGCCGCGCCGCTGACTGCGCCCCATACGCCGAAGGCGAACCCGCGCCGCTCCCCTTGCTCGAACTCCTGCGCGAGCAGGGCCAGCGAGGTGGCGAACATCGCCGCCGCGCCGATGCCCTGCATGCCGCGGCCGATGTCAAGGACGACGGGATCGCCGGCGAGAGCGCACATGAGCGACGCGCCGGCGAAGACGATGAGACCGGCGACGAGTACGCGCCGGCGCCCGATCCGGTCTGCCAGCGAGCCGAAGACGAGCAGGACCGCCGCCAGCGCGATCGCGTAGGCGTCGATCACCCACTGGAGCTCGTCGAAGCTCGCATCGAGATCGCGCTCGATCTGCGCGAGCGCGACGTTCACGACCGTGACGTCGAGCAGGAGGATCGCCGTCGCCGCGCAGACGACGACGAGCGTCCAGCGCGCGGCGGGCGTCACGTCAGCAGCATGCCACCTTCTCGGGCTCGCCCGGCGACCGGCGCGTCGTCGAGCACGGTGAAGACCTCCCACGGCGTGCCGTCCGGGTCGTGCACCCAGATCTTGTCCTGCTTCGCGTAGCAGCACGTCGTGTCCATCTCGTCGAAGGTGGCGAGCCCGGCCTTCTGCAGCCGCAGCCGCGCCGCGAGCACGTCGTCGGTCGACTCGACCTGGATGCCGGCGTGGTTGAAAGCGCCGAGGCCGCCGTTGCGCTCGCCACGGTTCAGCGTCAGGTTGAGTGCAGGGTCCGCCACCTCGAACTTCGCGTAGTCGTCTCGCACCTTCGCCGGCGCCGTGCCGAGCAGCGCCTCGTAGAACGGGATCGAGCGCTGGACGTCGGTGACGGTCAGCGCCAGGTGGGGTCTCAGGACAGCCATTGTTCGAGCACCTCCAGTGCATCGGGCTTGACGTAGTAGTACGCCCACAGGCCTCGCCGCTCCGAGTCGACGATGCCGGCGTCGCGGAGCTTCTTCAGGTGGTGCGAGAGCGTGGGCTGCGAGATGTCGAAGAGCGGGACGAGCTCGCACACGCAGACCTTGCCGGCGTGCTTGCGCAGCACGTCGACGAGCTGCAGGCGGACCGGGTCGCCCAGCGCCTTGGCGAGTGCGGCAGCCTTTTCCGCGGCTGCGCGCTCCATCTCCGGATAGACGACGGGCTCACAGCACGGCTCGCCCGGCGGGCGTTTCTGCTTCGGATGAGCTCCAGATCGACAGTCATCTATCTACATATATCAATTCATTAGAGAAACGTCAATGTTATGATCGAGGCCAGCCGACCTGGGGAGGAGATATGAGATACGTCCTGTTCGTGTGCAACCACAATGCTGGCCGCTCGCAGATGGCGCAGGCGCTCTTCGAGCGCCACGCGCCTCTCGGATGTACGGGCCGAGTCCGCCGGCGACTCGCCCGCCCGGGCGATTTGGCCGGAGGTTCTGGACGCGATGGCCGAGATCGGCATCGATCTGTCCGCGTCGGCGCCCGCAGCGTCTCACCGTCGAGATGCAGCTTCACGCCGATTGGGCGATCACGCTTGCATGCGGGCGCACGATGCCCTTACGTGCCCACCACCGTCGAGGATTGGGACGTTCCCGATCCACGCGGGAAGTCGCTCGCCGATGTGCGCAACATCCGCGATGCGATCGAAGCTCGCGTGAAGGACCTGATCGCGTCACGCCTCGATGCGATTCGGTCTGATCGAACGGCGCACTCGCTTCGCCTCACGAGGCTACTGCCGGACCTCGTGCGTGAGTTCGACGAGGTCCGCGGTCCCGAGGATATTCGCGCTTGCGCGGACGCCATCCTGACCGACTACGACGGAGCGCCCGTTCGCTCGTTCGTGATGTCCCTGGCGCACCGCCGCGCTCGGGAGTGCCTGCGTCGAGCAAGAGTGCGCGGCCCTTGCGGTCTGACTCGCCAGGTCGCTGATCTTCACGGCCGGTCACCGCCTGGCAACGACCTACGCGCGTGCGACCAGCAGCATCCGGCCGCGGACGAGGCAACGATGCGGCGGGACCTGGGAGGCGGATCCGAATGAGCACGATCACGAGGCGTTCATTCGTGAAGCGGAGCGGGGCAGTGGGAGGCGGGTTGATGGCGGCGGGGCCGCTGGGCGCGCTGGCGAGCCGGGCGGCCGGTCAGGCGAGCTCCGAGGGCTACGGGCCGCTCGTCGACAAGGGCGAGATCTGGCTCCCAGCCGATTTCAACTACAAGGTCATCTCGCGCCAGGGCGACCGGATGAGCGACGGCCAGCCCACGCCCGGGATCTTCGACGGGATGGGCGCCTACCCGGGGCCGAGCAACACGACAATTCTGATCCGCAACCACGAGAACCGGGAACGCGCGGGTGAGCAGAAGGTGATCACGAGCCCCTCGCTCGAGTACAACCCGGCCGCGGCCGGTGGCAACACCAAGCTCCGCGTCAGGCGCAAGGGCACGAACTACGAGGTCGTCGAAGCCTTCGGGATCCTGGGCGGCACGTCCACCAACTGCGCCGGCGGCTTGCGCGGCCCGGCCATCTGGATCACATGCGAGGAGGTCGTCAAGCGCCTGGACGGCAAGAAGCACGGCTACATCTTCGAGATCGACGCGCGCGCCGCCGGTCCCGTCCCCGCGGTCCCGGTGCCGCAGGCCGGCCGGCGCGCGCACGAGGCGGCGATCGAGCGGGCCGGGATCATCTACATGACCGAGGACCGCAGCCTCCAGTCCGACACCGTTCTGGGCACGATCGGCTCGTGCCTGTACCGCTACAGGCCGGATCGGCCCGGCGGCGGCATACCGCTCGCTCAGACCACAGGTCCGCTCGAGGCACTCAAGGTCGTGGGCGAGTTCCACGCGAACATGGACACTGGGCGCACGCTCGGCCAGCCGTACCCGGTCGAATGGGTGCCGGTGCCCGAGCCCGACCACGAGGACGACACGGACAACCGCCTCGACCGCGTGTCCGGCTTCACGCCGAATCGTGTCCAAGCGCAGGACAACGGCGCGGCCTACTTCGATCGCCAGGAAGGCATGTGGGCGGGACGGAACGGCGGGAGGATCTATTTCGACTGCACCAGCGGAGGGCCGCAAGACCTCGGCCAGGTGTGGGAGTACGACGCCGGGCGCGAGACGATCACGCTGATCTACGAGTCGAGCGACGCCGCCCGGCTCGAGAACCCGGACAACGTCGTGATCGTTCCCGCAGACAGGTGACATCCTCCTGTGCGAGGACTCGGACGGGGAGCAGTTCGTGCGCGGAGTGACCCGCGCTGGCGAGATCTACGACTTCGCCAAGTCCGGAGCGAACGAGACGGAGTTCTGCGGCGCGTGCTTCGACCCGGACCATCGCACGCTGTACCTGAACCAGCAAGGCGAGCGCGGATCGCTACCGAACGGCCCTGCTAACGGGAACGCTGTCACTTACGCGATCTACGGCCCGTTCGGGAGGGGTCGGTGACGAGCTCGACCCTCTCGCGCCGGGGGATGTTGGGCGCAGGGTTGAGGCGAGCCTTGACGGCCCGCCTCGACGATCCGCCGATCGTCGCCGTGCCGCCACCGCCGTCGCCGCGGCGCTCCACGGATCGATCAGCCGAGCTCGGCGGCCGACTGGCTCCGGTCGCTGACGCGATGGTCGATCTGGCGGCGGTGGTGGAGGGCCAGCCAGTCCTCGCCGCCGCCGCCGGCAACCAGGCTCTCGCGAAGGCGACCGCTCGCCGTGGCGCCCTCGTTGCGCAGTCCGAGTCGGTCCGGTTCGAGTGGCCGGACACGACGTTCGACGCGGTGCTGGGCTTCTTCAGCGTCACGTCATTTGCGAATCCGCGCGCAGTCGCGGAGGAGCTCAAGCGCGTCGCGCGCCCGGGCGCGGCGATCGTGCTGGCGACGTGGGAAGGGACGCCATGGGCGCGCTATGAGACCGCGTACCGTCACTTCTTCGGCTTCCCGAAGCTGGACGTCACCCATCACACGCTCGACGAGTCGGGAATGGGCTACTCGCTCGTGTTCGCGCGCAAGCCGTAGCGGTTCAGCGAACACTTACGTTCCGTTCACCGGATCGTCACGGCCCCCGCATTCCGAAGGCGGATCGTGTGGAGCATGAGACTCCCACTGCTGCCATACCCACCAGTGAAGGCGTCTGGGCCTCGGTGCGTCGTGTGCCATGCGGAGATCAACGGCGACCCACAGGTCAGAATCAGGGGGATGCACTTCCACCGACGGTGCGCCACATACCGGATGCGTCAGGAGCGCTCCCGGCGCTAGATGCGGGCGCTCTTCGTCTGCCTTCACAACGCGGGCCGTTCGCAGATGAGCGCCGCGCTGTGGGAGCAAGCAGGTCACGAGGCGCGGTCGGCCGGCACGAGGCCGGTCGACCGTGTCCACCCGGAGGTCGTCGAGGTGATGAACGAACTCGGCATCGACCTCTCGGGCCGCACGCCGCAGAAGCTGACGACAGAGCTGGCGGAATGGGCCGATGTCGTGGTGACGATGGGCTGCGGGGACGAGTGCCCCTACGTCCCGGGGAAGCGCTACGTGGACTGGGACCTCCCCGATCCGAAGGGGCTTCCGATCGAGGACGTCCGTGCCATTCGTGACGACATCGCCCAGCGGCTGAAGCAGCTCAGGTGAGGATCGTTCACATCCTCTTTACGCCCGCAGCCACAGACGCTGCTTGAGTGGACGAGTGAACTTCGGGCTGATCGAATCCGCCTACGAGGCATGGAATAGCCGCGACGTCGAGGGCCTGCTCGAGGTGACGGACCCCGACGTGGAGATCGCGCCGCTCGTCCTCGGCGTGACGTCGACCGGTCCGTGGCACGGGGAGGACGGCGTCCGGAAGCTTTTTGCAGACCGCGAGCGGTGGTCGCGCTTCGAGATCCGGTGCGACGAGATCCTCACCTTCGGAGAACGGGCAGTCGCGCTCGTCCACGTCGAGGTCGCGGTCCAGCCGGACAGCCCCACCGTCACGGGGGACATCGCGCACGTGATCGAGTTCGAGGACGGGCGCGTCAAGAGGTTCGTGGCGTACCGGGATCGGACCGAAGCCGTAGCGGCCGCGCAGGCATAGGTGCTGACGATTCGTCTAGCTGCGCAGGGCCCGCGTGAGGAAGTCGACCTGGCCCTGCTTGCGCAGGATCAGGTGCTCAAGCAGGTGCTCGAGCGCCTCGGAGGCGCCCTCCTTGCCCGTCTCGGGAATCACGTCTTGGAGGCTCTCGATCACCTCGGTCTCCGACTCGATCAGCCATTCGAGCGCCTTGCGGGATTCGAGCTCGTACCGGAGGTCCGGTGCGCGCACCGGCGGATCCCCCTCGAGCGCAACCAGTTTCTCGACTAGCCGTCTCGCATCCTCCAACTCCGCCTCGGCGAACTCCCAGAGGCTGTCGCCGAAGGCCTGGTACTCGATCCCGACGATGCTCCCGGCCGTCAGCGTGTACTGAAGGGCGGAGCGGTACTGCAGGCGGAGCGACTTCGCCAGCTTTTCCCGGACGGCGCCGAGGTTCATCGTCTCCTCGGCCACGAGCGTCAGATCTCGCGGCGCCGACGCAGAAGCACCCCGAAGCCGAGCGTCGCGGCTCCGAGGAGGAGGATCGAGAGCGTCTCACCGCCGGTGGACGGCAGGCCGGAGCCGTCGTCCAAGCTCGTCGTCTCCTCGCCTGCGACGGTGCTACCGCCGTCGGAGCCGGAGTCGGACGAGCCCGAGCTGCCATCCGAGCTCGAGGTCGTGCCCTGAACCACGACCTTGCCCTTCATGTACGGGTGCGGCGAGCAGATGTAGTTGATCGTGCCGGCCTGGGTGAAGGTGGCCGAGCCGCTCTCGCCCTTCTCCAGGATGCCGGTGTCGAAGGAGCCGTCCTCGGCGGTCGCCGTGTGGACCGTCGGGCCGTCGTTGGTCCAGGTGACGGTGTCGCCTTCGTTCACCGTGACCGTCGCCGGCGTGAACTTGAAGTCCGAGATCGTGACCGACGCGGATGCCGCGGTCTTGGCGGTCGGCTCGTCCTCCTTCGGCTCTTGCTTCTTCTCGCGCTTCGCCGGCTCGCCCGTGGTCTTCTTCTTCGGCTCTGGTGCAGGCTCGGCCTTCGGCTCCTCGGTCGGCTCCGCTTCGGCGGCGGGGGTGACCGCGGGCAACTCGGGGAGCTCCGGTGTCGCCTCCTGCACGGCGTCCACGGGCACCTCGACCTGGGTCGGCGGCAGAGTCTCTTCCTCAGCCGCCAGCCAAGACGGCGCGATCAGGAAGACGGACAGCGCGTACGCAAGTGCCACAAGGCGGAACGCCCCCATGCCGGGCATCGTACCCGGGTCAGCCCGCCGAGTCGGCCGCTTCCATGTGGAAGGTGAACATCTTTTCGGCCTCGATCCGGGCGAACATGGGGCCGGAGTCGAGGAACCGCTCCCACTCCGGGCCGTAACGCGGGACGTAGACGTCGAGGAAGGTCTGCCTGAGGTCCGCGTCCTCCTCGCTGCGCATGTCGACGGGGACGGCGCGGCCGTGCACGGTCACTGCGAGCTCCTCGCCGGGCAGGTGCGTCGCGCTGACATGCGACCCGCGCTTGATGTGACGAAAGCGGATGGAGTCGGGTGCCGAGCCGAAGTGGAACGAGCCGCGGAAGAAGATGCCGTCCACGGGTCCGACAATCGGGCGGCCGTCCGCGGTAGCGGTCGCGAGCGCCAGAAGGCACATGCCGGTCAGCCGCTCGGCGACCTGATCGGCGGTGAGGCGACGCTCCGGAGTGTGGATGCGGTGCAGGTGGGGTCCTCCCGCCTCGTAGCTGCGGTCGAGAAGCTCCTGCATCGCCTCGAGGTCTGCCTGTGTCTCGTGCATGACCGCATTGAATCAGCGCCTACAGTTCACATCGCGGACGGTTAGCTCAGTTGGCTAGAGCACCTCGTTTACACCGAGGGGGTCGCAGGTTCGAGTCCTGCACCGTCCATTTCACGAGTTGGCAACATCTTGGCCCCGGATGCGGTCCACGATGGGCGGGATGAGCAGCGTTTGCGAGCTCGACTACCTCGTTGCCCTCCTCGAGGAACACGGCATCCTTTCGAGTTTCGAGAGTGAAGATGGCGGGTGGGACTCCTGGTGCCTGGGGCATCGCCGCATCTACGACGCGGTGCGCGCAACACCCACATTCCCGCTGAGCGTCACCAAGGTTCAGGAGCTGTTGGAGCGGCCTAGGTAAAGACGCCTAGGATCCGCGGCACGGACTCGCGCCTATTCCTACGCGCCGCTGTCACTCAGGCCCTGCTCGTCGGGGCCCTTTTTGCCGTGCTGGTAGCGATGCCTCTGCCTGAAGATTTCTTCGAGGACTACGGCTGGATCAGCGGACCGCTCGCTTGGATCGTCTGCGCGGCGCTGACGGCGAAGATCCTCTCGCTGCCGCGCGAGCTCGCGTTCTTCGCCGCTCTGGCGGGCGGAGTCGCCGGCGCCATCGTCGGGCTGGCGCTCGACCACACCGTCGGCCTGGTGGTGGGAATCGCGGTCTTCGCCGCCTCGTGCGCGGGCTACGAGAGCGGCGGCGCGGCTGCGGACTCAGGGGCGTAGGTAGCCCCGACGGGAATCGAACCCGTTCTTCAGCCTTGAAAGGGCTGCGTGCTGACCGGTACACCACGGGGCCCCGGGCTCGGCTGAGTGTAGGTGAGCTAGCCTCGCGCGCATGACGCGCCGGTGCCTTGCAGTGCTGATGGCGATCGCGCTCGCCACCCCCTCGCTGGCAGTCGCGCAGCAGCAGCCCGGCGGCGGAGGGCCCAATCCGTTCGGCCCGCTGCCGCAGCCGCCTCCGGAGGCGCCGCCGGAGCCGCCCGAGCCGCAGCCGCGTGACGCAAGCACCACCGACGACGACGGTCTTGGCGGAACGGCCTTCTGGCTGATCATCGGGACGACCGGCGCGATCTTCGCCGCGATTGCGTTCTTCATCACCCGCGACATGCGCCGCACTGTCGGCACCCGCCGCAAGCCGCGGAAGCTGCGTGGCACGGGCCGCCCGGCGGCCGACGCCGCCGAGGCGCTCGCCGCCGACGGCCGCCACACGCCAGGCAGTCAGAAGGCACGCGCCAAGGCGCAGCAGCGGGCCAAGACGAAGGCCGCGCGCAAGCAGCGGCGGAAAACGCGCTCCCGCTGACCCGCTCCACGAACGAGAACCGCCGCCCCGGTGACGGGGCGGCGGCTGTCTTGCGGAGGTTGTGGTGGCGCGCTAGTTGACCTGGCGCTGCCGGACCATGAGGAGGGCGACGACGGCGAGCGAAAGGACGGTGACGATGATCAGCTGCGTGGTGCTCATTTGACTCTCCTGGTGTGAAAAGGGCCGGACTCGACTTCCACTTGGATCATCGGTCACGCAGTCGCGTCCGTACATAGGGTCACAACCCCATTTGAGCCGGCCGGCGCGCCTAAGCTCTGGCTGCCCCCGTAGCTCAGTGGTTAGAGCGGCGGCCTTTTAAGCCGCGCGGCGTCGGTTCGACTCCGACCGGGGGCACTCGCTAATGCCGGAAATGGCGCCGCGACGTGAACACCATCGCGACGTCAGCAGCGTCGCACGCGTCCACCACCTCGTGGTCGCGCTGTGAGCCACCCGGCTGGATGATTGCTCGCACGCCGACGTCGATCCCGAACTGAGGGCCGTCCGCAAACGGGAAGAACGCGTCGGACGCCATTGCCGCGCCCTCGAGCGGCTGCTGCGCCTTCTCGACGGCTATGCGAACCGAGTCGACGCGGCTCATCTGGCCCGCGCCGATCCCGACGGTCGCGAGGTCCTTCGACAGGACGATCGCGTTCGAGCGCACGTGCTTGGCGACCTTCCATCCGAAGAGCAGCTCGCCCCACTCCTGCTCCGTCGGCTTCCGCTTCGTGACGACCTGCATCTCGTCGCGTAGCTCCATGTCCTCGTCGCGATGCTGGATCAGGATCCCGCCGCGTACGCGCTTGATGTCGTGCTCCGAGACCGGCCAGTCGCGCCGCTCCTGGTTGTCGAGGATGCGGATGTTCTTCTTCTGCTGGAGGATCTCGACCGCGTCGTCGTCGTAGCCCGGGGCGAAGATCAGCTCGACGAACAGCTCGTTCACCGCCTCCGCCGTGTAGCGATCGACCTTGCGGTTGAACACCACCACGCCGCCGAACGCGCTCATCGGATCGCACGCGAGCGCCTTGCGGAACGCCTCGTCGGCACCGCCTCCCAGCGCGCACCCGCACGGGTTGTTGTGCTTGATGATCGCGCAGGCCGGCACCTCGAACTCCTCCACGAGCTTCCGGCCCGAGTCGAGGTCCAGCAGGTTGTTGAAGGACAGCGCCTTGCCGTGCAGCTTCGACACCATCGACAGCAGGTCGGTACGCGCACCCGCCTGCGCGTAGTAGGCCGCACGCTGATGGGGGTTCTCGCCGTAAGAGAGGTCGAGCACCTTCTCGTACGCGCGCACGTACAGGGACGGGAACTCCTCCTCGCGCTCCCCGAACCAGCGCGCGATCGCCGTGTCGTAGCGCGCCGTGTAGGCGAACGCGTCGAGCGCGAGCGCCTGGCGCGTCTGCTGTGACAGCCGCCCGTCGGACGACTGCAGCTCGTCGAGAACCGCGTCGTAGCTCTCCGGGCTGACTACCACGGCCGAGAACGCATGGTTCTTGGCCGCCGCCCGGATCAGCGTGGGCCCGCCGATGTCGATGTTCTCGATGACCTCGGCGTCCTCGACACCGCGCGCAGCAGCCGTGCGCTCGAACGGGTACAGGTTCACGCAGACGAGGTCGATCGGCTCGATGTCGTGCTCGCCGATCGTCCGCATGTGCTCCTCGTTGGAGCGCACCGCCAGCAGCCCCGCGTAGATCTTGGGATTGAGCGTCTTGACGCGACCGTCGAGGATCTCCGGAAAGCCGGTGTAGTCGTCGACGGGCCGTGTTTCGATTCCCGCTTCCGCGAGCTCGCGCGCCGTGCCACCGGTCGAGATGATCTCGACGCCGAGCTGCGCCAAGCCAGCGCGCGAAGTCGACCAGCCCGCGCTTGTCCGAGACCGACAGGAGAGCGCGGCGCACCTGCACCTCGCCCGGCTGGACGACCCCGGGGGCCTGCTGCTCAGTCTTCGCCATCGCGCACCCGCACCTGGCGGCCCTCCACGTCTACTGCCCCGGCCGCGATCAGGCCCACGACCTGCGGCAGGAGCTCGTGCTCGATCTCATGGATACGTGCCTCAACCGCCTCGATATCGCGATGGTACGGAAGCTTGAAGGCTCGTTGCATGATGATCGGCCCCGAGTCCACGCCTTCGTCGACGAAGTGGACCGTCACGCCCGTCACCTGGACGCCGTAGTCGAGCGCCTGCTCGATCGAGCGAACCCCGGGAAATGCGGGCAGGAGCGACGGGTGGACGTTCACGATCCGGTGGCGAAAGCGCTCGATGAACCCGTTGCTCAGGATCTCCATGAAACCCGCGAGCACCACCAGGTGGACCTCGCGCTCGTCGAGCCAGCTCGCCAGCGCATCGTCGCGGGAGACGCGGTCGGGGTAGTCGCCGGTCGAGAAGACCTCCGTCTCGATGCCCGCGTCACGCGCCCGGCCCAGCGCCTGGGCGTCCGGCTTGTTCGACACGACGGCGACGATCTCCACGCCGTCGCGCCCATGGAGCCTGTCGATCAGCGCCTGGAGGTTCGATCCGGTCCCGGATGCGAGGACGGCTACTCGAAACGTCACGAGGCGACGGACAGTACGGGGTACGGCCCGCGCGAGGTGGCGAGACGCCCGTCGTGGATCAGCTCGTCGATCCGCTCCAGGATCTCCGCCCGCCGCATGTGCGCGGACGCTCCGTATGCGGGTAGCCCGTCGTAGGAGTTCTTCGCGATCTTCTGTGTGCGCGCTCCGTGGATGATCGCCGCGCACGTCGTGCGCCCCACCCGCGGGCTGGCCGTCTGGGCCACCGACAGGATCGCCTCGTCCAGCGACGCGACGGACACCGGGTCGGGCGGGGGCAGACCCGGGAGGAGGCCGTCGTCGCACACGTCGCAGCACGCACCGCTCGCCTCGGGCGCCGAGGCATCGCCAAAGTGGCGCAGGATCCGCTTCCGCCGGCACCCGTCGCCCTCGACATACGCCCAGATGTCGCGGTACTGGCGCCAGCGGGCGCGCACGGCGTCGCCCATCGACGCTCTGCACGTCCCCGCCGCGCGCCCATCGAACGGCTGCGCGATCCGCCCGACCAGGCGCTCCGGCGACGCCGGCGCCGGCTCCACCACGCCCGCGCGCGCCAAGTGCCCGAGAACCGCTCGCAACTGCTCATCGCTCAGGCCCGTCAGCTCCTCGACGCGCCACCCGTCGAGCTCGTAGCGGCCGTTCTCGTCGGCATGGCGAGCGAGCGCCTCGGCCACCCGCCCGGGCATCGCCTCCGAGAGCTCGTCGCGCTTGATGAAGTGAACGTGCAGCGCCTTGTCGCGGTTTTCCGCCAGAAGGAGCGCGCGGGCCGCTGCGCCGTCGCGACCCGCACGCCCAGCCTCCTGGTAATACGCCTCGAGCGACGCGGGGACGCTGGCGTGGACGACCGTCCTGACATTCGGCTTGTCCACCCCCATCCCGAACGCGTTCGTCGCGACGATCACCTCGATCTCATCCGCGAGGAAGGCCCGCTGGACCTGCGCTCGCTGCTCGCGGGGCAGTCCCGCGTGGTACGCCGCCGTTTTGACCCCGGTGGCCGCCGCAAGGGCTTGGGCGATCTCCTCGGATCCCGCGCGCGTACCCGCGTAGATGATCGCGGGCCGCGCCTCCGCGTCCCGCAGCGCCTCGACGATCATCGGCCGCTTCTGGTGCGGTGCCGGGCGGGCGACCGCGAACGCCAGATTGGGCCGGTCGAAGCCCGTCGTCACGCGCACCGCGTCGTGCAGGCCCAGCCGCCGCACCACGTCGGCCGCCACCTGCGGGGTCGCGGTGGCCGTCGAGGCCATCAGCGAGCGCGCGCCCACATAGCGGGCGGCATCCGCGAGACGGAAGTAGTCGGGCCGGAAATCGTGGCCCCACTGGGACACGCAGTGGGCCTCGTCCACCACGAACAGGCCCACCCGGGCGTCGCGAATCCGGTCCACGAAGCCGGGCGACGAGAACCGCTCCGGCGCGACGTAGAGGAGCCGCAGCCGTCCGGCCACGGCAGCGTCGACGGCGGCCCGGTTCACACCCAAGGCCTGCTGCGAGTTGACGAGCGCAACGTCCTCGCGCCCGCGCGCGTGAAGGGCCTCGACCTGGTCCTGCATCAGCGCGACGAGCGGCGACACGACGATCGCCAGGTCGTCGCCGACCAGCGCCGGGAGCTGGTAGCAGAGCGACTTGCCCGAGCCCGTCGGCATGACGACGAGCACGTCGCGGCCCGCGAGCGCGGCTTCGCACGCCTCGCGCTGCCCGCGACGGAAGCCCGAGAAGCCGAAGAGGTCGTGAAGCGAGCGCTCTAGGTCCACGGCGGCCCAGGCTACTCCCGGGGGAAGCGGATCCAGGTGCTTTGGACCAGTGTTGTTACGTAACGTCCGAGGTCTTCGCGCGGCGCCACTGCGAAGGGTCGGGGAGCGGCGTCAGGATGCCCTCTAGCTGCTCGCGCATGTGCTCGTAGTCGGGCGGCAGCGTGAGCGCCTCGCCCAGCGTCTCGATCGGCTCGTCGGCCGTGAATCCCGGTCCACGCGTGGCCAGCTCGAAGAGCACGCCACTCGGCTCGCGGTAGTAGATCGAGCGGAACCAGAAGCGGTCGATGATCGGCGTGGCGCGCGCGCCGGCGGCGATCACCTGCTCGCGCCACTTCTCCTTCTCGTCCATTCCCATCGACCAGGCGACGTGATGGACGGTGCCGGCGCCCTCCTGGCCGGCGGCGTCGGTCTGGTCGTAGACGATGCGGCCGCCGCGCTCCTGGCCGCGCGCCGCCCACTCCGTCTCGGCGCTCTGCTCCATCGCCATGCCGTCCTCGAGCAGCGAACGGCTGGCCTCGGGGTCCCGGTGGAAGGCACGCACGGCCTCGAATCCCTGGAGCGCGTGCTCGTCCGGAACCTCGGCCGCGTGGGCGATCAGCGGCGGGTCCGGGACGTCGAACACCGCCAGCTCCTGCTCGAGCCCCTCCGGGTCGGCAAAGACGAGCGAGCCGTTCTCGCGCTTCGTCTCGATGCCCTCACCACCAAGCCGGTCGGCCCAGAAGTCGAGCGTGTCGGTCGAGCCCACGCGGTGGATCAGCCGATGCACCATGCCGGCGCCCGCCTTGCCACGCGCGGCGCCCGGGAACTCGAAGAACGTGAGGTCATGGCCGGGCGAGCCCTCCTCGTCGCCGTAGAAGAGGTGGTAGATCGTGGGCTGATCCTGGTTGACGGTCTTCTTGACCATGCGGAGGCCCATCACGCGCGCGTAGAAGTCGACGTTGCGCGGAGCGTCGCCGGTGATGCAGGTGATGTGGTGGATGCCCTCTAGCTTCACGCTGAGGGTTATACCCCGGCGGGCGCGGCCGGCGTCTTTTCCTCGAGTGCGAACTTCCCGTTCGCCGCGTCTGTGCGCTCGAGCGGGTACTCGCCGGTGAAGCAGGCGTCGCAGTGCGTCTCGCGCGTCGAGCGGATCGCCTCGTACACGCCCTGGAGCGACAGGTAGGCGAGCGAGTCGCACCCGAGCTCCTTCGCGACCTCCTCGACCGAGCGCCCGTGCGCGACCATCTCCTCCGACGTCGACATGTCGATGCCGTAGTGGCAGGGGTAGCGGATCGGTGGCGCCGAGATCCGCATGTGCACCTCGGCCGCACCGGCGTCGCGCAGCATCGAGACGATCTGGCGCGTCGTGTTGCCGCGCACGATCGAGTCGTCCACCACGACGATCCGCTTGCCCCTGACGACCTCGGGCAGCGGGTTGAACTTCATCCGCAGGCCGTGCTTCCGCAGCTCCTGGCCGGGCTGGATGAAAGTGCGCGCGACGTAGCGGTTCTTGATCAGACCGTCGTCTCGGGCGATGCCCGACGCCTTGGCGTAGCCGGCGGCCGCGGGGTTGCCGGAGTCCGGCACGGCGATCACGACGTCCGCTTCGACGGGCGCCTCGCGCCACAGGATCTCGCCCATCTTGCGTCGGGAGACCTGCGTGCGGTTGCCCTCGAGCAGCGAGTCGGGACGCGCAAAGTAGATGTGCTCGAAGACGCAGAACGAGCGCCGGTCGCCCTGGACGATCTGCCTGGTCTCGATGCCGCGCTCCGACAGCGAGACCATCTCGCCCGGCTGGACGTCGCGCAGGAAGCGCGCCCCGATGATGTCGAACGCGCAGCTCTCCGAGGCCACGCAGTAGCGGTCGCCCACCTGGCCCAGCGCGAGCGGCCGGAGGCCGGCGGCGTCACGGAACGCGACGACGGAGTCGTTCGTCATCACGACGGTGGAGAAAGCCCCCTCGAGCTGCGGCATCACTTCCTCGAGCGCATCCTCGAGCGTCTCCGCCTCGTGCGTCGAGAGCATCGCGGCGATCAGCTCCGAGTCCGACGTGGACCGGAAGGCGACACCGCGCTTCGAGAGCCGCTCGTGCAGCTCGAGCGCGTTGATGAGGTTGCCGTTGTGGGCGAGCGCGACCTCGCGGCGGTCGGACCGGTAGACCGGCTGCGCGTTCTCCCACGCCGACGAGCCGGTGGTCGAGTAGCGCACGTGCCCAACGGCCATCGAGCCGGTAAGGGCGCGCAGCTTCGTCTCGTCGAACACCTGCGAGACGAGGCCCAGGTCGCGCAGGGTCATGATGTGGCCGTTCTCGCAGCGTGGCGATCCCGGCGGACTCCTGGCCCCGGTGCTGGAGCGCGTAGAGCGCGAAGTAGGCCAAGCGGGCGACGTCGGATTCCGGGGCGTACACCCCGAAGACGCCGCACTCGTCGCGCGGGCCGTCGCGATCGGGAATCGGCTCTTGAAGAGTCATTCGAACCGGCTGGGCAGAGATCCGTCGTGGGCGTCTTGCGCAGCCGCAACCGGCACCGAGAGCGTAGCAACGCCGGCAGTGATGTCGACCCGGTCGCCACCGGTCTCCCCGATGACTCGAAAACCGTGTGGTTGCAGGGTTTCTTCGAGCGCTTCCACGGCGTCGCGCGGGCCCGCCAGGAGCACCCCGCCGGGGCCCTCGCCGAAAAGCGGGAACCCGTCCTCGAGCTCGACCTTCACGCCGATGCCGCCGCGGATCGCGGACTCCGCGAGCGCGCACGCCAGCGCCGCCCTCCGACACATCGTGCGCCGTCGCGACCGTTCCCGAGCGCACGGCAGCGCGAACCGCGTCCAGCGCCGCGGCGTGAGCGGCCAGGTCGACCGGCGGCAGGTCGGTGGCGAGTCGGCCCTGCAGCTTCTCGAGCTCCGACCCGGCGGGGGACGGCGCGAACGGCCCGACCAGCGCGACGGCGTGGCCGGGCTCGCGGAACGAGCTCCAGGGCACTGTGGCCGGGTCGGGCAGCTTGCCGACCATCCCCACGACCGGCGTGGGGAAGATGGGCCCGCCGCCACCCTCGTTGTAGAGCGAGACGTTGCCTCCGACCACGGGAGCGCCGACGGCGAGACAGGCATCGCGCAGCCCCTCGACCGCCCGCGTCAGCTGCCAGGCGATGTGCGGCTTCTCGGGGTTGCCGAAGTTCAGGCAGTTCGTGAGGCCGAGCGGCTCCGCCCCGACGCACGCGAGGTTGCGCGCGCACTCGAGCACCGCCTCGACGGCGCCCGTGTACGGATCCGACGCGACGCGGCGGCCGTTCCCGTCGATCGAGACGGCGATGGCGCCGCTCCCGCCGTCCGGCTCGAGCATGAGCACCGCGGCATCGGCCTCCTCCGGCCGCCGCGTGGTGCGCGATCCGACGATCCAGTCGTATTGCTCGAAAGCCCACCGCTTCGAGGCGACGTTCGGCGATGCCAGGAGCGCGAGCAGCGTCTCTTCCGGCGACTCGCTTCCGTCGAGCTTCGCCGGCGGTGCTGCATAGATCGGCTCACGCGGCTCGGCAGGTTCGAGGTCGTAGACCGGGCAGTCGTCGACGAGCGCCTCGACGGGCATGTCGCCGACCACCTCGCCGCCGGCCAGCACGCGCAGCCGGCGCGTGTCGGTGACCGTGCCGATGGCGGTTGCGCGGACCTCCCACTTCTCGCACACGGCGAGCACCTCGTCGAGCTTGTCCGGCTCGACCACGCAGAGCATCCGCTCCTGCGACTCGGAGATCATCACCTCGAACGGCTCCATGTCCGCCTCGCGGAGCGGGACCTTGTCGATGTCGATCTCGATCCCGACTTCGCCCTTCGAGGCCATCTCCGACGAGCTCGACGTGAGCCCGGCCGCGCCGAGGTCCTGCAGCGAGGCGAGCAGTCCCCTGTCGAGCAGCTCGAGCGACGACTCGAGCAGTTTCTTCTCCTCGAACGGATCGCCGATCTGGACCGTCGGGCGCTTGTCCTCGTCCTCGCCGAGCTCCGCGCTGGCCAGCACCGACGCGCCGCCGATGCCGTCCCGCCCCGTCAGCGCGCCGAACAGGACGATCACGTTGCCCACCCCGGCGGCGGCGCTGCGGATCATCTTGTCCTTCGGCGCGATCCCGAGGCACATGGCGTTCACCAGGCAGTTCTGCTCGTAGGGGCCCTCGAAGTAGATCTCGCCGCCGACGGTCGCGACGCCGATCGAGTTGCCGTAGTGGCCGATGCCCGCGACCGCGTGGTCGAGCAGGTAGCGCGAGCGGGCCGAGTCGAGCTCGCCGAAGCGGAGCGAGTCGAGGATCGCGATCGGCCGCGCGCCGATCGCGAACACGTCGCGGAGGATTCCGCCGACGCCGGTGGCGGCGCCCTGGAACGGCTCGACCGCGCTCGGATGGTTGTGCGACTCGACCTTGAACGCGACCGCCAACCCGTCGCCCACGTCCACCGCGCCGGCATTCTCGCCCGGCCCCATCACGACGTGGGCCCCTCGGTGGGCAGCAGCCTGAGCAGCTTCTTCGAGTGCTTGTAGCCGCAGTGCTCCGACCACATCAGCGAGAACACGGCGAGCTCGAGCCCGTTCGGCTCGCGGCCGAGCTTGTCGCAGATCAGCTCGTACTCGGAGTCGGTCAGGCCGAGCTCGCGATGCGGATGCTCGGCCACGGCGCTCACGCCGCCGCCGGCTCCAGCGCGGCGGACTCGAACAGCTTGCCCCCGTCGGCCGAGGAGCAGAGCGGGTTGACCGCGTGCTCGGGGTGGGGCATCAGGCCGACCACGTTGCCGGCCTCGTTCGCCACGCCGGCGATGTCGTTCAGCGACCCGTTGGGGTTGTGGCCCGGCACGTACCTGAAGACGACCTGGCCGTTCGCCTCGAGCTCGTCGAGCAGCGCCGGCGGCGCGAAGTAGCGGCCCGTCGTGTGCTTGCCGGGGATCGAGAGCCGCTCCTCGCGCGCGCACGCGCGCGTGAAGGCGGTATCGGTGCTCTCGACGATGATCTCCACCTGGCGGCAGCGGAAGCGGAGGTGGTCGTTGCCGAGCAGCGCGCCCGGCAGGAGCCCCGCCTCGCAGAGCACCTGGAAGCCGTTGCAGATGCCCGAGCACCCGTCCCCCCTCGCGCGCGAACTCGGCCACCGCCTCCATCACCGGCGAGAAGCGCGCGATCGCGCCCGGGCGCAGGTAGTCGCCGTAGGAGAAGCCGCCCGGGACGACGACGGCGTCGACGCCCTTCAGGTCCCGGTCGCGATGCCAGAGGATCTCCGCGTCGCCGTAGCGCTGGCAGGCCTGCAGCGCATCGACTTCGTCACAGGATCCGGGAAACCGGATGACGCCGAAGCGGCTCACTCGACGGCGACGACCTCGTAGTCCTCGACGAGCGGGTTGGCCAGGAGCTTCTCGCACATGGCCTCGACCTCGGCGATGTTCGGCACCTCGAGCTCGACCAGCCGGCCGATGCGGACGTCGCTGACGCCCTCGAACCCGAGCGCGGGCAACGCCCGTTCCACTGTCTGGCCCTGTGGATCGAGAATCCCCTCCTTCGGGCGAATGAGGACTCGCGCCCTCAAGCGGCGCCGCTCTTCTCGAGCCAGGCGGAGAACGGCTCCCCGGTGATGCGCTCGTACGCGTCCTCGTAGCGCTGGCGCGTGCCCTCCACGACCTCGTCCGGCAGCGCCGGCGCCGGCGGGGTCTTGTCCCAGCCCGAGCCGGACGCCCAGTCGCGCACGTACTGCTTGTCGAACGAAGGCTGGCCGTGGCCGACCTCGTAGCCGTCGGCCGGCCAGAACCGCGACGAGTCCGGAGTGAGCACCTCGTCCCCCAGGACGATCGCGCCGTCGGAGGCGCGGCCGAACTCGAACTTGGTGTCGGCGAGGATGATCCCGCGCTCGCGCGCGTGCTCGGCCGCGAACGTGTAGAGCTCGAGCGTGAGCCTGCGCAGCTCCTCGAGCAGCGGCCGGTCGCCGAGGATCTCGGCCGCGCGGTCGAAGTCGACGTTCTCGTCGTGGTCGCCGACGTCCGCCTTCGTGGCCGGTGTGAAGATCGGCTCCGGCAGCTGCTGCGACTCCTGCAGGCCCTCGCGGCAGCTCGATCCCGCAGACCGAGCCGGTTGCCTGGTAGTCCTTCCAGCCCGACCCGGTGATGTACCCGCGCGCGACGCACTCGACCGGGAACATCTCGAGCCGGTCGACGAGCAGCGCCCGGCCCTTTGCCTCCTCCGGTACGTCCGTGTAGGAGACCACGTGGTTGCGGACGATGTGGCCCATCCGCTCGAACCAGAAGACCGAGATGCCGGTGAGCACCTGGCCCTTGCCCGGGATCGGCGTGGGGTGCACGACGTCGTAGGTCGAGATGCGGTCCGAGGCGACCATCAGCAGGCGGTCGCCGAGGTCGTACATCTCGCGGACCTTGCCGCTCGCGAGCAGCGGGAGGGAGTCGAGCGTGGCGGCTTCGCTCACGCTTCGAAGGTAGCAAGGAGGGTCGTCGGCACGGCGGCGCCGACGACCCTCCTTCGCCGCAACTAGCGGGCTATCCCGAGGGTGGTCCGCCCGGCCACCGGCGCGGGCGCCGCCGACTGGCTCCTGAAGAGCAGGATGCTCACGATCAGCGACCACAGGAGCGCGACGGCGGTGACTGCCCACGCGATCGAACGGCATCGAGGAGCGCGACCGCCACCACCAAGCTAATGATCGCCAGCCAGCTCGGCAGCGACGGCGGTCCTGAGGGCGGCAAGCCCGGTCGCTCCGACGAACACGGCCAGCGCGACGGCGAGCGCGGTGCCGATGGCGCTGTTCGCGAAGTCGTAGAGAGCCGTGGCCACCGCCGGGTCGATGGCGTCGTCCTCATCCGCTCGCATGGCGGCGGCGAAGTTCGCCGTGTCGATCAGCATCCCGATCGCGGCCGCAGCTACGGCGCCGCCGAATGCGACGGTGCCGAGCCGCTCCTGACCCGCATCCCGCGAGCCGGGCGCGAACGCTGCCTCCAAACCAGATCAGGAAGAAACCACCGATCAGCCCGAGCCAAGTCCCGATCACGATCTTCCCGGGGTCACCCTCGTAGTAGTCGACGATCTCGTTGACGGGCGCCGGGAAATCCTCCGGCGAATCGGACAACCCGATCGCAATCGCCGGCGACGGTGAAGATCACGAACAGGACGCCTGTGAGCGGGGCATACCGCTCCCAACCCGCTGTATTCATGGAACCTCCTGGGTTCAGCTATGCCGAATGCGCCAAGGCTAGGCCCGGCCTCGGCCAGACCGTCGACACGAGGCGCCCCGTCCCGGACAGCGTCAGGTACGCCGTCCGGAGGTCGTCGCCGCCGAAGCAGATGTTCGTTGGGAGGATCTCGCCCTCCGTCTGGACGAACTCGACCAGCTCGCCGCTCTGCCCGTCCACGACGCTGATGCCCGCGTTCACCAGCGTTGCGACGCACACGTGACCGTCGCCGTCCACGCGCGAGCGAGTCGAAGCCCTGCAGGCCGCCCGGCGAATAGAGCAGCGTGCCGCCGTGCGGGAAGACCCCGGGCACCTCCTCGACCTCGCCCGGGCCGGTCACCTTCCACCACCAGACGGTGTTCGTGAACGTCTCGGCGACGTACACGCCGCGACCCGTCGGGCGAGAGCCCGATCCCGTTCGGAGCGTCCATGGGGAAGATCGCCTCGCGGATGCTCGAGCCGTCCGGCTGCGCGTAGTAGATGCCGGTCCGGTCGCTCGTCCGCTCGAGCCGCACGCCGTGGTCGGTGAACCAGAAGCCCCCGTTCCCGTCGAAGACGAGGTCGTTGGGCCCGCGCAGCTGGTGGCCGTCGCACTCCTCGTAGAGCACGTCCACCTCGCCGGAGTCGAGGTCGATCCGCTCGATCCGGCCGCCGTTCCAGCTCTCGGGCGGCGGCTGGTGCGGGAAGTTGATCCCGCCCATGTCCTGGTACCTGAACGAGCCGCCGTTGTTCGCGACGTAGAGCTTGCCGTCCGGCCCGATCGCCGCCCCGTTCGGGCCGCCGCCCGGCTCGGCGACGACGTCCTTCGAGCCATCGGGGCCGACACGCGTGATCCGCCCGCCCTGGATCTCGGTGACGATCACGCTGCCGTCGTTCATCGCCACCGGTCCCTCCGGGAACTCGAGCCCTGAGGTGACCTCGTTCACGCCCGCGACTCTACCCTCCGCGCATGCCACCCACACCGAACAAGAAGCTCGCGATCCTGACCTGCATGGACGCCCGCGTCGACCCGCTCGCGCTCACGGGCGCCGAGCTCGGCGACGCTCACGTCATACGAAACGCCGGCGGGATCGTCACCGATGACGTCCTGCGATCGCTCGAGACCTCGCGCAAGACCGGCACCGAGGACGTCGTCGTCATCGGCCACACCGACTGCGGGCTCGGGCCGGGCGAGGAGGAGCGCGTCAGGGAGGCGGTCGCGAAGCTGCGCGAATCACCCGCGGGCGGCGGCCGGATCACCGGCTACGTCGTCGATGTCGATAGCGGGGAGCTCAGCGAGATCGTCTAGCCGTCCGACGATCTCGCGCGCGTGCTTCGTGAACGCCGCGGGATCGAAGATGGCGTCGAGGTCGAGGCCCGGGTGCGCCTCGTCGAGGAGCTGCCGGAACGGCGTTCCCGTGTCCCAGGCGCGCTGGGCGTTCTCCTGCACGATCCGGTAGGCGTCGTCGCGCGACAGGCCGCTCTCCACCAGCGCGAGCAGCGCGCGCTGCGAGAACAGCGCGCCACTCGTGGCCTCCAGGTTCGCGCGCATGCGGTCCTCGCGGACGGTCATGCCCTCGACCACGCGGATCGCCAGGTGCTGCGCGTAGTCGAGCAGGATCGTCGCGTCGGGTAGCGCGACGCGCTCCGCCGACGAGTGCGAGATGTCGCGCTCGTGCCAGAGCGCGACGTTCTCGAGCCCGACCTGCGCGTAGCCGCGCAGGAGGCGCGCGATGCCGCAGATGCGCTCGGACACGATCGGGTTCTTCTTGTGCGGCATGGCAGACGAGCCCTTCTGGCCCGCGCGGAACGGCTCCTCCACCTCGCGCACCTCGGTGCGCTGGAGGTGGCGGATCTCGGTGGCGAAGCGCTCGAGGCCGGCGCCCGCCAGCGCGATCGCGCTCAGGAGATGCGCGTGCCGGTCGCGCGCGACCACCTGCGTCGAGATGTCCTCGCGCGCCAGCGCCGAGCCGGGCCAGCACCGCCTCCTCGAGCTCCGGCCCGTTCGCCGCGTACGTCCCGACCGCCCCGGACAGCGCGCCCACCGACGCCTGCTTGACCGCGCCCTGAAGCCGGCGGAGGTTGCGCTCGGCCTCGAACGCGAACCCGGCGAGCTTCACGCCGAAGGTGGTGGGCTCGGCCTGGATGCCATGCGTGCGGCCGACGCAGATCGTGTCGACGTGCTCGCGCGCGCGCCGTACCAGCGCGTCGCGGTAGGCCTGGGCGCCCGGCCACCAGGATCACACCGGCCTGCTGGAGCTGCAGGCCGAGCGCGGTGTCGAGCACGTCGGAGGAGGTCAGGCCGTGGTGGAACCAGCGGCCCTCCTCGCCGACCGACGCGGCGACGACGTCGACGAATGCCGCCACGTCGTGGTCGGTGACCTTCTCGCGCTCCTTGACCGCGTCGACGGTGAACGCCGCGCGCTCCCGGATCGCGTCTGCGTCCTCGCCCGGGACGACGCCGGCCTCGGCGAGCGCGTCCACGACGGCGAGCTCGACCTCGAGCCAGTTGTCGAGCTTGCGCTGCTCCGACCACACCGCGCCCATCTCGGGGCGCGTGTACCTCTCGATCACACGTCGATGATACGAGCGGCCAGGATCGCGGCATTGCGCGCCCCGTTGACCGCGACGCAGGCCACTGGCACGCCGGGCGGCATCTGCGCGATCGCCAGCATCGCGTCCAGGCCGCCCGCCACAGACGCGGAGCTCGTGAGCGGGACGCCCACCACCGGCAGCGTCGTGTGCGCCGCCACGACGCCCGGCAGCGCGGCCGCGAGGCCGGCGCCGGCGATGATCACCTTGAGCCCGCGCCGGTGGGCGTTCTTCGCGTAGTCGGCGACGACCTCGGGATCGCGGTGCGCGCTCGCGACCTTCATCTCGTGCGCGATGCCGCGCTCCTCGAGCTCCTTCGCGGCCTTCTCCATGACCTCCCAGTCGCTCTTCGAGCCCATGATGATCCCCACGAGCGGGCCGTCCTGGACGTCGAGGTCGGCGAACTCGGCCTCGACCTCGGTCTCCGGCGCCACGGTCTCTCGCTCGGTCACACGCCCACCCTCTCCACAGCGCGCGCAGCTATGTCGCGCCGCATCTGCTTGCCGTCGAACTGGATCTTCTCCGCGGCATCGTAGGCGCGGTCGCGGGCCTCCCCGGGCGACGACCCGATCCCGGTCACGTTCAGCACGCGGCCGCCCGCCGTCACGAACTTGCCGCCGGCCTCGGCGGTCCCCGCATGGAAGATCTCCGTGTCCAGGCTGTCGATCGTGCCGAGCCCCTCGATCTCGTCGCCCTTCGACGACGACTCCGGATACCCGCGCGAGGCGAGCACGACCGTGACTGCCCAGTCGGGCGACCACTCCGGAGTCGACGCCGGCGAGCCCGCCGAGGCGCGTCGAGCGGTCGAGCAGGTCGAGCAGGTCGGACCGCAGCCGCGGCAGCACCGCCTGCGTCTCGGGGTCGCCGAAGCGGCAGTTGAACTCGAGCACCTTCGGCCCGCTCTCGGTGATCATCAGCCCCGCGTAGAGGACGCCGTGGTAGGGCGTCCCGCGCCGGCGCATCTCGTCCACGATCGGCTGGTGCACCGCGCGCGCGAGCGCCTTCGCGTGCCCGTTGTCGAATCCCGGCACCGGCGAGTAGCTGCCCATGCCGCCGGTGTTGGGCCCCTCGTCGCCCTCGCCGATCCGCTTGTAGTCCTGCGCGGGCGCGAGCGGTATCGCGCGCTCGCCGTCGCACAGCGCGAGCAGCGAGAGCTCCTCGCCGTCGAGGTACTCCTCGAGCACGACCTCGGTCGCCCCGAAGCGGCGGTCGTCGAAGAACGTCTTGAGCGCCGCGCGCGCGTCGTCCTCGGTCTCGCAGATGATCACGCCCTTGCCCGCGGCGAGCACGTCCGCCTTCAGGACCACGGGGTAGTCGGCCGTCGCGAGGTGCGCCTCCGCCTCCTTGCGCGTACTGAAGACCACGTGCGCCGCGGTCGGCACGCCCACGTCCTTCATCAGCTCCTTCGCGAACGCCTTCGAGCCCTCCAGCCGCGCGGCGGCGGCGGTCGGGCCGAAGCCCGTGATCCCCTTCGCGCCGAGGGCGTCGATCACGCCGTCGACGAGCGGCGCCTCGGGGCCGACGACCACCAGGTCGCATCGCCTCGTCGGCGGCCACCCGCACGATCGCGTCCACGTCCTCGGCGGACGCGTCGATGCACCTGATCCGGTCGCTCGCGATGCCGGCGTTACCCGGGGCAGCGATGACCTCGGGGTTCTGCGGGCTGCGCAGCAGCGCGCGGACGATCGCATGCTCGCGACCGCCGCCGCCCACGACCAGGACCTTGCGGGCTGCGCTCAAAGCTGCGCGATGAAGTCCTCGACGGGGATGGCGGTCAGCGACTCGTAGCGGGCGGTGCCGCGCGAGCCGAGCTCGAGCGAGACGCGGGCCATGGTCGCGTCGTCCGGAACCTCGACGATGTTGACGAAGTCGAAGCGGCCGAGCACCGCCCACTGCGCAACAACCTTCGCTCCCAGTTGTTCGACCTCATGATTGACCTCGCGGATCCGGGACGGATTGTTCTTGACCGTCTGAACGCCTTCAGGAGTGAGCGTGCTGAGCATTACGTACGTCGGCAAGGAAGAACCTCCATTCGGATTCCGAGACCGGGGGGCGAGGTTTACCACCAGAAGCGCCTGCCGCGCTACTCTCGCGCAGGTGACTCGCCTTCGATCTCTCTCCCTGATCGTCGGCCTCGCCCTGGCTGCACCCGCTGCCGCCGGCGCCGCGACGCTCGACGCCAACCGCTCCTGCTACAACAACGCGAGCCTCGCCCAGCTGTCCGGCAGCGGCTTCGCGCCCGACAGCCCGATCACCTTCACCGTCAACGACCGGGAGCTCCGGCAGAGCGTGACCACCGACGCCGCCGGCGACGTGTTCGTCAAATACGACCCGGCCAAGACTCGCATCGAGCGCAAGCTCGTGATCCGTGCGACCGACTCGGAGGGCGAGTCCGCCCGCACCACGATCTTCGTCAGCCCGAAGCGCCGCGTGACGGCCGATCCCGAAAGCGCCCCGAACGTCGAGACCTGGAAGGCGGTCCTCACGCTGTTCGGCTTCGGAGACGGGAACGCGTTCATCCACTACGTGAACCCGAACGGCGTGCACAAGAAGACCGTCGGGCTCGGCGAGCTGCGCGGCCCGTGCGGGCGACTGAAGACCGACGAGCGGCGCGTGATGCCGTTCGACAACCCGCAGTTCGGCATCTGGAAGCTGCAGTTCGACACGCGCCGCCGCTATGACAAGGACGGGGAGCGCAAGCGCGTGATCCCGGTCCGCGTCTACCGCGGCTAGGCGGCCGCGGCGGCGACTCGCGCCGACGACTTCGAGAAGACGAGCTCGCCGTCGGCGGCGTCCACGCGGACGACGTCGCCCTCGCTGAACTCTGCCTCGAGCAGCTTCAGCGCGAGCTTGTCGATCAGCTGCTTCTGGATCACGCGCTTCAGCGGGCGCGCGCCGTACGTGGGGTCGTAGCCGAGGTTGCCGATCAGCGTCTTCGCGTCGTCGGTCAGCTCGATCTCGACCCCCTTCTCGCGCAGGCGCTCCGCCAGCCGGCGCGTCTGCATGTCGACGATCGCGCCGATCTCCTCGCGCGTGAGCTGGTGGAACTGGACGATCTCGTCCAGGCGATTGATGAACTCGGGCTTGAACGTGGCCTCGACGCCCTCCATCCCGCCGGGGACGTTCGAGGTCATGATCAGGACCGTGTTCTTGAAGTCGACGGTGCGGCCCTGGCCGTCGGTCAGGCGGCCGTCGTCCATGAGCTGGAGCAGGACGTTGAAGACCTCCGGTGCCGCCTTCTCGATCTCGTCGAGCAGCACCACCGAGTACGGCCTCCGCCGCACCGCCTCGGTGAGCTGGCCGCCCTCCTCGTAGCCGACGTAGCCGGGCGGCGCGCCCAGCAGGCGCGCGACCGAGTGCTTCTCCATGTACTCCGACATGTCGATCCGCACCATCGCCTGCTCCGAGTCGAACATGAACTCGGCGAGCGCGCGGGCGAGCTCGGTCTTGCCGACGCCGGTCGGGCCCATGAAGAGGAACGTGCCGATCGGCCGGTTCGGGTCCTGTAGCCCCGCGCGCGAGCGGCGCAGCGCGTTCGACACCGCCTCGACCGCCTCGTCCTGGCCGACGACGCGCTCGTGGAGGCGCTCCTCCATGTGGATGAGCTTCTCGACCTCGCCCTCCATCAGCTTCGAGACGGGAATGCCCGTCCACTTGCCGACGACCTCGGCGACGTCCTCCTCGTCGACCTCCTCCTTGAAGAAGCGCCGGTCGCCGGTCGCCCTGCGACTCGGCCTCGGCCAGCGCCGCCTCGAGCTCGGGGATGTCTCCGTAGCGCAGCTTCGCCGCCTGCTCGAGGTCGGCCTCGCGCTCCGCGCGCTCGACCTCGCGGTGCGCGGCGTCGAGGCGCTTCTTGACGTCGCCGATCGCGTCGAGGGCGCCCTTCTCGTGCTGCCATTCGGCGGTCATGCCGGCCGCCTGCTCGCGCAGCTCGGCGAGCTCGCGCTCGATCGCCTCGCGGCGCGCCTTGGAAGCTTCGTCCTTCTCCTTCGCGAGCGCGCGCTCCTCGATCTCGAGCTGCATGATGCGGCGCTGGACCTCGTCGATCTCGATCGGAACCGAGTCGATCTCCATCCGCACGCGCGATGCCGCCTCGTCGATCAGGTCGATCGCCTTGTCGGGCAGGAAGCGGTCGGCGATGTAGCGGTGCGAGAGCATCGCGGCCGCGACGAGCGCCGTGTCCTGGATGCGGACGTGGTGGTGGCTCTCGTAGCGCTCCTTGAGCCCGCGCAGGATCGCGATCGTGTCCTCGACCGACGGCTCGTCGACGAGCACGGGCTGGAACCGGCGCTCGAGCGCGGCGTCCTTCTCGATGTGCTTGCGGTACTCGTCGAGCGTCGTGGCGCCGACCGCGCGCAGCTCGCCGCGCGCGAGCATCGGCTTCAGCAGGTTCGCGGCGTCCACCGCGCCCTCGGCCGCGCCGGCGCCGACGATCGTGTGGAGCTCGTCGAGGAACAGGATGATCTGGCCGCCGGCCTCGCCGACCTCCTTCAGGACGGCCTTCAGCCGGTCCTCGAACTCGCCGCGGTACTTCGCGCCGGCGATCAGCGCGCCGATGTCGAGCGCGATCACGCGCCGGTCGCGGAGCGACTCGGGCACGTCGCCGGAGACGATCCGCTGCGCGAGCCCCTCGACGATCGCGGTCTTGCCCGTGCCCGGCTCGCCGATCAGGACGGGGTTGTTCTTCGTGCGGCGCGAGAGCACCTGGATCACGCGCCGGATCTCGTCGTCGCGGCCGATGACCGGGTCGAGCTTGCCCTGCTCGGCTGCCTCGGTCAGGTCGCGGCCGAACTTCTCGAGCGCCTGGTACTTGTCCTCGGGGTTCTGGTCGGTCACGCGATGCGGGCCGCGCACGCCCTTGACCGCGTCCGCCAGCACGTCGCGCGACGCGCCGACGTCGATCTTCGGGTCGCCGGCGAGCGCGAGGAGCAGATGCTCGGTGGAGACGTACTCGTCGCCGAAGCCGCGCGCCTCCTCGTCGGCCCGGTTGAGCGTCTCGATCGTGCGCTGGTCGAGCGCGGGCGCCTGCGTGGCGTCCCCGCTGACCGTGGGAAGCGCGTCGAGCTGCTTCGTTCGCCCGCCGCCGCACGGCCTCGGGGTCGGCGTTCGCGCGCCGCAGGACGGGTACGACGATGCCGCCCTCCTGCTCGAGCAGGCTGACGAGCAGGTGGAGCGGGTCCACCTGCGTGTTGCGCTTCGCCGCCGCGAGCTTCTGCGCCGCGGCGAGCGCCTCCTGGGACTTGATCGTGAAGCGATCTGCGTGCATCTGCTTACGCCCCCGGCCGTCGCACCTTGATGCGGACGGCGTCATCGACGGGCGCGGCATCAGCGCCTGCTCGGGCGGTTCGTAGGGCACGAGCTCGCGCCGGAAGCTGCGCCGGACGCGGTCGACCTCATGCCTCGAACTCCTTGCGCATCTGCTCAGCGCGCCGCTCCAGCCGGTCCATCCGGCGCCGCATCTGGTTCGAGCTCGCCCTCGAGCTCGAACACCCGCTCGACGCCGGCGAGGTTCATGCCCAGCTCCGAGGTGAGCTCCTGGATGCGGCGCAGGCGCTCGACGTCCTCCTGCGAGTAGAGGCGCGTGCCCTTCGGCGAGCGGTTCGGCTCGATCAGGCCGCGCTGCTCGTAGATCCGCAGCGTCTGCGGGATGCATGCCGGCGAGCTCGGCCGCGACGGAGATCATGTAGACCGGACGCGTCGTCGTCAGGAGCCGCCATCAGCGGCTCCTCTCGGTGAAGAGGCGCTCGCGCGGGTTGCCGTTCATCACCTGCTCGAGCTCGTCCACGACCTCGCTCTGCTCCTTCGAGAGCGAGCGCGGCACCTCGATGCCGAGCCGGTAGTGGATGTCGCCGCGGCCCTTGCCGCCCAGCCGCGGCGGGCCCTCCCCGCGGAGGCGCTGCACGGTGCCGTGCTGCGTGCCGGCAGGCACCCGGATCCGCTTCGATCCGGAGAGCGTCGGCACCTCGACCGTCGCGCCCTTGATCGCCTCGACGATCGTGATCGGCACGTCCACCTCGAGGTTGTCGCCCTTGCGCTTGAAGATCGGGCTGTCGGCCACGCGCGTGATGACGTAGAGGTCGCCGGTCGGACCGCCACGGCGGCCGGCCTCGCCCTTGCCGGCGAGCCGCACCCGGCTGCCGTCCCGCACGCCCGCCGGGATGTTCACCTTGTAGCGCTTGACCTGGCGGGTCTGACCGGCGCCGTTGCACGTCGTGCAGGGCTCCTTGATCTCCGTCCCCGTGCCGCCGCACACGCGGCACGGCTGCGAGATCGAGAAGAGCCCCTGCGACTCGGCCTCGACGCCGCGCCCCTGGCAGGCGGAGCAGACCGACGGCGTAGTGCCGGGCTTCGCGCCCGTGCCGCGACAGGTCGGGCACGGCGCGGCGAGCGGCACGGTGACCGGTACCTGCGCCCCCTCGACCGCCTGGTCGAACGAGACGTGCACCTCGGTCTCGAGGTCGCGCCCGCGCTCGGCACGGTTGCGAGCGCCCGTGGCTCGCTCCGCCTCCGCTGAAGAGGTCCGAGAGGATGTCGCCGAAGCCGCCGAAGCCGCCCGCGCCGGGCCGGAACGATCCTGGGTCGAAGCCGAAGATGCCGCCCTGGTCGAACTGCTTGCGCTTCTCGGGGTCGGACAGGATCGAGTACGCCTCCTGCACCTCCTTGAAGCGCTCCTCGGCCTGCTTGTCGCCGGGGTTCTTGTCCGGGTGGTACTGGCGCGCGAGCTTGCGGTAGGCCTTCTTGATCTCCTCGGCCGAGGCCTTCTTGTCGACGCCGAGCGCCCCGTATGGATCGCGCACCGCGGGCATCAGGCAGACACCACCACGCGTGCCGGACGCAGCACCGTGCCGTTCAGCTTGTAGCCCTTCTCGACGACGTCGAGCACGAGGCCGGACTCGCCGTCCTCCCGAGTCGACAGCGCCTCGTGACACTCCGGGTCGAACTTGTCGCCGACCGGGTCGAACGGCTGGATGCCCTCGCGCTCGAGCGCCGCGACGAGCTGCGCGTGCACCATCTTCACGCCGTCGGCGAGGTGCTGCTCGTCCTCGCCGGCGGACGCGATCGCGCGCTCGAGGTTGTCGAGCACGGGCAGCAGCTCGCGGATGAGGTTCGCCTTCGCGCGCTCGCCCGCCTGCGCGGCCTCGCGGGCCGCGCGCTTGCGGTAGTTCTCGAGCTCCGCGCGCGAGCGCTGGGAGAGCTCGAGGTACTCGTCGCGCTCGCGCTCGGCCTTGGCGAGGGGCTCCTCTTCAGGAGCCTCCTCGCCCTCGACCTCCTCGACCTGCTTCAGCCTGATCGGGCTGCTGGACCTCTTCCTCCACTACTTGTCACCGCCTGTGCCCTCAGGGGTATCCACGACCTCGGCGTCGACGACCTCCTCGTCACCCGCGGCGTCGTCACCGGCGCCGTCATCGGGCGCGCCGTTGGCCGGCCGCTTCCGCCTGCTGCTGCGCGGCCGCGGCGTACATCTGCTCGGACACCCGGTGGAACGCCTGCTGGAGCGCGTCCGTCTTGGAGGTGATCTCGGCGGCGTCCTCGGACTCGAGCACCTCGCGGACCGCCTTGATCGCGTCCTCGATCTCCTTCTTGGACGACTCGTCGACAGCGTCGCCGAGCTCGCCGAGCTGCTTCTCGGCCTGGTAGGCGGCGTTCTCGCCGTTGTTCCGGGCCTCGGCCAGCTCGCGCTGCTGACGGTCCTCGTCCGCGTGCGACTCGGCGTCCTTGACCATCCGCTCGATCTCGTCGTCGGAGAGGCCCGAGCCCGCCTTGATCTCGATCTTCTGCTCCTTGCCGGTGCCGAGGTCCTTCGCGGACACGTGGACGATGCCGTTCGCGTCGATGTCGAACGTGACCTCGATCTGCGGCATGCCGCGCGGCGCGGGCGGGATACCCGTCAGCTGGAACTTGCCGAGCGACTTGTTGCCCACGGCCATCTCGCGCTCGCCCTGGAGGACGTGCACCTCGACCGACGGCTGGTTGTCCTCGGCCGTCGAGAAGATCTCCGACTTGCGCGTCGGGATCGTGGTGTTGCGCTCGATCAGCGCCGTGCGGACGCCGCCCTTGGTCTCGATCCCGAGCGTCAGCGGAGTGACGTCGAGCAGGAGGACGTCCTTGACGTCACCGGCCAGCACGCCGGCCTGGATCGCGGCGCCGACGGCGACGACCTCGTCCGGGTTGACGCCCTTGTGCGGGTCCTTGCCCGTCAGCTCCTTGACCTTCTCCTGCACGGCCGGCATGCGCGTCATTCCGCCCACGAGGACGACGTGCTGGATGCCCTCCTTGCCGGAGCCCGCGTCGGAAATGGCCTGCTTGACCGGTGCGACCACGCGGTCGATCAGGTCGGCGGTCAGCTCGTTCAGCTTCGACGCGCGTGAGGCGCATGTCGAGGTGCTTCGGCCCCGACTGGTCCGCCGTCACGAACGGCAGGTTGATCTGCGTCTCCTGCGTGGTCGAGAGCTCGACCTTCGCCTTCTCCGCCGCCTCGTAGAGGCGCTGGAGGGCCATCTTGTCCTGGGACAGGTCGATGCCCTGCGAGGCCTTGAACTCCTTGACCATCCAGTCGACGATCGCCTTGTCGAAGTTGTCGCCGCCGAGGTGGTTGTCACCCGCGGTGGCCTTGACCTCGAAGACGCCGTCGCCGATCTCGAGCACCGACACGTCGAACGTGCCGCCACCGAGGTCGAAGACGAGGATCGTCTGGTCCGCGGCCTCCTTGTCGAGCCCGTAGGCGAGCGCCGCCGCGGTCGGCTCGTTGATGATCCGCTTGACGTCGAGGCCGGCGACCTTGCCGGCGTCCTTCGTCGCCTGGCGCTGGTCGTCGTTGAAGTACGCCGGCACGGTGATGACCGCGCTGTCGACGGTCTCGCCGAGGAACGCCTCAGCGTCGGCCTTCAGCTTCTGGAGGATCATCGCGCTGATCTCGGGCGGCGAGTACTCGTTGCCGCCGGCCGAAACGCGCGCGTCGCCGTTCTGGCCGCGCACGACCTTGAACGGCACCATCGTCTCCTCCTCCTTCACCTCGGCCTCCTTGCGGCCCATGAAGCGCTTGACGGAGAAGACGGTGTTCTCGGGGTTGGTGACCGCCTGCCGCTTGGCGACTGCGCCTACCAGGCGCTCACCACCTTGCGTGAAGGCGACGACGGACGGCGTGGTCCGCGCTCCCTCCGAGTTCTCGATGACCTTGGGCTCGCCACCCTCGAGCACCGCCATGCACGAGTTCGTCGTGCCAAGGTCGATTCCGATCGTCTTTGCCATGTCGCTCAGTTCCTTTCGTAAGAAATCTAAGCGTGGTTTTAGCAGATCATGGTCGCGCTGTCAGCCCGATCCGAGGGCAGATCGACAGGAGGGGACACTCATCGCAGGCTGGGTTGCGGGCGGTGCACGTCCGGCGCCCGTGGCGGATGAGCGAGACATGGAGCTCGTAAGCCTCGTCGGCGAAGCGCAGCATCTCGTCGTGCGCCTCCTCGAACGAGGCTCCTGGGCGGAACAGCCCGAGCCGCGTGCCCACCCGGAAGACGTGGGTGTCCACGGGGACGTCCGGGAGGCCGTACGAGAACAGGAGCACGCAGGCGGCCGTCTTGCGGCCGACGCCCGGCAGCGAGCAGAGGTACTCGCGGCCCTCCTCGACCGGCGCCGTCTCGAGCCAGCCGAGGTCGTCGCCGTCGAGCGCGCGCAGGATGCTCTGGATCACCTTTGACTTGGTCGGCGCGAGGCCGCCCGGCCTGATCGCGTCCTCGATCTCTCCCTGCGGCGCGTCCCGGACCTCCTCCCATGAGCCGAACCGCTCACGCAGCCGCCCGTACGCGACATCGCGGTTGCGGTCGTTCGTGTTCTGCGACAGGACGGTGAGGATGAGCTCGTCGACGGGCGCCCGGTGCGGCTCGAGCTCGGGCTTGCCGTAGGCGGCGCGCAGCCGCTCCATGATCTTGCGAACGCGGCGGCGGTCCGGCCTCTTCCATTCGCTCTGGTTACGTTCCACCCGTGGACATCATCGAGCACCGCGCCGAGGTGGCCGGGATCGAGTCCTTCTGGCGCCAGGCCGGCGACGCGCCGATCCTCTATGTCCACGGCAACCCGAACAACTCCGACCTGTGGCTGCCCTTCCTCGAGCGGACCGGCGGGGTCGCGATGGACCTGCCGGGATTCGGCCGCTCGGCGAAGCCCGCCACCTTCGACTACTCGATCGAGGGCTACGGGAGCTGGCTCGACGCCTTCCGGCGCGAGCTCGGCTGGGACGGCTACCGCATGCTGGTGCACGATTGGGGCAGCGTGGGCCTGACGATGGCGCAGCGCCAGCCCGAACGCCTCGACCGGCTCGTCGTCATCAACGCCGTCCCGTTCATGCCCGGCTACAAGTGGCACAGGTTCGCGCGCATCTGGCGGACACCGCTCCTGGGAGAGCTGTTCCAGGGATCGACGACGAAATGGGGCCTGAAGCGGTTCCTGCCCGGGATGCCGGAGGACTTCATCGACTCGATCTGGGACCACTACGACCACGGGACCCAGCGCGCGATACTCAAGCTGTACCGCTCAGCGCCACCGGAGGCGCTTGCGCGCGCGGGCGAGAGGCTCGGCGAGATAGACGCGCCGGCGCTGGTGCTGTGGGGTGGCGACGATCAGTACCTGCCGACGCGTTTCGCCCATGCCTACGGGGAGGTGCTGGGAGGCGAAGTCGAGGTGGTCGACGGCGCGGGGCACTGGCCGTGGATCGACAGGCCCGAGCTCGTCGAGCGAGTGTGCGGGTTCCTGAGCTAGACCGCTGGCGCGTCGCGCCGGTGCTCGCCGCGGCCGCGGTGGCGGCGCTCTACCTCCTCCTCGACCTGCGCACAGGCGACCTTGCCGCCCACCTCTATCGCGCCGACCTGTTCGCGCGCGAGGGCTTCACGATCTGGAACGGCAACTGGTACGGCGGCCACCACACGCCCGCCTACAGCGTGCTGTTCCCGCCGCTCGCGCACTACCTGACGCCTCAGGTCGCGGGTGCGATCGCCGCCGTGGTCGCTGCCGCGCTGTTCGAACAGCTCGCGCGTGCACAGTTCGGCGAGAAGGCGAAATGGGGCGCCCTCTGGTTTGGAGTCGCGGTCGGGGTCACTCTGTTCACAGGGCGACTGCCATTCCTGTTTGGCGTCGCCGTTGGGCTCGGCGCGCTGCTTGGCCCTGCAGCGAGGCCGACTCGTGATCGCGGCGATCCTGGCTGTGGCCTGCTCGCTCGCGAGCCCTGTGGCCGGCCTCTTCCTCGCGCTCGCCGCGCTCGCCTACGAGGCGGTCGCGCGCACACGAAGCGGCGCGGTGCTCGCCGGCCTCGCGGTCGCCGCGCCTGTCCTGCTCTCTGTCGCCTTCCCCGAGGGCGGCTTCCAGCCGTTCACGTTGAGGTCCTTCGCCCCCATACCGATCTTCTGCGCGCTGCTCTTCGTCCTCTTGCCGCGCGAGCAGAAGACGCTCCGCGTCGGCGCGATCCTCTATGGACTCGCCGCCACTGCGGCGTACCTGATCGACACTCCGATGGGCAACAACGCCGTCCGGCTCGCAGAGCTCTTCGGCGCCGCGATCGTCATTTGCTTCCTGCCGTGGCGGCGCGAGCTGCGGCTGCGGCGCGGGCTCATCATCGCGGTCATCGTCGTGCTTGCGCTTTGGCCCGTCTACCCGACGATCCGCGACGTGATCAAGAACGTGAACGACGAGTCGACGCAAGCCTCCTTCTACGAGCCGCTGCTCGACTTCCTCGAGCAGGAGGGGCGCGAGCCCGGCCGGATCGAGATCCCGTTCACGCGCGCGCACTTCGAGGCCTACGAGGTGGCGCGGCAATGGCCGATCGCGCGCGGCTGGCAGCGCCAGCTCGACATCGAGCGCAACAAGCTCTTCTACGGCGGGGTCTTCAACGACCTGACCTACGCGACCTGGCTGAGCGAGAACGGCGTCCGCTACGTCGCCCTTCCCGACGCTCCGCTCGACTCTTCGGCGCACAGGAGAGAAGGACCTGATCGAGCGCGAACCCGGCTACCTGCGGCGGCGCTGGTCGTCCGAACACTGGAAGGTCTACGAGGTGACGCTCCCGCACCCGCTCCTGATCGAGGACGACGGGGCGGACATCCGCCTGACGAGCCTCCGCTCGGACGAGTTCACGCTCGACGTGCGCGAGCCGGGCGAGGCGCTCGTGCGGGCAGCGTGGACTCGCTACTGGCAGCCGCGATCGGGGTGCGTGGAGCGCGATGGCCACTGGACGCGCGTGACAGCCGTAAAGCCCGGTCCCCTGCGCGTGACGGTCCGGATCACGCCCGAGCGGCTGGTC
This sequence comes from uncultured Thermoleophilaceae bacterium, assembly GCA_963846865.1. Taxonomy (GTDB): domain Bacteria; phylum Actinomycetota; class Thermoleophilia; order Solirubrobacterales; family Thermoleophilaceae; genus DASPHG01. The sequence goes on along the minus strand of CAWJXU010000006.1, from coordinate 542,232 downwards.
GATTCAGGGCGACACTGCGCCTCCTAGCCGCCCGCTTCGAGCGACGTTAAGCTGGGCCCGGATGGCCCGCGCGTGGTACTGGAGCAGCCGCTGGCTGCCGAACGGCTGGATCGACGCCCTGCGGCAGCTGCTGCTGTTCGCCGGCGCCTACTACGCCTACCGGATCGTCCGCGGGATGGTGGACGGCCAGGCGAGCTCGGCGTTCGAGAACGCGCGCGACATCATCAGCGCAGAGCGCTCGCTCAACCTCTTCTTCGAGCAGGACTTCCAGGAGTGGGCGCTCACGGACGCGCGCTGGCTCGTGGACGGCGCGAACTGGATGTACGTGAACTCGCACTTCGTCCTCACGGTCGGCTTCCTGATCTGGCTCTACCTGGCGCGCAACGAGGCCTACTACTTCGTGCGCAACATGTTCATGGTCGCGATGGGCGATCGCGCTCGTCGGCTACGTCGTCTATCCGACGGCGCCGCCCCGGTTCATGCCCGAGTGGGGCTTCCAGGACACGGTCACCGAGTGGGTCGGGCTGCAGGCGGCGCACAACGCGAACGCTCTCTACAACCCGTTCGCGGCGGTGCCGAGCATGCACGTGGCGTTCGCGCTGATGATCTCCGTGCCGGCGCTGTACGTGATCCGCAACCGCGTGATCCGCGCGTTCTTCGCCGTCTATCCGATTCTCGTCACGATCACCGTCGTGGTCACGGGCAACCACTGGTGGCTCGACGCGTTCCTCGGAGCGCTCGTCGCGGCGGTGTCGGCCCTCGCCGCGAGCGGCGCGCTCGCGCGGGCCAGGCCGGACGCCTGGGCGTTCCGGACGGGCCTCCGCGAGGCACCCGTTTGAGCACGACCGAGCCGCGCACGCGCACCGGCGAGCGCGTCGTCGAGATGCGGGAGGTTGCGCGCAACCGCCTGATCGAGTCGCGGCTGACCCCGAACGCGATCTCGATGACGGGCCTCCTGCTGAACGTCGTGGCGGCCGTGCTCGTCTTCGAGGAGGAGTTCTTCCTTGGCGGGCTCGCGTTCATCATCGGCTCGATCATGGACACGCTCGACGGGCGCTACTCGCGCATGTCGGGCAAGGGCACGCCGTTCGGAGCGTTCCTCGACTCGACGCTCGACCGGATCGAGGAGGGTGTCGTGCTGACCGCGGTGGCGGTCGTCTTCTCCCGCGAGGGGAACGACCTCGCCGTCGCCGCGGTGGTGCTCACGGTCCTGCTTTCGCTGATGGTGAGCTACACACGGGCACGCGCGGAGGCGCTGGGCGTCGAGTGCAAGGTGGGGGTGGCCACGCGGGCGGTGCGCGTCGTGATCCTGTCCGCCGGCCTGGTGTTCGCGAAGGGCGCCGGGCTCGGAGACTTCGAGCTCCTTGCGCCGGCCATCTACGCTATGACGGTGCTCACCGGTTTCACGGTGCTGCAGCGGGTATTCCATGTCCGAAGCGCCCTGCGCTCGGCAACGGCGTAACCAAACCCCCGCATTCGAGTACATTCCGGGCACCCGCCCAGGCCGCCTGGGCGGTTTCTTTCTGAGCAGGAGGACGACTTAGTGGCTAGCAACGGACAGACCAACGGCGCCTCGCGCTACCAGGCCGAGAAGGTGCGAGTGGCGATCGTGGGAGTGGGCAACTGCGCCAACTCCTTCGTACAGGGCGTCGAGTACTACAAGGACGCGGACCCCACCGAGTCCGTCCCCGGGCTCATGCACGTCGAGCTCGGCGGCTACCACGTCCGTGACATCGAGTTCTCCGCCGCGTTCGACATCGACGCGGACAAGGTCGGCAAGGACCTGTCCGAAGCGATCTGGGCGGGGCAGAACAACACGATCAAGTTCGCCGACGTGCCCAAGCTCGGCGTGCCGGTCCACCGCGGGATGACCCACGACGGCCTCGGCAAGTACCTGAAGGAGAAGATCCAGAAGGCGCCTGGCGAGACCGCAGACATCGTCCAGATCCTCAAGGACACGAAGACCGACGTCGTCGTCTCCTACCTGCCGGTCGGCTCCGAGCAGGCGACGAAGTGGTACGTCGAGCAGGTGCTCGAGGCGGGCTGCGCGTTCGTCAACTGCATCCCGGTCTTCATCGCCAGGGAGGAGTACTGGGGGAAGCGCTTCAAGAAGGCGGGGCTCCCGATCGTCGGCGACGACATCAAGTCGCAGGTCGGCGCGACGATCGTCCATCGCCAGCTCGCGCGCCTGTTCGGCGACCGTGGCGTGAAGATGATGCGCACGTCGCAGCTGAACGTCGGCGGCAACATGGACTTCTACAACATGCTCGAGCGCGAGCGGCTGGAGTCCAAGAAGATCTCGAAGACCAACGCGGTCACCTCGATCATGGACCACGAGCTGCCGGCGGACGATGTCTACATCGGCCCGTCCGACTACGTGCCGTGGCTCACCGACCGCAAGTGGGCGCACATCCGCGTCGAGGGCCAGGCCTTCGGCGACGTCCCGCTGAACGTCGAGATGAAGCTCGAGGTCTGGGACTCGCCGAACTCGGCCGGGATCGTCACCGACGCCGTGCGCTGCTGCAAGCTCGCGCTGAACCACGGCATCGGCGGCCCGCTCGAGGGGCCGAGCTCGTACCTGATGAAGTCCCCGCCCGTGCAGGTACCCGATTCGGTCGCCCGCCAGGACACCGAGGACTTCATCGCCGAGTACGGCGGCGCGCCCAAGCTGCCGGGCGCGGCCAAGGTCAAGGTCACAGAGAAGGCGTAGCCTCCGGCGGCACATGCCGCCGGAGACGTTCTCCATCGCCCAGGTAACGCCGTACGCCTGGGAGGAGCACCACGAGGTCAACCGCTTCGTCGAGCGGGTCTCGGACGAGCTCTGCGGGCGCGGCCACCGCGTGGTGGTCGTCACCCCGTCCGAGTCGCGGAGCCTCGTCCGCGAGTCGCGCTCGATCATCAAGAACTGCCGCGAGGACCCGGAGTGCGTCTTCGCGGCCGACGGGTGCGCGCGCGTGCTCGCTGTCGGCCAGAGCGTGCTCGGCCGCCGCGGCGGCAGCGTCTCGCTCCCGATCGATGTGTCGCGCACGATCGAGTCGCTCCTCGAGACCGCGCAGTTCGACTTCGTCCACGTCCACGAGCCGTTCGCCCCGAGCGCGTCGTCGGCCGCGCTGCGCCACTCGCGCGCGCTGAACGTCGGCACCTTCCACGCCGCGACCGAGCGGGTGCTCTCCACCCAGGTCGCGCGCCGCTTCGTCGAGCTCTTCTTCGGCCGGCTCGACGCGCGCACCGCGAGCTTCCGCGCGACACGGGACCTCGTCAACCGCCACTTCCCTGGTGACTACGACGTGGTCCTGCCGGGCGCCGAACTCGTCGAGCGCCCGCCGCGAGGAGAACGCGAGATGGTCGACATCTTCTACTCGGCCGAGGAGGAGCGCAGCTCGCTGCGGGTGTTCCTGCGCGGCGCTGCGTCGGCTGCCGGCCCACCTGCCCTGGCACGCGACGGTCTGGTCGCGCCTGCCGAGCGACCTGGGCTCGGTCACGCTCCCGAAGGCACTTCGTGAGCGCGTGACGCTGGCCGGGCCGACCGACGGGTCGGAAGCCCAATTCCTGTCGCGCTCCCAGATCGCGGTCGCCACATCGACCGGGACGGCACCCGCGCCCCAGTACGTGCTGCGGGCGATGGCGGGCGGCGCGGTCCCGGTGGTTGCGCGGCTGCCCGAGTACGAGGAGGCGCTCGACGACGGCGAGCGCGGTCTCCTGTTCGAGCCGCGCGACGCAGAGATGCTGAGCGCGCAGCTCCAGCGGCTCATCGGGGACGACCAGCTACGGGAGCGACTCCACAACCGCGTCAAGGAGGCGCACGACGAGCTCGAATGGAGCACGACCGCCGAGCGGATCGAGGAGATCTACAGGCGCGTCGCCGCACGCCGCCATGGCGCGGACGGAAACCCGTCCGTCGGCAAACGGCTCAAGTCGCGCGACCACATCCACGTCGACCTGCACATGCACACCGACCACTCGCACGACTGCGCGACGCCCGTGGACGTGCTGCTCGACTCGGCCAAGGAGGCCGGTCTCGGCGCCATCGCGGTCACCGACCACAACGAGATCTCAGGGGCGCTGGAAGCAGCGGAGCGCGCCAACGGCATCAAGGTGATCGTCTCCGAGGAGGTGAAGACCGCCGACCAGGGCGAGGTGATCGGCCTCTTCATCAAGGAGAAGATCGAGCGCGGCATGTCGCTCGAGGAGACGATCGCCGAGATCCGCCGCCAGGGGGGGCTGGTCTACGTCCCGCATCCCTTCGACCGTATGCACGCCGTGCCTGACTACGAGCACATGCTGGACGTCGTCGAGCAGATAGACGCGATCGAGGTCTTCAACCCGCGCGTCGCGATCTCCTCGTTCAACGAGGAGGCCGCCCGCTTCGCCGCCAAGTACCGGATCGTGGCGGGCGCCGGCTCGGACAGCCACGTAGCCCAGGGACTGGGCTCGGTGAAGATCCGGATGCGCGACTTCGACGGGCCGGAGGAGTTCCTCGAGTCGCTCCGCGAGGCCGACATCATCCGGCGCAAGCAGAGCCTCCTCTACGTCCAGGCGCTGAAGTTCATCCAGACGAAGGGGCCGAAGGGCCGCAAGCGCGGCAAGTAGCGGTGCAGCGAAAAGGAGCGGACTCGGGCCGGGCGAAATCCGGGGAGGCGGTGCCGGCCACAGACGACCAGATCCGAGAGAAGTACCTCGAGCGCGCGATCCGCGAGCTGAACCAGTTGACGCGCGATATCCAGGAGTGCGAGCTCTGCCCGCGCGGGAACGTGATGCCCGTGCTGGGGTCGGGCCACCCGCAGGCCGACATCCTCCTGCTCAAGCACGCGCCGCAGCCGGCGGAGATCGAGGAGGGCGTCGCCTTCTACGGCCGCGCGGGCGGCGCGCTGATGAAGAGCTTCAAGCGGCTCGGCATCGACCCGCTCGCCGTCTACGGCACCGTCTTCGTCAAGTGCCCGGTGGCCGACACCGACCTCGCGGCGCCCGAATGCAAGGCGCGCGTCCTCGAGGAGATCGCGATCGTGCAGCCGCGGATCGTCGTCGTGATGGGCGAGGAGGCACGCACCGAGCTGAACGACCTCGGCGTGCCGCTCGGGCGGCCGGTCGAGCCAACGCCCGGCGAGGTGCAGCGCCTGACCCCGATGTGCGACGTGCTGTACGTGCCCGACATCGACGCCTCGCTCGACGACGAGGGCGCCAAGCGCGCCTTCTGGCGCGCCTTCCGGGCGCTCGGGGACTGGTACGCGGACCTCCCGCCGTACTAGGCTCGACACCGTGCCGAACGTCTTGGTAGTTGCCAACCGCACGGCTGAGTGCGAGGAGCTGCAGCAGGCGCTCACGGAACGGGCCGCGAAGGGCGACGACCCGAAGTTCACGCTGATCGTGCCGTCGGCGCACGGGTTCGCCAAGGCGGCGAACCCGGACGAGGAGCTCCCGGAGGCCCAGCGGCATGTCGACAACGCCGTCGCGAAGCTGCGCGGAGCCGGGCTCGAGGTGGAAGGGCAGCTCGGCGACCCCGATCCGGTGGCGGCGGTTCAGGATGCCCACAACACGGGCAACTTCGACGAGGTGATCGTCTCGACGCTGCCGACGCATTTGTCGAAGTGGCTGCGCGTCGACCTGCCACGCAAGGCGGCGCATGCGACCGGACTTCCTGTGACGCACGTCGTCGGCTCGGAGGCTGACTGATGGACCTCGAGGAGAAGAGCCTCGACCCGGTGATCGAGCGTGAGTGCGCCGAGTGCGGCGCGAAGCTGACCGACGAGGAGATCAAGGCTTCGCTCGAGTCAGGCGGCCCGTACCTCTGCTCGGTGCACGCGGCCGAGCAGGTCCCTATCGAGGAAGAGGACTTACCGGCCGAGTAGTGCCACACATTCGATGTGTGGCGTCTGCGGGAACATGTCGACGGGCTGGACCCGCTCCAGCGACCAGCCGGCGTCGACGAGCTGGCGTGCGTTCGGGGCGAGCGTCGTGGGGTTGCAGGAGACGTAGACGACGCGCTTGCGGCTCCATCTCGGCGATTCGCCTGACGATCTTCTGCGACAGGCCGGCGCGCGGCGGGTCGACGACCACGACGTCGGGCCGACCGGCCTTCTCGACCAGCGGCCGCGCGGCTGTGCGGATGTCGCCGGCGAAGAAGCGCGCGTTCTCGATTCCGTTCAGCTCCGCGTTCCCGATCGCGTCTGCGACCGCCTCCTCGACGATCTCGACCCCCCAGACCTCCCGCGCCTGGCCCGGCGAGCGACAGCCCGATCGTTCCGATGCCGCAGAAGAGGTCGAAGACGCGCTCGGAGCCGGTGAGGCCGGCGAAGTCCGCCGCGACCGAATAGAGCCGCTCGGCCATCTCGGTGTTCGTCTGGAAGAAGGCGTCAGCCGAGATCCGGAAGCGAAGCGATCCGATCCGCTCCTCGATCGCGGCATCGCCTGACAGCACCTGGGACTCGGCATCGCGGGTCACCTCGGCGAGGTTCGCCGTCCTGCTCCACACGACGCTGTCCGCGTCCGCCTCCTCGGCGAAATGCGCCGTGCGGAAGTCGCCCGGGCTCGTGACGAGCCGGGCCTGCAGCTTCCCGGTGCGCCTGCCCTCGCGCACCACGAGGTTGCGAAGGAACCCCGAGTGGGACTCGCGGTCGTACGCGGACAGCCCCTCGCTCTCGCACCAGTCCCTCACCCGGAGGCGGAGCTCGTCGATCGCGGCCGACGCGAGCACGTCCTCGGCGACGTCGACGACCTCCCGCCAGCTGCCCGGCGGGTGGAAGCCGAGCACGAGCTCGCCCGTCCGGGCCCGCGCCGAACGAGTACTCGAGCTTGTTCCGGTAGTGCCACTGCTCGACCGCCGGGACGATCGGCTCCACCGTCGCGCGGTCGAAGCCGCCGAGGCGCTCCAGCGCATCCACGCACCTGGGCCTGCTTCTCCTCGAGCTGGCGCTCGTACGGCAGCACCTGCCACGGCGCACCCGGGTGCGGCGCCCGCGGCTCGATCCGGTCGGGCGCCGGGTCGAGGAGCTCGGACACGCGCGCCTCGCCATAGCTGCGCTTGCGCTTGAAGACACGCGCTCGCACCCGGTCGCCCGGGATCGCGCCCTGCACGAACACGACGTAGCCGTCGGAGCGCGCGACTCCTCGGCCGCCATAGGCGAGCGACTCGATCACGAGCTCGAGCTCGTCGCCGACCGCCGGTCGGGTGCGTGTCTCGGCCTGTGCCATGCGACCTATGCTGGCAAGCCGTGAACGTGGACGAGTACCGAGCCGAGGCGGAGGCGTTCCTGACTGCGCTCGACCGCGAGTACTACGAGCACTTCGCGGGCCTCAAGGACGACTTCGAGATCGAGCCGATCTACGAGCGCCACGCCCGCCTGTTCAGCCGCGAGGCGGTCGACAGCCTCCGCGAGGGCGACAGCCGCACCCTGCTCAAGTTCGCGGCCGAGGGCTACGTCGAGCAGGCGGTGAAGGACCTCTCCGCGGAGCTGGCACGGCTCGAGGCGAGCCTCGAGGTCGAGCTGGACGGAGAGACCATCCCCTACCGGCAGGCCGCGGTGGTCCAGGCCAACGAGCGCGACCCGGAGCGGCGGCGCAGGCTGGAAGAAGCGCGCAACAAGCTACTCGACACCCGCCTCAACCCGCTGCTGCGCGAGATGCTCGACCGCTCCCGTGCGCTCGTACGCGAGCTGGGATGGCCGAGCGTGCGGGCGATGACCGAAGAGCTGTCGGGCATCGACCTCGCGGCATTGGCCCAGCAGACCGAGGCATTCCTCGCGGCGACCGAAGCCGACTACGAAGCGACCGTCGAGCCGCGTCTTCAGGCAGAGCTCGGCATCGGCTTCGACCAGCTCGCGCGCGCGGACCTGATGGCTTTCTTCCGCGCTCCGTCACTCGACGGCGCTCTTCCCGGAGGAGCGGCTGCTGCCGACATTCGACGCGACGTTGGCCGGCCTCGGCCTGCAGAACGGCTCGCCCGGCAACGTGATCGTCGACGCGGAGCCGCGGCCGAAGAAGTCGCCGCGTGCGTTCTGCGCGCCCGTGCGCGTGCCCGAGGAGGTCTACCTGGTCCTCACGCGGATCGGCGGCCGCGAGGACTACGAGACGCTGATGCACGAGGCCGGCCACGCCGAGCACTTCTCGCATGTCGACCCGGCGCTGCCGGTGGAGTACCGCTACCTCGGCGACAACTCCGTGACCGAGGGGTTCGCTTTCCTGTTCCAGCACCTGACGGAGGACCCGGCCTGGCTAGAGCGCCGCCTTGGGATCGCAGACCCAGGGCCGGTCGTCGACCAGGCGCGCGCGTCGAAGCTGATCTTCCTGCGCCGCTACTGCGCGAAGATCGCGTACGAGCTCGAGCTTCAGGGCGACGGCGAGGTCGACGGGCTCGACGAGCTGTACTCGCGCCGGCTGTCCCAAGCCGTGCACGTGGACTGGCCGAAGGCCAGCTGGCTGAGCGACGTCGACCCGTTCTTCTACGTCGCGGCGTACCTGCGCGCGTGGGCGCTCGAGACGCACCTGCGGCGCGAGTTGCGGGAGCGCTTCGGGGAGGTGTGGTTCGAGGATCCCGGCGCGGGAGAAGTCCTGCGCGAGCTGTGGAGCGCGGGCCAGCGTGAGCGCGCGGACGAGCTGCTCCAGCGCCTGACCGGCGCGGAGCTCGACTTCTCAGCGCTGCTCGACTAGGCCAGCTTCGACTCGATCGCGTCCAGCACCGACTTGCGGTTCGCATTGCGGCGCTCGTAGTCGCGGACCTTGCGCAACTCGGCCGGCGTGAGGGTGTCCAGCCGGCCCTGGATCTGGCTGGCCGTGAGGTCGTCGTAGCCGAGTATCGGGAAGCTCGGCCCGACCCCCGCTACACGGCGAGCACGGTCGGCCTGGACCAGGACCTGATCGCCCGCGTCGCGCGCCCGGGAGGTCGCGTCGCCGACCTGCTTGCGCGCCCGCGCGGCGACATCGTTGCGCCCGCGGCCGAGGAGCTGCTCGAGGTCGCTCAGCACGTCGGTCGTCTGACGGCGTCCGCGCTCGAGCAGACCCGCGATCAGGTCCTGCGCCGCGTCGCGCGTCATCGAACCGCGCGACACCGCCTCGTCGACGGTTTCCTCGATCCGGTCGCGCGTGAGCATGACCAGGTTCAGCGGCTCGACCAGGCGCTCGGTGAGCGCCTCTCGGAAGTCGGCGACGGACTTGCCGGAGAAGTCCTGCGAGCGGCGACGGCGCGAGCGCGACTTCTTCGCGCTCGTCTTCCTCTTTCCGCTCGTCTTCCGCTTCGTGGTCGCCTTGCTCTTCGAGGCTGACTTGCGAGCGGTCGACTTCTTCTTCTTGGCGCTCGACTTCTTCTTCGCTGTCGACTTCTTCGCCTGCGCCATCACTCTCCTCGGTCTGTGGTCGGCGGAGATCCTATGCCGTATGTCGCGACGACGGGCGCGTGGTCTGACAGGCGAACTACCCGGCCGTCCGGATCGGGAACGTCTCGGCGCTCGGCTGCGAGCGGCTCGGGAGCCGCGCGAACGTCCAGGCCGCGCACCAGCAAGTGGTCGATCGCGCGTCCCGCGCGCGCGCCGGTGAGGCCGAGCTCGGCGTGCAGGCGCTCGAACGCGTCAGGCAGCTCGGCCATGCGCAGGTTGAGGTCGCCGCCGAAGACGAGCGGAACGTCCGCCGACCACGCGCAGGCGGCGCGGGCAGCGCGCTCTGTGTCGCGGGCGGCCGCCGCGGGGACGTGTGCGGTCGCGTGCAGGTTGGCGGCGGTGAGGTCGCCGTGCTCCGGGTGCGCGAGCCGCACCCAGACGAGCCGGCGACGCTCCGGCAACAGCGTCAGGGTGAGGCGTCGGGTCTCGCGGATCCGCCAGCCGGAGCGAGCGAGGATCTGGTTCGAGCCGCCCTCCCCGGAGGCGATCAGATCAGGGTTCCACTCGGCGAGCCGCCTGCGCACGAACGCCGGGAAGTTGCGCGATGTGAGGGCGGACGAGCCCGACGCGCCCGCCGCTGTCGCCAGCGTGCGCAGCCAGTGGGGCGGCGCTTCTTGCAGGAAGGCGATGTCCCATGGCTCCCGCGCGAGCATGGACGCGAACTCGTCGCGGAGCACGCGGTTGACGGCGACGTGGTCGGCCGATCCCTCCGGCGGATGGTCGCGGCCGTGGAAGAGGTTCCATGTGAGGACGGCAAGCGTGGCCATCTACGATGCCCAGGTGACGCGCCACTTCCTCACCGGCGAGGAGCTTACGAGCGAGGAGCTCGTTCGCCTGCTCGACCGCGCTGCCGAGCTCAAGGCTGACCGGCATGCGTCGCAGGCGCTGGCCGGCCGGAGCGTGGCGCTGATCTTCGAGAAGCCGTCCACCCGAACGCGCATCTCCTTCGAGGTCGGCGTGCACGAGCTCGGGGGGCACGCGGTCGTCCTGCGCGAGGGAGAGATGCAGCTGAGCCGCGGCGAGTCCGTCCGCGACACGGCGCTCGTGCTCTCCCGCTACGTCGCGGCCATCGGCGTGCGCACCGGGCCGCACGAGCCGGTGGTGGAGCTCGCCGAGCACGCGAGTGTGCCGGTGGTGAACATGCTCACGGCCGACCACCACCCCTGCCAGGCGCTGGCCGACCTGCTCACGCTCAAGGAGCGCTTCGGCCGGCTCGAAGGGCTGAAGCTCGCCTACGTCGGCGACGGCAACAACGTCGCCCACTCGCTGATGATCATCGCCCCGAAGGCGGGCGTCGAGGTCGCCGTCGCGACCCCGGCCGAGCTCGCGCCGCAGCCAGTTGGGAGCGCCCGGGTCCTGACCGATCCCGCCGAAGCGGTCGAGGCGGCGCACGCCGTCTACACGGACGTCTGGGTGAGCATGGGCGACGAGGACGGCGCGGCGAAGCGCGACCTGCTCGCGCCATACCGGGTGGACGAGGCGCTGCTGGCGCGCGCCGACGACGACGCGATCGCGCTCCACTGCCTCCCGGCCCACGCAGACGAGGAGATCACCGCAGGAGTCCTCTATGGATCGCAGTCGGCTGTCTGGGACCAGGCCGAGAATCGCCTTCACGCCCAGAAAGCGTTGTTGGAGCTGCTGCTAGGCGGTTAGGCTGCGAACCATGAAAAAGCTTCTCGCTCTCCTCATCGCATGTCTCGCGCTCACGGTCGCCGCCTGCGGCGACGACGACGATGACGACGGCGGAGGTGATGCGGCCACCACGACGACCGAGCAGACCGACACGGGCGCGGCGCCTCCTGCGGGCGGCGGTGGCGATGCCGTGACGGTCGACATCCCGGAGATCGCGTTCGACCCGGAGGACGTAACCGTGACGGCAGGCAGCACCATCACGTGGACGAACAGCGACGACCTGCCTCACACCGTCACGAAGGACGGCGGGCCGGGCGGGGACTTCGACTCGGGCGACATCGCCCCGGGCGACGAGTTCGAGCTGACGGTCGACGTGAAGGGAACGGTCGACTACGTCTGCACGATCCATCCCGGCCAGGCCGGGAGCTTCACGGTCGAATAGCCCCTAACGGCGCAAGCCGAAGCCGCGCAGGAGCAGGAGCGCCGACTCGCTCAGGCTCCCGCGGCTCGGCAGCAGGCCGAGCTGGATGCCGACCTCGTACAGGTCGAAGAACCCGCGCGCACGCTGCACGCGCCCGTCCTTCAGCTCGATGAAGTGGACGCCGTGCAGGGTGACGAAGCGGTTGCTGCCCGGCAGCGCGCCGAGCTGCCCGCGGTGAGTCCCGGCCGCCCGCCACGGGACACAGGCGAAATGCTCGTCGCCCACCCGCGGCCCGGTCCTCTCGACGCGCACGTCTGGAAACGCGTCGAGCAGCGTTCGGGCGTGCGACTCGAGCGGCCCCAGCCCGGACAGGGGGTTGCGCGTGGCCGGATCCTCGTAGTGCACATCGACGGTGCACACCGTCGCGAACCGGCCGCTGACCCACGCCTCGACCCACCGGTCGGCCAGGGAGTCGGGTGCCAGCGGCTCGAGTTGCCCGGAGCTCACGTCAGCTCCGCTACGCCCTCCACGGGGCTGGAGGCCTCCGCGTACAGGCGTCGCGGGATCCGGCCCGCCGCGCGCGCGAGCGAACCGGCCTCGACCGCCAGGCGCATGGCGCGAGCCATGGCGACGGGATCCTCGGCGCGCGAGATCGCGCTCGCGAGCAGGATGCCGTCGCAGCCGAGCTCCATCGCGATCGCGGCGTCGGAAGCCGTGCCGATCCCGGCGTCGAGGATGACCGGGACGCCCGCGCTCTCGACGATCAGTCGCAGGTTGTACGGGTTCCGGATGCCCATGCCGCTGCCGATCGGCGAGCCGAGCGGCATGACCGCTGCGCACCCGGCCGCCTCGAGACGTTGTGCGAGCACGGGATCGTCGCTTGTATACGGGAGAACGGTGAAGCCGTCCGCCGCGAGCGTCTCGGCCGCCTCGAGCAGCTCCGCGGGATCGGGCAGCAGCGTGCGGTCGTCACCGATCACCTCGAGCTTCACCCAGTCCGTGCCGAGCGCCTCGCGCGCGAGCCGCGCGGTGGTGACGGCGTCGCGCGCCGTGAAGCAGCCGGCAGTGTTGGGCAGGACGAACAACCCCTCGTCGCGCAGCACATCGAGGACCGACCCCTCCGCCGACGGGTCGATCCGCCGCATCGCGACTGTCGCGACCTCGGCCCCCGACTCCACTACCGCGCGCCTGAGCACGTCGAGGCTGCGGAAGCCGCCCGTGCCGAGGATCAGCCGCGAGCGCAGCTCACGCCCGGCGATCGTCAGCGGCTCAGCCACCCTGCACCGCCTGCAGGACCTCGACCTGCTGGCCGTCGGCGAGCGGGCGGTCGCTCCAGCCGCCGCGCGGGACGACCTCGCCGTCGACCGCCACCGCGATGCCGGAGCGCGACGGGGCGCCGCTGGCATCCACCGCATCGGAGACCGTGGCGCCATCGGATAGCTCGTGCGCCTCGCCGTTCAGGACGATTCTCATCGGCCGGCCCTTGCCGTCGAGAAGCGGTCGGGCGCGAGCGCCGGCGGCGGCTCGGTGCCGTCGTCGAGCAGCTCGGCGACCATCCGGCCCGTCAGCGGTGCGAGCAGCACGCCGTTGCGGTAGTGGCCTGTCGCCCAGACGAGCCCGCTTGCCGGATCGCGTCCCACCACGGGAAGGTTGTCCGGCGTGCCCGGGCGCAGTCCGGCCCTGACCGCCATCCACTCGAGCTCACCCACGTCGGGAAGCACCTCGCGCGCGGCCTCGAGCAGGCGGAAGACGCCGTCGGCGGTCGTGGTCGCGTCGAAGCCGCGCTCCTCGACCGTCGCGCCGAGCACGACGCGGCCGTCCTCCCGCGTGAGCATGTAGCAGCGCGGCGTGCGCACGACGTGGGCGGGCGCGCTCGCCGGATCGGTCGCCCGAAGCGTGGCGATCTGGCCCTTGACCGGGCGGACCGGTGGGGCGTCGGGCGCCAGCGCGGCGGCCCACGCACCCGCTGCGACCACCACCGTCCCGGCGCGCACCTCCGCCGTCGCCGTACGGACGCCGGTCACGCCTCCGCCGTCCCGGACGAGCCCGGCGACCTCCACGTGCTCGAGCAGCTCGACACCGGCGCTCCGGCAGGCGGCGGCGAGCGCGCGCACGGTGGCCACCGGGTCGGCCTGATGGTCGCGCGGCGCGTGGATCGCACCGCGCACGCGCGGCGACAGGCCCGGCTCGAGCGCGCGGCACTCGCGCGGCCCAAGCCAGCGCGACGGGAGGCCGAGCGCGGCGTGCAGGTCCGCGAGGCGGTGAAGCTCCTCGGCGTCGTCGCGGTCGGCGGCTACGACGAGCGCGCCCGTCTCGCGAAACCCACAGCTCAGTCCCGAGGCCGCCTCGAGTTCTTCCGCGAACCCGGGCCACTCCTGGGCGGCCGCGAGGTTGAGCTCGAGCAACTCGTCCTCGCCGAAATCGGCCTCCGTCACCGGTGCGAGCATTCCGGCAGCGACCTGCGACGCGCCCGCACCGAGCCGGTCGCGCTCGAGCACCACGACGGACATCCCGCGCCGCGCCGCGTACCACGCGCACGCGAGGCCGACGATTCCGCCGCCGACGACGGCTACGTCGTGGGGTCTGGTTTCGAGGGGTTCCGTCATCCTTCCTCTGCGCCGGCATTACCCGGATCAGGTTCAACGGTCGGCGGCGCTACAGCCGCCCTCTCAGCCCGGTTCTCCGAGCTCCCGTAGCTCGTGGCAATCGTAGCGCGAGGTTTTCGGCCGACCGCAACCGGGGAGGCTGAGCGTGGTTCTTGGGGCTCGCGATCCTCGAATCGATGCCTAGCCGCTTCCTGACAATCGCCTTCGCAGGCGTGGCGCTTGCCGCGATCTGTTCGCCTGCGCAGGCGAGCAAGGGCCAGCTCTCGGTCTTCCAGGACGACGCGATCCTGCGCGGCTCGGGCGACGACAGGCGCGCGCAGGCCCTCGACGAGCTCGACGCGCTCGGCGTCGACGTGGTGAAGGTGCTCGTCAATTGGCGCACGCTCGCTCCCGGCGGCAACAGCAAGCCGGATGGGTTCGACGGCGCCGATCCGGCGAGCTACTCCGCTGACGCCTGGGCGCCGTACGACGACCTCGTGGGCCAGGTGCAATCGCGCGGGATGCGCGTCTTCTTCGCGCTCGGAGGCCTGGCGCCCAACTGGGCGTCGGGCAACTCGCGCGTGGCCGGATCGGCACGGCCCAACCCCGGCGAGTTCCGAAAGTTCGTCAAGGCCGTGGGCACGCGCTACTCGGGCTCGTACGTCGCCGGCGATGACGGCGGTGACGCGCCGGGGCCGCCGCCGCCCGATGATCCGACCTTGCCACTGCCTTTGCCGGCTCAGGCAGGCGCCGCGCAGGCAGGGACGTCGCTTCCTCGCGTCGGGCTGTGGGCGGTCTGGAACGAGCCGAACCTCGGCAACTGGCTCCACCCACAGCACGCGAACGGAGTCCCGTTCGCTCCGCATCACTACCGAAAGCTGGTGCGCGGCGCCAAGGCCGGGCTGTCGGCGAGCGGGCATGGCAGCGACACGATGCTGATCGGCGAGCTCGTCCCATTCGGGGCCGCGAGCAACCGCATGCGGCCGCTCGAGTTCCTGCGTGAGATGGCGTGCGTCAACCGGCGCTACCGCCCGTTCCGCGGGAAGGCGGCGCGCAAGCGCGGCTGCAAGAACTTCCGCGCCATTCCCGGGTCGGGGTTCGCGCACCATCCGTACACCTTTGCCGGCGGACCGAACCTCGACACCGGCCACCGCGACGACGTGACGATCGGCAACCTCCACCGGCTCGTCAGGGCGCTCAACAAGCTCGGCCGCAAGAACCGGCTCAAGAAGGCACGGATGAAGGTGTGGGTCACGGAGTTCGGCTTCCAGACCGATCCGCCGGACATCTTCCAGACCCCGATCCGGAGGGTTCCCGGGTTCCTCGGGCTCAGCGAGTGGCTTGCCTACCGAAACCCGCGCGTCGCGTCCCACTCGCAGTACCTGCTGAACGATGTCGAGGACACGGCGGGGTTCCAGACCGGCATCCGGTTCGCGGGCGGAAAGGTGAAGCCCGGCGTGTACAAGGCCTACCGGCTCCCGCTCTTCGTCCGCCTGCGCGGCTCGCGCAAGGTCCAGGTGTGGGGCGGCATCCGCGCGGCCGAGAAGGGCCGGCGCGTGACCATCCAGTCGAAGCGCGGCGGCAAGTGGCGACGGCTCGGGAGGGCGACCACCGGCAAGCGCGGCTACTTCCGCAAGGGCTTCCGCGTGTCCGCCGCCGGCAAACGGACGTACCGCTTCAAGGGCGCCGGCCACACCAGCGTCGCGCTGCGCGCTCGCTAGATTCCGCCGCATGGCGGCCGACCCTGAGCGACTGGCCCAGGCGCGCCTCTACTTCGTCACCGACGGCGGTACCGGCGAGCACGCGCTGCGCGAGGCGCTTGCCGGTGGCGTGGACGTCCTCCAGCTACGCGAGAAGGACGGCTCCGACGACGAGGTCCTCGCCGCGGCTGCGACGTTCCGCGCCGTGTGTGCGGACCACGACGCGCTCTTCGTCGTCAACGACCGCCCCGATCTCGCTCTCGCGGCGGGCGCCGACGCCGTCCACGTTGGCCAGGACGACCAGGCCGTGGCTTCCGTGCGCGAACACGCCGGTGACCGGCTGCTGATCGGGCTGTCGACCCATTCGCGCGCACAACTCGCCGCCGCACTCGAGACGGATGCCGATTACGTGTGCGTCGGGCCCGTGTACGCGACGCCGACCAAGCCGGACTATCCCGCCGTCGGGCTCGACCTCGTCCGGCACGCGGCCAAGGCGGTCGATCGGCCATGGTTCGCGATCGGCGGGATCGACGGGACGAACGTCGAGGAGGTGGCCGCGGCCGGGGCGCCTCGTGTCGCCGTGGTGCGCGCCATCAGGGACGCGCCCGAGCCGCGCGTCGCGGCGGCCGGCCTGCGTGCCGCGCTCGAGGAGGCGGGCGCCGGTGGCGAATAGGCAGAAGAGGAAGCGCCGCCAGCGGGCCGCGGCGAGCGAGCCCACGCCGCGGCCTCCGTCGCGGTCCGAGCGGAAGGACGCCGAGGCCCGTGCCGCGCTCGTCCCACTCGCACCGGGCGAGCGACCGCGCGCGGTGACCGCCGGGGCGATCGTCGCCGCGATGCTCGGGCTCGTGAACCTCGGCCTGTATGTGGCCGGGTTCGAGATCGACGGCGAGCGGCCGCAGGTCGTCGGAGTGCTCGCGTTCAGCGCGCTGATGCTCACGGCCGCCTGGGGAATGTGGCACGCCCGCTACTGGGCGGTCCTCGGGATGCAGGCCCTGCTCGGCCTCCTGATCGTGATCCTTTCGCTGGTTCTCGTGACCGCGGAAGACGTGTGGGGAGTGCTCCTGATCCTGGCGATCATCATTCCGGCAGGCACGCTCTTCTGGTTCATGGTGAAGGCGATGGCCCGGATCCAGATGCCGACTCGCGACCAGTAGGCTGGCGGGCCGCATGGCCGAGTACGACTGCGTAGTCATCGGGTCGGGGCCGGGCGGCTATGTCGCCGCGATCCGCGCCGCCCAGCTGGGGATGAAGACCGCTGTCGTCGAAAAGGACAAGGTCGGCGGCCGCTGCCTGAACTACGCGTGCATCCCGGCCAAGGCGATGCTGCGCGTCGCCGAGGTCTACTCCGAGGCGCTCCACGGCGAGCAGTTCGGCGTGAAGGCGAAGGACGTCTCGATCGACTTCGTCGGCGCCACGGGACACCGCGACAAGGTGATCGAGACCCTGACGGGCGGCGTCGCGGGCCTCTTCAAGAAGAACAAGATCGAGCTGATCGACGGCCATGGATCGCTGACCGACGACGGGAACGTAGTGGTCGGCGGGAGCTTCGACGGGAGCGAGATCGAGGCCGGCAAGGTGGTACTGGCAACGGGCTCGATCTCCAAGCCGCTGCTCGGGCTCGAGTTCGGCGACCGCATCCTCGACACCGCGGCGTGCTGGCACCTCGCGGAGCAGCCGAAGCGGCTGGCGGTCATCGGAGCTGGCGCGTCCGGCAGCGAGATCGCGAGCGCGTTCGGGCGTATGGGCACCGAGGTCGTGCTGCTCGAGGCGCTGCCGCAGATCCTTCCGCTCGAGGACGAAGAGATCTCACGCCACGCCGCGCGCGAGATCAAGAAGCAGAACGTCGAGATCGTCACTGATGCGAACGTCGAGGGCGCCGAGGCGGGCAAGTCATCGGTGAAGGTGACCTTCGGCGGCGACACACACGAGTTCGACTACCTGTGCATAGCGGCCGGCCGAGGGCCCGATGTCGAGGACCTCGGGCTCGACAAGGCGAACGTCAAGACCGACGACCGCGGCCTGATCGAGGTCGACGAGCGCATGCGCACGTCGGCCGAGAACGTGTACGCGATCGGGGACGTCGTCCCGGGCCCGGCTCTCGCGCACAAGGCTTCGGACGAGGGCGTCATAGCCGTCGAGGACGCGGCCGGGAACGACACCCACCCGATCGCCTACGACTTCATCCCCGCGGTCACTTTCTGCCACCCCCAGGTGGCGAGCTTCGGCATGACCGAGAAGGAGGCGAAGGATGCGGGCCACGACGTGGTCGTGGGCAAGGTGCCGCTGGGCGCCGTGGGCGCGCCGATCGTCTACGGGGATCGCACCGGGATCATCAAGATCGTCGGCGACAAGAAGTACGGCGAGCTGCTCGGCGGGCACGTGGTCAGCGTGAAGGCCGCGGACCTCATCCAGGAGCTCGTGAACGCGCGCGATCTCGAGGGCGGCTTTCCCGAGGTCGCGCGGATCGTCCACGGCCATCCGACGTTCTCCGAGGCCGTCATGGAGGCGGCGCGCGCTGCCGACGGCTGGCTCATCCACGGCTGACGCTCCCGTCTTCTACTACGACCTGGGCTCGCCGTACGCGTGGCTGGCCGCGGAGCGGATCAACGCGTTGTTCCCCGTCGTGCCGGTGTGGCAGCCGATCCTGCTCGGCGGGTTGTTCAAGCGCTTCGGGCGCGACTCGTGGGCGCGGGGGCCGGGGCGCGAGGGAGGGATGCGCGAGATCGAGCGCCGCGCGGCCGAGCGCGGCCTTCCGCCGCTGCAGTGGCCCGATCCGTGGCCGGGCAACATGCTCACCGCGATGCGCGCGGCGACGTTCGCGAAGCAGGCTGGGCGCGCTGTCGCCTTTTCGCTTGCCGCGTTCAGGCAGGCCTATGCGGGCGGCCGCGACCTGGGCGACGCGGACAACGTCCTGATCGCGGCGGCTGCGTGTGAGCTACATCCCAACGCCGTGCTGAAGGGGATCGAGAGCCGTACCGTCAAGGACGCCTCTGCGCGCGGCGACCGATGAAGCGGGTGACCGCGGCGTGATCGGCGTGCCGAGCGTCGTGGTCGGCGATCAGGTCTTCTGGGGCGACGACCGGCTGGAGGAGGCGGCGGCCGCGAGCGGCTAGGGGATGACGATCGAGAAGCCGATGTCGTTCGCGGCGGTGCCCGTGTTGCGCTTCGTGATTACGAGGAACTGACCCTCGCTGCACTCGGTCGTGAAGCTGCTCTGGGGCATCGCGAAGGCCGTGTTCGGCGTCGTCGTGGTCGAGTGGTCGACGGATACGTAGGCGGGGATGAACTCGCTGCTCAGGTTGAAGGCGCTGATGCAGTACTTGCCCGTCGTCGGGCGCGTCACGTTGCCGATGTCCTTCGACCGCGTGACCGTGCAGTTCGTTCCGCTGCAGTCGGCCGGGCTGATCGACGCGTAAGCGCGTGCCGTTCCCGCTGGACCCTCGGGGCCCTCCGGGCCCTCGAGCCCCTGGAGGCCCCTGGGGCCGGTCGCCCCCTGCGGGCCAGTGGAACCCTGGGAGCCCGCGGGACCCTGCGGTCCGGCTGGGCCCTGGGGGCCGGCCGGGCCCTGCGGACCCGTGGCGCCGTCGACACCATCGACGCCGTCGACGCCATTACTCCCGTCGGACCCATCGCTGCCGCTCGCGCCGTCATTGCCGTCGTCACCATCGCTGCCGCCCGCCCCACTCAGCTCGCTCGGAAGCACGCCGTCCTTGAAGTCGCTCCGCTGGAGCGTGCCGTCCTTCACATCCGAGCTGGCGACCGCGCCGGCCTTGATGTGCTTGCCGGCGACGCTGTTCTTGGACAGGCTGACCGCCGCGTAGCTCACGCCGCCGAGGGCGATGAACACGGCGAGCGTCGACATGACGTCGGCATAGGTGATCCGGCGCTTCTTGACCATGGGCAACTCCCTGGTCCGATCGGCGCGACCGCGGATTTACCTTAAATGTGCGCGCTCAGGCCTCGAACACGATCTCGACGCCGTCTGGGGTAGTGAGCGTGCGCGCGGGCGCGCCGGCGACGCACGACCCTGTCCAGCCCGGGACCCTCGCGCGGCTCGAGCGGCGCTCCGCGTGAGTACCAGCTGTTCGCCCCCACATGGTGGTGGTAGCCCTCGTCCGCGATGAACGCCGCATCCGCGCCGTAGCGCGCCATCAGCTCCATCCCCGCCTCCTGTGTCCAGAACGCGACCGCCTGCTCGACGTCGGCGACCTTGAAGTGGACGTGGCCGACGTCCATGCCCGCGGCGGCTTCGGGCAGATCGCCCTCCCCGGCCGCCAGCACGCCCTCGGCGTCGAGCGGCTCCGTGGTCATGAACACCTTGTCGCCGGGTTTCGGCGGCGGCCATTCCTCGCGTGGCCTGTCGCGGTAGAGCTCCACGCCGATCCCGTCGGGGTCGTCCAGGTAGAGCGCCTCCGAGACGGCATGGTCGGAGGCGCCGGTGAGCGACTCCCGACCCTCGACCGCCCGCCGCAGCGCCGCGCCGAGCTGGGCGCGGGTCGGATACCGAAAGGCGGTGTGGAAGAGCCCTGCGGCCGCACGCGGCGCGCTGCCGGGGCGCTCCGCCTGGCGCAGCTCGAGCAGCACGGCGCCGCCGTCCGGGGCGCCGAGCGCCGCGCGACCGTCCTCGCGCTCGCGAAGGGCGAGTCCAGCGACGCGTCCGTACCACTCGATGCTGCGGTCGACGTCCGAGACCCGGAGGGTGACGCGCGCGATGTGCATGCCACGAAGTTAACCGGCTAACGTCACCATCAACCAATGGCGAGCCGTGCCTCGACGACCAAGCGCAAAGCCGGCTCGAACGGCGCTCGCGGGAAGCAGGAACACGAGCTGCCGGCGAAGACCCGGTGCCGCGAGATCCTCGCGAAGATGATGCTGATCCGGCGCTTCGAGGAACGCGCCGGGGAGATGTACGCGAAGGCGAAGATCGGTGGCTTCCTCCACCTGTGCATCGGCGAGGAGGCGGCGATCGTCGGGGCGACGAACGCGCTCGAGGAGACCGACTACCTGATGTCGACCTACCGCGAGCACGGTCAGGCGATCGCGCGCGGCACGCCGCCCGAGACGGTGATGGCGGAGCTCTTCGGCAAGAAGGACGGCTGCTCGGGCGGGCGCGGCGGATCGATGCATCTGTTCGACTACGAGCGGCGCTTCCTCGGCGGCTACGGAATCGTCGGCGGCAACCTTCCGCTTGCGGCCGGCGTCGCGCTCGCGGCCGACTACCGCGGCGACGAGGACGTGATGCTCTGCATGTTCGGCGACGGCGCCACGAACCAGGGCACGTTCGGAGAGACGATGAACCTGGCCGCGCTCTGGAAGCTGCCCGTCGTCTTCATGGTGATCAACAACCAGTTCGGCATGGGGACGGCGCTCGAGCGGCACTCGGCGGTGACCGACCTGTCGAAGAAGGCCGAGGGCTTCGGCGTGCCGGGCAGCCAGTGCGACGGCATGGACGTGCTCGACACGGAGGCCGTCATCGCCGAGGCCGTCAAGTGCGCCCGCGAGGAGCGCAAGCCCCAGCTCGTCGAGGCCGTGACGTACCGCTTCCGCGGGCACTCGATGGCCGACCCCGAGGAGTACCGCACGAAGGAGGAGGTCGAGGAGTGGCGCAAGCGCGACCCGATCGAGACCTTCGGCAAGCGGCTCGTGGACGAGGGCGCGCTCCCCGAGAAGGACCTCGAGAAGCTCGACGAGGAGGCGATGCACACGGTCGACGAGGCCGTCAAGTTCGCCGACAAGAGTCCCTTCCCGGACCTCGACTCGCTCTACGACGACGTCTACGTCTACGGCGAGCAGGTCAAGGGCTGGTACACGGTCGACGAGCGCTCGCCGGACGTGCATCCGGGCGAGGAGGAGCGCGACGCCCCGGAGATCTCCCACGAGCTTGCGAAGGCGGGCGCCGCGTACGCGGGGACGGGCGAGGGGCCAGCCGAGGACGCGGAGGAAGAAGAGGAGGACGAGGAGTAGTGCCCACGATGCGCTACCGCGAGGCGCTCAACGAGGCACTGCGCGAGGAGATGCAGGAGGACGAGTCGGTCTTCCTCATGGGCGAGGACATCGGGGTCTTCCAGGGCGCGTTCAAGGTCACGAAGGGCCTGCTGGAGGAGTTCGGCGAGGAGCGCGTGCGCGACACGCCGATCTCCGAGAACACGATCGTGGGGATGGGCGTCGGCGCCGCGATGGTCGGGCTGCGGCCGGTCGTCGAGCTGATGACCGTGAACTTCTCCCTGTTGGCGATGGACCAGATCGTCAACCACGCCGCCGCCGTCGGGTACATGTTCGGCGGCCAGGTGTCCTGCCCGATGGTGATCCGGATGCCGGGAGGCGCCGGCCACCAGCTCGGGCCCACGCACTCGCACTCGTTCGAGGCGTGGTACCTGCACGTCCCCGGGCTGCTCGTCGCCGTGCCGTCCACACCGGCGGACGCGAAGGGGCTGCTCAAGGCCGCGATCAGGGACGACAACCCGGTCATCTTCATCGAGCACGAAACGCTCTACGGCCAGAAGGGCGAAGTGCCCGAAAACGGCGGCCCGGCGCGCTTCGGCGAGGCCGCCATCCGGCGCGAAGGGGACGATGTGACGGTCGTGGGCATCTCGCGCATGGCCATCACCGCCGGGAAGGCGGCCGAGACACTCGCCTCCGAGCACGAGATCGAGGCGGAGGTGATCGATCCGCGCACGCTGCGGCCGCTCGACCTCGACACGATCGTGGAGTCCGTGAAGAAGACGAACCGGGCGGTGATCGTCGAAGAGGGCTGGCCCCACGGCGGCGTCGGCGCAAACCTGGCCGCGCTGATCCAGGAGCAGGCGTTCGACTGGCTCGACGCGCCCGTGATGCGCGTGACCGGCGCGGACGTGCCGATGCCGTACTCCAAGCCGCTCGAGCAGGCCTCGTTCCCGCACGAGGAGCACGTGGTGCAGGCCGCCCTCTCGACCTTCAGGGAGCTCTGACTTGCCAGAAATCACGATGCCCCGGCTGTCCGACTCGATGGAGGAGGGAACGATCCTCAAGTGGCTCGTCTCCGAGGGCGACGAGGTCAAGCGCGGCCAGCCGATCGCGGAGATCGAGACCGACAAGGCGAACATGACGTACGAGGCCGACACCGAAGGCACGGTGTCGGAGCTCGTTGCAAACGAGGGGGACACGCTCGCAATCGGCGAGGTGATCGCGCGGATCGGCGATGACGTTGACCGTTCACCGGAGACCGTTGACAGGGAGCAGGACGAAGCCGAGCAGAAGGACCAGGAGCAGGATGAAGCCGAGGACAGGGACGAGGAGCAAGAGGAGCCCGAGCCCAAACCCGGTCAACGGTCAACGGCCAGCGGTCAACAAAATGGGGGCGAACGCGTCAAAGCTTCGCCAGTAGCCCGAAGAATGGCCGGCGAGATGGGCGTCGAGCTCGCTCAGCTCGAGGGTTCCGGCCCGGGCGGGCGGATCGTGAAGGCGGATGTCGAGGCGGCAGCCCAGGGAGACGGCGCCCCGAAGCAGAAGGAAAAGGCGGGCGAGGAGGCGCCGGCGCCCCAGCGCGGCGAGGCCGGCGCGAAGGGCGAGGTCGAGTTCCACGAGCTCACGCGCCTGCAGCAGACCGTCACGCGCAGGATGGCCGAGTCGAAGGCCACCGCGCCCGACTTCCAGCTCGTCAGCGAAGTCGACATGTCGGCCGCCGTGGAGCTGCGCGCGCGGCTGAAGGAGGTGGCGGACCCCGCGCCGAGCTTCAACGACATGGTCGTCAAGGCGGCGTCGATCGCGCTCCGCGAGCACCGGCGCGTTAACGGCGCCTACCGCGACGGGAAGTTCGAGCTCTACTCGCGCGTCAACATCGGCATCGCCGTCGCAGGTCAGGACGCGCTGGTGGTCCCCACGATCTTCGACGCCGACACGAAGTCGCTGGGCCAGATCGCGAAGGACGCTCGCGCTCTGATCGAAAAGGTGCGCGAGGGGAAGATCACGCCGCCCGAGGTCTCCGGCGGCACGTTCACCGTCTCGAACCTCGGCATGTTCGGAATCGACAGCTTCTCGGCCGTGATCAACCCGCCGCAGGCCGCCATCCTCACCGTCGGTGCGCTGAAGAAGAAGGCCGTCCCGGACGAGCGCGGGCGGATCGCCGCGCGGGACATGATGAACCTGACGCTCGTCTGCGACCACCGCATCCTGTACGGCGCGGACGGAGCGGACTTCCTCGCTCGCGTTCGCGGGCTGCTGGAGAGCCCCCTGTCGCTCGCGCTCTGATGGCACGGCGTGCAGTCGTGCTGGCCGGTGGCAAGGGGACGCGCCTGCGTCCGTACACGACCGTGCTGCCGAAGCCGCTCATGCCCGTGGGCGACCGTCCGATCCTCGACATCGTCGTGCGCCAGCTCAAGGCGGCCGGGTTCGAGCGGATCACGATGGCTACCGGGTACCTCGCGGAGCTGATCGAGGTCTTCTTCCGCAACGGCGAGAACTACGGCATCCCGATCGACTACTTCCGCGAGCAGGAGCCGCTCGGGACCGTCGGCGCGCTCGCAATGATCGAGGGCCTCAGCGAGAGCGACCTCCTGGTGATGAACGGCGACGTGCTCACCGACATCGACTACGCAAAGCTGCTCGAGGACCACGTCGCGAGCGGCGCCGCAGCGACGATCGCCACGAAGACACGCGACGTGCGAATCCAGCTGGGGGTGCTGGTGTTCGGCGATCCCGAGGACCGCACCAAGCTCACGGGCTACATGGAGAAGCCGAAGGTGCGCTACGAGGCGAGCATGGGCATCTACTGCTTCTCACCACGAGCGCTCGCGCACATCGAGCGCGGCGAGACGCTTGACTTCCCGGCGCTGATCACGAGGCTGGTGGACGCAGGCGAGACCGTCCGCGCGTTCAAGTCGGACGACTATTGGCTCGACATCGGGCGCCACGACGATTACGAGGCCGCGCTCGACGAGTTCGAAGAGGTCAAATCGCGGCTGCTACCGCCTGGCTGACGCGGTCCAGCTGGTCCTCGGTCATGTGCGGGAAGAGCGGCAGGGTCACCTGCGTGCGCGCGGCGTCCTCGGTGCGCGGCAGCGAGATGTCCGGGTAGCGCCGGCGGTACTCCGTGAACTCGTGGATCGCCGGGTAGAGGATGCTCGTCTGGATGCCGCGAGCCGACA
Source organism: uncultured Thermoleophilaceae bacterium (assembly GCA_963846865.1). GTDB lineage: Bacteria > Actinomycetota > Thermoleophilia > Solirubrobacterales > Thermoleophilaceae > DASPHG01. Next base: position 517,407 of record CAWJXU010000006.1, on the reverse strand, counting down.
GGGCCTGGCGGAACTCGCGCCGGTCGATGGACGCGTCCAGCAGGGTGGGCATCACGTAGCACGACGAGCGATCGACGTCATCGTCCGAGTACGGGATCGTGAGGCGCTCGATGCCGGCCAGGCGCTCGCGGTAGCCGCGGACGATGCGTCGCCGTCGCGCGATCTCGTCGTCGACGCGGCGCATGCGCGACAACAGCAGCGCCGCGCGCGGCTCGTCCATGCGGTAGTTGAACCCAAGGTCGACGATGTCGTAGGTCTCGGCGTGGCCCCGGTGGCGATCCCAGCTGCCGGACGTCATTCCGTGTGAGCGCAGGCTGCGGACGCGTTCGGCGATGCCGTCGTCATCGGTCGCGAGCAACCCCCCTTCGCCAACGGACAAGACCTTGTTCGAGAAGAAGCTGAAACAACCGGTGTCTCCCCACGTGCCGAGCTTGCGCCCGCCCAGCTCGGCGCTGGGGGAGTGCGCAGCGTCCTCGATCAGCGCGATGCCGCGCGCGTCACACAACTCGCGCAGGCGGTCAACAGCAGCGGGATACCCCGCGTAGTGCATCGCGCAGACTGCCTTCGTGCGCTCCGTGATCCGGCTTGCCACGTCGGCGACGTCGACGCCAAGGTCCTCACGGCCCACGATGTCGGCGAAGACGGGCGTGGCGCCGCAGTAGAGCACCGCGTTCGATGTAGCGGCGAACGACATCGACGGGACCACGACCTCGTCGCCGGGACCGACGCCGGCGGCGAGGTAGGCGAGGTGGAGAGCGGCCGTGCAACTCGACAGGGCGATCGCATGACCGCAGCCGAGGAACTCCGCGTACGCCGCCTCGAACTCCTCGATGCGCGGCCCCATCGTGAGCCAACCGGACTCGAGCGCCTCGCGAACGGCCTGGAGGTCCTCCTCCTCGAGCTGGAGGTCGAACAGCGGGATGTCAGGGGATGTTCCGATAGCGCGCCCCCCACGGGTCGGGCCAGCGGTCCTCGTCGAGCGCCTGCGCGATCTCGGCGATGCCGTCCGGGACCGTCAGCTCTGTCTCGAAGCCGAGGACGTCGCGGATCTTGTCGAACGAGACCTTGTAGTCGCGCGGGTCCTCGTCACGCTTGACGTAGGAGACGTTGCCGCGCCCGACCTGGCGCTGGATCTCGTCGACGAGCATCTGCTTCGTGTAGTTCTCACCGGACCGGCCCGCGTTGAACACCTCGCCCGCGGTGGCGTCGCGCGGGGCGTCGAGCACCGTCCTGACTGCCCGGCCTGCGTCGGCCACATGGATGTAGGGCCGCCAGAACTGCTCGCCGAAGACCTCCAGGTCACGATCCGCCCACAGGTCGCGCGTGAACTCGTTCACGGTCAGGTCGAAGCGCATCCGAGGCGCAGCGCCGTAGACGGTCGCGAAGCGCAGGCAGGTGGGCTGCAGCTCCGAGTATTCGTCGCTCAGGATCGCCTTCTCCATGCCGACCTTCTGCTCCGCGTACAGGGACACGGGAGCGAGAACCCCGTCCTCTGTGATCGGGACGGTCGCGTCCTCCATGCGGCCGTAGTTCGAGCAGGTCGACGCGAACACCAGCTTCTCCACGCCGGCGGCGAGCGCGTCAGCGAGCAGGGACCGTGTGGCGCCCACGTTCACGTCCTGCGAGCGCTCGGGATCCAGCGCGCAGGCCGGGTCGCCGACGATCGCGGCGAGGTGCACGACCTCGTCGACGCCCTCGAGGGCTCGGCGGCGCGCGTCGTCGTCGCGGATGTCTGCCACGACGAGCTCGACGCCCGCCTGCCGCTGCTCGGCCGCGAGGTCCTCCTGCCCGTGCAGGATCACGTCGATGACGCGGACCTCGCGTCCAGCCGTCAGCAACTCCTCGACGACCTTCATCCCGACATAGCCGGTGCCGCCTGTTACGAGAGCTCGGTTCAACAGCCGCTGATACTGGTGCTACGAACGGACGTGTGCCGCCCAGCCGGAGTGGTCCTTGCCTGCCGCGTACCAGCGGCGCGTCTTCGTCTCGAACTCGATCGTGAGCTCGGCGAGCGACCAGACCTTCGGGGCCGAGTCGATCAAGTCACGCGAATAGGGCACCCAGACCCGCCCTGCGGCGGCGATCGCATCCCATGCCGGGATGAGCACACGGCGACGAAGGGTGAAGATCCAGCGCGGCGACCCGTCGGGCTCCAGGAAGACGTCGTGGACCACGCCGACCCGGGCGCCATAGGCGTCGTCGATTCGCATTCCGATCCAGCTGAGCGCCTGGGGCACCCGCGATCCTCCTTGATCGAGTCCGGGCCCCATCCCTGGGGCGCAGAATCATGCTGGTCGGATCTGGCCCGGACCGCTATCGAACGTTTGTCGATCGGAGCGCGGCGCGTAGTCCTCGACGTTGACTTCGCGGACCTCTGCGCCGCAGCTGTCGCACACCATGACGAACCGGATCGACCGGAAGTCACGCGCGAGCCTGCCGACGCCCGAGTGGAAGCCGTCGTGATCGCAGTTCGGGACCATCTGGTCTTGTCGCATGGAAAGTGCCTGCTCTCCAGCGATGAACCCCCCTGGTAGCCGAATGGTCGAGATAGGGTCGGATCGATGGCGGACTACGCGTTCGTGACGGCGTGGCGGGTCGCCGCCCGGCGTGAGGACGTCTTCGAGGTCCTGCACGAGTCAGAGCGCTGGCCCGAATGGTGGGACGGGCTCGAGCGCGTCGTGAAGCTCGAGGAGGGCGACGCCGACGGCCGCGGCAGCCTCGGGCTCTACACCTGGCGAAGCGTCATGCGCTACCGGCTCGAGTTCGAGATGCGCATCACGCGTGTCGAGCGGCCGTACCGAATGGATGGAGAGGCGACAGGCGAGCTGGCCGGCACCGGCATCTGGCGCCTGTATGAGGACGGCGACGCAACCGCGGTGTTGTTCGAGTGGCAGGTGCACACGACCCGGCGGTGGATGAACGCGCTCGCACCGATCGCGCGGCCTGTCTTTCGCTGGAACCACGACCGGCTGATGCGCGCCGGCGGACACGGCCTCGCGCGGCGCCTCGGCGTGCCGCTGCTCAGCGGAGGTTAGGTTCCTCGTTTGGGTCGTAGACGACCGTCGGCGGCTCGGCTTTGACGTTCACGAACACGCACCAAGCGCGGTCACGCTCGTCGTAGTTGATGCACATCCGGAAATAGCCTGGCTCGAGCCGATCGGTGTTGGCAAGCTCGATGTTGCGCTGGATCTCGGGCGGGGCGTTGGCCGGTACGTGCTCCTCGAGGAGTTGGATCGCGCGCTCGAGGTCCTCGGTCTCGGCGACGACAGTCGGCCGGTTGCCCAGCCCCGCGACGATCAACCCGAGCGTCGTCAGCGCGAGCAGCACCACCGCGGTGCGGTCCTTCAGCACCTCCGCCCTCACCGCGAGCGGGACGCCGTTGCCGGAGCTCGCGTGCTCGCGCTGCGCGAGCCGCTTGCCCAGCCAGGGCGCAACCGCGCCCATCAGGAAGAGGTTGCAGAACGAGGCGAGGATCAGGCCCGGGATGAAGTCCACGCCGCCGCTGACGGGCGGCAGCTCGTGCAGGATCACCGCGTCGAGCGGGGTCAGGACCGCATAGGCGGTCCACATCCAGGCCCCGCGCAGGCGCCATCGCAGACGCCGCGCCCACAGACGCTCGGAATGCTCCACCACCGAAGCGTACGATTCAGGGAGATGCCGGAGCTCTGGGTCACGAGCGCGGGACGCCTGCGATACGCGGACGGAGTCGCGCTCCAGGAGCGTGTCCGAGCCCGACGGCAGTCCGGCGAGATCCCCGACACGCTGCTCTTCGTCGAGCATGACCCGGTCTATACGAAGGGCAGGCGCTCCGAGCCGGGCCACCTCCCGATGGGCGAGGAGTGGTACCGCATGCAGGGCGTCGAGGTGGAGGAGACCGACCGGGGCGGGCAGGTCACCTACCACGGGCCGGGGCAGCTCGTGGGCTACCCGATCATGCTCATCGACGACGTCCTCGCGTACGTGCGCACGATGGAGAAGGCGCTGATCGCCGCTCTCTCGGACGAGCAGGTCGACGCCGAGGTCCGCGAGGGCCTGACCGGCGTCTGGGTCGAGGACAGGAAGATCGGCTCGATCGGCGTCCACGTGTCGCGCGGCGTCACCACGCACGGCTTCGCGATCAACGTGGACAACGACCTGCAGCCGTTCGAGTGGATCGTGCCGTGTGGCATCGAGAACGTGCGGATGACCTCGCTCTACAAGGAGACCGCCCGCCTCGACCACATGAAGTGCTTCCGCAAGCGGGTCGCCTGGCGGTTCGCCGAGGCGTACGGGCTGCGGCAGAGGCTGGTCTCGCTGGAGCGGCTTCTTGGGGCCCCGGTAGCCTCAGCGGCGTGAGCACCCGCTCGCGAGCCAACCCTGGCGGAGCGCGCGTCCTCGACATGGGCGAGGTGCGACCGTTCCGCGAGCGCAAGCCGCCGTGGTTCAAGGTGCCGGCGCCAGGCGGAGGGAAGTTCCGCGAGCTCAAGTCGATGATCGACGACGCCGCGCTGCACACGGTCTGCGAGGAGGCCGCTTGTCCGAACATCGGCGAGTGCTGGGAGGCCGGGACGGCCACGTTCATGATCCTCGGCGACACGTGCACGCGCCGCTGCGGCTTCTGCAACGTGAAGACGGGCAAGCCGACCCACAACGACCCGCTCGAGCCGCTGCGCGTGGCGCAGTCCGTCAGGCAGATGGGCCTGAAGCACGCGGTCATCACGAGCGTGGACCGCGACGACCTGGCGGACCTCGGTTCGCGCGCGTTCGTCGGCGTGATCCGCTCGATCCGCCAGTTCGCCCCGGGCTGCAAGGTCGAGGTGCTGACGCCGGACTTCCGCGGGCAGGAGATGCCGCTCGCGCGCGTCGTCGCCGAACGCCCCGACGTCTTCAACCACAACGTGGAGACCGTTCCGCGCCTCTACCCGCTCGCGCGCCGCGGCTCGAACTTCCTGCGCTCGTGCCGCGTGCTGCGCAACGCGAAGGAGATCGGCGGCGACGAGGTGGTCACGAAGTCCGGCGTGATGACCGGGCTGGGTGAGACGCGCGAGGAGCTGCTTGACGCGTTCGGGGTGCTTCGCGACCACGGCGTCCAGGTGCTGACGGTCGGGCAGTACCTGCGGCCGACCGAGAACCATCTTCCCGTCGTCCGGTACTGGCACCCGGACGAGTTCGCCGACCTCGAGCGCGAGGCCTACGCGATGGGCTTCGAGTCCGTCGCGGCCGGGCCGCTCGTGCGGTCGTCGTACCACGCCGAGCAGACCCTGAGGGACGCAAAACGAGGCGTCAACGTCGCCTAGCCGCGACGCTCGCCGTGCTCGCGGTGGGCGCCTGCGCGTCGGACGCCTCGACGGGGCGCTGGCGCGCCCTCGAGCCGAGCCCGCTCGAGCGGACCGAGGTGAGTGCCGCGCGGATCGGGAAGTTCATCTACGTCGTGGGCGGCTACGAGAAGGTCTCGAACCGGACGACGGCCGCGGTCGCCCGCTACAACATCGAACGCGACCGGTGGGCGCGGGTCCGCTCGATGCCGATCGGGCTGAACCACACGCAGGCCGTCGCCTACAAGCAAAACCTGTACGTCTTCGGCGGCAACACCGGCGACGGGCCGAGCGACAGGCTGTTTCGGTATCGGCCTCGGCGTGATCGCTGGAGTGAGCTGCCGGATGCGCCGACCGCGCGCTCGGCTCTCGCGCTCGGCGTTATCGGAGACAAGCTCTACGCGGCCGGTGGCGTCAATGACGGGCAGGCGCTCGACTCGCTTGAGATCTATGACTTCGAGCGGCGGCGGTGGACACGCGGGCCGTCGATGGCACTCGCCCGCGAGCATCTCGCCGGCGCCGTTGCCGGTGGGCGCTTCTACACGCTCGCCGGGCGGGCGTCGGGGCAGGGCAACTTCGCGGTGGCCGAGCGCTACGACCCCCGAGCCCGCGAGTGGGAGTCGCTGCCCGACATGGACAAGCCTCGCGGCGGCATTGCCGCGGCGGTGGTTGACGGGCACATTGCCGTCTTCGGCGGCGAGGAGTCGGGCGGCACCATCCGCCAGGTCGAGCTCTACAGCCCCTCCACGCGCCGCTGGCGATCGCTGCCGCCGATGCGCACGCCACGGCACGGGCTCGGCGGGGTCTCGCGCGGAAATCGCGTCTACGCGGTCGAGGGTGGCCCGACGCCGGGCCTCGACTTCTCGGACACGATCGAGTACCTCGACATACCCTGACGCGGCTTGATCCCGCTCAAGGACAACATTCCCACCCTCAACTTCCCGATCGTCACGGTCGTCTTGATCGCGCTGAACGTCGGGATGTACTTCTTCTTCCAGCAGGGAGGACTGTCACTCGGCGAGCCGAGCGGGCAGCACTTCAACGAGAACGTCGTCGAGTACGGCTCGATCCCCTACGAGATCAGCCACCCCGGCGAGCAGTGCGTCCAGACTGGCGTGGGGCCTGCGGGCTGCACGGACGACGCTCCCGGCTTCCCCGTCACGTGGCTCACGCTGCTCACGTCGATCTTCATGCACGGCGGCCTGCTCCACCTCGGCGGCAACATGCTGTTCCTGTGGGTCTTCGGAAACAACATCGAGGACTCGATGGGGCGCGTGAAGTTCGTGGCGTTCTACCTGCTTGGCGGATTGGTCGCGACGCTGTCACACACGGTCATCGACGTGGATTCGACGGTGCCGAGCATCGGCGCGAGCGGAGCGGTGGCGGCGGTGTTAGGCGGCTATGCGCTTCTCTATCCGAGAGCGCGCGTCGTGACGCTGATCATCCTGATCGTCTTCATCACCGTGATCGAGATACCGGCGCTCTTGATCCTCGGTCTGTGGTTCCTGTTCCAGATATACGACGCGAGCCAGCCGATTGGTGGCGAGAGCGGCGGGATCGCGTACTTCGCCCATATCGGCGGCTTCCTCTTCGGACTCGCGGCCATCAAGCTCTTTGCGCGCCGTGAGAACCCCAATTACGGGTCCTACAACCCGCGGCCAGGGATCTATTGACAGCACGGAACGCAGCCCTCGTCTCCGCGCTGGTGTTGATCGGGACGCTCGCTTTCCTGACCCTGAGCGTGGCCGTCGAGCACGGGGTGGATGTGCTCGTAGTGGTGTCGCTGATCGTGCTCGCGATGCTCGGCTTCGGTGTGCTGGGGGCGCTCACGACGCCTCCGGATGAGTAGGCCGCTTCTCGGGCTGCTCCTTTGCGCGCTCGCTTCGAGCGGGTGCTCGCTCGATGGTGGCGGCGAGCCCGCGCCTGCGTCCGCTGTGCGATCGCAGCTCCCGCCCGCGCCGCCGTCCTCGCCCGCGTCCGTCTCACTCGAAGGCGACGACGCGTTCGAGCTGCATTTCAAGCGGCCTCCGCGAACCGGGCTCGTGTTCGACGTGGCGACCGGGGACGTGCTCTGGCGGCGCCGGCCACTGGAGGCGAGGCCGGTGGCGAGCCTTACGAAGGTGATGACGGCGCTCGTGGTCGCGACGACGACAGGGCCGTCGGATCGCGTGCGGATCCCGGCGGCCGCCCTCCGCTACACCGGTCGCAGCGTGGGTGTGCTGAAGCAGGGGAAGCACGTGCCGGTCGAGGCGCTCTTGAGCGCGGCATTGATCACCTCCGCGAACGATGCCTCGATCGCACTGGCGCATCACGTTGGCGGCTCGGTTCAGGGCTTCGCTCGGCTGATGAACGAGCGGGCGCGCGTGCTCGGCCTGGGCTGCTCACGCTTCGTCTCGCCGTACGGCGCGGAGAACGGCAACCGCTCGTGCGCAGCGGACCTCGCCGCGATGACGCGGCTTGCGATGGCCGAGCGGCGGATATCGCGGATCGCACGGGTTCCCTACACGCAGATACCGGCGGCTGTGAAGGGCAAGCGCCTCTACCTGGCGACGACCAACCCGCTGCTCGCCGCCGGCTACCGCGGGGCGATCGGATTGAAGACCGGCTACACGTCAGCGGCCGGCCGCTGCCTGATCGCGGTCGTCCGCCGCGGCAAGCGGACGCTCGCGGCGGTGCTGCTGCACTCGCCGAACCCGGGCGAGCAGGCGAAGCGCTTGCTCGAGGCCGCGTTCTCGGTGTAGCGTCCGGCTTGCTCGAACGGGCGTTCAGGACGCGGCTTTAGCCTCGTCAACCGAGTTGTAGGCCTCGGTACGTACGACCCGGCCGTCCCGTACGGTCACGATCAAGCCTTGCCGCTGTTCGACCTCGACGCCGCCGCGACGGCCGCGTCCGATGAACGTCGTGACCAGCAGCACCCGCTCCATGTCGATCGCGCGGGCGTTATCGAGGCGAAACGTCATGGACTCCCAGTCCTCCGGCCGACTCCCCAGCCACTCCCCGAAACCGGCCTTCCCGCTGTAGCTCGCCCCCTCGAGCCGCGAGAGAGGAGTTACGAGCTCATGGTCGGGGTGATACAGCGCGTTGACCGTCGCGAAGTCCGGCTTCGGCTGGCGCGTCCCCGCCTCGTAAGCGCGGCGCGCGATCTCGACTATCTCGTCATTTGCCATGGGAGGGTCCAGCAATGGAGCCAGCCGGGCTCGAACCGGCGACCTTCGCGATGCAAACGCGACGCTCTTCCAACTGAGCTATGGCCCCAGACAAGCAAATGGTAGTTGCGAAGTCTCAGATTTCGAGGTAATCGGCCGCGTAGCCGAATGCCAATGCGTTGGTTGTTCCGGGGAGGGGTCAGCCGGAGCTGTAGCTCGGACATTCCAGTGCCAAGTTCGCCCGCGGGGATGTAGTAGCAGCAGTCACTCGTCGGGTCGTAGACCGCGAGCCAGTCCATGGTGTCCGCCGTGTAGTACTTGTACGCCCTCGCCTTGCCGTTCGTCAGGGAGGCTGAGCGGGTATGGACGGGGATCACGTTTCCGTCAGAACACGCGTGCTTCACCTGCACGCGTTCGAGGTTCGCCCCGTCGCGGCAGACGATCAGGTCGTAGTCCCAGTCCTCGCCGTATGGGAGCGCAATCTTGTAGCCGCGGCGCATCAGGTCGGCCGCAACCATCATCTCTGCGAGGTCTCCCTTTGTCTTGAGCGGTGCGATGCACGATGATCCCTTGGATCGTGTGACTTGTGTGTAACGAGCGTGACGTTTCGGTAGGACTGGAGACGAGGGATGAGCGACGAGGCCACAGCCGGCACTGACGCCGCTACCGCTGGTGCGGACGGGCACGGCCCGCCCGACAAGTCGCCGCGCGAAACCGAGCAGAGCCCTGCGCCGCAGCGTGCGGAGGTCTCGAACATCGAGATCGTCGAGCACTGGTTCACGCTCGCCGCGGACCGGCTCGAGATTGCCGATGACATCCGGGCCGTCCTGAGCTCGTCCTACCGCGAGGTCCAGGTGCAGATCCCGGTCTCGCTGAGTGACGGCAAGACGCACGTGTTCTCCGGCTACCGCGTCCAGCACAACGGCGCGCGCGGGCCCTACAAGGGAGGGATCCGCTTCCACCCCGAGGTCGACCTCGACGAGGTGCGCGCGCTCGCCTCGCTGATGACGTGGAAGACGGCGATCGCGAACGTCCCCTACGGCGGGGCGAAGGGCGGCATCAACTGCGATCCGCGCGAGCTCCAGCGGGGCGAGGTCGAGAAGATCGCCCGCTCGTTCATGGACAAGATCGAGAAGGTGCTGGGCCCGACGCGCGACATCCCGGCACCCGACGTCGGCACGAACGCGCAGACGATGGCCTGGCTCATGGACGAGTACGGGAAGCTGCACGGCCACACGCCCGCGATCGTCACCGGCAAGCCGATCGCCCTCCAGGGTTCCTACGGCCGCGAGGCTGCAACCGGCCGCGGCGTCGTCTACATGCTCGAAGAGGCTGCGAGGACCACCGGCGTCGAGCTCAAGGGCGCCCGGGTGGTCGTGCAGGGCTACGGCAACGTCGGCTCGTGGGCCGCGCGGCTTGCCGCCGAGCTCGGCTGCAAGCTGATCGCCGTGTCGGACGCTCGCGGTGCGATCCGAAACGACGACGGGATCGACCCGGATCGTCTCCACGAGCACGTCTCGGAAGGCCGCGAAGTCCCCGAGTACGAAGACGCTGAACAGGTCTCGCCGGAGGAACTCCTCGCGACCGAGTGCGAGGTGCTCGTCCCCGCGGCGCTCGGCGGCATGATCCACGAGGCGAATGCGGACAGCGTGAACTGCAAGCTGATCGTCGAGGGGGCGAACAGCCCGACCACGCCGGCCGCGGACACGATCCTCGCCGACAAGGGGATCTTCGTCGTGCCCGACGTGATGGCGAACGCGGGCGGCGTCGTCGTCTCCTACTTCGAGTGGGTCCAGAACCTGCAGCACTTCCGCTGGAGCGAGGAGGACGTGAACGAACGCCTCGCCAACATCATGCGCGGGGCCTACGAGACGGTCTGCGACCGCGCCGAGAAGGACGACGTGCCCATGCGCGTGGCGGCCTACTCGATCGGGATCGAGCGGGTGCTCGAGGCGGCGCGCCTACGCGGATACCTGACGGACGAGCGAGTGCCCTCGAGCGGCTAGGGCGTAAAGTCGACAAGCAGCGGGGCCGCGGCCCACCCCACGACCCCGCTGGCTTTGTCTTCGCGGCGTCTTGCCGCTCCTTTGACGGAACCCTCCATGGCCGTCGAAGGAGGTCTCGGCTCGGGGGCTGGAATGCTGCAACGGCGCTTTCTCCCTGTGGACGAATGTCCACACGGGTAAAAAGCCCCCCAAACGGGTTACGGCAGGCGGCCTGGGTCAGCCGTCGAAATCGAAGTCGCGCGGCGGCTTCTGCTCGAACCAGAGCCGGTCGTGCTCGGGCGTGTCCTGAAGGAAGTCGGGCGTCTCCTCGAGCACGTCCTCGTCGCCCTCGGCGGGCGGCTCGTCCTCGCGGCTGAGCGCGTCGAATCCCTGCGTCGGCGTGTGGCTCTCTCGACGCTCGGGAGCAGGCTCTTCCTCGACCGCGGGAGCGGGATCAGGAGCGGGCAGCGGCGCATCGACATCCGGTTCCGGCGGGACGTCGACCGGGGGCGGCGGAGCCTCGGCGGCCGCGTCGAACGGCGCCTCGTCGTCCAGCCACCCGGCGGGCTCTGCGACCGGTTCCGGAGCCGCGGCGGGAGCCGCTTCCTCGGCCTCGCCGGCGGCCGACTCGGCGCCCTGGTCCCTGTCGCCCGTGAAGTCGCGCCGCGCCGGACCGAGCGCCTCGGTCTCCTGGCGGCGGAGCTCCTCGTCGGTCGCGCCGTGCTTGCGCTTCAGGTCGAGGTGCTGGCGGATGGCGTCGTCGAGCAGGCCCATCGCGCGGGTAGCCTAGCGAGCGCCGGGGCTGGTCTCAGGTGTCGCGTTCGCCCGCTCGACCCGGTTCTTGCCCGCGCGCTTCGCTCTGTAGAGCGCATCGTCGGCCACCGCGATCAGATAGCGCTTGTCCGTCGCCGATCCCGGCAGCGCCGCCACGCCGAAGCTGGCCGTCATCTTCAGCACGCCCGCACCGTCGAGCCGCCGGACGCGGAGCTCCTCGATCGCCTCGCGCATGCGCTCTGCGAGCATCGCGGCGCCGCCGATGTCGGTCTGGGGCAGGATCACCGACATCTCCTCGCCCCCATAGCGAGCCGGGTAGTCGATGTCGCGCGACTCCTCGCGCAGCACCCGCGCCACCTCCTTCAGAACGAGGTCGCCCTGGGGATGCCCGTATGTGTCGTTCACCTGCTTGAAGTTGTCGATGTCGACCATGACCAGGCCGATGTGGTTGTTGAAGCGTTGTGCGCGCTCGATCTCCTGGTCGAGCAACTCGTGGAAATGGCGCACGTTCGATAGGCCGGTGAGCTCGTCGGTGATCGCCTGCCGCTGAACGCGCCGGTGGAGGTCGGCGTTCTCGAGCGAGACGGCGGTCTGTGTCGTCAGGTAGGCGAGCAGGTCGCACTGCTCGATGCTGAAGGCGCTGCCGCGGCGCGCGATCGACATCGCCCCGATCGTCTCGCCCTCGCCCTCCTCGCCGTAGCGGCCCACGATCGGCATCGCGAGCGCGTGCACGCCCTCGAGGGCGTCCTGCACGGGCTCGGTCGGCGCGTTCGGGGTGAAGACCTGCCGCTCGGCGCCCTCGAGCGCCTTCAGCAGGACCGGGTCGTCGACGATCCGGACCTCCTCCAACTCGCGCGAATCCACCGGGAGCATCCGGCCCGCGTCCGCGTCGCACGCCTCGATCGCGGTCCGCACCGCCAGGTCCACGAGGCCCTGCCGGTCGAGACCGGTCCCGAACGCCTCCCCGATGCGACGGATCGACTCCTCGAGCTCCCGCCGCTTGCGCTCGACCTCCTCGATGTGGGTCTCGAGCTGCTCGGCCATCGTGTTGAACTCCTGGCCGAGGGCGGCGAACTCGTCGTCGCCCTGGACCGGCACAGGCTTGCTGAAATCGCCCGAGCCGAGCCTGCGCGCCGCCTGGAGGAAGTTGTCGATCTGGCCCTGAAGGGCGCGCACGACGAAGACTGTCGACGCAAGCGCGAGGCCGAGGAACACGATCAGGAGGCCGCCGATCAAGAGCCGGCTCTCGGTGATCGCGTCTGACATCGCGCTCGCGTCCTCCAAGACGTGGATGCGAGCCGGCGGGCCGGGCCCGTCGCGCACGTCCTGGACGCGCGCGCGGTAGTCGTCGCCGGCGAGGTCGACATCGCCGGAGTCGGCTTGGGGTGTGCGTGCGCCCGGGATCGTCGTGGCCACGACGCGGTCGCCGCGCAAGACGCGTGCGTCGATGCCGGCGAAGCGCTTGACCTGCCGCGCGAGCTCGCTCGCAGGGGTGACGGACAGCGCGAGGGTGCCGAGCCGGTCGCCGTCCGACGTCATCGGCTGGACGGTCGCCGCCGCGACGGCGTCGCCGGAGCCGGCGCGGGCGGCTACGTTGCCCGCGGGCGTCGCGTAGGTGATGGCCTCGATGTCCGGGTCCGCGGCGTCGAGCTCGCGCAGGCGCGCCTCGAGCGCGTCCTCGTCGCCAGTCCGCAGCGCACTCGTGAGCTCGTCGTCGGATGCGACGCGCGCGAGTGTCTGCCTGGCGTCCTCGCGACCTTCCTCGTAGAACGCGAGCGCGGTGCGCATCCCGCTCGCGAGACGTGCGTCGACCTTGCCGTGCTCCGCGTCCTCGGTGAGCGAGAACAGGACGAGGGCCATTGCGATCATCGGGATGACCACGATGATCGTGAAGAAGATGAGGAGGCGGCCGCGGAAGCTCACGCGAGCCCTCGCTCGTCGATCTCACGGCGTGCGGACTCGGACTTGTCGAGAGCGTCGATCCCGAGCTTGCGCTTGACCCCTGGCGTGCGCTCGAACTGGATCTCTCCGTATTCGACCACCTCGAGTCGATTCCCCCACGGGTCGTAGAAGTCGAAGCCGCTGCCGCCGCCGGTCTCGATCGCCTCGATTCCCTCGCGCTCAAGAGCGCTGCGCACGGCGGTCAGGTCATCGACCACCAGGCCAAAATGCCGGCCGTCGTCGCGAGGCTGCGTGCGCCCCTCGGACAGGGCGAGGAACTGGTCGCCCATGTCGATGAAGACCATCCCCGGCACCCTCCCGCGCAGCTCGAACTCGAACACTCGCCGGTAGAAGCCGAGCGCCTCTTCGACGTCGCCCACCTCGAGGGCAACGTGGTTGATCCCGATCAGGCGCGCTGGCCGAGGCATCCGGGTACCTCTACCATGATGCCTTCGCGGGGCTATAGCTCAGCTGGAAGAGCGCCTGGATCGCACCCAGGAGGTCGGGGGTTCGAGTCCCCCTAGCTCCATGAAGGAATCGCGCGCTAGTAGCGCTTCTGAGCGATCAGAGCGACGCTCAGAACACCTGAAAGCACCTGCGCTGACGGGCCGGCGGCGGTCACCGACGGCGCGGTCGAGTCGGTCTCGAAGCTCGACCCGAACGCGGATCCCGTTCGGTTGCCGGCAAGGTCCTTCGCCGCCGTCGTAACGGCAACGCGGTAGACGGTGTTCGCGAGTAGGTCCGCCGACGGGTCGAACGTCAACTCCGTACCCGCCGCGTTCCAGCTGTAGGACCCACTCAGCTTGGTCGACGAGCCCGCCTTCTTCAACGAGAACGCGCTCGCGACCGACGACTGGTTCATCGACTCCGAGAACGTCACCACCACGTTCTCGTTCGCCGCCACCTGGGTCACACCATCGACCGGCAACACACCGGCGACCGACGGGGCGGTCGAGTCGGCCTCGAAGCTCGACCCGAACGCGGATCCCAAGGGGTTGCCGGCAAGGTCCTTGGCCGCCGTCGTGATAGCGACGTCGTAGTGGGTGTTCGCGAGCAGGTTCGCCGATGGGTTGAACGTCAATTCCGTGCCCGCCACGTTCCAGCTGTAGGACCCACCCAGCTTGGTCGACGAGCCCGCTTTCTTCAACGAGAACGCGGTCTTGGTCGCCGACTGGTTCATCGCCTCCGAGAACGTGATCACAACGTTCTCACCCCCCGCGACATCCGTCGCGCTGTCAGCCGGCGAAACGCCACTCACCGTTGGCGCGGCCGAGTCGGTCTCGAAGCTCGAGCCGAACGCGGATCCCAAGGGCTTGCCGGGAACGTCCTTGGCCGCCGTCGTGACAGCGACGTCGTAGTGGGTGTTCGCGAGCAGGTTCGCCGACGGGTTGAACGTCAATTCCGTGCCCGCCGCATTCCAGCTGTAGGACCCACCCAGCTTGGTCGACGAGCCCGCCTTCTTCAACGAGAACGCGCTCGCGACCGACGACTGGTTCATCGCCTCCGAGAACGTCACCACCACGTTCTCGTTCGCCGCCACCTGAGTCGCATCATCGGCCGGCAACACGCCGGTCACCGCGGGCTCGTCCGGCGGAACAGGATCACTCGTCATGAAGCTCGACGCGAACTCCGACCCAAGCGCGTTCCCGGCCGTGTCAGTCGCCGCCGTCCCAACCGCGACGTCGTAGGCGCTGCCGAAATCGAGCGCCGCCGCCGGGTCGAACGTCACCACCGTCGAATCGCCACTCCAACTGAAACTCCCGTCAACCACCGTCCCCGAACCCGCCTTCTTCAACGAGAACACACCCTCGACCGACGACTCGTTCATCGCCTCCGAGAACGTCACCGCCACGCTCGCGTCCGCGCCAACACCCGTCACGGCATCAAGCGGCGACACGCCACTCACCGACGGCTGCGCCGTGTCGGGCCCGCCCGGCGTGAACGTGCCGGCCAACGTGTAGCGGCCGATGCTCCCGTAGCCCGAGTAGCCCGTGGTCGCAGGATTCAAGGCCCCGACACCCTCGACGACGAGGTAGTACGTGCCCGGGCTTGGGATGCTCACCCCAAGCGACGCCGCCATCCCGGATGCCTGGTCGAAGAACAACGGACTAACGGATGGATCGTCCGAGGCAAGGACGGTGCCCGCGCCGTCGAGGAGCTTGAGCCGCGCGTCGAGGTTCGGACTGTTGGGGGCCGGTGTGACAGCAAAACTCGACGGCCCGGCGCCCGCCTCAATCCTGAACGTGTCTACGTCGGCGTCGGTCGTGACGATTCCAGGGAAGCTCATCGAGGGTCCGGCACCCTGATCGAGCGCCCCCGCGGTGGTGTCGCCAGCGTCGTCGGCGAGCAGCGGCGCGCCGTTGGCGGCGATCCTCGCGAGGTCGGTCCTGGGTGTTGTTCGCGCCCGCGTACTCGCCCTTGCTCCACTGCACGACCGGCCAGTAGTAGCCGACGCCCATGATCGGCGCCCACGCGCCGTGTCCCGGTGTAGTACGCCGCGGTCGCCGTCCCGTCGTGCGCGAGGTCGAGGTTGTGGCCCACCTCGTGGCTTGCCGCCTCGGCGATGTTCTTCGTCGCTGTCGCCGAGGTTCTCGGGGAACACGAAGGCTGGCTGGTAATAGGCATGCGTCGGACGCGCCGTCGAAGTCGAAAACCCCGAGGTAGGCGATGCCGCCGCAGCTCGCAGGTAGACGGCGATCTCCGTCGCGTCGGTGATGAGCGCACGTGTGCCGAACTGCAGGTCGGCGAAGTTCGACGCGGTTGATGGCCGCAGCGCCCGGGTCCTGCGTCGTCACGTCGACGTCGAACGGTGCGTAGTCCTCGGCCACGCGCTGCCACACCGACTGGATGACGTCCTGCTCGACGCTGCTGAAGGTGGCAGGCGTCGCCGTCCAGGCTGAACGGCTCGGCGTAGAAGGGCGGCATGCCCCTGCTGTCGTTCCACGCCGTGCCGGTGATCGTCTCACCGTCGAAGTCGAGATAGATCACGCGATTGCTGCCGGGTCGGCTGTGCAGCTGAAACGTCTGCTCGTACGGATACGGGCCGTTCTCCACAGGCGCCGGCAAGCCAACGGCTGGAGCGGGATCGACGTAATAGATCCGCCCCTCCTTGTCCACCCTGGTGGTCTTGTCGGCCAGGATCGCCCGGATCTTCGCCTCGGACTCCCCGTGCTCATCTGCAGCCTTCTCGACCGTCGCCTCGCTCGGCGCAGCCACCGCAGCGGTCGGCGCACCGGCCATCAAAGTCAGGAGGACCCCTACGAGGAAAAGAACGGCCCTGCCAAGCATTCTCGATCTCATTCGATGATGGGGTTGCCAGGTAGATCGAGCGCGGCGCTGTGCGGCGCCGAAAGCCCTGTGTCACCCCCAACATCGGGCCGATACCCATTAGGCGCAATAGGACATCTGACTAGGTTTCCGTTCAGGCCCCTGAACTGCCGTTATCGCACCCAGGAGGTCGGGGGTTCGAGTCCCCCTAGCTCCACTTCGAGTGTTTCTACAAGCCGGAGGCGCAGAGGCCGGCTGGATCCGACCGCTCGCAGTCGTTTCGGCGGAATTGGTTCGCCCGGCCCTCGCGATCCCAAGCGATGTCGGCGCGACGGTTCCGGTGAGCTTCGTTGCCGACGACCCGGTTGTATGCCGAAGGGGTGCCACCGAGCGAGCGCGTCGAGGTCAACACGATCCCGCCCGAGAACCGGGCTGGGCCCTCCTGGTGGTTGCCGACGACCTCGTTGCCACGGATTACGTTGCGGCGAGCCCCCGCCAGCACTATCCCGGTGCCGCCGCAATGACGGCTGTTGTCGGTCAGCAGGTTGCCCTCGATCAGCCAGCGATGCACGCCCCAGGCGCTCAGCGAGTTCCGCATCATCACGCCGACGCAATTGCGGCGCGCGACGTTGGCGGCAACCACACCCCGGGACGCGTCGCGCAGGTAGTAGCCGAAGGTGTTGCGCGAGGCGACGTTGTCGCGAAGCACGGCAGTCGCCTTTGGCGAGTCGCCGATGTAGAACCCGGCCTCGCCGCTACGAGTGGCCCGGTTCGCGACCAGGACCGTGCGCCTCGAGTGGAATATGGCGGCTCCATACTCGCCGTTGCCGGTGAATGTGTTGCGCCTGAAAACGGCGTGCCGCGTGAACTCCGCGAGCGCGCCGTACTCGTAGCCGCGCACCAGAAAGCCGCTGACATGGACATCTGCCACACGCCTGCGCTGACCCGATGAGGCCTTCTGGGCCAGGACGCAAATCCCGGATTCGCCGCCCTCGCAGCGGCTGGTCGAGCGGGGAGGGATCAGCACCGTGCCAGCCTCGCTCGCTCCCGAACCCTCGAGCTTGATCCCGTCCTTGCGGATCTCGACGCTCTGCCTGTAGACGCCGGGCGCGACCCGGATGACATCGCCCGCGCGGGCGGCTTTCACGGCCGCCTGAATCGACTCACCCTCGTGCACCTCGTGCACGGTTGCGCTGGCGCCAGCTGACATCGCCGCCCCGACCAACACCGCGACCATCGCGGCGCCGGTCAGCATGCGGGGGTCAGTTCTTCTCCTTCTCGCCGGCCCAGCGCTCCCAGTCGTCCCTGTTGCCCTTTGACCAGAAATGACCTGAGAACTTGGTCTTCTCCGCTCTGAAGGTGATCTCGAACCGCCCGCGGGCATCGTCGGATCCGGGGCACTTCCAACGTCCCTCTACATCCTTGTAAACGAGGTCCCCATCGTGCTTTTCGTTGAGCTCGGCATTGATCACCGCTTTGCGTCCGTCTGGACAGCTGCACTCCCACCAACCATCGACGTCAATGTCATCTTGAAAGATCTTGACGAGACCCCAGTTGGTGTCCCACTTGCCGTCCAGCGGATCCTCCTTCTCCGAGCTCGCGGAGCCGGCCATGCTGAAGAAGGCGACGACAAGCGTCGCGCAGGCAGTCATCGTGCGAGCGGGCCTCACCCGATGAGCGTAAGCCGTTGCGAACGTAGGGTCAAGGAACTGGGCGGTTCGGCGACATAATCGCCGCCATCCCTGGCCCGATGCGCTCTCTCGTCACCGGCGGTGCCGGCTTCATCGGCTCGCACCTGGTCGACGCGCTCGTGGCGGCCGGCGACGAGGTCGCGGTCGTTGACGACCTCTCGCGCGGTGGGCGCGAGCAGGTGAATGACGCCGCTGCCCTGCTCGAGGTCGACGTCCGCGACGAGCCGGCACTGCGCGCAGCGTTCGAGGGCGCGCGCCCTGAGCGGGTCTTCCACCTGGCCGCGCAGGTATCGGTCCAAGCGTCGACGCGCGACCCCGGGCACGACGCATCCGTGAACGTGGTCGGGACCACCAACGCGCTCGAGGCAGCGGTCGCCGTGGGCGCGCGGCGGTTCGTGAACGCGTCGACCGCCGCCGTCTACGGCGGCGGGGCCGTTCGCCCCACGAGCGAGCGCCATCCGGCGCGCCCGAAGGCGCCGTACGGGCAGTCCAAGCTCTCCGCCGAGGGCTACTGCGAGCTCTACCGCCGGATGCACGGCCTCGCCACTGTCACCCTGCGCTACTCGAACGTCTACGGACCCCGCCAGGATCCCTATGGGGAGGCGGGTGTGGTCGCCATCTTCTGCGGCAGGGCGCTGGCCGGCGAGCCCCCGACGGTCTTCGGCGATGGCCTTCAGACGCGCGACTACGTCTACGTCGGCGACGTCGTGGCTGCGAACGTGGCCGCTGCGGACTCCGACGCGCAGGGGGCCTTCAACGTCGGCACGGGCGTGGAGACGTCTGTGCTCGAGCTCGTCCACCTGCTGCGACCCCGCGCAGCGGGGGAGTTCGAGCCGCGACACGAGCAGGAGCGTGCAGGCGAAACCCGCCACACCGCGCTCGACGCATCCCGCTCGCGCGAGGTTCTCGGCTGGAAGCCGAGTGTCGGCCTGAATGAGGGGCTGGCGCAGACGTTCGCCTGGCTCAGCGGCGCCGGTTAGCCTTCGCGCGTGCCGCGCGAGCCATCGCTGATCGCCACGCATTCGGGCCTGCGCGGGCGACCCGGAGATGGGCTCACCCCCGAGCGCGTGCGCTCGACTGTGTCCGCCTTCGCCCGTCTCCTGGAGGGGTCGGGCCTCCCCAGGACCATCGGCCTGGCCCGCGACGCCCGTCCGAGCGGCGCCGCGCTGGCTCGCGCAGCCGCCGAAGCAGCAGCCGGCGCGGGCTGCGACGTCGCCGACTTCGGCGTCGTCTCGACGCCGGCGGCGAAGCTCGCGGCCGCCCAGCGCGGGCTCGGGGGCGCGGTCGTGGTGACCGGCTCGCACCTGGAGCCCGACTGGAACGGGATCAAGCTCGTGGCAGCACCTGACTACGCGCCGGTCGACGTCCGCGACCTGCCAGAGCCGGCCCCAGCGAGCGGACGGCAGGGGACCGTGCGTCCGGCGGCGGGTGCGGCGCAGGAACACGCCGACGCCGTGTGCGCGAGCGTCGACCGCGACGGAATCGCGCGCGCCGGGCTGCGCGTGGCCGTCGAAGGCGGCGCCGGGTCCGCGCCCGCCATCGCACTGGCCGCGCTTGGGTGCGACCGGGTCGCCGACGACACGGATGCGGTGCTTCTGCTCGACGCCGACGGCGACCGGCTTCGCCTGGCCGACCATCGGGGATGCTCGCTCGACGCAGAGGCCACGCTCCCACTCGTTGCGATCGCCCGCGGCGCGGCCCGGATCGTGAAGGGGGCGGACACGAGCGCGATGGTCGACTACGTAGCGCGCGAGCGCAGCGGATGGGTGCGGGTGGTTCCACCCGGCGAGCTCCACCTGGTTCGCGGGCTCAGGGAGTCCGGCGCCGAGCTTGCGGGCGAGGGCAATGGCGGCGTGATCGTGCCCGAGGTCGGGATGGCCCGCGACGGCCTCGCCGCCGGCGTCGCCGTGCTCGGCATGCTGGCGGCGTCCGGCGTGTCGTTGGCCGAGCATGCCGCCGCGCTGCCGCACCTCGCGCGGCGACGCTCGAATGTGCCGTCCCCGGACCCCGAGACCGGGTTGCGCTCACTATCCGCCGCGGCCGAGCGTCTCGGCGCCGTGGCCGTCGACCCCCACGAGGGGCTCACCGTCAGCCGCCCCGGCGGCGCATGGGCGCTCCTCCGCCGCTCGGCCACCGAACCGGTGTTGCGGGTGACCGTCGAGGCCGCGATGGAGGACGACGCGGAGACGCTCCACAGCGAGGTCCTGGCTGCACTCGACGGCGGCGCATGAGCGACGGCGTCTACGTCGCCGGGACGCGCACGTTCGCCGCGGAGGTCGTGGACTTCGCACGCGACGCCGGCCTGCGTCCACTCGGCCTCCTCGAGCCGCACGACCGCGAGCGCGTCGGGACCACGATCCACGAGCTGCCGGTCTACTGGCTCGACGACGGTCTACCCGGAGAGGGCGCGCCGGCGATCGTGGGAACGGGAGACGCCGACCGCGAGGACGTAACGAGCCGCTTGGGCGGCGCCGGCTTTGAGTTCGCGACTTTGATCCACCCACGCGCGCACGTGGCCCCGACGGCCGAAGTCGCCAGCGGGGCACTGATCGCTCCGGCGGCGGTCGTGGGCGCGCGCGCGAGCATAGGACGCCACACCGTGCTCGGACGCGGTTCCCTGCTCGGGCACCACACCGAGGTCGCCGAGTTCGCCACGCTCGGCCCTGGTGCGAACGTAGCCGGCAACGTGCGCATCGCCCGCAAGGCGTTCGTGGGCATGGGCGCGACGATCCGCGACCACGTGACGGTGGGCGAACGGGCCGTGGTCGCGATGGGCGCGGTGGTGGTCGGCGACGTCGCGCCGGATACGCACGTTCGCGGACTCCCGGCGGCGCCCTCGGATCGGGCGCGACTTGACGAGGTCTACTGAGGCGGCAGCTGGTTCAGCAGGCCGATCGAGGTTTCCAGCGCCATGTCGCCGAAGCACTTGTCGATCGCGTAGGCGTCCTCGTAATTGACGACCACGTAGCCCTGCGCCTGTTCAACGAAGCCGGGTCCCTGCTGGCCGACCTGGTTCATCTCGAACGACTGGGGCATGTAGCCGAGGGCGTCGTTGGCCTGCCCGAGCGGCATCGTCACGGCTGCGCCTGACTTCTCCTTCACCGTGTTGGAGAAGTTCGAGAAGATCTCGCCCGGCGCGGCGGTCAGGGCGAACTCATTGCCGATCCGCGCCGCCGAAGCCGCCACCTCGACCGAAACCGGCGACGCCGAGACGCACTGGAACTTGTCGGGGTCCTCACCGGTGCGCACCGTCGACGGCGTCTGCACGAACTGCCGGTCGAAGAAGCCCGGGGTGCCGAGCGCCGTCAGCGGCACGTTCGTCGCGGGCTGCTCCCACGTGGTCTGCGCCGTCTTGATGTCGGGGTTGCTCGATCCGGTTGCCGTGCAGAACGCGGGCAACCAACGCCGCGAGATCGTCCGCTCCGTTAGAGCTGCTTGGATCGTCCGACATGTCCCAGCCCGGAAGCGGACACGTTTCCGAGGCCGGTCATGAAATGCATCCCCACGCCGCCGAAGCGCTTCTCGAGGCTCTTCTCGAAGAGTCCCGGCCAATCGGGGTGCGCTTCGCCGTCGTTCGTCCCGAAGGTGGTGGGGTGAGCGGCGTAGGCGCCCAGGGTGACGATCGACTTGGACTCTACGCGGTTCGTACGCGCGCAGCCACGCGAGCTGCTGCTCCTCCGCAGAGCGGTACGTTTCGCGGCGCTCCGAGTTGAACGGGCGTGCCTCGTGCTCGCCGTACTCGAGCTTCAGCCGGGCGCATCCCCGCGAGCGCCTCGCGGATGGTCGACTTGATCGAATCGGAGAGCTGCTCCATGTACCAGTTGGGCACGAAGCCCCAGCCGCCGATGAAGTCCGGCGAGGAGTGCGCGTGCGTAGCCGCGACCACGATGTCCTCGCGCTTGAGCCCGAGCGTGTTGTCAGCCGCGAGCTCGGCGGTGATCTGCTTGATCCCGCAGTCGTCGCACTTCGAGCCGTAGTCCCAGAAGTAGCCCTCGCCGTCGATCACGACGAGGACGAGGTCATCGCCCTGGCGGTCGCGCAGCGCGACGGCCCGGACCCAGAGGCCGAGCTCCTCGTTCCAGGATGTGACGGGGTTCATCGGGCCGATCCCGAAGCCGCCCATGTAGATGCAGTTGGGGTTCTCAGGCCACGGCGAGCCGGTCGCCGCAAGGTGGTCGCCCATCTCGACGGGGTCTTCCATGAGCCTCGTGAACGAGCTCTCGCTGAGCGTCGAGCACTTCTCCTCGCTGCGCTCCCACGTGCCGTTGTAGTCCTCGGGGCGCGGGAGGATGGACGTCTTCGCAGCACCGGCCAGGACCTGCCCCTCCGGCAGCGAGCCGGGATCGGGCGGGGGCGCGGGCACTGCCGCGGCGGCCTTGGGCGGTTCAGCCGCCGGAGTGGCGGCGGGCTCGGCCTTCGGCTCCCTCCGGCATCCGAGCCGCCTTGTCGGCGACGGGGAGCTGCTCCTCGTCCACCGGCACGAGCGACGCGCCCGCCCATGCGCCGGACACCATGATCGCCCCGGTGAGGAGCGCGGCAGCAACCCTCTTCGCTGTGGCCAGCATCCCCCATCACAACGGTTGGGCGGCCCAGGACTTGCGCGGGGCCTAGGGACGAACGCGCACGACCGGGCTGATCGCCAGCCGCGTCCAGCCGTCCTTGTCCACGAGCGAGACGCGTGCGCGCACCCGGCGGTTCACCCGGAATGACGCGCGCGAGAGGTAGTCGAGCCGCTTGAACGTCTGCGGCCACCATCCGAACCGCTCGCGCAGCCGCAGCTCGAGCATGATCCGCCCGTAGGGGTTCGGCGGGACGACCCTGACCGAGACCCGCCCGCGCCGCGCGCGCACGATCACGCGGCGATCGCTCACGAGCAGCCGGCGCGTGTCGCTCACATCGGCGCCGATGCGCGCCCGGTACTCGGCGGTCTCCTCGGCGAGGAGCTCGCCCTGCCACGTGCCGTCGGGGTTCGGCGTGATCGTGGCCACCGTCTCGAACTCTCCGCCGGTGCTGCGCTCGATCTCGACCGGCACCGACGGATCGGCGGTGCGGCCGTCCACCGCGACCCGCTCCCCGGCCTGGACGAGCCCCGGCGGCAGCGTCCCCATCGTCACCCGCCGCACGTCCACCTCGCCGACCATGCCCGCGTGCAGGCGGCAGTGGTAGCCGTGCGTGCCGACCGTGTCGAACGTCATCTCGAAGCCGTCACCGGCCTCGATGTCGCCCGAGTCGAACGAGTCGTCGTCCGCCGTCACCGTGTGCGGGCGCGAGCTGATGTTGCTCCACTCCACCGTCTCGCCGGGAAGCACGTCGAGCTCGCTCGGCGCGAAGGCCTGGAACTGGACGTCCACCGGAACGGCGAGGGCAGCGGGCGCTTGCAGGAAGGCCGCGCCGGCGGCGGCGGTGGCGAGCGCGGCTCTCATCGGCGCTTGACGCGGTACAGGCCGATCATGCCGCGCATCATGTGGTCCTCGACGTGGCAGTGGTAGAGCCATGTGCCGGGGTGCCGCTCGCGCCAGCGGAAGCGGAAGCTCTCCGCCGGGCCGACCGTCTTCGTGTCGCGCGGCGCGCCGGAGCGCTCGCGCCAGCGGTGGCCGTGGACGTGGAAGGTGTGGTGCTCGGAGCCCATCGCTATGACGTCCCATTGGATTCGCTCGCCCACGCGGGCCTTGAATACCGGCGTATTGCCCACGAAGGCGCGGCCGTTGATCGCCATGAAGTTCTCGCCAAACGGTGACATCACGACCTGGAACTCGCGGTCGGGCATGCGCTCGTTGCGGCCGTAGAGGGAGAGCATCCCGAACAACCCGCCGTGGATCGACTCCTCCATCGACGGCGAGTGGTCGTGGTACGGCCAGACGCCGACCGAGTCGCGGCCGACGGTCAGGCGGTAGGTCCACTTCTGGCCGAACTTCACGTTGCCGTCCTTGCCCGAGAAGCCGGGCACGAAGGCGCCGTCGGAGCTCGGCGCGTATTCCACGCCGTGGAAGTGCATCGAGTGCGGGTCCTCGCGAAGGCTGTCCATGTTCTTGAAGTGGATCCGCAAGCGATCACCCACGCGGGCGCGATCAGCGGTCCGGGGATCGCGATCCCGTCGTTGCTCGAGCGCGGCGCATTCGGGAGCGGCTTGCGCCAGCGCGGGCTGAAGCGCTTGTAGACGACGGTGCCGAAGATCGCCTCCTCGGGATCGACCTCTTCGCCCGAGATCGGATCGTGGCCGCTCGGCGCGACGTTCCACGAATTCGGAACGGCCGCGACCCACACGTGCTTCACGCGCGCCTCGGCGGGGGCGGCCACGAAGACAGCGAGGGCCCCGGCCGAAGCCAGGGCCCCCGCTATACGACGTGCCTTCAAGGGACGGCTACTCCACCCGGAGCTTGGCGATCATCCACGGATGGACGGCGCAGACGAAGTGGAGCGTCGTGCCGGCCGGTGCCGTCACGGGAACCTCGAACGAGTTGCCCTTCCGCGGCCCGGTCACGCCCGAGTCGCCGGGCCGGTTGAAGTTCGCCGGATCGTTCTGGCCCTCGCCGTCCTCGACGAAATTGAACTTCGGCGGACCCTCACTGTTCGGATCGGCGCCGTGGGCCTTGTACACCGCGTTGCAGGGCTTGCAGTTGAAGACCTCCCCGATGTTCGTCGGCAGGTCCTTCCTCTTCACGATGCTGACGGTGTGCGGGCCCTCGGTGGCCTTGTTGTTCACGACCCGGAGCGTCCCGCCCGAGTTCACCTCGTAGATGTCCTTGTTGAAGCGCAGCCCGTCCTGGATGTAGCGGTTGGCCTTGAACTTGAGGGGATGCTTCTGCTTCACGACAGCCAGGTTCGTGGCCGAGCTTTCGGCCGAGCCGCTTCCGCTGGCGCTGACTGCGGCGATACCGCCCGCAGCCATGAGAGCGAGGCCGGCGGTCCCGGCAACGATCTTCCTCTTGGTCATGTGGTCCTTTCTCCGCCGGCGGCGCCGGCGGTGCGGCGAGTCAGGCAGCCCACCGCTCGGGATCGAGTCGGGGGCGAATATAGCGGCGTAAACCCAGGCAGCGCGCCCCGAGTTTTGGCCTTCGCTGGGCGCTTTCAGGGGGCTGTGCGCCAGCCTTGCTACCGGGTGACGGTCTCGCAGCCGAGGACGCGGTCGGCGGGGTCGGCAGCGACCGCGTCTGCTCCGGGGCCGCAGTTCACACGGTCGCGCCTGCCGTTCGCCGCGTTGATGCGGTCGCGGCCGCGGCCGGCCGAGTAGCGGTTCCTGCCCTTGCCACCGTGCAGCCTGTCGCCGCCGGGGCCGCCGCGCAGGCGGTCCCTGCCGCCGTGGCCGCTCAGCCGATCGTCGCCGCCTCCCCCATGGAGGCGGTCGGCGCCGCGGCTGCCGCTGAGGCCGTCGGCGCCGCCGTAGCCGCGCATCCGGTCGGCTCCCGTGCGGCCGAAGAGGCTGTCGTCCCCGGAGCCTCCCCACAGCCGGTCACGTCCCTGATTGCCGAACAGGCGGTCGGCGCCCGGGCCGCCCCGCAGGCAGTCGACGCCTGCAAGCCCGATCAGGCTGTCGTTCCCCGCGCGGCCCGGATGCGGTCGCCGAACCTGGAGCCGAATATGCGCTCACCGCCGCTCTGTGCCCGTCACACGATTCGCACAGGCACCGCGAACGAGCGACCCGTCACCGTCGGGATCGGGCTCGGGACCGGGGCCCGGGGTGGGGCCGGGATCCGGGCCGGGATCGGGGTCGGGCTCGTCTGGCGGGATCTGGAGCGCGATGCCCGAGATGCCGTCCTCGCCACTGACGACCGTGGTCGGAGAGTCACAGGGGAATGGCCCGGCGACCGGACAGCGGAACGCGGTGCCCGAGAAGGCGTTGGACCAATAGACGTGCTCGGAGTCCACTGCCACGCCGCGCACTCCGAAAACGTCGGTGGCGACCGTCTCCGGCGTGCAGGGGAACGGGCCGGCGACCGGGCACCGGCGAACGCTGTCCGCTGAGGCCGCTCGAGAGGCCGGTGCTGCCCCAGTAGACGTGCGTCGCGGTGACGGCGATGCCCACCGGATGGTCCTGTCCGGAGGCGACGGTCTCCGGCGTGCACGGGAACGGGCCGGCGAGCGGACACCGGCGGACCGCGTCGCCATCGAACTCGGTCCAGTACACGTGCGTGCCGTCCACCGCGGGGTGGGACGCGTCCGGCGCCGAGGCGAGCGTCTCGGGCGTGCATGGAAGCGGCCGCTTATCGGGCACCGGCGGATCGCCCCAGGCGTGTTGTTCGCCCAGTAGACGTGGCTGGCGCTCAGGGCGATACCGGACGGCTGCGACATCTCGCCGGTGGCAACCACCTCGCCCGCGCACGGAAGAGCCGCGTCGATCGCGCACCGGTGGATCGTGTTGTCCTCGAAGGTCGTCCAGTACACGTGCGACGAGTTGAGGGCCACCCCGAACGGGTCTGCCTGGTCCTCCGCCACCGTCTCGGGGCTACACGGCAGCGACGCCAGCCCGCAGCGTTCGACGGTCGTGCCGTCGATGTCCTGCGCCCAGTAGAGCCGCTCCGCAGGAGCGGCCGACGCAGACGGTGCAGCCAGAGCCAGGGCCAGCAACGCAATGAAGAGCGCCTTCACCGCCACCAGGGGAATCTAAGAGCATCCGGGCGCAAAAGGCGCAGGTTTCCCTGCAAACGGCCCGAACTAGCGCCTGCGCTGCCGCGCGAACGAGGCCCGCCGCGGGCGGGGCGAGCGACGTCGCGTCGGGCGGCCGTCAAGCTCCTCGAGCGCGTCGTACTCCTCGAGCGCCTGGCCGGCGCCCACCACGACGCAGGTGAGCGGCGAGTCGGCGACGCGGACAGGCAGCTCGGTCTCGACGTGGAGAAGGCGGTCGAACTCGCGCAGGAGGCTGCCTCCGCCGGCCAGCAGGATCCCGCGCGTCGAGATGTCTGCCGCCAGCTCCGGCGGCGTGCGCTCGAGCGTCCCCTTGACCGCTTCGGTGATCGCCCGCAGCGGCTCGGCACAGGCAACGCGAAGCTCGGCGCTCGTGAGCCTGACCGTCTTCGGCAGCCCGGACGCGACCTCGCGACCGCGAACCTCGCCCTCGAGCTCCTGCTCGAGCGGCATCGCGGAGCCGATCGCAAGCTTCAGCTTCTCCGCCGTCTGCTGCCCCACCACCATGCCGTGCACGCGCTTGAGGTGCGTGGCGATGGCGTCGTCGAAGTCGTACCCGCCGACGCGCAGCGACTGCGAGACGATCATGCCGCCGAGGGCGATCACCGCCACCTCGCTCGTCCCGCCGCCGATGTCGACGACCATGTTGCCGCTCGGCTCGGCGATCGGCAGCCCGGCGCCGATCGCCGCCGCGATCGGCTCCTCGATGAGCTGCACCTTGCGTGCGCCGGCGGCGAGGCAGGCTTCCTCGACCGCCCGTTTCTCCACCTCGGTGACGCCCGAGGGCGCGCACATGACGACGCGAGAGCGCGGGTACGGCCGCGGATGGACGCTGCGGATGAAGTAGCGAAGCATGCGCTCCGTGACCTCGAAGTCGGCGATGACGCCGTGGCGCAGCGGCCGGATCGCCGAGATCGTCGCGGGTGTCCGCCCGATCATTCGCCGAGCCTCGTCCCCGACGGCCTGCACAGTGCCGCTCTCCGAATCGATGGCCACCACAGACGGCTCGGAAAGCGCGATTCCGCGGCCGCGCTCGAACACCAGCGTGTTGGCGGTGCCGAGGTCGATCGCGATGTCGCGGCCATTCCCACCGCCCCCGAAGAGGGACATCAGGAGAGCTTAGGGCCGGGTCAGAACCAGCGCTCGTTCCAGGGCTCGTCGCGGAGCGTCCGCTGCACCCGGCGGATGTAGTCGAGCGCGGCCTCCGTGCGCCACCGCCCCGCGTACCAGGAGCCGACGCTCCCCCACAGGTCGCCCGCGCGGTAGCGCTCGCCGCGCTCCACGTCGTTCAGCCATGTCTGGGCCTGGACGTTTGTCGATTTTCGCGAGCGGCTACTCGACGGTCACGACCGTCGCCATGCCCTTGGCGACGTGCGGCGGGCCGCCCGCGCGGTCCGGGACGAAGCACAGGAACGCGTAGTCGCCCGACTCGAGCCGGAGGTCGACGACCGAGCTCTCGCCGCCGGAGAGGATCGCCGTGTTGAAGGCGTTCTTCTCGTCGACCGGGGGCTGGCCCTTTTCCGTCTCGAGGAACTTCCTCACGTCGGCCTCGGTCTTCCCGGGCAGTAGCGGCGCGCCCACGAGGTGATGCGGCTCTTCACCCGCGTTCTCGAAGCTGACGCTCTGGCTCCCGGCCTGAAGGCCGTCCGCGCTGAACGAGTACTCGACCGCCTCGACCCGCGCGTCCGTCTCGGGCAGCGCCGTCGCCCTCCTCCCCCTCGACCGTGAACGCGGCGAAGGCGTCGTCCGCATCGCTCTCGATGTCGAACACCGCGTACTCACCCGGCGTTAGGTCGATCACAGCGGTGCCGGCGCCCCCGGCCTTGGTCGTCCCCACGCCGCCTACGAACCGGATCCACCCGGGCAGCTTGCCGCCCTTGTCGCCCCATTCCTCGCCGGCCGCGATCACCTCGTCGGCGCTGTGGCCTTCGCCGATCGAGACAACGTGGGCGCTGTGGTCGCGCTTCCCGGCGGTGTTGCTCACCCGCAGCTCCACCGCTCCCGGCTGAACGGTCTCGGGCGCGGTCACACCCTCGTCGTCGACCTCGACCTCGAAGGCCTGCGGCTGCTCGGCCCCTCCGTCGTCATCGTCGTCGTCGCCGCAGGCCGTCAGGCCGAGCGAGAGCGTCAAAAGCAGCAAGACAAGGAGGCGGGTGAGGCGCATCGGGAGTCCTTTCGAGTCGTCGAAGCGGGGTACTCTGGCACGTCCGGAAGTAGGCTGCCCTTTCGGGGTAAGAATGGCCGTCCGCCGCGCTGGAGAACATGTAGGAACGTGAAGACGCCCAAGGAACGCCAGGACGAGAAGCGCCAGGCGAAGCTGGAAGAGATCCAGCAGCAGATCGACAGCGGCGACCTCGTCGTCCGCAAGATGACTGCCGCCGAGCGGAAGAAGTTCCCGCCTAAGCCTCCTCGCGAGAAGAAGAAGCGCTAGCCGGTATCCGTCGAGGGGCTGTCGTAGGGGCGCCGCTCGACCGCCTCGACGCGTCCGCCCAACTCCACCAGGCCGTCTTCCGACGGGCGGGCGTGCAGCACGGACGCGGATCCCTGGCGGATCTCGACCGCGCGGCCGACTTGTGCGCACAGTCGCAGCGCGGCCGCCCCGGTCGCCTCGTCCTCCGTAATGCCGAGGTCCGGGAGGAACGCGCGCACGCGCATGGCACCGGACCGCTCGTCGCTCCACGCCCACGCCACGGTCTTGCCGCCCCCGTCCGGGGCTTCCGTGAGCGCGTCGACCGCGTCGGCTGAGTCGAGCTCGACGAAGTCGAAGTCCGGGCCGGCGTCCGGGTCGGCGCGGATCCAGGTGAGGCCGGAGTCCTGCCAGGTGGGAACCTCGCCCGCGGGCGGACGCAGGGCGGCCGGCGCCGAGCCCTCCTCGTGCAGCAGCCACGACGTGCCGACGAGCGGGTGCCCCGCGAGCGGCAGCTCGACCGCCGGCGTGAAGATGCGCAGGCGAGCGCTGTCGCGGTCGTACACGAACACCGTCTCGCTGAAGCCGAGATCGGCGGCGATCGCTTGCTCGGACCCCGCGAGGGCGCCGGCGGCGAGGAAGACCCCCAGCGGGTTGCCGCCGCGGCCATCGGGCGCGACGAACACGCGGACGACGTCCAGTCGGGCGGTCGGCACGGTGCGAGCGTACGGCTAGCCTGCGCCGCCGTGGCGAGCGATGCGCTCACTCACGTCCGCCGGCCCGCGGTCTCGCGAGCCGGCCGGGGCGCTCGTCCTGTTCCATGGCCGCGGCACCAGTGAGCACGACCTCGTCCCGCTGCTCGACCTGCTCGACCCCGAGCGAAAGCTGCTGGGGATCACGCCCCGCGGACCGCTCTCGCTACCGCCTGGTGGGGCGCATTGGTACGCGGTGGCGCGGATCGGCTTCCCTGATCACGACACGTTCCACGCGACCTTCGCCACGGCGAGCAAGTGGCTCGACGCGGTCCTGGCCGAAGAGGGGATCCCGATGGCGCGGACGGTGATCGGCGGGTTCTCGCAGGGCGCCGTCATGTCGTATGCGCTCGGGCTGGGAGCCGGCCGGCCGCGGCCGGCGGGCATCGTCGCGCTGAGCGGGTTCATCCCGACGGTCGACGGGTTCGAGCTCGACCTCGAGAGCCGCGCAGGCATGCCGGTGGCGATCGGCCACGGCGTGTACGACCCGGTGATCGGCGTCGAGTGGGGCAGGGATGCGCGCGACCGGCTCAGCGCCGCGAGCCTGAACGTCACATACCGCGAATACCCGCTGCCGCACGCCGTCGAGCCCGGGTTCCTCGAGGAACTGGCTCGCGACTGGATGCCCGCCTAGTCGTCGACGTCCTCGTCGTCGTGGTCCTCGTCGACGCGCCCTGGCTCGCCGTCCTGCGGTCCTTGTTGCCCTTTGAGGAGGGCGACGAGCGAGAAGCTCGGGGCGGCCAGCCCGGACGGAAGGCGCAGTCGGGCTGCGAGCGCGACTCTTCGTCGTCCTCCTGCTCGTCCTCTTCGTCGTCGTCGCCGGCGTCGAATTCGTCGTCGTGGTCGAGGTCCGTCATCATCGGCGGCGGAACGCTCCGGCACGTGCCTTCTCGACTCGGGCTCGGCGTCGTCGTCGCTCGGCTCCGTCGGCCGCCATCTCTTCGCTGGCGCGCGTTCTCTTCGCCTTCGGCCGCCGTCGCCGTGCTCATCGCCTCGTCCTCGGCGGGCGCTTCCTCGGACGGCTGCTCGTCGTGCGACTCGTGCTCCACGGGCCCGAGACGCCCGTCGTCCTCGCTCCCGGCTGCTCGTCGTCCCCGAACGGGAGCGCTCATCCTGCCGTCGCCACCGGGCTGCCCGACGTCGGAGCCTCTCGGGCCCCCGCCGGCGGCCGGGCCCAGGCCGGCCTTGGCGACGCTCATCCGGACCGTCTCGGCCAACCTGCCCGGGCCGTCGGCCGTTGCCGGTGCGGGCGCGCCTCCGGCGCCCGGGGACTCATGCGGAGCCAGCGGCGCGGCCGGCGGCATCGCGGCCGGAGCTGCCCTGGCCGCCGTCCCCCGCGACCTTCCGCTCCACGGTCACGGCGCCCGCCGACGGCTCCGGTCGTGGCGACCGCGATGACCGCCACCTTCGCCACCCCCGCCTTCGCGGTGAAGACGGCGCCCGCGCCGCCCAGCGCGGCGCCGCCCGCGGCCGAGCCCGCGCCGATGCCGACCGCCGCCAGCGCGCTCTCCTTGAGACCGAGCGTCGGCACGACCGGCAGCAGCGCGGCGAACGCCTGGCGCTGGCGGCGCACCTCCTCGCGGAACTCGCTGCAGCCCGGGCACGCCTTCAGGTGCCTGCGCAGCGGACCGCGCCGCAGCGAGCCTCCGCGCAGCGTCGCGAGCTGCTCGCGGATCTCGTGGCAGGGCGTCTCGCGCGCCTCGCGCCGCTCGAGCAGCCCCGAGCGCGCCTGGAAGACGAGCGACTTCACCTTTGCGACCTCGCAGTCGATGACCTCGGCCACCTCGGCATGCGAGAGGTCGCCGAGCTCGGAGAGGACGAGCGCGTCGCGCTGATCGTCCGGGCAGCTCCTGCAGGTCGGCGAGCAGCTCCTTGAGGTCGGCGCGGTGCTGAACCTCCTCGCCGAGGCCCGCGGTCGACACGCGCGTCGATGTCATCGCTTGGCTGCTCGCGCCGCGAGCGCAGGACCGACAGGCAGCGATTGCGCGCGATCGTGTAGATCCAGGCCTTGAAGCGGATCGGCTTGTCGCTGGAGACGATGTCCGCGTGGGCGGAGACGAACGCCTGCTGGAGAGCGTCCTCGGCCTCGTCCCGCGACCCGAGCATGTGCCGGCAGTAGGAGAGGACGCCGGCGTGATGGCGGTCGTAGAGGACCTCGAATGCTGCGTCGTTGCCCCGCCGGAGCTGGGCGACGAGCCGCTCGTCGCCGAATGCGCCGAGGAGCTTCCGCGAGCGCGGAACCGTGAGTCCGCCATCCGAACGGGCGAACGAGTGAGCCTCCATGAGCCATTATCGGCCTAAAACCAAGTCGGAAACCTTTTGAGCGCGCTCACCCGTCAAAACGCGCCCCGGCTGGCCCAAGTTGAGTGGTTATCCTGCCGCCGCTCATGCCCGAGCCCCGCGTCGGCAGCTTCACCCACGAGGGATTCCGCCTCGTCTACGACGAATACGGGTCCGGATCGCGGCATCTGGTGCTGCTTCCGGGCCTTCTCCTGCCCCGGCTCATGCACCGGCCGCTCGCCGAGGAGCTGGCCGCGCGCGGGAACCACGTCTACACGCTCGACCTCCTGGGTCACGGCGATTCGGACCAGCCGCGCGACATGTGGCGCTACTCGATGCCGATCTTCGGCGCCCAGGTCGTCGCGCTCCTCGACCACCTCGGGCTCGACGAGGCCGTCGTCGGGGGCACCTCCCTCGGCGCGAACGTGACGCTCGAGGTGGCCGCGGCGGCGCCGGATCGCCTGCGCGGCATCGTGGTCGAGATGCCCGTCCTCGACAACGCCCTGCTCGGCTGCGCGCTTGCCTTCACGCCGCTGCTCGTCAGCCTCACTTTCGGCGCGCCGGTCACCCGGCTCGTCAGCCAGCTCGCCCGGCTCGTCCCGCGCGGCGCCTCGCACCTGACGCGACACCGGCCTCGAGTGGATCAGCCGCGACCCTGCTCCGTCCGCGGCGGTGCTGCAGGGGCTGTTCTTCGGCCGCGTCGCGCCGCCGCGCTCCGAGCGCGGCCGGATCGAGACGAAGGCGCTCGTGCTCGGCCACCCGCGCGACCCGATCCACCCGTTCTCGGACGCCGACATGCTGGTTCGCGAGCTGCGCAACGGACGCATGCTCGAGGCCAGCTCGATGCTCGAGCTGCGGCTCGCGCCGGCGCGGCTGACGAACGAGATCGCCGTCTTTCGTGGACGAGTGCTGGCGGCCCGCGGCCGCCCCGGACCGGCGGGTGGCGTAGCGCATGTCCAGCCGCAAGGAGCAGAAGGAAGCACTGAGGCAGGAGCGCCTCGCGCGCGAGCAGCAGGCCGCACAGGCCGCCGCGCGCAAGCGGCTGATCGGCATCGTGGTCGCGTCGATCCTGGTGCTCGGGATCGTCGGCGCGCTCGTGGCGGTCGTGCTGGCGGGCGGCGATGACGACGGCGGCGGAGCGAGCGGTGGCGGAGGCGGCGCGACGCATCTCCTACCCGGACGGCGGCGAGATCCCGGCCCAGAAGGAGGCCGACCTTGCCGCGGCGATGAAGGCCGCCGGCTGCAAGGACGAGACGGTCGAGTGCAGGAGGACGTGCTCTACAACGGGCGGCAGTGCGCACACCGCCGACCCGAACGAGGTTCCCAAGTACGAGTCCGAGCCGCCGTCGATCGGGCGCCACTAGGTGGAGTACCCCGAGGACGACATCTACGAGGAGGCCCCGCCCACCCAGCGCGTCGTGCACACGCTCGAGCACGGCCGGATCCTGGTCTGGGTGCGCCCGGACCTGCCGGAGGACCAGCGCGCGCAGTTCAAGGCCCTCTACGAGGAGGACCCCTACCACGTGATCATGCTGCCGCGCGAGGAGCTGAAGGAGCCGTTCGCGGTCACGGCGTGGGTGGGCGACACCACCGGCCACACGCTGCGATGCAAGGAGCTGAACGACCAGAGCTGGGACGCGATCCGCGCGTTCAAGGAGAAGTACCGGGACAAGGCGCCCGAGTTCGTCCAATAACGGGTTAACTCGCTGCAAACAGGCCAGCATTCGCGTTAGTGTCGTGCGCATCGGACGCGGCCAAGCCGTGTTCCGATCTCAATGCTGCGCCTCGTCGTCGCAACAGCCGTCGCCCTCGCCCTGGGCGCCACCCTCGCACTGGCCGCGCCCGGCCTGAGCACCCGCCCCTACGTCCCTGAGGTCGTCGAGTTCGAGCTGGCGGCTCCGGCCGCTCCGGCCGGGCGTAGCCGCGAATCGGCGGCTTCGTCTCGCCGGAGCTGCGCGCCGAGAAGCGGTTCAACCTGGTCGGGCTCTCGTGGAAGGGGACGGCCGGCCCGCGATCGCGCTCCGCGCGCGGAAGGACGGCGACGCCTGGACCCGCTGGACGCCGGTCGGCGAGGACGGCGTCCGCGACCGCGAAGCGGTCCACCTCGTCGCCGGTCTGGGTCGGCGAGGCCGACTGGGTCCAGTACCGGATGTCGCGCCGGGTGCCGGGACTGCGGCTTCACTTCGTCAACACGACCGGCACCGCGACGGCCGGCGACCGGCTGTTGAACGGGCTGCGGCGGGCGGCGCACGCCGCCGTCGTCAGCGTCGCCCCCGCCTGGGGCGCGGCCTCGCAGCCGCGCATCCACTCGCGCTCCGAATGGGGCGCCGAGCAATGCCCGACGCGCGGCGTCAACTACGCGGACGGTGAAGGCGGCGACCGTGCACCACACCGTCACCGCCAACGAGTACTCCCGCGCCCACGTGCCCGCCGCGATCCTCGCCGTCTGCCGCTTCCACCGCAACACGAACGGCTGGAATGACATCGGCTACAACTTCGTGGTCGACCGCTTCGGGCAGATCTGGGAGGCGCGCGCCGGCGGCATCGACGAGGCCGTCATGGGCTCGCACGCGCAGGGCTACAACTCGCAGACCACCGGCATCGCGAACCTCGGCACGTTCACGTCGGTTCCCCAGAGCGACGCGGCGATCAGCGCGATGGCGCGCCTGATCAGGTGGAAGCTCGGCAACCACGGCGTGCGGACGGGCGGCACCGTCGAACCTGACCTCCGCGGGCGGCTCGTCCGCTCGCTACCCGTACGGCGACAGGCGGCGCTTCCAGCGGATCCTCGGCCACCGCGACACCGGCGTGACCTCGTGCCCGGGCGAGCAGCTCTACTACCAGCTGCCGGAGCTGCGCGAGCGCGTCGGAGAGCGGCGCCCGGCCGGCGAGGAGGTCGAGATGACGGCGCCGCTGCCGGAGCTCATCACCTATTCGCCGCGAGGGGTCCACCTACTCCGGAGCGCTCACCGACAGCGACGGCTTCCCGGTGGCGGGCGCGACCGTCGAGCTTCAGCGGCTGCGGCGCACCGGCTGGAAGCGCGCTCGAGGAGGCGTTCACCGACGAGAGCGGCAACTTCTCGGCGACGACGCAGGTTCAAGCGCCAGACCGATCCTGCGCTGGGAGTTCGCGGGCGACGACACCTACCGCCCGTTCCGCGGCGACGGCGTCGGCCGTCGCGGTGGCGCCGCTGATGACGCTCGACGACATCGACGACCGACGCGGAGCCGGGCGAGCAGGATCGACTCTGCCGGGACGATCGCCCCGGCGAAGTCGGAGGGGCTCAGGCTCGTGATCCAGCGCGACGAGGACGGCACGGTGGCGGCGCGTCGGCGCGGAGGAAGGTGACCGCGGTGCGACGGCGCCTTCACGAAGCAGCGCGACCTTCGACGACGGCGGGCACGTACCGGCTGGTCGGTGCGGTTCGCCGGCGACCTCCTGAACGCGCCGAGCGCCACCCCCTACGTAGAGGTGACGGTGGAGGACCCCTTCTTCCCCTTCTAGCGCGGCGGGCGCGGCCCGTCCGGGGTGATGTCGCGCCCGGTCGGCTCGAGCCGCTCGTCGAGCTCGATCTGCCAGAACCAGCGCGTGAACGTGTGCCCGGCGCGGAACTCGCCGACGTGCGGCTCGACGCGTCTCGCCGCGCGCGAGCCGGACGATCAGCTCGGGATAGGTCCGCCCCGGCAGCGCGGCGTACATGGGCGCCGGGAAGGCGCCGCCGAAGCGCGTGTTGACGTCGGTGATGCCGAGGCCGATCTCGGGATCGCGGAACGCCTGGACCGTGCACGGGCCCGCGCACGCCCAGCGCCTCCCCGACGCGGCGCCCCAGGTCGATCGAGCTCGGCGTCGTCGATCACCGTCCCCTTGATCGACTCGCCTCCGCGCGACTCGATCATCGTGCGCGGGATCGCGTTCAGGCAGCGGCCGTCGAGGTCGCCGAGGATGTCGATCGAGAACTCGTCGCCGCCCATCAGCCGCTGGACCATCACCGGCTCGTCGATGTAGTCGACGAAGAACTCCATCTGCGCCCGATCGGCGGCCGGGTGGATCGAGCGCGCGCCGGAGCCCGCGCCGCGGCTTGACGATGACGGGATAGGACTCGGGCTCCTCGCCCGGCAGCACGGTCGGCGGGCTCGGCAGGCCGTGCGACAGGAGCAGCGTGTGCGTCTCGTACTTGTCGTAGGTCGCACGGCAGACCTCCGGCGAGGGGACGAAGGCGGGAAGGTCGGACCGCGCGAGCACCTCGAGGTCGAGGTCCGTCAGCGGGATCACCGCCTTGACCCCGTGCTCCGCGGCGAGCCTCTCGAGGAAGGGGACGTAGTCCGGGTCGTCGATCCGCGGCGGCGCCACGCGCACGTCGGCGGCGTACTGGGCGGGCGCGAGCGGGCTCGGGTCCGCCGCGACGACGAACGCGTGCTGCGCGAACGCGCTGACGATGTCGTAGCGCTTCCCGACGCCGGTGAGAAGGACGGCTACGTCGCGGTCGGGCCTGTCCATCCGCCTGTCCCTCCCTTGTAGATGCCGTCGCCGCTGAAGAGCATCCTGATCGTGCGCAGCACGATCTTCAGGTCGAGCAGCGGCCGCCTTGTTCTCCACGTACCAGACGTCGAGCTCGATTCGCTCCGCCCACGGCAGCGACGCGCGCCCGTTGATCTGCGCCCAGCCGGTGAGCCCCGGCTTCACCTCGAGCCGGCGCATCTGGCGCTCGGTGTACTGGTCGACCTGCGCCTGGATCGTCGGGCGCGGCCCGACGATCGCCATCTCGCCGCGGACGATGTTGACGAGGTTCGGCAGCTCGTCGATCGAGAACCGCCGCAGGAACGACGCCGACGCGCGTGATGCGCGGGTCGCCGCGGTTGACGGCGAGCCCGTCCCCCATGAACTCCGCGTCGGCGACCATCGTGCGCAGCTTGTACATGTCGAACGGCTTGCCGTCCTTGCCGACCCTG
Source organism: uncultured Thermoleophilaceae bacterium (assembly GCA_963846865.1). Lineage (GTDB taxonomy): Bacteria > Actinomycetota > Thermoleophilia > Solirubrobacterales > Thermoleophilaceae > DASPHG01. The sequence continues at coordinate 480,298 of CAWJXU010000006.1, read as the reverse complement.
CGCTGGCGGTAGATCGGCGAGCCCGGCGGACTCGATCCGGATCGCGATCATCGCGGCGACCATGACCGGCGCCGTGACCACCAGTGCGCGCGAGCGCGATCAGGCGGCTCACCGCGTTCCCTCGGCCTTCTCCCAGTCGGCGGGCGTCCCTCGCCGCAGCCAGTCCCAGAGCCCGGCGGCGAGCGACGCCATCATGAGCACGTAGTAGCGCGCGATCCGCACGCCGACGAGCGCGCCCAGCGAGCAGCGCGAGCTGGATCGCGAGCGTGACCGCGTAGAGCGGCCCCTCGCCGAGGAGCGCGACGTTCGCGCCGAGCGCGATCAGATGCAGGAACGGCGAGACGTACCGCAGCAGCCGGTGGCTGAAGATCTGGAGCGCGTACAGCGGGCCGTACCCGCGCGGCGACAGCAGGCCGCCGCGCAGGACGATCAGCCACCCGTGCCCCATCATCCGCCGCTTGCGCGCGAACTCGCCCTCGATCGTCGGCACCATCTTCTCCGTCGCGAGCGCGCGCGGCTCGTAGACGGGCCGGCGGCCGCGCTTGACCATGTTGAACGGGAACGACAGGTCGTGGCCCATTCGCGGGTCGACCACGACGTAGTCCTCGCTTGCGCACCGCGTAGATCGCGCCGTTGCCGCCCGTGACGCCCGCCAGCCGCGACTCGAGCGAGCGGATCCAGAGCTCGTAGCGCCAGTAGAGCCCCTCCATGTTCGTCCCGGCCGCGTCCACGAACCGCAGCTGGCCGCACACGTAGCCGACGTCGGGGTCGGCCGAAGCGAGCGACGAGCGCGCGCAGCGCGTCCGGCGCCCAGTAGGCGTTCGCGTCGGAGAACGCGACGATGTCGCCGCGGGCGCGCTCGACAGCGGCGTCCTGGGCGCGGACCTTGCCGCCGCGCGGCAGGTCCAGCACCAGATCGGCGCCGGCCGCCTTGCGCCCGCTCGACGGTCGCGTCGGCCGAGCCGTCCGAGCTCACGATCAGCTCGAGGCGATCGCGTGGGTAGTCGAGCTCGAACGCGTTCCGCACGCGCCGTTCGATCACGTCCTCCTCGTCGTGCGCGGCGATGATCAGCGAGACGCTGGGAAGCTCGCCGAGCGGCGGCCGCGGCCGCTCCCGCGGCGCGAGCAGCGCCAGCAGCAGCGGGTAGCCCACGTGCGTGTACACGAGCAGGCCGGCGGCGATCCAGAACACGAGCTCCAGCATCGGCTGGAGCCTACGGATGAGGCCGGGGGCCTAGAACTCAGGAATCCGTCGCGGAGTACGCCTTCTCCGCGACCATCCCGCGAACCTGGTCGTCGTCGAGCTCCATGTCGGGATGATCCGAGGCGACGTGCTCGCGCACTGCGTTCGCAAGCTCGTCGTCGTTCGCCGCCTGGAGCGTGACGCCGCAGTCGCAGTCGATTACTCGCATGGGGCGAGCCTAACTCGCCAGCGCCTCCTCCGGGGGCATGTAGTCGGTGCCCACGCCGCTCGCGACGGCCGCGTGCGTGACCTTGCCGTAGTACACGTTGAGCCCGGCGCGCAGGGCCGCGTCCTCGCGCAGCGCGTCGAGCCCCCGGTCGGCCAGCGCGAGCGCGTACGGAAGCGTCGCGTTCGTGAGCGCGAACGTCGACGTGACCGGCACCGCGCCCGGCATGTTCGTGACGCAGTAGTGCGTGATGCCGTCGACCTCGTAGGTCGGGCTCGGAGTGAGTGGTCGGGCGCGAGGTCTCGAAGCAGCCGCCCTGGTCGATCGAGACGTCGACGAGCACCGCCCGCTCCTTCATCAGCGCGAGCTGCTCGCGCCGGATGACGTGCGGGGCCCGCGCGCCGTGGATCAGCACGGCGCCGATCACGAGGTCGGCGTGAGGAAGCATGTTCTCGATCGCGAGCGTGCTCGAGAACACGGTCGACGCGCGGCCGCCGAAGATGACGTCGAGCTCGCGAAGGCGGTCGATGTTCGTGTCGAACACGAAGACGTCCGCCTCCATCCCGATCGCGATGAAGGCCGCGTTCATCCCGACCACGCCGCCGCCTATGACCATCACGTTCGCGGCCGGCACGCCGGGGACGCCGCCAAGGAGGACGCCGCGGCCGCCCAGCGGCCGCTCGAGCATGAACGCTCCGGCCTGGGTGGCGATCTTGCCCGCCACCTCGCTCATCGGCGCGAGCAGCGGGAGCTGCCCGTCCGTCCTCGACGGTCTCGTACGCGATCGCGACGGCGCCGGTCTCGCACAGCCGCCGCGTCAGCTCGGGCGCCGGCGCGAGATGCAGGTACGTGAAGAGCAGCTGCCCCTCGCGCAGCAGGCCCACCTCGGCGTCCTGCGGCTCCTTGACCTTCAGGATCATGTCCGCCTCGGCGAAGACCGCTTCGGCGTCCGGGGCGATCCGCGCGCCCTGGGCCTCGTACTCGGAATCGGGGATCACGCTGCCGTCGCCCGCGCCCGCCTGGACGATCACCTCGTGGCCATGCTCGGTCAGCTCGCGGGTGCCGACAGGTGTGAGCGCGACCCGGTACTCGTCCGGCTTGATCTCCGTCGGTACGCCGACCTTCACTCGGGCAAGCCTATGCGCTCCCTAGCATGCGCTCGGTGCAACGCCGGATTCCCCGCTGGGCGTACGTCGTCGGCGTCCTGGTCGCGCTCGCCGCAGCCGGCCTCGCCGTCTGGCTGATCTGGGGCCGCGCGCCCGGAGGACGTGTCGAACCCGGACGCCGAGTTCACGGTCCCCGCGGAAGAGCCGAAGCCGAAGAAGCGCAAGCCGGAGGACTTCGTGTGGCCGATCTTCGGCTACACGCCCGATCGCGCGAAGGCCTTCCCCACCAAGGTCGTCAAGCCGCCGTTCAAGAAGGTGTGGCGCCGCCGCGCGGACAGCCTGCTCGAGTTCCCGCCGGTTCTGGCGGACAAGACGCTCTACTTCGTCACGAACAAGGGCACGGCCGTCGCCAGGAACGCCGTCACCGGGAACCTTCGCTGGCGCCGCAGCGTCGGCACCTTGAGCGCGGCGTCGCCGGCCTGGTGGAAGGGGCGGCTGTTCACCGTCACCCTGGACGGCCGCGTCACCGCCCTGCGCGCGAAGAACGGCAAGGTGCTGTGGAGGAAGGACATCCCGAGCCGCACCGAGTCCTCGCCCTACGTGCGCAACGGGCGCGTCTACTTCGGCTCCGAGGACGGCACCGTCTACGCGCTGAACGCGAAGAACGGGCGCACGATCTGGACCTATGGGGCGAGCGGAGCGGTGAAGGCGGCGCTCGCGTACTCGGACGGCAAGCTGTACTTCGGCGTCTACGGCGGCCGCGCGTACGCGATCCGGGCGAGCAACGGCCGCGAGGTGTGGAGCACCTCGACCGCCGGCCTCTCGCTGGGACGGAGCGGCAACTTCTACTCGACGCCGGCGGTGGCCTTCGGGCGCGTCTACATGGGGAACACGGACGGCCGCGTCTACTCGTTCACCACCGGCAGCGGCGAGACCGCGTGGACGAAGTCGACCGGGTCCTACGTGTACTCGGGGCCGGCGGCCGCATCCGTGCGTGGCCGCGGCCCGACCGTCTTCATCGGGTCCTACACCGGGGTGTTCTACGCGCTCGACGCGCGCACGGGCGCGGAGCGGTGGTCGTTCCAGTCGCCCGGCCGGATCTCGGGCGCCGTCAGCGTGATCGGGCCCGTCGTGTACTTCTCGAACCTCGCCTCGCGCGAGACGCACGGCCTCGACGTGCGCACCGGCAAGGAGATCTTCCGGCACAAGGGCGGCGGGTTCGCCCCGCCCATCTCGGACGGGAAGATCCTGTACCTGACGGGCTACGCGACCCAGCTCGCGTTCAAGCCGCGGACTGAAGCTCGAAAAGGGTCCCGTTCGGGACGTCGAGCTCGTGAAAGGAATCAAGACCGCGGGGGTTAGCGAGCGCGAAGGCGCACCGGATCGTCCCGCCATGACAGACGCATAGCGCAGGCAGCGGGCCGCGCTTGACGTCGGCGAGCGCCGCCTTGACTCGGTCGGCGTGCTCGCCGAGCGATTCCCCGCCGGGGAAACGGAAGTCGCCGCCGCGGCGCCATGCCGCCCACAGCTCCGGCTCCTCGCGCTCGATCTCCTCGAGCAGACGGCCCTCCCACGTGCCGCGGTTCGACTCCGCGAGCCGCTCGTCGACGACCAGGTCGATCCCCAGTGCGCCGGCGACGATCTCGGCGGTCTCGCGCGCGCGCGCGAGGTGGCTCGAGTAGATCGCGGCGAGGTCCCGCGGGCGGACCGACTCGGCGAGCGTCGCGGGCCTGCGCGCGGCCTGCGTCGTTGAGCGGTGTGTCGATCCAGCCCTGGACCCGAGGCGGCGGGACGTTGTCGTCCGTCTCGCCGTGACGGGCGAGCAGGATCACTTCTCGTGGAAGAGCTTCAGCGTGTCCGCGCGCAGGCCGAGTCGGAGCGTCTCCAGTGAGAGCGCGTCCTCGGGGAGCACGTTGCCGAGGTTGACCTGGGGGCCGAGCACCTCGATGAAGCGCACCTGCTGGTGCTTGCGCGGCGCCTCGAAGATCAGCTTCGACTGGTCGATCTCGTGGGCGATCTCGTCGATCAGCCCCGTCCGCGGCTCGCCGTCCGGCCGGTACATCCCGGCGTCGCCGGTGACGCGGCCCTCGCAGACGACCTGGGTCGCGCCCGCCTCGAGCGCCTCGCGGATGAGCGCGACCCAGCGATAGGGGGCGAGCAGCGCCTGCGGGTCCTTCTCGCCGACCTCGGCGAAGACCGTGAAGTCGGCGGCGAGCTTCTCGATCAGCGCGGCCTTCTCGTCCGACGGGATCGCGACCGTGCCGCTCGAGACCTCGACGTGCTCGATCCCGAGCTCGCGCAGCCAGGCGCTGAACTCGTCCACGCTGCCCTGCGCCCATGCGAGCTCCGTGAGCGTCCCGCCCAGGAGCACCGGGACGCCGCGCGAGCGATAGGCGTCGAGCTTCGCTTCGAGATCGTTCGTGACGTAGGCGGTGCCCCAGCCCAGGCGGATGAAGTCGACGTAGTCGCCCGCGGTATCGGCGAAGCTCGCCGCCTCCGCCGCCGACAGCCCGGTGTCGATCACGTGCGTGATCCCCTCGGAACGCGGCTTGGCCTGTCTCTCGGGCAGCTTCAGGAAGTCCGGCACGAGGCGGCAGGTTACGAGGCTGCCGTGCAAGGTGTGACCCAGATCACTATCGGGCGGCTCCAGCCCTCCCGTACACTCGAATTTCGGGGCATGGAGCGGACCTGCAACAGCTGCGGCAGCGCAAATCCCGCCGACGCCAAGTTCTGCATGTCGTGCGGCACGCAGGCTCGAGCGCCGATGCCCGTCCTGCGGCGCGCCCGCTCCCGACAGAGGCGAAGTTCTGCATGTCGTGCGGGGCGGCGCTCGACCCGGCCGGCGGCCCCGGCGCCCGCGGCTGCCGCGCCCCCGCCGCCCGCCGCCCGTGCGACGCCCGCCGACGAGCGGCGCCAGGTGACGGTGCTGTTCGCCGACCTCTCCGGCTACACGGCGGTGTCGGAGCGGATGGACCCCGAGGACGTGAAGGCCCTGGTCGACCGCTGCCTCCGGCGCCTGGGCGAGGAGGTCACGCGCTATGGCGGGACCGTCGACAAGTACATCGGCGACAACGTGATGGCGATCTTCGGCGCGCCGGTCGCGCACGAGGACGACGAGGAGCGCGCCGTGCGCGCGGCGCTCGGCATGCAGGGCGCCATGGAGGAGATCAACGCCGAGCTGACCGCTCGCCACGGCGCGAGCTTCCAGCTGCGCGTCGGGATCAACACCGGCGAGGTCCTGGCCGGCGCGGTCGGTGACGGCTACACCGTGATCGGCGACACCGTGAACGTCGCCGCGCGCCTGCAGGCGGCCGGGCGGCCGGGGACGGTGACGGTCGGCGAGCGCACATACCGCGCGACTTCCGGCGAGGTCGAGTACCGCACCCTCGATCCGCTCCACCTGAAGGGCAAGACGCAGCCGGTGCCCGCATGGGAGGCCGTCGGCCTGGTCGCCGCCCAGCCGACGCGCCGCGTCCGTGCGCGCGCTGCCACTCCGCTCGTCGGGCGTGACGACGAGCTCTCGCTGCTGGAGTCGCTGTACGGCCGGGTCACGCGCGAGCGGCGGCCCCACCTCGTCACGCTCGTCGGCCAGGCCGGCGTCGGCAAGTCGCGCCTGCTGCACGAGTTCCGCCAGCGTGTCGAGCAGCACGCCGAGGAGGCACCCGCGTTCCGCGAGGGGCGCTGCCTGCCCTACGGCTCGGGCGTCGTGTACTGGGCGCTCGGCGAGGTGATCCGGGCCGACGCCGGAATCCTCGACGAGGACAGCGCCGACCAGGCCTGGGAGAAGATCAAGGAGTACGCGTGCGGGCTCCTGCTGCGTGACGGCGGACGAGCGCGAGGCCGTCGAGCGGCGCGCGGCGCTCGTCGCGCGCCTGCTGGGCATCGAGGTGCCGGACGAGGCCGGGCCGGTCGGAGCTGGAGGACCCGCAGAAGCTGCGCGAGGCGTTCTTCTCGGCGGTGCGCGCGGCGATGGAGGCGCGCAGCGAGGAGCAGCCGCTCGTGCTGGCGTTCGAGGACATCCACTGGGCCGACCACGGCATGCTCGACCTGATCGAGTACCTCGCGCAGTGGGTGCGCGGGCCGCTGCTTCTGCTCTGCCTCGCGCGCGACGAGCTGCTCGAGCACCGGCCCGCGTGGGGCGGCGGCCGGCGCGGCGCCACGTCGATCTTCCTCGACCCGCTCAGCGCCGACGAGACGCGCAAGCTCGTCACCGCGCTGCTGCCGGGCAGCGCCCACGCCGAGAGGGCGGCCGACATGGTCGCCACGCGCGCCGGTGGCAACCCGTTCTTCGCCGAGGAGATGGCGCGGATGCTGGCCGAGGAGGGCACGATCGAGACGGCCGAGCTGCCGGGCACGGTCCAGGCGCTGCTCGCGGCGCGCCTCGACTCGCTCGAGCCCGACGAGCGCCAGCTCCTCCAGCAGGCATCGGTCGTCGGGCGGACCTTCTGGGAGGGCTCGCTCGCCGACGTGGCGCGCGACGCCGGCTTCGACCTGCACGACGCGCTCATGTCCCTCGAGGAGAAGGACCTCGTCGTTCCGTCAACGGGCAGCCAGCTGGCGGGCGAGCAGGAGTACGCGTTCAAGCACGTGCTGATCCGCGACGTCGCGTACGGGATGCTCCCGAAGGCGGTGCGCAGCGCGAAGCACTTCGAGGTCGGGCGCTTCATCGAGGACCGCATGGGCGACCGCACCGACGAGGTGGTCACGGTGCTCGCCGAGCACTACGGGCGCGCCGGCGAGCCTCGCCGAGGAGTCCGGCCTGCCGGACCTGGAGCTCCAGCCTCTTCACAAGAAGGCGCTGCACTTCCTCGAGGCGGCCGGCGACGCCGCAGCGTTGCTGTACTCGAACCCCGAGGCCTTCAAGCACTACAAGGCCGCGCGCGACATCCGCTGCCCGCACGACCCGGAGACGCTCGCGCGGATCAACGAGAAGCAGGGCGACGTCGCGCTGCGCATGGGCCGCGTGGACGCCGCGATCGAGGTCTGGGAGGAGTGCCTCGAGTTCCACCGCTCGCAGGAGGACCTGCGCCGGATGGGCGACCTGCACCGCAAGATCGGCGCCGGGCTCTGGCACAAGGGCGAGCGCAAGCAGGCGCTCGACCACTACCAGAAGGGCACGAACCTGCTGAAGGACGGCCCGCCGTGCCTCGAGCTGGTGCGCCTCTACGAGGAGGCGGCGTGGCTGTACATGCACGCCGGCGACAACATGCTCGCCATCTACGCGTCCGAGAAGGCGCTCCGGCTGGCGGAGCGGCTCGGCGAGACCCGGGCGGCGAGCCGCGCGCACGGCATCTTCGGTCGCGTGTTCGGCCGGATCGGCGACTCGGCGAAGGCGCGCGAGAACCTCGAGCGCTCGGTCGAGCTCGCGCGCGGGTCGGACGAGGGCGAGACGATCCGGGCGCTGCTCGCGCTCGGCAACCACCTCGAGATCTCGGATGCCGACTACGACGCCGCAGGCGCGTCCTACACCGAGGCGCTCGCGATCGCGCAGCGGGTCGGCGACCTCCCGGCGCAGGTCGAGCTGCATGCCGCGCTCGCGACGCTGGCGGTCTACCGCGCCGACTGGGATGCCGTCGAGGTCTTCACCGAGGACAGCGCCGAGCTCGCCGAGCGCGAGGGCCTCGTCGGCAAGCTGTGCCTCCCGTACGCGTCACGCGGGCTGCTTCGGTGGCGCAGCGGCGACTGGGACGCCGCCGAGCAGTCCTTCCGGCGCGCCGCCGAGCTCGCCGACCAGGTCGGCTGGTCCGAGGTCAGCTTCGCGGCGCTGCTCGGCCTCGCGACGGTCCTGCGCGACCGCGGCGAGTTCGGCGACGCCGAGACCGTCCTCGCGCAGGCGCTCGACGTCTGCGAGCGCGCCGGGCTGATCGCGCAGTCGATCCAGGCGATGTCCTCGCGGGCGCTGATCCTCGCGCTCGGCGGCCGGATGGAGCAGGCGCGCGACGCGGCCTCCGAGGCCGCCGACCTGGCGGACCGCCTGCACTACCCCGTCGGCGGGGCCGCCGCGCTCGAGGCGCAGGGCGTCACCGACGAGGACCTCGACAACGGGCAACGCCTGCTCGAGCAGGCCGCCGGCGGCTTGGGCCGACCTCGGACGGCCGCTCGACGCCGCGCGTTGCCGGCTCGCCCTGGGCAAGCGGCTCGCGAAGCACGGCGACGCGCGCGCGAGGGAGATGCTCGAGGCCGTCAGCGCGGAGCTGGACGGGCTGGGCGTGCCGCACCTCGCGGCGGTCGCGCGCGACGCCGTCGAGGCCGCCGCGAAGTAGCGCCGGCTACGACGTCTGGTCGGCGCCGACGATCACGACCACCGAAGCGTTCCCGGCGAGCGCCTGCGAGTCCGGGTCGATCGGCTCGACGGTGTTGATCCCGAGCCTTCGGGCGACGATCTTCGCCTCGCGGTCCGCGCCTTCCGCGTACAGGACGACGGACGTCGTGCGCTGCTGGTCGAGCGCGTTGGCGACGTTGCCGCGCTGGAAGCCGGCCGATTCGACCTCGTCGCCGATCTGGGCCGCGAGCCCGGGCACGGTCGTGCCGTTGAGCACCGAGACCGTGACGGTTGAGGGGTTCACGGGCGCCTGCGGGGCCTCCTCGGCGCGATCCGCTGGTCGAACCGCCCTCGTCGTCTCCACCGAGCTGCGAGATGCCGAAGGCGACGCCGCCTCCGATCACGATGACGCCGGCGACGATCAGGGCGATGTAGCGCGGGCTCAGGCCGTCCCGCGTGTCCCCGTCCCGGCGCGCGCGGTCGCGCAGGCGGGACGAGGCCGGCAGTACCGCCGTGGACTGCGAGGTGGACGCGGCGGCCGCCGGGGAGCGCACCGGCGGGGCGGGGCGGGCGGGCAGGACCGGCTGCGGCTTTGGACGCGCCGCGGGCGTGGCCGCCCCGGTTCCGGCCGCGGGTGCGGGAACGGGAGGGCCCGCGGGCTTGGCAGGTGCCTCGGGCTCCTTCCCGGTCTCCGACTCCTTCGTGTCGGGCTCCTTCGGAGCGCCCGGCTTCCCCGCGGGCGTCGCCGGTGCGGGCCCGGCCGGCGCCGGCGCCGCCGGGCCGTCGGCGGTGGCCGCTCCCGCGGCAGCGGGCTTCGCGGCCGTCGCCGCGGCCGTCGCGGGAACCGGCGGGGCTCCGGCAGGCGCCGGCTTGCCCGGCGCTACGCCGGGCTTCGCCTCAGCGGGTTTCGCCTCGCCGGGTTTCGCCCCGGCGGGCTTGGCGGCCGGGATCGGCCTTGACCGCGCCGGTGGGGGCCGGCCGGGTGGCCTCCTGGGCGGCCTGCTCGGGCGCGACGCTTGGCCGGCAGCTTGCTCGGCGGCGCGCTCGGGCGCCCGCCCGGCCCACTCTCGCAGGCGGCGGACGTCGCGGGCCTGGGAGAAGTAGAGGGCGGACAGCACGGCCAGGCCCACGACAGCCGCGAACCCGGCGTAGGCGCCGACGTCCTGGATTACATCCACGGTCGCGGAACCTTAACGGCGCGACCGACCGTTACCCGGGCTCGGAGACGGCGCCCTCGGCGAGCGCCGACCGCTCGGCGGCGAGCTCCTGGACGATCGCGGTGACGGACACCGGATCGTCGGAGTAGACGCGGTCCTCCACTCGGACGAACGCCGACTCGACCCATTCGGGGTCGAGCTCGCTGGCGCAGGGCGACCATGATCTTCTCCGCGTGCGTCGCCCGGGGCCGCTCGTCCGGGTTGAACAGCTCCTCGTGGATCTTCTCTCCGGGGCGCCGCCCGACGACCTCGATGACGATGTCGCGCCCGGGCTCCTGGCCCGACAGCTTGATCATGTTGTGGGCGAGATCGATGATCCGGACCGGCTCGCCCATCTCGAGCACGAAGATCTCGCCGCCCTCGGCGAGCGCCCCGGAGCGGATGATGAGCTGGACGGCCTCGGGAATCGTCATGAAGTAGCGCGTCATGCGCTCGTCCGTCACGGTCACCGGACCGCCGGCGGCGATCTGGCGGCGGAAGATCGGGACCACCGACCCGGACGAGCCGAGCACGTTGCCGAACCGCACCGTCGAATAGCGCGTCTCGGCGAAGCGGTGCTGGGCGGCCTCGATCGCCCACTCGGCGAGCGCCTTCGACGCGCCCATGACCGTCTCGGGCGAGACCGCCTTGTCGGTCGAGACGAGCACGAACCGCTTGGCGCCCGCGTCGCCCGCCGCGGCCGCGACGATGCGCGTGGCGACCGCGTTGTTCCGCACTGCCTCGATCGGGTTCTCCTCCATGAGCGGCACGTGCTTGTACGCGGCCGCGTGGAAGACGACCCCGGGCCGGTGCTCCTGGAAGACCTCGCTCATCCGGACGGCGTCGCGCGCGTCCGCGAGCACCGCCGCCGAGCGCGTGAAGTGACGCTGCTCCTCGAGCTCGCGGCGGATCTCGAAGAGCGCGTTCTCGGCGTTCTCGACCAGGATCAGCCGTCGCGGCGAGACGCGCGCGATCTGGCGGCAGAGCTCCGCGCCGATCGACCCGCCCGCGCCGGTCACGAGCACCGTCTCGCCCGTCAGATAGGCCCCGACCCGGTCGATCTCGACCCTGACCGGCTCGCGTCCGAGCACGTCCTCCACCTGGACCTCGCGCACCTGCCGGACGAGGTCGACGCCACCGCGCAGCAGCTCGAACGTGGTCGGCAGCGTGCGAACCGGGATCCCGCGGCCGCGGCACGCGGTGACGACCTTCTGGCGCAACACGCCCGGCGCGGACGGGATCGCGATCACGACCTCGTCCGGCCCGGCCGCGTCGAGCACGCGGTCGAGGTCGTCCGTCGACCCGAGCACCTTCAGCCCGCCGATCCGCTGGCCCTGCTTTCGCGGGTCGTCGTCGACGAAGCCGATCGGGACGTTGCGCAGCTGCGGGTTGCGGCGCAGCTCGGTGAGGACCTGCTGGCCGCCGTTACCCGCCCCCACGATCAGTACCTCGCGCGTGTCCGGCCCGGTGAGCACGGCGCGCGAGGGGCGTTCGACGATCGCGCGCGCGAGGAAGCGCGAGCCGGCGACGAAGAGAAGCGTCAGGAGGCAGTCGATCGCGATCACGCCGCGCGGCGGGTCGGTGCCGTCCGGGGAGATGAGGAAGAGCGCGCCCACCAGCACCAGCGTGGTCACGACCACCGCCTTGACGATCGACTCGAAGTCGCGCTGGTCGACGAACCGCCAGAGCCGGTTGTAGAGGCCGAACGCCGTGAAGAACGCGACCTTCCCGACGACGACCCAGATGATCGTGTCCTCGAGCAGCTCCTGGTAGCGGTCGGGGAAGCGCTGGTCGAAGCGGAGCTGGAACGCGAGGTACCACGCAAGCCCGACCAGGAGGGCGTCGATGCCGATCTCCACCACGCGGCGAGCGTTCACGGAGGACTTGAGGCGAGTGCGCATGGCGACGAGTCAGTGTAAGCCTGAGAGCATCAGCTGAGCCAGCTTTCGCGGGTCGCGCCGCACACGATCTTGCACCGCGCGCGTGCGCTTCTCGACGACGACCTCGGCCGCCTCGGTGAGCTTGCGGAGCCTGCCGTCCGCGAGCAGGGCCTCGTCCACCGCGCCGAGCCGGCCCTCGAAGGTGGTGAAGACGGGCGTGCCGAGGGCAACGGCCTCTCGGTTCATCGTTCCGCCCGCCGAGACGACGAGGTCGGCGTGCCAGACGAGGCTCTGGGCGTCGACCGCGCGCTCCGGCACCACGAAGCCACCGGCCTCGACCAACTCGTCGCGCTGCTCGCGCGTGCGCGGCAGGACGACGGTCTGCGCCTGCTCGCGGAGGCGGTCCAGCACCTGCTTGAACAGCGGGTTCTCGAACCGGTGGTAGAGCGAGACCTCCGGCGGGGTGCGGACGACCGCGATCGGCTGGGAGCGGTCGAGCTCCGAGCTCTTCGAGGACGTCTTCGCTCGGCTCGAAGTCGGCGAGGTAGTACTCCTCCTTGAGGCCCGGGTACGGGCGCACCTTTCCGCGTGCGCCATACCGGTACAGGCGCTCCGGCGGGATGGCTTCCGGGACAACCACGTTCCGGACGAGCCTGCAGTTCACGTTGTGCTGCACGGTCGCCCACTCGTAGTCGAACGCGGTCGCGCTCGGCACGCGCAGGAGCTTCGCCGCGACCGCTATGTCGTTCGACCCGTGCCCGAGCGCAGCGTCGAACCCCCGGCCGCGCGCCCAGCGAACGAGCGCGGCCGAGCGGGACAGCAGCCCGAGCGCCTTGCTGCGCGCCCGAACGCCGCGGTGCCTGCCGACGGCCGTGTGGGCGACACCGAGGCGATCGCAGAGCTCGAGCGTCTGGGCGAAGTCCCTGGCCGTCACCTCGACCTCGTGCCCGTCCGCCTCGAGAGCGCGCACGACCGGCCGCATGACCAGCACGTGCGGGCTGTTGGTCAGGTCGACCCAGATGCGCACGCTCGGACCACTTCCTCGATCTGCTCCTCGGTCAGGTCCTTGCCCATCGGCAGTGCGACGTTGGTGAGGGCGGCCTCACGCGTGCCCGGGAGCTCGAGCCCGTCCGACCCCCACTCCCTCATCGCGGGCTGGAGGTGGCAGGGCACGCGGTAGTAGCCGGTGCCGATGCCCTCGAGGCGCTCGTTGCGGACGACGTAGAGGTGGTAGACGTGCTCGGCGCCGTCGACCGGGGCCGGCAGCTCGGCATGCTCGCCGAGGCCGAGCCGCTCGTACGTGGCTGCGGCGGCGCGGCGGCGCTCGTTCCAGCCGTCGAGCTCCGGCAGGAGCAGGTTGAGCACGGCGGCCTGCATCTCGTCCAGCCGCGAGTTGTAGCCGACCTCCGTGAAGGTCCGCTTGTCCTCGGACCCGTGAAAGCGCAGCCGGCGCGCGAGCGCGGCGACGTCGTCGTCGTCGGTGACGATCGCGCCTCCGTCGCCGAGGCAGGGAAGGTTCTTCGACGGGAAGAACGAGAAGGTCGCCGCCGCGCCGAGCGAGCCCGCACGCCGGCCGCGATACGACGCGCCCGCGGCCTGCGCCGCGTCCTCGACGAGCGGCACCCCGAGACGAGCGAGGTCGTCCATCGGGGCGACGTTGCCGAACAGGTGGACGGGCACGATCGCGGTCGTCCGCGACGTCATCGCCGCCTCGACCGTCTCGGCGGTCACGCAGAAGGTCGCCGGGTCGATGTCGCAGAAGACGGGACGCGCGCCGGCCGTGACGACGGCTTCCGCCGTCGCATAGAACGTGAACGACGGGAGCACGACGTCGTCGCCGGCCTTCACGCCGACGGCCCGCAACGCGATCGTCAGCGCATCGGTCCCGTTGGCCACGCCGACGCAGTGGCGCACGCCGAGATAGCGCGCGAACGCCACCTCGAACGCCTCCACCTCCGGCCCGAGGATGTAGCGCCCGCTGCGGGCGACCTCGGCGAGCTTCTGGGCTATTCGCGGCTGATACTCGTCGAGCGAGCTGGCGAAAAGCGGTACCGGCAAGCCCGGTACCCTACCCAGCCGCTTGACGCTGCCGATCGCATCTCTCACCGACCCGATAGTCGAGGTCGCCGTGGACGTAGTCGACGCCCTCGGCCTCCCCGGCGTTTTCGTGCTCATGCTTCTCGAGAGCGCGTGCATCCCCGTGCCCAGCGAGGCCACGATGCTGTTCGCGGGCTTCAACGTCTCGGATGGCGAGTACTCCCTGTTCGCAGCGACGGCCGTGGGATCGCTGGCGAATCTCGTGGGTTCCTGGATCGCCTACGGGGTCGGGTACTTCGGCCGCGTCGACATCATCGAGAAGCACGGCCATAAGGTTCTGATCAAGCAGCACCACCTCGACTGGGCCGACCGCTGGTTCGAACGCTATGGCGACGCGACCGTCTTCTTCACGCGGATGCTGCCGATCATCCGCACCTTCATCTCGCTACCGGCGGGAATTGCGCGGATGCCGTTTTGGCGCTTCACCGTCTTCACGCTGCTCGGCTGCATCCCGTGGGTCTTCATGCTCACGTTCATCGGAAAGGAGGCCGGCGACAACTGGGAGGACTGGAAGGACTCGCTCCACTACTTCGACTACGCCGTCGCCGCCGCGATCCTGGGCGGCATCGTCTACCTGCTGATCCGCCGGCGCCGGGGCGGGGAGCCCACCCCGGAATCGACCTGACCCTCCGGCGGGCGGTCCTGCTGGGGCTCGTTCAGGGCCCGACGGAGATCCTGCCCGTGTCGAGCTCGGGCCACCTCGTCCTGCTCGGCTCGCGCGACAAGGCGTTCGACGTGTTCGCCCATGCGGGCACGGCCGCGGCGCTGGTCATCGCCGCGGGAGTGGGCCGCCCCAGGCCGCTCACCGTCCTGCCCGCGGCGGTGGCCGGGGTCGCGCTCGAGCGGCCGGTGGAGAGGAGGCTCGGCAAGCGCGCCGTGGCCGTCGGCCAGGTGCTCGGTGGCCTCTCCCTGCTGCTGGCAGACCGCGCACCTGAGCATCGCTCCGACACCGAGATGCGGGCGCGGGACGAGCTCCTGATCGGGCTCGCCCAGGCGTGCGCGCTCGTGCCCGGCGTATCGCGGAACGGAGCGACCGTCACCGCCGCGCGCCTGCTGGGCTTCGAGCGCGAGGCCGCGGGGCGCATCTCGCGCGACGCCGCACTGCCGCTTATCGCGGGCGCCACGGCGCTCAAGCTGGTGCGGCTGCGCGACACACGGCCGACGCCGGAGCACGTCGCGGGCTTCGCCGCAGCCCTGGCGTCGGGTCTCGCCGCCGCGCGGCTTGCCCCCCGGATCGACCGGCTCCGCTCCTATGCGCCCTTCGCGCTTTACCGCATCGCGCTCGGTGTGTTCGCTTTCCGCATCATGAGGTTGAATGGCCGAGATGGCTGAGGGCGCATACGCCGAGTCCGGAGTCGACACGGCGCAGTCGGACGCGGCCGTGCAGGCACTCGTCTCCGTACTCGGGACGATCGACGCCGGCCGGCCGTCGCGCGCGGTGATGCGCTCCGGCCACTACGCGAACGTCCTGCGCCTTGACGACTCGACCGGTATCGCGCTGTCCACCGACGGAGTGGGCACCAAGGTGATCGTCGCCGAGCAGCTCGGGAAGTTCGACACCGTCGGCATCGACTGCATCGCGATGAACGTGAACGACCTCATCTGCGTTGGTGCGGAACCGATCGCGCTCGTGGACTACATCGCGGTCGAACAGGCGGACCCCGAGATGCTTCGCCAGATCGCCGAGGGCCTCAAGGCGGGTGCGGAGACGGCCGGCATCGAGATCCCCGGGGGCGAGCTGGCGCAGCTTCCGGAGGTGATCAAGGGCCATCCGTCCCCCAGCGGGTTCGACCTGGTCGGCGCGTGCATCGGCCTCGTGAAGCTGGACGCCATCGTCACGGGCGACCGGATCGAGCCCGGAGACGCAATCGTCGGGATCCCGTCGAGCGGGCTTCATTCGAACGGCTACACCCTCGCCCGCCGCGCGCTGCCCGATCTCGGCGAGCCGCTCGGCGACAGCACCGTCGGTGACGCCCTGATCGAGCCCACGCGCATCTACGTCCGCGAGGTGGTCGAGCTCCTAAAGTCGGATGTCGACGTGCGCGGCCTTGCGCACATCACGGGCGACGGACTGCTGAACCTCGGGCGCCTCGAGGCCGCCGTCGGCTACCGGATCTCGGATCCGCTCCCGGCCCAGCCGATCTTCGGGCTGATCGCGGAGCGCACCAGCACGCCGCCCGAGGAGATGTACGAGGTCTTCAATATGGGCTGCGGCCTCTGCTGCGTGATCCCGCCGGGCGATGCGGACCGTGCCGCGCAGTGTCTCGGCGGCCGCGTCGTCGGCGAGGTGACGGACCGCGCCGGGATCGTCGAGGTCGCCGGCCTGGAGGGCAGCCGCGGCCAGGGCTTCGCCCCCGCCCCCTCAGGATGAGCACGTTGATCGGCACGCTGCTGGGCGGTCGCTTCCGGCTCGAGGAGAAGATCGGCTCGGGCGGGATGTCCACCGTCTACCGCGCGTTCGACGAGACGCTCGAGCGCTGGGTCGCGATCAAGCTGATGCATCGCGAGATCTCGTCCGACTCGGACCAGCTCGAGCGATTCCGTCGCGAGGCGCGCGCGGTCGCCAGCCTGAACCACCCGCATCTCGTCACCGTCATCGACTTCGGCGAGGACGACGACCATCCCTACATCGTCTTCGAGTACGTCGAGGGCGAGAACCTGAAGGACAGGCTGCGGCGGGTCGGCAGGCTGCCCGTTCCCGAGGCGGTCGCGTACGCGATCGAGATCGGGCGGGCGCTCGAGTGCGCTCACTCGAACAGGCTCGTGCACCGCGACGTGAAGCCCCAGAACGTCCTGATCGACCCCGAGGGCCGCGCGAAGGTCACGGACTTCGGCATCGCCCGGTCGCTCGAGGCGGAGGGCCTGACGGCCACCGGCCGCGTGCTCGGCACGACCGACTACGTCGCCCCCGAGCAGGCGCTGGGCGAGGACACCACCGCCCAGTCCGACGTCTACTCGCTCGGGATCTGCCTGTTCGAGATGCTCACCGGAGACGTCCCGTACAAGGCGGACAGCCAGGTCGCGGTCGCGATGAAGCACGTGAAGGACCCGCTTCCGGACATCCGCATGCGGCGGCCGGAGATCTCGGCGGCGCTCGCGTCGGTGGTCGAGATCGCGTGCGCGAAGGAGACCGCGAACCGCTACGCGAGCGCGCGCGAGATGGTCCACGAGCTCGAGCAGGCGCTCGTGATCGAGACCTCCCGGTCGGGCGAAGCCGGCGGCGAGGCGACGACCGTGCTGCGCTCGCTGCCCGCCGACACCGCGGAGTTCGGGGCGGTCGGCCGGTTCCGCCATCCCCGCCGGAGGATTCTGGTGGGCATCCTCGCCGTGCTTCTCGCGGCCGGCGGCGTGGTGTTCGTGATCGACCGCGCCCAGCGCGGCAGCACCGGTGGCGCCGAGGTGGAGGGGGTCCCGGGGCTGACCGCCGTGAAGCTGGACACCTCGGGTTCCGACGACTTCGACCCGGAGGGTGACGCCAGCGAGCATCCCGAGGAGGTGACCCTCGCGACCGATGGCAACGTCGCGACCCGCTGGGAGACGGAGACCTACACCGACGACTTCGCCGCTCAGAAGACGGGCGTCGGGCTGATCGTGAACCCGCGCGCGCCGGTCGCCGCCCGCGCGCTCGACATCGTTACGCCGATCCCAGGCTGGTCAGCCGAGGTCTACGCCTCGAACGACCGGCCCGACGACCTCGAGAGCTGGACGCGCATCAGCAGCGCAACCACCGTCGAGGAGGAGCAGCGGATCGAGCTGGACACCGCCGGGCAGCAGTTCTCGTACTACCTGCTCTGGATCACCGCGCTGCCCGAGGGCGAGCAGAAGGCCGCCGTCTCCGAGCTGTCCCTACGCAGCTAGAACCGGTATCCCCGCTCGCGCTTGTGACGCTCGAGCGCCAGCTCCACCAGCCGGTCGAGCAGGTCCGGGAACGTGAGCCCCGACTCCCCGAACAGCTTGGGGAAGACGCTCGTCTCGGTGAAGCCCGGCATGGTGTTGAGCTCGTTCACGAGCACGCGGCTGCCGTCTTCCACGAAGAAGTCCACGCGCGCGAGGCCGGCGCAGCCTGACCGCCTGAACACCTCCACCGCCAGCTCGCGGACGCGCGCACGCGTCGCGTCGTCGAGGCGGGCCGGCACCACCAGGTCCATCCCGCCGGGCTGGTACTTCGCGTCGTAGTCGTACCACTCGGCGTTCACGACGAGCTCGCCCGGCTCGGACGCGACGGGATCGTCGTTGCCGATCACCGAGCACTCGACCTCCATCCCGCGCGACAGCGCTTCGACGATCGCGAGCGGGTCGTGGCGCCATGCCTCCTCGAGCGCGGCGCGCAGCTCCTCCGCGGTGGCGGCCTTCGAGATGCCGACCGAGGAGCCGAGCCGGGCCGGCTTGACGAAGACCGGCAGGCCGAGCGCCTCGAGCTTGCTGAGGTCGTCCCCCGCGCGCGCGCGGCGATACGCGACCTGCGGGATCGCGGCGTGGGCCATCACGTCCTTGAACGTGACCTTGTCCATGCAGAGCGCCGACGCGAGCACGCCCGCGCCGACGTACGGCACATCGGCGAGCTCCAGCAGCCCCTGGACCGTCCCGTCCTCCCCGAACGGGCCGTGCAGCGCCGGGAAGACGACATCGGCGCCGAGCAGGCCGGCGGAGGGCTCGATCGTCACGGGCTCGCCGTCGGCCGACCAGCGGCCATCGTGGGCGATCTCGACGGCCACAGGCTCGTGCCCGGCCTCCTCCAGGCCGGCGCGAATCGCAGCCGCCGAAGCGAGCGAGATCTCGTGCTCGCTCGACCGGCCGCCGCCCAGCACCGCGACCTTCACTCGATCAGCACCCCTTCGCCCGTGCCCGGCGGCAGGATCTCGTCGCCCTCGTCCTCTTCGGGAGCGACGCCGACGACGATCTCCACCTCGTCACCGCGCTCCAGGTCCGCGCCCGGACCCGGGCTCTGCCTGAGCACCTGATCGACCGCCGCCGGGTCATCCGTCTCCTCCTCGACGACCACCGGCCGCAGCCCGGCGTCGCGGAGCGCGTCCTCCGCGGTCGAGCGCGAGAAGCCCACGACATTCGGAACGTCCACCGTCTCGGGCTCCTTCGCGACGGTGAGCGTGACCCGCGAGCCCGTGTCCACGACCGTGCCGCCGACCGGGTCCTGGGCGATGACGGTGCCCGGGTCCGCGTCGGACTCCTGCTCCCTGATGGTGAACCCGAGCCCCGCGCGGTTCAGGGTCGCCTCGGCTGACTCGCGCTCGAGATCGACCACGTCCGGAACCTCGACCTGCCTCGGGCCGCTCGACACGAAGAGCAGGACGCGCGAGCCGACCTCGGCGCTGGTACCTCCCTGAGGGTTCGTCCTGATCGCGTCGCCCTCGGCGATCCGGTCGGATGCCTCCTGCCTGACCTCGACCTTGAACCCGCAGAGGTTGGTGTCCTCCCGCTGGCCGCAGCCCGCGCGATTCAGCTCGCGCACCGCGCGCTCCTCGGAGAAGCCCTCGACGGTCGGGATCGTGACCTCGCCGGGCCCGCTCGACACCACGAGTTGCACGGTCGAGCCCTCCTCCGCCTCGCTGCCGCCGGCGGGATCCTGGTGGATGACCTCCCCGACCTGGGCGAGGTCCGGCTGCCGGTCGACCTCAACCTCGAAGCCGTCGTCCTCCAGGCGATCGACCGCCACCGGTTCGAGCTGTCCGACCACGCGCTCGACTTCGACCTTCTCGCCCCCTGTGAGCAGGAGCAGCGCGAGCGCGATGAGAAGCGCCGTCAGGCCGAGCGCGATCCAGGGCCAGCGCAGCTTGCTCTCCTCTTCCTCCTCGTCGGGCGGTGCGAGCGGGACCGGCGCGAATGCGGCCGTGTCCTGGCCGAGTGGCTGCGTCCCGAGCGAGCCGCGCGCACCCTCGAGCGCGCGGATGAACTCGTCGGCACTCGCCCAGCGCTGAGCCGGATCCTTCGCGAGCGCGCCCATCACGGCGGCCTCGAGCTCGGGGGCGACGTCCGGACGGAGCGCATGGATCGGCGTCGGCTCGTCGTTCAGATGCTGCACGGCGATCGCGACGGCGCTCTCGCCCTCGAACGGCAGGCGCCCTGTGAGCAGCTCGTAGAGAATGATCCCGACGGAGTAGAGGTCGGACTGCGCTGTGGCGGGATGCCCCTGAGCCTGCTCGGGCGAGAGGTACTGCGCCGTCCCCATGATCGACCCGGCCTCCGTCATCTCCGAAGCGCCGGCGCGGGCGATCCCGAAGTCGGTGACCTTCGCGTTCCCCGCATCGTCGAGCATCACGTTGTGCGGCTTGAGGTCGCGATGGACGACGCCGCGCCGGTGGGCGAAGCTCGCCGCGCGCAGGATCTGCACGCCGATGTCGATGACGTCCGCCTGGTCGAGCGGCCCCCGCTCGGCGACCACCTCCTTCAGGGTCCGGCCGGGGAGGTACTCCATCGCGATGTAGTAGGTGCCGTCGTGCTCGCCGCGGTCGTAGACGTTCACGACGTTGGGGTGCGCCAGGCCGGCTGCGGAGCGCGCCTCGCGCTTGAACCGCTCGACGAACTCGGCGTCCTGGGCGAACCGCCGGTAGAGGACCTTGAGCGCGATCTGCCGGCCGAGGTGCGTGTCCTCGGCGCAGTACACGTCCGCCATGCCGCCGGCGCCGAGGCTGCTGAGGATGCGGTAGCGGCCGTCTACGACCGTGTCCGGGGCGACCTCAGCCAAGGAGCACCTCCAACACGCGCTTCGCGATCGGCGCGGCGACCGTGCCGCCCTGGCCCGACGTGCGCTCGACCGTCACGGCTATCGCCATCTGTGGCTCCTCGACCGGGGCGAACGCGATGAACCAGGCCTGGTTCGACGCCCCGGCGTCCACCTCGGCGGTACCGGTCTTGCCCGCCACCTGGATGCCGCTGAGAGCCGCGGCCGTGCCGGTTCCCTCGTTGACGACGTCGGCCATCATGTCGGCGAGCTGTGCGGCCGACTCCTCGCTGATCACGCGCTCCTCTTCCTCGGGCTCGACCCGGTCCGTCACGCGGCCATCCTTGTCCACCACCCGGTCGGTCAGCCGTGGCTGCATCAGCACGCCCTCGTTGCCCACCGCGGCCGCCACCATCGCCATCTGGAGCGGCGTCACCTGGAGCCGCTCCTGGCCGATCGCGACTCGGCCGACGTCCACCGGGTCGTCCTGGTCGAGCAGCTCGCCGTTCTCGCCGAAGACGCCGCTCGGCGTCATCTGGTTGCGCGGGTAGTCGAGCGGCGGCTCCGTGTTGAAGCCGAACCGCTCCATGTATTCGTACATCGTCTCGGAGCCGAGCTCCTCGCCCACCTCGGCCCAGACGGTGTTGACCGAGTTGGTCAGCGCGGTCGTGAGCGGAATCGGCCCGAAGTCGGCGCCGCCCGAGTTCGTCAGCGGAGCGCCGGAGATCGTCTTCGGCGAGCTGCCGTCAACGATCGAGGACGGCTCGTACTCGCCCGAGTCGAGCGCGGCGGCTGCCGTCACGACCTTCATCGTCGATCCCGGCGGGTAGCGCCCCTGCGTCGCGCGGTTGAGGATCGGCGAGCCCTCCGCCTGATTCAACTCAGAGAAGTTGTCGGGCACGTCGTTCGGGCTGTAGTCGGGAAGGCTCACCATGACCCGCACGCGCCCGGTGGACGGCTCGAGGGCGACCACCGAGCCGGGCTGGCCACCGAGCGCCGCGATCGCCTCGCGCTGCGCGTCGGGATCGAGGGTGGTGTGCACGTCGTCGCCCTCGCGCGAGCGGCTCAGGAGCTCGTCGAACAGCGAGGTGAACTCGTTCTTGTCGCCGGTCAGCTCGTCATCGCGTGACCGCTCGAGCCCGGCCTGGCCGCGCTCGATGTACGAGTAGCCGAGCGCGTGCGCGAACAGGTTGTCCTCGGGATAGGTGCGCGTGTAGATCCTGTTCGAGCCGGAGCCGCTCGCGTTGCTGTGAGCGACCACCGTGCCGTCCCGCGCGACGATGTCCCCGCGGGGGATCCGCAGCTGCTCGAGCAGCGGCCGGCGGTTGGCCGCGTGGCCCTCGAGGTCCTCCTGCTCGAAGACGGTCCAGCGCGACGTGAACACGACCAGGAGCCCGAAGAGGCAGATGACGAGCGTGAACAGGTGCAGGATCTGCCGGTTCACGACGCGACGACCCCTCCCTCTCTGGGAGCCTCGCGCCGCGCGCTGTCCGAGACGATGAGCAACAACGCGAGCAGCACGAAGTTCGCCAGCAGCGAGCTGCCGCCGTACGAGACGAACGGGAGCGTCACGCCGGTGAGCGGGATGACGCGCACGACGCCGCCGATGATCACGAAGACCTGGAGCGCGAAGACCGCGGTCAGGCCGGCGGCGAGCAGCTTCGAGAACCCGTCATTGGCGATCATCGCCGTCTTGAACCCGCGCTGGGCGAAGAGGAGGTAGACGAGCACGAGCGCGACCGCGCCGAACAGGCCGAGCTCGTTCGTGAACACGGCGTAGACGAGGTCGGTGTGCGGCGCCGGCAGGATCGTGCCGCCGCCGGGCAGCTCGAGCAGCGCCTCGCCGAAGCCCTTCCCGAACAACCCGCCGTCCGCCTGCGCGAACAGCCCCTGGGCGATCTGGTAGCCCTCCTCGTCGACGACACCGCGCTCGAACGGGTCGAGCCAGATGTCGACCCGCTCCTGGACGTGGCTGATGCTGTTGGCGAAGAACGCCGCGCCGGCGAGGAAGAGGCCGAGCCCCGCGACCACGAGCGAGATGCGCGCAGTGGCCACGTAGAGGAGCGCCAGGAAGCCGCCGAAGAACATCAGCGAGCTGCCCAGGTCGCGGATGAAGACGAGCATCAGCATCGCCGCGCCCCACACGAGCAAGAGCGGCCCGAAGTGCTTCGGGCTCAGGCGCGGGATCCGTCCCGTCACGAGCACCTGACGCGTGTCGTTCAGGTAGCTCGCGAGGAAGATGATGATCGCGATCTTCGCGAACTCCGCGGGCTGGAACTGGATCGAGCCGACCTTGACCGCGAGGAACGCGCCGTTGACCTCGCTGCCGATGCCGGGAAGGCGCGGCATGAACAAGAGGGCCAGGCCGACCGCCGCGATCGTGTACCGATACCGCTCGAGCACGCGGTGATCGCGCAGGAAGACGATGGTGGCCACGAACAGCAGCAGGCCGACGACGAACCACTGCGCCTGCTCGCGCGCGAGCTCCTCGTCGATCCGGTAGATCATCACCAGGCCGATCGCGGCGAGGACCGCGGCGAGTGGGAACAGGTACGGGTCGGCAGCAGGCAGCCGCGCGCGGATGAAGAGATGCGCGAACACGCAGCAGCCGAGGAAGAACAGGCCGTACGTCGTGGTCACCTCGTTCGTCGACTCGGAACGCGTGATCAGCACGGCGGTGAAGCCGGCCGTCACCAGCAGCGAGACGGGAATCAGGCCGAAGAACTCGCGCCAGCGGGCGGGAAGCATCAGTCCTCCAGCTCGCCGCGCTCGACCTGCTTGATCAGGTCGACGGCGTCACCTTTGCCGCGAAGCCGGTGGTCGAGCACGCTGTCGCGCCTGCCCTCGGGCAGGAAGCGCGCGGGCACTCCGGTCGAGTACTCGCGCTCCCACAGGTCGAGCCCGAACGGAAGCTCGTAAGGCAGGCCGCGATAGAGCGCGACCAGGCCGCGGTCGTCCGTGCCGACGAAGTAGAACTGGCGGCTGCCGACCCAGAAGCCCACCAGGACCGCCGCCACCACGAGCGTGACGACCACGGCGGTGACCCAGCGCCGGAGCCTCGGGCCGCGCCTGCCGCGCGGTGGGCGGACGGGACGCGGCGCGCAGGCTGCGCTTCTGCTCCTCGTCGAACACCCTCGTCGCGTCTGCTGCGTCCTCGGGCTCGCGCGTGGATGCCTGAGCGACGGCCTCGCGCACGTCCTCGGTTCGAAGCGCGTCGGGATCGCCCGCGACCATGGTCGCCTGGGAGTCGGCCTCGCTCTCGCCTTCCTCGCCGAGCCTGACGAGGACGACCGTGACGTTGTCGCGTCCACCCGCTTCGTTGGCCGCGCGAACGAGCTCCTCACCCGCCTGCTTGAGCGACGACCGGGCGCGGAGGATCGCTGCGATCCCGTCCTCGGGGACCATCGTGGTGAGCCCGTCGGAGCAGATCAGGTACACGTCGCCGCTGCGTGCCGGGTAGGTCATCCGCTCGACCTCGACCTCCGGCTCGGGCCCTAGCGCGCGCGTGATGATCGAGCGCTGCGGGTGGACCTCGGCCTCCTCCGGCGTGAGCCGGCCGGCGCGCACCATCTCGTCGACGAGCGAGTGGTCGTGGGTGAGGCGGTCGAGCTCGCCGTTTCGCAGCCGGTAGGCGCGGCTGTCGCCCACGTGCGCGATCGCGACCTCGACGTCGCCCACTGACACCGCCGTGACGGTGGTCCCCATCCCGGCAAGCGACTCGTCCTTGTTGGAGAGGTCGTGGATCCGCTTGTTCGCCAGCTCGACCGCTGCCGCGAGATCCTTCTCGGAGACGACCTCCTCGCCGCCGAGCCCGGCGAGCTCGTCGATGGCGTTCTTGGCGGCGACCTCGCCGGCCCGCGCGCCGCCCATGCCGTCGGCGACGGCATACACGGGCTCGGATGCGAAGCAGGCATCCTCGTTTGCGTTTCGCTGGCGCCCCACGTCGGTGAGGCTGTATTGCTCGACCACGCGCAGCACGGTCTACTCCTGGTAGCGGTACTCGGAGTCGCCGATCCGGATCTTGTCCGCGGGCTTCAGCTGCTCGGCCTTGCGCAGCTGGCGGCCGTTCAGGTACGTGCCGTTGGTCGAGCCCATGTCCTCGACGTGCATGAAGCCGTTGCGGGCGAAGATGCGCGCGTGAACCGAGGACGCGAACGGGTCCTCGACGTGGATGTCCGCGGACCCAGCCCGGCCGAAGGTCGCCCCGTCCGACAGGTCGAAGACCGTGCCGGGGTCATAGCCCATCGCCGCCACGACCTCCAACCGCGGCTCGACCCCGGCGCTCAGGTCGGGACCGGCGCCGAGGTGGCGGTCGCGTGCGCTGTCGTGCTCGTGCGTCTGGTCGGCGAGCGCCGGCTCCTGGCCCCGCACGAGGTCGCGTCGCGCGCTGCGCACCGCCCACAGTAGGAACAGGTAGAGGATCGCGAGAAACCCGAACTGGAGCGCCACCGCAAGCGGCTCGTCCGACATCGCTACTCCTGCTCGAAGGTGAGCCGGGACAGGCCGAGCGTGATCTCGTCGCCGGGGCTCAGGCGCCCGCCCCGCGACCGGTGGCCGTTGAGCTTGATCCCGTTGGTCGAGCCGAGGTCGTGCACCGACCATCCGTCCTCCTCACGGCGGACCTCGGCGTGACGGCGCGAGACATTCGGGTCGTCGAGCACAAGGTCGCATTCCCGTGAACGGCCGATCACGAACGGGTAGCCGGTCACGACCGTGCGCTTGTCGTCGCTGACCAGCAGGACGCGGGCATCCTTGCGGGGGGAGTCGACCCGTCGCGCCCCGGTGGTCGAGTAGACCATCGTGTGCCCGAAGTCGCCCTCGACCGCTTCGGCCTCCGCCCCCGCGTCGGCGGGCCGGACGAGCTTCGCCTGGATCCCGAACTCTCCCAGCTCGAGACGGTCGTCCGTCTCGAGCTCGACGGTCGGGCGGGTGAGGAGCGCCAGCCCATGGCTGCGCGCGTGCTCGAGCAGGTAGTCCGACAGCTCCTTCTTCAGGCCGTCCTCGTAGGTCTCGAACTGCTCCCGGTCCTGCGGCGAGAGGTAGACCCAGAACTGGTTCGGAACGTAGGTACGCGAGAGCGAGACGCTTTTTGCGTCCTCCATCTCCTTCGCCAGCTTGCGGGCGAGCTCGACAGGCTGGACCTGCGAGCGGAACGCGCGGCTGAAGGCCCCCTCCACGAGGCCTTCCAGCTTCGCCTCGAGGTTTCTGAGCACGCTCACCGGACGGCCATCCTAGGGAAGAGGCCCGCGTTCGATGGGCCTCCTGGCGAGGCCCACGGCGGCCGCCGCGACCGCCACCATCACGGCCAGGATCGCGCCGCCCACGGCGCCCCGGGCCTGGTCCAGCTCGACCGACGCCGCCACCACGTCCGCGGTCGCAGCGTGCGCCGCGACCAGGCCCGCACCCCACGCTGAGGCGCCGAGGACGTCCAGCGCGAGCGACCTGCCGCGCACCACGAACGGGAGGGCCACCGCGAATGCCACCCAGATCACGATCGGGGCCGTTGCCGGCGAGGAGAGGAGCGGATAGAGCGCATCGCTCGCGGCCGCGCTGAACGAGTCCTCCCAGTCCGCTCGCGGGGCGGTTCCATCCGCAGTTCCGAAGAGCAACGCGTCGCCGGACAGGACCTCCGCGAGCAGCAGCCACCAGAAGCCCGCGGCGGCGAGGCCGGCGCGGCGCCAGCCGGTCGAACACAGCCCGGCGAGGGCGACGAACAACGGCGCCAGCGCAACGACACCCAGGAGCGGCGCGAGCGCCGGAGCACACCACAGGACACCGGCGCGGGGCAGCAGGAACGGGACGGGCGCCATGCCGGCTGCGACGACGAGCGCGGTGCCTTCCCGGTCCGCGCCGGGCGAGGCCAGCCAGCCGACGAGGAACGCCGCGGCCGCCAGCCACCCGAGCCGAGGGAGAAACGCCGTCAAGCCGGCCGCTGCGGCCGCCGCAGCCAAGCTCGAGAACGGCGGCTCGGGGCCGAGCGTCTCGAGCGCGGCGAGTATGAGCACGCCGGTCGCCGCGCCGGCGGCCAGCCGTCCCGGGACGGTGCTGCGGGAGCCCGTGAGGCGCTGGACGAGCGTGTGGTCGTTCGCGCTCGTCAGGCCGAAGCGCACGAGCGTCGCGGGCTCGACGAGGCCCCCCTCGTCGGAGAGATCCGGCGCCGCGTCCGCGAGCGCGCGGCGCAGCTCGCTGATCTCCGGACGGCGGCCCGGGTTGGGATCGAGGCACGCGTCGACCACGTCGCAGAGCTCGTACGGCAGGTCGCGCCGGCGGTCGGCCAGGCGCGGCAGGCGGCGGCCGAGCCTTCGCGCGGTGCTGGCGGGGCCGTGGCCGCGAACGGGGTTCACCCCGGTCCACGCCTCGTACAGAGTCAGCGCGAGTGAATAGACGTCCGCGGCCGGGGTCACCCGCAGGCCCTCGGCCTGCTCGGGCGCCATGTACGCGAGCGTGCCCACCACGTCGCCTGTGCGGGTGAGGATGTCGCCCGAGGCGAGGTGGGCGACGCCGAAGTCGGCGAGCTTCGCAAAGCCGGCGCCGGCGTCGGGCTCGGCGAGCACCATCACGTTCTGGGGCTTGACGTCGCGGTGGATCACGCCCCGCTCGTGCGCGTGGTCGAGGGCGTCGCACAGCGCCAGGCCGATGTTGGCGACGTCGCTGTCCGACAGCGCGCCCGCGCGCGACAGCTCGGCGAAGGTTCGGCCCCGAACCAACTCCGAGACGAGGTAGGTGGAGTGCTCGTCGTGGTCGAGCTCGTAGAGCCCCACGACGCCCGGGTGGTTGAGCCGCGCCGCGGCGCGCGCCTCGCGCTCGGCCCTTGTGACGCCGGCCCCGCCGTGCTCGCGCGGGATCACCTTGACGGCCACGTCGCGCTCGAGCCGCTCGTCGTGCGCCAGCCATACGACGCCGAACCCGCCCGCGCCAAGCCGGCGCTCCAGCCGGTACCGGTCGAGGACCAGGCCGGGATCCTCGGGCAGGCTGTCCGGGCCGAGCCGGTGCGTGCGCTCGGTCTCGAATAGCTCTTGGGTCGTAACAGGTCGTTCCATCGCAGGTTTGAGGTTCGTCCCCGCCGCGGCCCTCCCTGCCCAGGATGTCAGGTAGTCCGCAAGAAACGGCATACTTGCCCCGGCTTGTCCTTCCTCGACGAACGCGACGACCAACCGCGCGCGCCCAGGCCGCGACGCCCACCGCCGAGAGGGCCGTCGACCGACCCCCAGACGTTGCTCGTGCGCCGCGCGATCGCTGTCGGGGGAGGGCTGCTCGTGCTGCTGCTCCTGTTCTTCGGCATCCGCGGATGCCAGGCGTCGCAGAAGGAGCAGGGATTCAAGGACTACGTCGGCGACGCGGAGGAGCTGGTCGGCGAGTCCGAGCAGCAGAGCACGGCGCTCTTCGAGCTGCTCGAGGATCCGGGGGGTAGCGAGGTCGACTTCACCAGCAACGTGAACGGCATCAAGGTGCAGGCGGAGCAGCTCGTCGACCGCGCGAACGACCTCGACGTGCCCGGGGAGCTCGACGGGGCGCACGACTACCTGGTCGAGTCACTGGAGTTCCGTCGTGACGGCCTGGACGGCATCGCACGCGAGGCAGCCGGGGCGGGCGCTGACGCCGAGGCGGCCGGGGACGACGAGACCGACCCGAACGAGCGGATTGCCGCGCAGATGCAGTACTTCCTGACGAGCGACGTCATCTACTCGCAGAGGTACCTCCCAAGGCTGCTCGGCGAGATCGAGGAGGAGAACCTCGAGGACGACGTACCCGTGCCGGACACGCTCCGGGACCCGGAGACGATCGCCTTCCTACCCGACATCAGCTGGCTTCGCCCGCAGACCGTGGCCGACAGGCTCGCGGGGGTCGGGACGGCCGGTGCGGAGGCGGCCGAGCCGGGGCTACACGGGACCGGCCTCGGCAGCGTCACCGTCACGCCGGCGGGCACCGCGCTCGTGGAGGGCGCTCCCGCGCAGATCCCCGCGACCGAAGATGTCTCGTTCGACATCGAGATCGCGAACCAGGGCGAGCACCCCGAGGAGGACGTCGTCGTGGTGGTCGAGATCGCGGCCGCCGACGGGGAGCCGATCGCGCTCGAGCAGACCCTGGACGCGATCAACCCCGGCGAGAGCAAGGTCGTGAACGTCCCGCTGGCCGAGACCCCGCCGCTCGGCGAGACGGTCGACATCAACGTGCAGATCGAGCCTGTTGCCGGCGAGGAGAAGACCGACAACAACGAGGCCAGCTTCACCGCGATCTTCTCGCGCTAGTCTCAGCGCGCGGTGGACGAGCTCACCTCGACGACCGGAATCGTGGCACTGGCGGCCGCCGCCATCGCGCTGGCGGCACTGCTGCTCGCGATCGTGCTCGCGGTCCGGCTGCGCCGGCTACGTGCCGCGCAGAGCGCGGTCCTCGGGGCGCGCGGGAACCAGGATCTCGTGACGTACGTCCAGAGCGTCGGCGACGGCTTCACCGACCTCCGCGAATGGGTCGAGGGGGCCCTCGCCCAGGTCGACGAGCGCCTCTCCGTGGCGTCTGAGCGCACCGACGCGTGCATCGCGTACCGGTCACTGGTCCGGTACGACGCCTACGGCGAGATGTCGGGGCATCAGTCCAGCTCGCTCGCGCTGCTCGATGCGCACAAGTCGGGCGTCGTCGTCTCGTCGATCGTGCACCGTGACCAGGCTCGTGTCTACGTAAAGCAGCTGACGGACGGCGTTCCCACGCTGGAGCTGTCGCCGGAGGAGCAGGAGGCGGTCGACACCGCGCTCGCCGGGGGCGTGCAGGCCCCCGTCTAGCGTGCGCGTCGCCTTCCTCGGGCCAGCCGGGACCTTCACCGAGGAGGCTCTGCTCGCGTCGGCGCCGGAGGGCGCCGAGCCCGTCGCGTACCCGACCGTCTACGAGACCGTGATGGCGGTCCACGAGGGCCACACCGAACGGGCGCTCGTGCCGATCGAGAACTCGCTCGAGGGCGGCGTGGCAGCCACGCTCGACGCGCTTGCGACCGAGGCTTCCGACGTGCGGATCGTCGCCGAGCACATCCACCCGATCCATCACTGCCTGATCGCGCGCCGCCCGATTGAGGTCGAGAAGGTGACGCGCGTGATCTCCCACCCCCAGGCGATGGCGCAATGCACCGCGCTTCTGCGCGGGCCGCTCGCGAATGCTGAGCGCGTGTCGAGCGTGTCGACCGCGGAGGCCGCGCGGGCGGTGGCCGAGGCCGACGAGCCGTGGGCGGCGATCTCGTCCGGACTCGCCGCCCAGCTCTATGACTGCGCGATCCTCCGTGCGGACGTCGAGGACTCGGGCGACAACCAGACCCGGTTCGTGTGGCTCGCCCCGGCCGCCGCCGTCCCGGCCGCGGGAGGGGACAAGACCTCGATCGTCTTCTGGGGATTCAACGACGAGTCGCCGGGTGCGCTCGTCAACGTCCTGCGCGAGCTGTCGGACCGCGAGATCAACCTCACCCGGATCGAGTCCCGGCCACGCCGCGTCGGCCTCGGCCACTACATGTTCTTCGCCGACCTCGAGGGCGGCGCCGGCGAGCCGCGCGTGGCCGAGGCGCTCGACGCGCTGCGCGCCCGTGTCGAGGAGCTGCGCGTGCTCGGCTCGTACGCGGCCGCCTGAAGTTCAGGGCGCGACTCGCGGCTATTCTTTCCGCCAAGTTGGTAGGCCCACGTAGGACGACAGGTCGGGTGCTCGTACTGAACGCTTCGTACGAGGCCATCAACGTGTGCACAGTGCGCCGCGCGACCGTTCTCGTCCTGAAGGACCGCGCCGAGATCCTCGAGCACGGCGAGTGGTCGCTTCACTCCGAGAACCTCACCTTCCCGCGCCCCGTCGTGATCCGCCTCGTCACCTACGTCAGGGTGCCGCGCGACGCACATCGAAGGAAGATCACGCGCCGCGCCGTCTTCGCCCGCGACCGCTGGGCGTGCCAGTACTGCGGCGAGGAGCGCCACTCACTCACCGTCGATCACGTGATCCCGCGCTCGAAGGGCGGGCTATCCACCTGGGACAACATCGTGACCTGCTGCGCACCGTGCAACCGCCGCAAGGGCGACCGGCTGCCGAAGCAGGCGAACATGCACCCGCGGCGAGCTCCACGCGCCCCGTCAGCCACTATCTTCGTGCACGTGGCGGAGCCAAAGATCCCAGTCGTCTGGGAGCAATACCTACCCCAGGCGGCCTGATCGTGCAGAGCCCACCCGTTCCGCCCCCGTCCACTCCGGGGCCGCCCGAAGACACGTCCGAGCTGACGGTCGAAGAGAAGCGCGAGCGGCGTCAGAACCGCTGGCTTCTGATCGTCACACTGATCGCGGTCCTCGCCGCCGGGGCCGCGGGTTACGCGATCTCCGAGATCGAGAACACGAAGGACGAGAACCGCGAGGGGAACCAGGCGGTCAACTCGCTTCGCGCGGACCTCGAGGTCTTCAGGGAGCAGACGACGGAGCGGCTCGACGGGCTCGAGGACCGGGCCGAGAACACCGCCAGCGCCTCCGAGCTGCGCCAGATCCAGGATGACGTCGACGCGCTCGAGAAGCAGCTCGACCAACAGGACGACGGGGGCTCCGACGACCTCCAGCAGCAGCTCGACGACCTGGAGCAGCGCGTCGAGGACCTCGAGCAGGAGTCGAACTGACAGACGAAGGGCGCCCATGCGGACGCCCTTCGCACGACTTGACTGGATTTTGATCGGAGGCGGTCGCTGCGGAGCCGTGGCGCCGCGGCCGGAGGGACGAATCCCGGCCTCCTTCTCCGACGGTGTCCCGGTTGGACTCCGCTAACGGGGTCCAGCGAACCGGCTAGCGGCCGGTCACCTCCAGGGTCCCGAAAAGACTGTCACTCAAGTTAGGACCACCTCCTTTCCCTGGTCCGCCGAATGTAGCGGATCACGCGGCGGGTGCCTTCTCCTCCGAGCTCATCACCACGAACGCGACGGACGCGACGATCACGGTGGTCCCGAGCAAGACGAACGAGGTGATCTCCTCGGACAGGATCGCCCAGCCCAGGAAGACTGCGATCACAGGGTTGACGAAGGCGTAGGTCGCCACGGTCGAGATGGCAACGTTTCGAAGGAGCCAGTTGTAGGCCGTGAAGGCCGCGATCGAGCCGATGAAGACGAGGAAGACGAAGGCCATCCAGGAGTCGAGCGAGATCTCGGCGAGCTCGACCTCGGCGGCCTCTCCGATGGCCAGCCCCACGACCACCATCGCCCCGCCGCCGATCAGCATTTGCCAGGCGGTCGCGGTGAGAAGGTCGGCCGGCCGGTCTACGCGGTTCGCCGCGAACGAGCCGCTGGCCCAGAGCACGGCAGCCAAGACGACGAGGAGGCACCAGCCCAGCGGGGCACCCTCCGGCCGGTCGCCGGGCAGCACGAGCAGGCCGACTCCGGCGAACCCGACCGCAACGCTCATCAGCGTCGTCGACGGCACGCGTTCGCGGCCGTAACTGGCGCGCAGGAGGATGACCCACAGGGGCACCGTCGCGATGAGGAGGGCCGCAAGCCCCGACGGGACCTCCTCCTCCGCGACGGTCACGAGTCCGTTGCCGCCGAACATCAGGAGAAGGCCGACGACCGCCGCTCCGACCAGCTGCCGACCGGTCAGGGTGCGAGCTGACCGGGGCCGGCGCCAGGCGACCCAGGCGTACATGATCGTGCCGGCGATCAGGAACCGGACGCCGGCGCCGAGAAGCGGCGGGATGTCCTCGACCATGACGCGGATCGCCAGGTAAGTCGAGCCCCAGACGACGTAGATCGTCCCGAGGGCGAGCGGCCCGAGCCAGCGCGGCTCGTGGCCCAGGAGACCGGAGGAGCTACTCAGACTCGTCGGGCTCGGGCTCTGCGGGCGCGTCGCCGTCGGCCGATGCCTCGAGCTCCGGCGTCGCCTCGTCCTCTTCGACCTTCGCCGCCGTCTCCGCCTGGCCCTCCATCACGAGCGCCACGGCGCTGACGACGTCGTCGTCGCGGAGGTTCATCACGTTCACGCCCTGGGACGCGCGGCCGTAGAGCGAGATGCCCTTCACCGCCGTGCGCTGGACCATGCCGTTCTGAGAGATGAAGACGAGCTCGTCGTGCTCGCGCACGATCATCGCGCCGGCAAGCGCACCCTTCTTGTCCGTCAGCTTGATCGTCTGTACGCCCATCGTGCCGCGGCCCTTCACCGGGTAGTCGGTGATCGGCGAGCGCTTGCCGAACCCGTTCTCGGTCACGACGAGGAGCTCTGTGTCGTCGCGGGCGATGTCCATGGCGAGGACGTAGTTGCCCTTCTGAGCGACGTTCATGCCCTTGACGCCCGAGGTGTCGCGGCCCATCGGCCGGACCTGGTCCGTGTTGAAGCGCGCGGCCTTGCCCGAGCGAGCCACCATGATGATGTCGCTCTCGCCTTCAGTCCGGCGGACTTCGACCAGCTCGTCGCCGTCGCGGATCTTGATCGCGATGATCCCGTCCGCCTTGATCGGCGTGTTGTAGGCCTTGAACTCCGTCTTCTTGATCATGCCCTTGCGGGTGGCGAAGACCAGGTACTTGCCCTCCGAGAAGTCGCGCGTGGCCTGCACCGCGCTGACGAACTCGCCCTCGCGCAGCGGCAGGACGTTCACGAGCGCGCGGCCCTTCGACGTCCTGCTGGCCTCGGGCAGGTCGTACACCTTCTGCCGGTAGACCTTGCCGCGGTTCGTGAAGAACAGGAGGAAGTCGTGCGTCGAGGTCACGAAGAGGTGCTCGATGTAGTCCTCTTCCTTCATGTCCATACCGCGCACCCCGATGCCGCCGCGCTTCTGCTGCCGGTAGGTAGCGAGCGGGAGTGACTTGATGTAGCCGGACTTCGTGATCGAGATGACCATCTGCTGGTCGGCGATCAAGTCCTCGATGTCGATGTCGCCCTCGGCATGGGTGATCTCGGTGCGCCGCTCGTCGCCGTAGCGGTCCTTGATCTCGAGCAGCTCCTCCTTGATCAGGCCCATCACGCGCGACTCGTCGCCGAGGATCTCGCGCAGCTCTGCGATCCGCTCGACCAGGTCGGCGTGCTCGCGCTTGATCGTGTCCGCCTCCATCGCGGTGAGCCGCTGCAGGCGGAGGTCGAGGATCGCCTGCGCCTGCTCGCGCGAGAGCTCGAACTTCTCCATCAGGCCGTCGCGCGCGGCGTCCGGGTCGCGCGATCCGCGGATCAGCTCGATCACGGCGTCGAGGTTGCCGAGCGCGATGAGGAGGCCCTCGAGGATGTGCGCCCGCGCCTCCGCGCGACCGAGCTCGTACTTCGTCCGCCGCACGATCACGTCGCGCTGGTGGTCGACGTAGTTCTTGATCAGCGGGACGAGGCCGAGCGTGCGCGGCACGCCGTCGACCAGCGCGACCATGTTCACGCCGAAGGTCGTCTGGAGGGACGTGAACTTGTAGAGGTTGTTGAGCACGACCTTCGGGATGGCATCGCGCTTCAGCTCGATGACCAGCCGGGTGCCGCGCTTGTCCGACTCGTCGCGGAGGTCGGAGATCTGCGGGATCTTGCCGTTCTGGACGACCTCGGCGATCTTCTTGATCAGGCCCGAGCCGTCGTTGCGCCCGTCGCCCTTCGACACCTGGTAGGGCATCTCGGTGACGATGATCGCCTCCTTGCCCTGGCGCAGCGGCTCGATGTGGGCCTTGCCGCGCAAGACCACGCGCCCGCGACCCGTCTCGTACGCCTCCTTGATCCCCGTGCGCCCGACGATCGTGCCGCCCGTCGGGAAGTCCGGCCCGGGAATGTGCTGCATGAGGCCGGGGGCGTCGATCGACGGATCGTCGATGTAGGACACGGTGGCGTCGATGACCTCGCCGAGGTTGTGCGGCGGGATGTTGGTGGCCATCCCGACGGCGATGCCGGCCGAGCCGTTGACGAGCAGGTTCGGGAAGCGCGACGGCAGGACGAGCGGCTCGTTCTCAGAGCCGTCGTAGTTCGGCCCGAAGTCGACGGTGTCCGCGTCGATGTCGCGCAGCATCTCGGTGGCGATGCGCGCGAGGCGAGCCTCGGTGTAGCGCATCGCGGCCGGTGGGTCGCTGTCGATCGAGCCGAAGTTGCCCTGGCCGTCCACCAACACGTAGCGCTGCGCGAAGTCCTGCGCGAGGCGCACGAGCGTGTCGTAGATCGCGGAGTCGCCGTGTGGGTGGAACGAGCCCATGACGTCCCCGACGACGCGAGCGCACTTGCGGTACGGCCGGTTCGGCTGGAGCCCGTCGCGGTGCATCGAGTAGAGGACGCGGCGGTGGACCGGCTTGAGCCCGTCGCGCACGTCCGGCAGCGCGCGGCCCACGATCACGCTCATCGCGTAATCGAGGTAGCTCGACCGCATCTCCTCCTCGAGCCCGCGCGGCTCGACGTTCCCGCCTGTGAGCTGGTCGACGGCCATCGTTAGATATCCAGGCTCGCGTCGCGGGCGTGCGACTCGATGAACTCACGACGCGGCTCGACCTTGTCGCCCATCAGCATCGAGAAGATCTGGTCGGTCGAGGCGGCGTCGTCGACCGTGACCTGCTGCAGCGTCCGCCGGCCGGGGTCCATCGCCGTGTCGAAGAGCTGGTCGGCGTTCATCTCGCCCAGCCCCTTGAAGCGCTGGAGCTTGACGCCCTCCTGGGCGACGGCCATGACCTCGTGACGCAGCGCCTCGAAAGACAGGGCGCGGCGTTCGTGCTTGTCGAGCCGGACGTCGAACGGCGGCGTGCCGGCGAGCGACTTGAGCTCGGTGTGCACGCGCACGAAGTTGCGGTAGTCGGTCGCGTCGAACATCGCCCGCTTCAGCCTGTGCGTGCGCGCGAGGCCCGTCTTGCGCTCGATCACCTTGATGACGATCTCGTCCGCGTTCTTCTCCACCAGCTCGGTCGTGTGCGGCTCCTCCGCGGGGTCCGCGCCCTCCATCAGGGCGAGCACGGCATCGCCCTCCACCGCACCCTCGTCGAGGATCGTGGACTCCTCGAGGAACGTGACGATCTCGTGGCCCCACTCGGCGCGCAGAGACGACGCCCAACCCTCGTACTGCTTGAGCAGCCGGCCGTACTTCTGCCAGCGGGCGGTGGTCAGCTTGAACTGCGTGCCGGCGCGATCGAAGACCTGGATCTTCTCCAGCTTGTCGCGGAGGAGCAGCTCCTCGAGCTCGACCTCCTTCTCGATGTAGACCTCGTGCGAGCCGTTCTTGACCTTGTAGAGCGGCGGCTTGGCGATGTAGACGTAACCGGCCTCGATCAGCTCCGGCATCTCGCGGAAGAGGAACGTGAGCACGAGCGTTCGGATGTGGGCCCCGTCTACGTCGGCGTCGGTCATGACGATGACCTTGTGGTAGCGGGCCTTCTCGAGCTCGAACTCCTCCCGGATCCCCGTGCCGATCGCCGTGATCAGCGCCTGGATCTCCGTGTTCGAGAGGACCTTGTCGATCCGGTTCTTCTCGACGTTGATGATCTTGCCGCGCAGCGGGAGGATCGCCTGCGTGTTCCGGTCACGGCCCTGCTTTGCCGATCCGCCGGCGGAGTCGCCCTCGACCACGAATAGCTCGGCCAGGGCGGGATCGCGCACCGAGCAATCCGCGAGCTTGCCCGGCAGAGTCGAGTTCTCGAGAGCGGACTTGCGGCGGGTGAGGTCGCGCGCCTTGCGGGCCGCCGCACGCGCCTGGGCGGCCTGGACGGCCTTCTTGATGATCTGGTTGCCCTCGGCCGGGTTCTCCTCGAGGAACTCCCCGAGCCCCTTGTTGACCGCCGCCTGGACGAAGCCCTCGACCGGCGGGTTTCCGAGCTTCGTCTTCGTCTGCCCCTCGAACTGGGGGTCCTGGACCTTGACGGAGATGATCGCCGTGAGGCCCTCGCGAACGTCCTCGCCCGAGAGGTTCTCTTCCTTCTCCTTGAGGAAGCCCTTCTGCCGCGCGTAGGCGTTCAGCGTGCGCGTGAGCGCGGAGCGGAAGCCGGACAGGTGCGAGCCGCCCTCGTGCGTGTTGATGTTGTTGGCAAACGAGAGCAGGTTCTCCTGGTAGGAGTTGTTCCACTGGAGCGCAACCTCGACCTCGCCGACGTCGCTCGACTCCTCCATGTAGACGACCTTCTTCTGGATCGGGTCGCGCGTGCCCTGGGAGTGGAGGTACTTGACGAAGTCCACGATGCCGCCGTCGTACTTGAACGACGTCTTGAAGCCCTCGCCGCGCTTGTCCTCGAAGTCGATGGCGAGTCCCTTCGTGAGGAAGGCCATCTCGCGGAAGCGCGTCTCGAGGATCGAGTTGTCGTAGTCGATCGTGTCGAAGATCTCGAGGTCCGGCATGAACGTGATGGAGGTGCCGCGCTGCTTCGTCTTGGCGCCCTTCTTCAGGTCCGCCTTCGGGACGCCGCGCTCATACGACTGCGTCCACTCGTGCCCGTCGCGCCACACGGTCAGGTGGAGCTGCTCCGAGAGCGCGTTCACCACGGACACGCCGACGCCGTGGAGGCCGCCGGAGACCTTGTAGCCGCCGCCGTCGCCGAACTTGCCGCCGGCGTGCAGCACGGTGAGGACGACCTCGGCCGCCGGGCGGTTCTCCTTCTCGTGCAGGTCCACCGGGATGCCGCGGCCGTTGTCGGTGACCGTGACGGAGTTGTCCGGGTGGATCACGATCTCGACGTGGTCGGCCTCGCCCGCCAGCGCCTCGTCGACGGAGTTGTCCATGACCTCGTAGATGAGGTGGTGGAGCCCCCGCTGCCCGGTCGATCCGATGTACATGCCCGGGCGCTTGCGGACGGCCTCGAGGCCCTCGAGGACGGTGATGTCCTGGGCCCCGTAGCTCCCGTTCGCACGCTTCTTGGCGGTCTTCTTGGCAGGCTTGTCAGCCAATCTCCGGCCTTCCGTAGTCCTTACATGAGAAGCCCCGACCCAGTGCCTCCTGAGATGCGGGTCGGGGCGGTTCTGGCGGCCTCAAGAGAATAGCAGCTTAGCCCCGGAACCGGACGGCCCAGAGTGTTACGAAATACCTGCAAAACGCACGTTTTTCGGTGCTCCGGCGAACGCTGCGTTTCCAGCCGTTACGCCGACCGTGTCACGAAGCGCAAATCGGTGACGGAACGGCCGTCCAAAGCGGCGTTCAGACGGTCGGTCAGGTCCCTCGCCATGAGGGTCAGCTCGCCCGCCCAGACCGAGGACCGGCACGCGAAGGTGACCGTGCCCGATCGCTCGGAAACGGGGGTGGCTTCCCTGGCCGCCGCGCCTGCCACGGCCGGCCACACCTCCTGCACGCGCGCGAGCGTCGTGCCGGGCGCCAGCTCCCTCTTCAGCGGCGTGAGCGCGTCCGCCAGCGGCCGAGGGCCGAGGCGCCTCAACCGACCGGCTCCTGCGCGAGTTGGCCGGACATGACCGCCATCGCGGCCACCCCGTCCCCTGTCGCGCCCGGCACGTGCTCCAGGTCGGTTGTGGTGATGACCGCCTGGCCGCCCGCCGCGAGCAGCTCGACCAGGCGTTCGCGACGAGCGAAGTCGAGCTCCGACATGACGTCGTCGAGAAGCATGAGGGGCGGGCGGCCGCGC
Organism: uncultured Thermoleophilaceae bacterium; assembly: GCA_963846865.1. Lineage (GTDB taxonomy): Bacteria > Actinomycetota > Thermoleophilia > Solirubrobacterales > Thermoleophilaceae > DASPHG01. The sequence goes on along the minus strand of CAWJXU010000006.1, from coordinate 442,190 downwards.
GCATCGAGCAGAACGTCGCGCTCCGCGAAGAGGAGCGCGAGCAGACCGAGCCGCTGCTGCCCCTGGGACCCGTACGCGCGAAGCTGCCGGCCAGCGTGTGCGAGGACGAGCTCGTCCCGGTGCGGGCCGTGCGCGGAGAAGCCGCGCTGGAGGTCGTCCTCGCGGCGCTCACGCAGCTCTTCGCGGAGCGCTTCCGCATCCGTTGCCCGGCTGCGCGGACGGTAGGACAGCGTCGCCTCCTCGGGGAGGCCGAGATCGACGGCGCGCTCGCTGAAGCGGGGTGCGACGAGCGTGACCGCCTCGGATCGGTCCGACATCAAGGCCGCCCCCGCGCGGGCGAGCTCGGAGTCCCACGTGTCGAGCAGGGCCGGATCCGCCGCTCCCGCCCGGACGCGGGCGATCAGCGCATTCCGCTGGGAGAGAGCGCGGTTGTAGACCGCGCGGTTCTGCGCGCGAGCCGGCCACAGCGCCGTGACGAGCTGGTCGAGGTGGGCGCGGCGCAACGCCGGAGCGCCCTTCACCAGGTCGAGCCGATCCGGCATGAAGACGCTCACGAGCGGACGCGCCTCGGCGCCGGCTGGCCCCGCGAGGTCCGCTCCGTCGAGCCTCACACGCTTCGCCTCGCCCGGCTCCAGGCCGACCTCGAGCCGGTGGTCGCCATCCTCAGCCTCGAGCTCGACCTCGACGCGGGCGACCTTCGTCCCGAAACGGACCAGCTCCCGCTCGTTCGACGTCCGGCACGAACGGGCGGTGCAGCCGAAGTAGAGGGCCTCGAGGAGGTTGGTCTTGCCGGCGCCGTTGGGGCCGTGCACGACCGTGACCGCGTCTCCGAGCGCGGCATCGACCTGCTCCAGGTTGCGGAAGTCGCGCGCGCTTACGCGTGTGACGCGCATGGGGCTACACGTTCAGGCGGATCGGCATCACGAGATACGTGAAGCCACCGTCGTCGCCCGACTGGACCAGGCCGGGCCGCAGCGGGCTGATCAGCTTGAGCACGAGCTCCTCGGACTCCGCGCTCTCGAGGCCGTCGCGGAGGAACTCCGGGTTGAAGCCGATCTCGAGCGGCTCGCCCTTGAACGGCACGGGCAATGACTCGCTGGCCTCGCCGACGTCCGGGGTCTGCGCCGACACCTCGAGCGTGCCCTCGCTGAAGGCCAGCCTCAGCGGGGCGTTCTTCTGCGCCAGCAGGCTGATGCGGCGAACGACCTCCAGCAGCTCCGCGGTCGAGAGGCGGAGTTCGTGCTCGAACGTCTCGGGCAGGAGCTGGCGATAGTTCGGGAATCGACCTTCTACGAGCCGCGACGACAGGACCGTGTCGCCGACCCGGAAGATGACCTGGTTCTCGAGCGCAGCGATCTCGATCTCCCCGTCGTCCTCGGTGCCGGCCACGCGCCCGAGCTCCTGCAGCGTGCGCGCCGGCACGTTCGCCTCGAGCTCGCCATCCAGGGGCTGGTCGAGTGACGTTTCCTTGACGGACAGCCGGTACGAGTCGGTGGCGACCATCCGCAGCTCCTTGCCGGACGCCGACACGAGCACGCCGGTCAGGTGCGGACGGGTCTCGTCTCTCGAGGCCGACCGTGCCACGCGGTTGATCGTCTCCACGAACGCGCGCGACGGGACCCGCATCGTGGAGCCGTTCGGCTCGGGCAGCTTGGGGAAGTCCTCCAGCGGGAGCGTGCGCAGATGGAACTTCGCCGTACCCGAGACGACCTCGACGTCCTGCTGCGAGGAGCGGTACTCGAGCGACAGCTCCTCCTTCGGAAGCGACCGCACCACGTCGAGCAGAAGCCGTCCCGGCACGACGGCATCGCCCTCGCGCTCGACCTGCGCGGGCGCCGACACGCGGATGCCGAGCTCCATGTCGGTGGCCTGCAGCTCGACCTGGCCCTCGGTCGCCCGCACCAGGACGCCGGACAGCGTCTGGATGGCGCTGCGGGTCGAGACGCCGCGGGCCGCGACGCCGAGGCTGGGCACGAACTGGTCACACGGAATCGAGAACTTCATTACCGGTCCTGTCTAGAAGAAGTAGGGTGCTGTGTAGATGTGGACAGCCGAGCTGATTCCGCTCAGGCAGCGGCGATCGGGCTGTCGACGGGAGAGGCGCAAGTTGTTGATTCTGTCAACGGGCACGGTCGTCACGGCTTCTCGGCCTCGAGCCGGCGGCGGATGTCCACGACCGTTTCACGTTTTTCACCCGGCTTGTCCACAAGCTCGCTGACGCGCTTCCAGGCGTGCAGGACGGTGGTGTGGTTGCGCCCTCCGAACTCGCGCCCGAGGGCCGGCAGTCCCTGGTCGGTCAGCTCGCGCGCGAGATACATCGCGACCTGGCGGGCGAAAGCGACGGTGGGGGTGCGGTCGCGGGCGAGGAGCGCCTCGGGAGAGATGCCGAACTCCTCGGCGGTCGCCTCCTGGATTCGCTTGACCGAGCAGGGCTGGGCCGCGCCGCCGGCGGTAGAGGCTGCCCAGCACCCGCATGGCGAGCTCGGGCGTAGGGGGCTCGTCGGCGAGGGACGCGTAGGCGACGACCCGGATCAGTGCCCCCTCGAGCACGCGGACGCTTGCGCCGACGGCGCGGGCGACGGCCTCGAGGGTCTCATCGGGCACGTCTCCGAGCTCGTCCTGGCGCACGCGCTTGCGGAGGATCGCCAGCCGGACGCCGGCGTCGGGGGGCACGACCTCGGCCACCAGCCCGCACTCGAAGCGCTCCTTCAGCCTGTCCTCGAAGGCCTCGAGGTCGGTCGGGCTGCGGTCGCTCGTGAAGACCAGCTGGCGGCCGGACTCGTACAGGGCGTTGAAGGTGTGGAAGAGCTCCTCCTTCGTGCGCACCTTGTCGGCCAGGAACTGCACGTCGTCGAGCAGCAGCACGTCGACGTCGCGGAACCGCTCCCGGAAGCCGTCGGTGCTGCGCCGCCGGATCGCCTGCACGAACTCGGCCATGAAGTCCTCGACGGTGGCGTAGCGGACCCGCAGCCCCTCGCCGTAGCGCCGGACGTAGTTGCCGATCGCGTGGAGGAGGTGGGTCTTGCCGAGCCCGGGCGGCCCGTGGATGAAGAGCGGGTTCCAGGCCTGCGCCGGCAGCTCGGCGACGGCCAGCGCCGCGGCGTGCGCCAGGCGGTTGCCGTCACCGATCACGAACTGCTCGAAGGTGTACTTGGGGTTGAGGCCGTCGCCTGGGCGCGGCTTCAGGATCGGGGGCAGCGCCTCGCGAGAGACGCCGGCCCATGCCTCGCCGACGAGCTCGACCGCATCGATCCCGGCCCGCCGTGCGGCGGCGCGGAGAACGGGCGTGTAGCGGTCGCGGACCCAGCTGCGGATGTGCTCCGGCGCCCTGACGTAGAGCGTCCCTGCCTCGCACGCCGCAGGCTCGAGCGGCTCCAGCCAGATGTGGAAGCTGAAGTCCGTTACGTCACGACGGAGCTCGCGTCGAACGGCATCCCAGATCGTCTCGAGCTCCTCGGGCACGGGCTTGCGAACGGCCTCCGGTGGGGTCGCTTTGGGTGCATCTTCATTGGAGGTCTCGAGCCGGTGCGACGACGCTCGAACCCTCGGAGGACCCGAGTCTACACGCGGTATGACGGGCGGTTCGGGGCGCTTTTTCGAGTCTCCGCAAATCGCGGGAAAAGGGTGTTCACAGCTTGTCAACAGGCGCGACGCGCTACCCTCCGCGCCTCCCGTGAAGCGCACCTATCAGCCCAAGAAGCGCAAGCGAGCCCGCACTCACGGGTTCCGCGCGCGCATGCGCACGCGCGGTGGGCGCGCGATCCTCGAGCGCCGGCGGCGCAAGGGCCGCAAGCGGCTCACTCCCTGAGGATGGCTGAGAAGAAAGGGTCCAGGGCGCGCGCAGGCTCTCCCGCAGCGCCGAGTTCGAGCGCGTCTACCGCGAGGGGCGCTCGCACGCGAGCAGGCACCTTGTCCTCCACTCCTTCCCGCGCGTGGGCGATGACGACGGTCCCAGGCTCGGGATCTCCGTCGGCCGGAAGGTTGGCGGCGCCGTCGAGCGGAACCGGATGAAGCGGCTGCTGCGCGAGGCGTTCTGGTCCGCGGCTGGAGACCTCCCGGCGGGCCACGACTTCGTCCTCGTTGCCCGCCCCGATGCGGCAGAGCTCGCGGAGCGAGGGGAGCCGGCTGTGGAGGAGGCGTTGCGCGAGCTGCTCGGCCAGGCGGGCCTGCTCGGCGGAGAGGCGACGGAATGAGCGCGCGGGCGATCGCCGGCCTGCCGATCCGGCTCTACCAGCGCGTCATCTCGCCGGCGATTCCGCAGCGCTGCAAGTACCACCCCTCCTGCTCGGCGTACGCCCTGCAGGCCATCAAGACCTACGGCATACTGCGCGGCGTCGTGCTGGCCGGCTGGCGGCTCCTTCGGTGCAACCCGTGGAGCCACGGCGGCTTCGACCCCGTCGAGCAGCAACGCCTCTTCCGCCCGCGCGCGGCCCACCGCCCATGATCCTCATCGCAAACGTCCTCCAGCCGCTGATCGATGTGGCGCAACTCGATCCTCCAGTTCTGGCACGACTCGGCCGGGTTCAGCTGGGGCGCCTCGATCATCATGCTGACGGTCTGCGTCCGGCTCGCGATCCTGCCGCTGACCTTCAAGCAGGTTCGCTCGATGCAGGACCTCCAGCGGCTTCAGCCCGAGATGAAGCGGATCCAGGAGCGGTACAAGGACGACCGCCAGCGGATGAACCAGGAGATGATGAAGCTCTACCAGGAGCACAAGGTCAATCCGCTCGGCTCCTGTCTCCCGATCCTGCTTCAGCTCCCGTTCTTCATCGCGCTCTTCTACCTGCTGCGCGGCGACGAGTTCCAGCAGGAGCATCGAGGGCGCGCGAGTCGCTTCCTCTTCATCGACGAACCTCGCCGAGCCGGCGACCGGCGCGACGCTCGCGGTCCTGATCGTCCTCTACGTGTCGACGCAGCTGATCTCGGGCCTCGTCTCGACCGTCACCGCGGACCCGATGCAGCGCCGGATCATGCTCGCGCTGCCGTTCGTCTTCGTCATCTTCATCATCAACTTCGAGGCCGGCCTGATCGTCTACTGGATCACGACGAACATGTGGACGATCGGCCAGCAGTTCCTGCGTCCGGAAGCTGTTCCCGAAGCCCGAGCCGATCGCGCCGAAAGCCGACGCCGGGTCGAAACCGGCCAGAGGAAAGGCGCCGGCCACGGCCACGGCGGCCGTGGCCTCCGGGAAGGGCGCGAAGGGCGACGGAAACGGCGGCCCCAAGAAGGCCCCGCCGCCCGGGCCGCGCAAGAAGAAGAAGCGGACGGGCAGGAGGCGCTAGCTGTGGCCGGCGAGGACGCGCGCGCGGAGGCTGAGGGCGCGACGGTCGGCGAGGCGAAGCGCGCCGCGTTCAAGGAGCTCGAGCGGGACTACCCGGGCCTGACCCAGGACGCGGTGGAGTTCGAGGTGCTCGCGGAGCCCGACGAGGACGCGGGCGATCCGGCCCGCGTGGCGGCGACGGTCGACCTCGACCGGTGGGAGGAAGACCACGACGAGCTGCCGGAGGAGCCCGCCGAGCGGGTGCGCGCGGTCGTCGCACGGGTCGTGCTTGGCGCTCGAGCTCGAGGGCACGGTGGACATCGAGGAGAGCGCCGACGAGATCCGCGCGACGGTCAACGGCCCGGAGCTCGGCCTTCTGATCGGCCGGCACGGCTCGACGATCGACGCGCTGCAGGACGTCGCGTCGCGCGCCGCGTACGCGCGGGCGCAGGGGGACCGAAAGCGCGTCGTGGTCGACGCGGCGGGATACCGCGAGCGTCGCGAGTTGGCGCTCCGTCGCCAGGCCGACCGAGCGGTGGCTGACGCGCTCGACTTCGGCCGTGCGGTGGAGCTCGAGCCGATGGGCCCGCACGAGCGCAAGGTCGTCCACACGTATCTCGCCGAGCGCGGCGACGTGGAGACCCACTCGGAGGGCGACGAGCCGGAGCGGCGCCTGGTCGTCACGCCCGTCAAGGCGCGTTAGGGCGTAACACGTGAAACGCGTCCGCGAGTTGGCGGCGCGGTATGGGGTCGAGGCCGAGCCGCTCATCGCTCTCCTCGAGGCGCTCGAGTCCGAGCCCGACCCTCCGACGACTGTCTCGGATCCGGTCGATGAGCATCTCGCGGACTCGCTTTCAGCGCTGCCGTATCTCGGCGCGCCCGCATCGATCGCCGACATCGGCTCTGGCGCCGGGTTTCCAGGCCTGGCGCTCGCGGCGGCGCTGCCTTCTTCCCGCGTGACTCTGATCGAGTCCCAGCGGCGGCATGCCGCGGTCGCGGAGAGGCTGGGTAGGGAGGCCGGGCTTCGCAACGTGTCCGTGCTGCCGCTGCGCGCCGAGGAGGTCCACGATCGCTTCGATCTCGTCACCGCCCGGGCGGTTGCGCCGCTGGCGGTGCTGGTCGAGTACGCGGCGCCGCTTCTCGTTGACGGCGGTCGGCTCGTGGCGTGGAAGGGGGCGCGGGATCGCGCTGAGGAGCTGGGTGGGGAGGAGGCGGGACGTGATCGTCGGCCTGTCCCTCGATCGCGTGCGTTTCCGGTCGACGCCGTTCCCCGGCGCCCATTCGCGCCATTTACACCTCTACGTGAAGACCGCCCCGACGCCGGACCGCTTCCCGCGCCGCCCCGGCATGGCCCGCAAGCGCCCCTCGCCTGGCACGTGCCTGCGGAAATTCATCCATGCGATGACAAGCGCAGGCGTAGCCGGGCGGGAGGAATGTGACGGTTCGGTGCCGAACTGTTACGGGATGCCGCCGTATTCCGACCGCCTCCGTCACTAACTTCGCGCGCGTATGGGAACCGTCTACGCGATCGCGAACCAGAAGGGCGGAGTCGGCAAGACGACCACCGCCGTCAACCTCGGCGCCTGCGTCGCCGAGGCCGGCTACCGCACGCTGCTGGTGGACCTCGATCCGCAGTGCAACGCCACCGTCGCGCTCGGCGTGGGCAAGGACGCCCAGCCGAACGTGTACGACTGCCTCACCGACGGCGCGGCGCTCGACCCGGCCGTGCGGGCCACGTCGGTCGAGCGGCTCTACCTCGTCCCTTCCAGCCCCGAGCTCGCCGGCGCGAACGTCGAGCTGCCGCTCCTGGCGGGGTCCGAGCAGCGGCTCAGCGAGAGCATGCGCTCGGTTCGGCGGCAGCTACTTCCTGACGCTGCTCGACTGCCCGCCGTCGCTCGGGCCGCTCACGGTGAACGCGCTGGTCGCGGCGGACAAGGTGATCGTCCCGGTGCAGACGGAGTACTTCGCGCTCGAGGGGCTCGCCGGCCTGCTCGACACGCTGGGCCTCATCCAGCGCGAGCTCAACCCCAGGTTGAGTGTTGCGGGGATGATCCTGACGATGCACGACGCGCGCACGCGGCTCGCGCAGGACGTCGAGCGCGAGGTGCGGGAGCACTTCCCCGAGCTCGTCTTCGAGACCGTCATCCCGCGCAACGTCCGCATCGGGGAAGCGCCCAGCCACGGCGTGCCCGATCACCCAGCACGACCCGTTGTGCCCGGGATCGGTGGCGTACCTGAAACTCGCGAAGGAGGTGGCCGCACGTGCCTGAGAATCCCCGCGGCATCGGCCGCGGCCTGGCCGCGATCCTGCCTCAGTCGCACCGCGACGAGGCCGGCCTGCGCCAGATGTCCGTCGACCTGATCCGCCCGAACGCGCAGCAGCCGCGCAAGGAGTTCGGCGGCGAGGCGCTGATCGCGCTGGCGGAGTCGATCAAGGCGCGCGGCATTCTTCAGCCGCTCGTCGTGCGCCCGCTGCCCGGCGGCGAGTACGAGCTGATCGCCGGCGAGCGCCGTCTGCGAGCGGCGAGGATGGCCGGCCTCGAGCAGGTGCCGGCACTCGTGCGCGACACGGACGAGTCCGACCGGCTCGAGCTCGCGCTCATCGAGAACATGGCCCGCGAGGACCTCAACCCGGTCGAGGAGGCGCGCGCCTGCGCGACGCTGGTCGAGGACCTCGGCATCACCAAGGAGGAGCTCGGGCGGCGGCTCGGCCGCAGCCGGGTCGCGATCTCGAACCTGATCAGGCTGCTGTCCCTGCCCGACGAGGCGCTCGCCCTGATCGAGACAGGCGAGCTCAGCGAGGGCCACGGGCGCGCGATCCTGATGTGCAAGGACCACGCCGCGCAACGCCAGATCGCTCGGTCGGCGGTGGCGCAGGGCTGGTCCGTGCGCGAGACCGAGCGGCGCGCGAAGGAGTGGGGCAAGTCGCCCGAGCAGAAGAAGGCGCCGGTGGTCCTCCATCCGGATTTCGCGGAGGCGATCGGCCTCGCCGAGGACGCGCTCACCGCAGCGCTCGGCCGGCCGGTGCGGGTGAGGAAGACGGGCTCGGGCTTCCGTGCGGAGTTCGAGTTCGACGAGCCGCGCGAGGGCGTCGAGCTTAGCCGAACGCCGTGCTCCTCGCAGCGAGATGCCTCGCGCTGCCTCGGCGGCTTCGAGGCGCTGATCAGCGCAACCGGTAGGCCGAGCCCGGCCTCCTTGCGCACGGTCGCGATGCGGCGACCCGGCTGAACCGCGTCCTTCACACGGCCGAGCTTGTCGCCGAGCAGCGCCGCCGCCGCGTCGATGTCCGCCGTCGTGAACGTGATGCCCCAGAAACGCTCCGGCTCGTCGGCCTCGACCACCTCGAGAATCGGCCGACCGACACGGAAGAACGCCTGCCGGTACGTGCCCATGCCGGTCTCACCCTCGCGGATGCGGCGCAGCTCGATCCCCCGCTCCTCCAGGTCGGCGATCTTCCGCTCGAGGTCCGGCGTGAGCATTACGACATGGTCGATCTCGGACACGCCGTTGCGTGGCGTTGCCGACGGTGCGACCTCCGTTGCGTCGGCGAGCGTCCACCCGACGATGCCGCCGTCGCCCTCGACGAAATCGATCGCGACGTCGCCCACTCGCATCGTCTGCGCCATCGATCGAGAACCCCGCGGCCGCCCACGAATCGGGGTCCGCGGCGAGCCTGATCGCGGTGAGGACGGGCGCCGGCACGCCGCTATCATCGCGCTCTCGCAGCGGGCGATTAGCTCAGCCGGTTAGAGCGCTTCTCTGATAAGGAAGAGGTCCCAGGTTCGAGTCCTGGATCGCCCATTTCCTGGCGCCGTTTGGACGGATGTCCCATGGACTCGCGGGCGCTCGCGGAGGACGCTACGCACGGGGTTGTCTGTTGTGACCAACGTCGAGCTTGTCGAGCAACTACTCGCCTGCGTGGGGCGAAATGACGTCGAGGGGGCGATCGCCCTCTGCTCACCGGAACTCGAGTTCGTCGACGTCCTCGCTCCGATGGAGCACACCGTGCGCGAGGTCCGCGGCGAGACCGGTCTGCGCGCCTGGTTCGCCGGCCTGCACGAGAAGGGCGTGAAACGGGTCACGGCCGATCCCCTGGATCTCCAGGACCTCGATGACGGCCGCGTCACGGGGGCCGTCCGCGTGACACAGGACAAGGCCGGGGACAGCTTCGCCTCGGTCATCTACGGGATCTGGACGATCGAGGAAGGGCGTATCGCGCGCATCGACAGCTTCTTCGACCGCGACCTCGCGCTGCGCGCGGCCGGCCTGGAAGGCAATAACCGCCCCACGCGTCGTTGGGTCGAGGGCGTGGTCACGGCGAAAGTGATCGACCGTCGCACGGTCCGCCTGCGGTCGCCCGAGCACGACGGCAGCGAGTTGAGCGTTCGCGACGCCGCGCTCTGGAGGGAGATCGAGGTCGGCGCGATGGGGATCGCCGAGACCGATGCGGGCGAGCTTGTCGGCTGGCGGTCGCTGACCCCGCCGGGCGGCTAGCCTCACTGTCGGCCGGGGTCGCGGCGGCCTAGACTCCGCTCTTACTCATGCAGGAGATGGTGATCTACGGAGTGAGCTTCGACATGGTCGGCAAGCAGCCGATCGTGCTCCTGAAGACCCGCGAAGGGAACAAGTTCCTCCCGATCTGGATCGGCCACCCGGAGGCGGCGGCGATCCTCATGAAGCTGCAGGGGGCGAACACGCCGCGCCCGATGACCCACGACCTGATCAACGACATGCTCACCGAGATGGAGGCGACCTGCAGCCGCGTTTCGGTGACCGAGCTGCGCGAGAACACCTTCTACGCGTCGATCACGCTCCAGGTGAACGGCCGCGAGGTCGAGATCGATTCCCGCCCGTCCGACGCCCTCGCGCTCGCCGTCAGGACCAGCGCGCCGATCTTCGCCGCCGAGGACGTGATTGCCGAGTCCGCGATCGAGTTCGAGCACGAGGACGAGAGCGAGGAGCAGGTCGTCGACAAGTTCAAGGAGTTCCTCGACAACGTCACGCCCGAGGACTTCATGGAAGAGGGCGGAGGGCCCGGCTAACTCCTGACGGCGATCGCGACCATGCGGTCGCGGAAGTCCGGCGCCCAGATCCGATCCGCCACGCCGGCGGCGCCCGCGCCGGCGACGAGCGCACGCGAGAGCGGCGGCGAGTAGCCGCCGATGCGCTCGAGGTAGTAGCGGACGGTGAACGCCTTCGGCGTCGTGCCGAGGTGGCGCACCTCGAAGCCGTGGTCGCCGAGCAGGCGCGTCAGGCTCGCGCGCGTGAAGTACTGCACGTGGGTCGGGATGACCGACCACCAGCGCGCGCCCATCACGCGGGCCAGGCGGCTGCCGGCATCGGGAAGCATCAGCATCACCCCGCCGCCGGGCGCGAGCAGGCCCTGATCCGGTCGAGCGCGTCGCCCGGGGCGGGCAGGTGCTCGATCACGTCGCCCAGGACGACCGCCTGGTGCGCGCCGGCGGGCAGGTCGGCGGTCATCAGGTCGTCGGTCCGGACGTCCAGGCCGAGCCGGTCGCGCGCGTACGCCGAGGCGAACGCGCTCGGCTCGACGCCGGTGACGGGATCCCAGCCGCGCGCGCGTGCCTCGTCGAGCAGGAACCCGACCCAGCAGCCGAGGTCCACGAGCGGCCCCTTGCTCCACGTGCCGCTCGAGCCGCTCGAGAAGGACGCGCGCGGTGGCGCGCTGTCCGGCCTCCTCCTCGACGTAGTCGTCGGAGGCCGCCTCGCCGTACGCCTGCTCGAGCTCGGCCTCGGTCGGGATCTCGCGCAGCTGCATGTGGCCGCAGTCCGCGCACCGGACGATGTCCGACAGCGCGGTGCCGAATCGGTCCGTGGTGGGGATGAGGCCCTCGGGCCCCTGCGTCGCCCGCTACGGCGAGGTGCTCGACCAGGCGGTTCCCTCCGCAGACGACGCAGCGCGCGCTCACGCGCGTCGAGGCTAGCCTGTCGGCCGTGAGCCCGGCCTCGAGGGAGCTTTCGCTGCTCAGCGTGGTGGCGCCCGTGTTCAACGAGGAGGACAACGTGCGACCGTTCTGCGAGCGCACGGTCGCGGCCCTCGGTGGCATGCCCGTTCGAGATCGTCTTGGTCGACGACGGCTCGGACGACGGCACGGGCTGCGGCGCTCGAGGAGCTCGCCGCGGCCGACCGGCGCATCAGGGTGGTCACGCTCTCGCGCAACTTCGGCCACCAGACAGCGCTCACCGCGGGCCTCGAGCACGCCAGGGGGGACGCGGTCGTCATGATCGACGCAGACCTTCAGGACCCGCCCGAGCTGATCCCCGACCTCGTCGAGTGGTGGCGCAAGGGCTCGGACGTCGTCGTCGCGGCGCGCGAGGCGCGCGAGGGCGAGACCCGCTTCAAGCTCATGACGGCCTCGTGGTTCTACCGCCTGCTCGGCCGGGTCGCCCAGATCGAGGTCGAGCAGAACGCCGGCGACTTCAGGCTCCTGTCGCGTCGCGCGCTCGACGCACTGCTCGCCATGCCGGAGCGCAACCGCTACATCCGCGGGATGACCGCGTGGGTCGGCTTCACCCAGACGAGCGTGCCCTACAAGCGCGAGGCGCGACACGCCGGCGAGACGAAGTTCTCGCTTCCTGAAGATGCTCCGCTTCTCGTTCGACGCGATCGCGTCGTTCTCGTACGTCCCCCTGCAGCTCGCGACCCTGCTCGGCTTCTTCTTCGCGGCGGTCGCGTTCCTCGGCATCCCGGTGGCGATCGCGTTCAGGATCGCGGGCGAGTTCGTCCCCGGCGTCACGACCACCGTGATCGCTCGTGCTGCTCCTTGGCGGGATGCAGCTGATGGCGATCGGGATCATCGGCGAGTACCTGGCCCGTGTTTACGACGAGGTGAAGCGAAGGCCGCTGTACCTCGTCCAGTCGAAGCTGAATATCGACGGCGGCGACGGTCCGTGAGGGTGGCGGTGATCGGGGCCGGCGTTACCGGCCTCGTGGCGGGCCACCGGCTGGCCGAAGCAGGGCACGTCGCCGACCTCTACGAGCGCTGGCCGGGCCTCGGCGGCCAGGCGGCGACGCTCGACGTCGGGCCAGGGCCACCTGCTCGAGCGCTACTACCACCACCTCTTCACGAGCGACCGCCATATCGCCGAGCTGTACGACGAGCTCGGGATGCCCGACGAGCTCGAGTGGCGGCAGTCGAATGTCGCGTTCTTCATCGACGGCAAGTCGTGGCCGTTCAACGGACCGCTCGACCTGCTGCGCTTCCGCCCGCTCTCGCTCGTGCCTCGCGCCTGCGGATGGGCATCGCGGTGGTGCTGCTGCAGCGCCGCGGCCGCGACGTGCGCCCGTTCGAGAACGAGACGGCGCGCGAGTGGGTGAACCGCGCGATGGGCGCTGAGGCCTGGCAGAAGGTCTGGGGCCCGCTGCTCCAGGGCAAGTTCGGCGACCGCGCTTCGGACATCTCGATGGCGTGGCTGTGGAACAAGCTCACGGCTCGCCGCCAGATCAAGGGCGAGGAGGCGCGCCAGGAGCTGCTCGGCTACCCGCGCGGGAGCTGGGAGACGCTGTACGAGCGGCTCAAGGAGTCGATCGAGTCCCGCGGCGGTCGCGTGATGATCGACCGCCCGGCGCGACGCCTGGCTCGCGACGACGACAGCTTCTTGGTGGCGCCCGCCGCGCCGGATGCCTTTCGCGCGGGCCACGACCCGCGCCGGTTCCCCTCCGGCGGCGATCCCGAGCGCTACGACGCGGTCATCGCGACCGTCCCCAACGACATCTTCACGCAGCTGCTCGACGCGGACCTCGCGCGGGCGATCGGTCCCGACTACCTCGGGCGGCCTCGACTCGATCGAGTACCACACGGCGCTGTGCCTGCTGCTCGAGCTCGACCGGCAGTTCACGCCCTTCTACTGGACCAACATCGCCGACGACGAGATCCCGTTCGTCGGCCTGGTCGAGCACACGAACTTCATCGAGCCCTCGCGGTACGGCGGCAGGCGCTTCCTGTACGTCGCCAACTACTTCGAGGCCGGCCACGACATGCTCGGCCTGGACATCGAGGAAGTGCTCGACGTCTACGAGCCGGGCCTGCGAAAGGTCAACCCGGCGTTCTCACGCGAGCTGGATCAAGGAGCGCTGGCTCTTCCGCGAGCCGGCCGCCCAGCCGATCGTGACGCTCGGCTACCCGCAGCGGATGCCGCCGCTCTCCACCGGCGTGCCGGGCCTGATCCTGGCGAACACGACGCAGATCTATCCCGAGGACCGCGGGACGAGCTACAGCGTCAGGCTCGCGGATCAGGCCGTCGAGGCGCTGATGCGATCGAGCGCGAGCTCGAGCGCCCGCTCGACGAACTGATCGAACCCGATGTCGGCGGCCTCGCAGGCCATCGGCAGCAGCGACGTCTCGGTCAGGCCCGGTGTGACGTTCACCTCGAGCACCTGCGGCGCGCCGTCCTCGGGCAGCATGATGTCCGCGCGCGCGAACCCGCGGCAGCCGAGCGCCGTCCACGTAGCTCGCGCCGCCTCCTCGACCGCCGCCGTCTCCGCGTCCGGGAGCTGCGGCGGGCAGCGGTACTCGGTCCGGCCGATCTCGTAGCGCGACTCGAAGTCGAAGAAGTCCTCGTCGCGCGGAACGGCCTCGACGATCGGAAGCGCGCTGCGGCGCGCCGTCGCGCTCGATCATCGAGACGGCAAGCTCGCGACCGTCGATATGGCGCTCGAGCAGCACCTTGTCGTCGTAGGAGAACGCGTTTACGAGCGCGGCCGGCACGTCGTCCGCCGTGCGCGCGAACTTGATCCCGAGCGCCGACCCCTGCGCGGCCGGCTTGACGACGATCGGGAACGCGAGCCGCTCCTCGATCTGCGGCAGCGCCTCGGCCGCACCCAGCTCCCGGAAGGCGAGCTCGCTGAAGGCGAAGAACTCCGGTGTCGGAACGCCGGCCTCGACCAGCAGGTGCTTGGCGAGCACCTTGTCCATGCAGCGGATGCACGCCAGCACCCCCGACCCCGTGTACGGGATCCCGAGGATCTCGAGCAGCTCCTGAACGGTCCCGTCCTCGCCGTTGCGCCCGTGGAGCGCGAGGAACGCCACGTCCGGCTCGCCGCTGCGGAGTCGCGCGATCAGGTCCGGCCCGACGTCGATCGGGAGCGGCTCGTGCCCGAGGCGCTCGAGCGCCTCCTCGACCCTGCCGCCCGACCGCAGCGACACCTGGCGCTCGAGCGAACTGCCGCCCTTGAGGACGGCGACCTTCACTGCGCCTTCCGCCTGGGCAGCGGCACCACTTCCGCCTCCCCGGGTGCGGCCGGGCGACGCTCGGGCACGGCCGGCGGGTTCGCGGCCGGCCGGCCGGTCAGCGTCCCGTAGAGCGCGACCTGCTCGCGCACGACCTTTCCGATGCGGCGCACGCCCTCCCTGATCGCATCCTCATCGGACGCCGAGAAGTTGAGGCGCATCGCGTTGCGCCCGCGCCCGTCGAGATACGCCGCCTCGCCAGGGACGAACGCGACGTTGTCGCGCAGCGCGCGAGCCAGCAGGTCGGTGGTGTCGATGAAGTCGGGCAGGGTCGCCCAGATGAACAATCCGCCGGCCGGCCGGGTCCACTCGGCCTCCGGTGGGAAGAACTCGGCAAGCGCGTCGAGCATCGTGTCGCGCCGGGCGCGGTAGATCTCGGTCAGCGACTCGACATAGTCGTGCCAGCGAGCCTGCTCGAAGTACGCCTGGACCATCAGCTGCGAGAGCGTCGACGTGCAGAGGTCGGCGGCCTGCTTGCCGAGGTTGATCTTCTCGAGCACCGGCGCGGGCGCGACGACCCAGCCGAGCCGAATGCCCGGCGAGAGGATCTTCGAGAACGTGCCGAGGTACATCACGTACACGCCGCCGTCGAGCGCGTAGAGGGGCGGAAGCGGCTGGCCCTCGTAGCGCAGCAGCCCGTAGGGGTTGTCCTCGAGGACGAGGATCTCGCGCTCCGCCGCAAGCTCGACCAGCCGCTGGCGGCGCTCGAGCGACATCGTCACGCCGGCCGGGTTCTGGAAGCTCGGCACCGTGTAGATGAACTTCGGCCGCCGGCCCTCGCGCTCGAGCTCGGTCAGCCGCTCCTCGAGCAGGTCGATCCGCATGCCGTCCGCATCGATCTCGATCTGGACGACGTCGGCCTCGTACGAGGAGAAGGTCGGGACGGCGCCCGGATAGGTCGGCGCCTCGGCCACGATCACGTCGCCGGGATCGATCAGCGTCTTCGTGACGAGGTCGATCACCTGCTGGCCGCCCGTCGTGACGATGAGGTGGTCCGGGTCGATCTTCATGCCGCCGTCGGCGTGCATGACCTCGGCGATGCAGTCCTTGGTCTCGGCGAGCCCCTCGGTCGGCCCGTACTGGAGCGCCTTCGCGCACGACTCGTGCGCGATGCGCTGCGCCACGGCGGCGAACGTCTCCGGCGGGAAGGTGCTGGTGTCGGGAAGCCCGCCCGCGAGCGAGATCACCTCCGGCCGCGCCGTCACGGCCATCAGGTCGCGCATCGCCGACGACTTCATGACCTTCGTCCGCGAGGCGAAGAGGCCGGCGTATCTTTCGAGGTCGCGCCTGGTCGAGCGCGGCCGGCCGCGGCGCGGTCCGTCGTCTACAGTCACCGCGCTTCAGGGTACCGAGCGCCTCACCGCTATCTCGCTTCTTTCTCGACATCGGCCAGGGCACCGGGCTCGCCACGGCGAGCGGCGTCCGCCCATTCATCCCGCCGGTGCTGGCGGGCTCGCTCGGGCGCGCGGACCTCGGCGTCAACTTCTCGGGCGGCGACTTCGCATTTCTCGAGTCGATCCCGTTCATCGCGGTGATGGTCGTGCTTGCGATCGCCGCCTATCTCGTGAGCCTGCCACCGCCGGCGCTGGCCGCGTGCGCGGTCGCGCTCGGAGCGCTCCTGTTCGCCGGCTCGCTGACCGAAGGAGGCCGTGACGGCTGGATCGGGCTGCCACTGGGAGCGGCATGCGCCGCGCTCGCCTGGTACGCGAGCGCCCGCTTCTTCGCGCGCGCACGCGCGCGACTCGACTCGGAGCGGCGGCCTCCTCACCGCGTACGGAGACCTGATCGCGCTCGCCCTCGCGGCCGTATCGGTTGCGCTCCCGCCGCTCGCGTTCGTCGCCGTCGCCGCGTTCCTCCTCCTCCTCGTCCGCGGCCGGGCGGCGGAGGAGCGCAAGTACGAAGGCCTGCGCATATTGCGGTGAAGAAGCTCGTCCTCGCGGTCATCGACTCGCTCAAGCCGGAGCTGCTCGACCGCGCGATCGACTCCGGACGCGCGCCCGCTCTCAAGGCACTCGTCGAGCGAGGTGTCTACATCCGCGACTGCGTGTCGAGCTTCCCGTCGGTCACGCCCGTCGCGTCGGCCAGCATCACGACCGGGCTCGGGCCGGACCGTCATCACATCCCGTCGATGAACTGGTACCACCGCGGCGAGGAGCGCTACGTCGAGTACGGCTCGTCATTTGCCGCAACGCGCACGTTCGGGATCGTCCGGTCGCTCTACGACACGGTCTACAACATGAACCTCGCGCACCTGAGCCGCGCCGAGCGGACCGTGTTCGAGCTCGTGGAGGACGCCGGCCTGCGCGCGGCATGCACCACCTACCTGATCTTCCGCGGACGGCACAGGCATGAGGCCGACCAGGAGGGGCCCTACACCCGAATCGCCAAGGCGGCCCAGTTCAGGCACGCCGTCTGGGGCCCGACGGAGCTCTTCTACGCGGACCTGTTCGCCTCCCGGAGGACGGACTGCCGCTCGACGCTGGGCATGCCCGGCCAGCGCGACCGCCACTCGGGCTGCGTCGCCGCGCACATGGTCGAGAACGACCTGTTCGACTTCATGCTGCTGTCGCTGCCGGACAACGACACGCACTCCCACCGGTACGGCCCATATGCGCAGGCGAGCTCGATCGTCGAAGCCGACCGGGCGATCGAGCGCATGATGCACGCGGGCGGGGGCATCGACACGTTCCTCGACGACCACGCGGTGATCGTCCTGTCGGACCACTCCCAGACGCCGATCGAGCAGCGTGTGAACCTGGCGGCCGAGCTCAGCCACCGCGACGTGCTGATGCCGGACGGCCAGCCCGAGGACGCGGAGATCGCGGTATCGCCGGCGGCGCGCTCGGCGATGGTGTACGTCCTCGACCCTGACGACCGCGAAGCGGTCGTGCCCGTTCTCGCCCGTGAGTTATGCGGCATCGAGGGCGTCGACCTCGTCGCTCACATGGCCGGGGACGAGGCGATCGTGCGCTCGGCCCGGGGCTCGGAGTTGCGGTTCCAGGCCGGAGGCGACACCGTGGACCTGCGCGGCGGCCACTGGAGCCTCGAGGGGGACCTCGAGACGCTTGGGCTCGCCGTCACCGACGGTCGGGCGTGGAGCCGCACCTATCCCGACGCGCTCAGCAGGCTCTGGTCCGCCCTCCACTGCCCGCGCGCGGGCGACGTCCTCGTCTCGGCCTCGCCCGGGCACGAGTTCGTGGACTGGGGCGGCGCGGACCACGTCGGCGGGGGTAGTCACGGCGCCCTCCACCGAGCGGACTCGCTGGGCGTCCTGATCATGTGCGGAACCGGTCCCGGGTCGGCGTCCGAGCGCGTGCAGTGGACGATCCGAGACGCGGTGCCCGCGATCGTTGACCACTTCTCCATCGACTAGCCTCTCGCGGCATGCAGGATCTTGCGCCTCCGGCGCGGCTCCGTGCCCACACGCGCGTTCGGCACGGCTTGCGGCACCCACACAACTGGTACCAGCTGGTGAAGTTCTGCGTCGTCGGAGGGTCCGGCTACGTGGTCAACCTCTGCGTATTCGCGGTCTGCGTGAACCTGCTCTCGATGCACCACCTCACGGCGGCGACCTGCGCGTTCGTGGTGGCGGTCGCCAACAACTTCTGGTGGAACCGGCATTGGACGTTCGGCGCCGGCGACGGTCATGCCGGCTTCCAGGCGGCGAGGTTCTTCACGGTGAGCGTCATAGCCTTCCTCTTCGGCGCCGCGATCCTCGAGGTGCTCGTGAGCGCTGCCGGCGTGCAGGAGCTCCCCGCGCAGGCGATGGCGATCGTCGCGGCTACGCCGCTCAACTTCCTCGGGAACAAAATGTGGAGCTTCGCGCGCTCGCCGCAGCGGGCGTAGTCCTCGCGACCACCGCGGTCGCGCCTTCCGCGCAGGCAGCCGAGCTCGAGCGGCCGGCGCGAGAGGACGCCGCTCCACCGGGTTACACGCTGACCGCGCGCCAGGCGACGGCGATCGCCGGGCGCGACGCGAAGGTGCGCGACGAGCGCGAGCAGCACCCGTCGCTACGGCCGACCGCGTACACGCGCGCCCCCGCGCGGTGGCAGGTGTCGTGGTTCGCCGACGGCGACGAGCTCGTGCAGGTGCACGTGGACGACACGACGCGCGCGGTTCTCGAGTCTTGGTCCGGCGACCAGGTCGCCTGGCGGATGGCGCGCGGCTATGAGGGAGCGTTCGGCCGCAAGTGGAACTCGCCGTTGCTCCTGATACCGCTCGGGCTGCTGTTCCTCCTGCCGTTCGTCGATTTCCGCCGCCCGCTGCGGCTCCTGCACCTCGACCTCCTGGTGCTGCTCTCCTTCGGCGTCTCTCACGTGTTCTTCAACCGCGGCGATATCGGGGTCTCGGTGCCGCTCGCCTACCCCGTGCTGCTCTACGTGATGGGGCGAATGCTGTGGGAGGGGTGGCGCCGCCGCGAGCGCGTGGGCGAGCTCGTGCCGCACGTGCCGGTCAACCTGCTCCTTGCGGGACTGGTCTTCCTCGTGGGCTTCCGGATCGGGCTGAACGTGATCGACTCGAACGTGATCGACGTCGGCTACTCGGGTGTGATCGGCGCCGACCGGATCGCGGATGGCGACGGCCTGTACGACGGCGAGTTCGCGCCCGACAACAAGAGCGGGAACGTCTACGGGCCCGTCGCCTACCTCGCGTACGTGCCGTGGGAGCAGCTGTTTCCCTGGGACGGCACCTGGGGCGACCTGCCGGCGGCCCATGCCGCGGCGATCACGTTCGACCTGCTGACCATCGTCGGCCTCTACGTGCTTGGGCTTCGCCTCTGGGGGAAGGCGCTCGGGATCGCGCTCGCCTACGCCTGGGTCGCCTACCCCTACACGCTGTTCGCGCTCGAGACGAACACGAACGACACGCTCGTCGCGGCCCTGCTCGTGTGGGCGCTCGTCGCGCTTTCGGCGCCGGTCGTGCGAGGCGCTCTGATCGGGCTGGCATCAGCGGCCAAGTTCGCTGCGCTCGGCCTGGTCCCACTCTTCGCCGCGGCCGGCCGGCGGGTGCGGTTCGCCGCGGCGTTCGCGGTCGTCGTCGCGCTCGCCGTGCTTCCGTTCCTGCCGGACGGCGGGGTGCGCGACTTCTACGACACGACACTCGGCTTCCACGCCGGGCGAGACTCGCCGTTCAGCGTCTGGGGCCAGGAGCCCGGGCTCGACTGGCTCCATACGGCCCTGAAGGTCGCCGTCGCGGCCCTCGCGCTGGCGGTCGCGTTCGTGCCGCGCGGCCCTCGCGACACGATCCAGGTGGCGGCTCTCGGCGCGGCGGTGCTCATCGCGCTCCAGCTCGTGACGGTGCACTGGTTCTACCTGTACGTGGTGTGGTTCACGCCGTTCGTGCTGGCGGCGCTGTTCGCGGCGCAGACGCACCGGACCGAGCGGGTGAGCGCGTGATCTGGGTTCGCGCCGGCGCGGTCGTGCTGCTGGTCGCGGCCTGGTGCCTCACGTTCCTCGTGGATCCGTGGCAGGACGAGCTCGTCAACGACGTCCCGCTCTATCGCGCGTACGCAGACGTGTTCCTCGATGGCGTCCTGCCCTATCGCGACATCGGCTTCGAGTACCCACCGCTGGCAGCGCCGCTGATCGCGGTGCCGGGCCTCGTCTCCCTCGACCCCGAGACCTACCGGTACGCGTTCGCGGTGCTGACGTTCGCGCTCGCCGTGGGCGTCCTGTTCGCTACGGGCCGGCTCGCGGCGCTTGGCGGCGGGCGTGAATGGGTCGCCCTGCTCGTGGTCGCGCTCGCCCCGGTCGCGGCCGGCGCGATGATCCGGACGCACTTCGACCTGGCTCCCGTCCTGTGCCTGGTCGCAGGCATCGCATCCGTGGCGGCGGGCCGTTCGCGCGTTGGCTTTCTCCTGTTCGGCCTCGGCGGTGCGCTGAAGCTGTTCCCGCTGGCCGCGGCTGCCGTCGCGGCGGCGTGGCTCCTCGGGCGGGGGCGGAAGGGCGAGGCGGCGACGGGCCTGGCGATCAGCGCGGTTGTCGCCGGCCTGGCCGTGGCGGCAGCCGTGGCCGTCTCGGCCGAGGGGTCGCGCGAAGCGGTCGAGTACCACGTCGAGCGCCCGGTTCAGATCGAGAGCCTGCCCGCGAGCGTCCTCAACGGCATCGAAGCGCTCGGTGGCGAGGCGCCCGACCCCGTTCACAGCCACCGCTCGGACGGGCTCGAACACCCCGCCGCCGACGCGATCAGCGCGGGCTTCATCGGGCTCCTGTGCGCGGCGGTCGTGGCCCTGATCCTGGCCGCGCGGCGACTCGACGACGTCAGAGGGCTCGGCATCGCGGCCCTCGCCTCGGCGGCGGCGGTCGCCTCGCTGGGGAAGGTGCTTTCGCCCCAGTTCATGCTGTGGCTCATCCCGCTGGCCGCGGTGGCCCTCGCGTGGCGCATGTATGCGCTCGGCGTCGTCACGACCGCCGCTGTGGCGGCAACGCTCGCCTGGTTCCCCGACCGCTACTTCGACCTCGTCGACCGCGAGGACACGCCGCTCATCGCGGTCGGCGGTGCGCAACGGCCTGCTGCTCTTGATGCTGGTCCTGATCGCGCGCGAGGTGCGGCGGCTGGTCAGGGAGTCACGAGCAGAAGCTCGATCGACGCCGCAAGTCCATCCGGACGCGCTTCGATCAGCACAGCATTGACCCACGGGTTCTCGTCGGCGGTGTCGAAGCGGATCGGCATCTGGGTGCGGAACGACTCGAGCGCCTGCTCGGCGCGGACGCCGATCACGCTGTCCCGGGCGCCCGTCATGCCGACGTCCGAGATGTAGGCGGTCCCGCCGGGCAGCACGCGCGCGTCGGCCGTCGGCACGTGCGTATGCGTTCCGACGCAGGCCGTGACGCGCCCGTCGACGTGCCAGCCCATCGCCACCTTTTCGCTGGTTGCCTCGGCGTGGAAGTCGACGAGCACGTGGTCCGCCCGTCCCTTCAGCTCCTCGAGGATCGCGTCGATTTCGGTGAACGGCGACCGCGCCGCCTTCATGAAGACCGTCCCGGACAGGTTCACGACGGCCAGGCGCGCCCCGTCCTTCTCGACGACCGTGTGCCCGCGGCCCGGGTTGCCCTTCACGTAGTTCGCCGGCCGGACGATCCGCGGCTCCTCGTCGAGGTACGGGTAGACGTCGCGGTGGCGGTAGGCGTGGTTGCCGAGGGTGATGACGTCCGCGCCCATGTCGAAGAAGGCGCGCGCGGTCTTCGCCGTCACCCCGAGGCCGCCGGCCGAGTTCTCCCCGTTGACCACGAGCCAGTCCGGCTGGTGCTGCTCGCGCATGCTGGGAAGCAAGGCCTCGAGCACCCGCCGCCCTGGGCTTCCCACCACGTCGCCGACGAACAGGAGCTTCATTCCGCGGGATCATCCCAACCTCTAGCGTTCGACCCTTGCCGCTCCTCGAGGCGACAGGGCTCGTAAAGCGCTACGGGACGCGCGAGGCGCTGCGTGACGTGTCCGTCGCGGCGTCCGAGGGCGAGCGTGTCGCGGTGATCGGCCCGAACGGCGCCGGCAAGACGACGCTCCTCTCGATCCTCGCCGGCATCCAGCGCCCCGACGAGGGCAACGTGAGCGTGCCGCCCGGCACGGCGGGCTGGGTCCCCCAGCAGGCGGCGCTCTACGGAAAGCTGACCGTGGCCGAGAACCTGCGCCTGTTCGCGCGGCTCGAGCGCTGCGCGGACGTCGACAGCGCCGTGTCGCGAATGCTCGCGCAGGCAGGGCTCGAGGACCGCGCCGACGACCAGGTGAGCGTCCTCTCCGGCGGCAACCGCCAGCGGGTGAACATCGCGATCGGGCTGCTGGCCGAGCCGGCGGTCCTGCTGCTCGACGAGCCGAGCTCGGCGCTCGACCCGCGCCAGCGCGAGCGGCTCTGGGAGTTCCTGCTGGCGCTCGAGGAACAGGGCACGGCGGTCGTGTACTCGACCCACGACGTGCAGGAGGCCGAGCGGCACGCGCACCGGGTCGTGGTGCTCGCGGACGGAGAACTCCTCTTCGCCGGGACCCCGAAGGAGCTCGAAGGGCTGGTCGGCTCGCCCGGGCCATGACTTCGAGGGCGCGTTCGTCGCCTTCCTCCGCCAGCGAGGCCACTGATGCGCTGGCTGCTCGTCAAGGACGTCCAGATCCTCCGCCGCTCGCCGCTGCTCCTGGCGCTGCTCGTGATCTACCCCGTGGTGATCGCCGTCCTGATCGGCTTCGCGCTCTCGCGCGGCCCCGACAAGCCGCGCGTCGCGTTCGTCAACCTCGTGCCGGCCGCGCAGAACGAGCTCGAGCTGGCAGGCGAGGAGATCGACCTCTCGGACTATGCGGACACGCTGTTCGAGAGCATCGACCCGGTCCGGATCGACTGCGAGGACCGGACGCCGGAGGAGTGCCAGGAGGAAGCGCTCGACAAGGTGCGCGACGGCGACGTCCTGGCGGCGCTCGTCATCCCGGAGGACGTAACGCAGAAGCTCCAGGCGCTGCAGAGCCTCCAGGCGGTCGAGCCGCCGACGGTGAAGGTCTTCTTCAACGCCGAGGACCCGGTCAAGGCGCGCTACGTCGAGGACACGATCAAGTCGCGGGCGCAGGACGCGAATGCCGCGCTGACCAAGAAGCTCACGGAGGTCGCGATCAGCTACCTGGACCTGATCGTCGAGGGCGGCGACATATCGCTGCCGCTCCTGGGCGGCGACATCGAGGTGCTGGGTCTCGAGCGCTCGAATGCGATCGTCCGCGCGGCGCAGGCGCAGCTGCCCCCGAACTCCGAGGGGCGGCGGCAGCTCGACCGCGTGATCCGGTTCAGCGAGCTCGCGCGGGAGAACCTCGATCTCTCGGACGAGATCCTGAACACGCTCGGGAGCCCGATCCGGATCGACACCGAGATCGTCGAGGGCGGCACCACGCCGTTGTCGTCGTTTGCGGTTGCCGTCGCGGTCGCGATCTCGCTCATGTTCGTGACGGTCCTGCTCGCGGCCGGCACGCTCGCGCTCGAGCGGGAGGAGAACGCGTTCCGCCGGCTCGTGCGCGGCCTTGTGTCGCCGACGGGCCTGCTCGCGGAGAAGGCCCTGCTCGCGGCCGCATGCTCGACCGTAGTCGGGCTGCTGATGCTGTGCGGGCTGGCGCTGTTCGTCGATCTGGACTGGGGCCGCTTCCCGCTCTGGGTGGTCGGGGTCGCCGCAGGGTCGATCGCGTTCGCCGCTCTCGGGCTCGCGGTGGGAGCGCTGGCACGCGAGGTGCGGGCCGCCTCCCTCCTGGCGTTCATGCTCGCGCTCCCGATCGCGTTCCTCGCATTGGTGCCCTCGGGAGCGGTGTCGTCGGCGCTCTACGACGTCATCCGCGCGATCTCGGCGCTCTTCCCGTTCAAGCCTACGCTCGACGCGATGGACGCCGCGCTGAACGACGCCGGCGGGATGGCGGGGGCGCTCGTCGCACCTCGCGGCGCTCACGCTCGCATTCGGGGCGCTTGCGCGGCTCGGGCTGCGCCGCTTCGATTAGCGTGACCTCCGCAGTGAGAAAGAGCATCCTCGCCTTCGCGGCAGTCGCATGCATCGCACCCGTGCTGGCCTTCGCTGCCGAGCCGAGGCCGGACTCGCGGTTCACCTACTGCAAGTCGCGCAGCAACTGCCCGCTCAGCTTCGTGACGAACGGCACCGGCACGAAGATCAGGAAGCTGACCATCTACAGCAAGTGCTCCGACGCCCCCGTTGGCAGAAACGGCCATTTCCCGCGCGTCCCCGTCGACGATGAAGGCGAGTTCTCCAAGAAGGGGACCATCGACAACGTCATCGGAGACGAGATCGAATACGAGATCGAGGGCAAGTTCCGGAAGCGCCGCAAGGCGGTCGGCACCTACAGGCTGACCTCGCCCGGCTGCACCGACAGCAAGCGCGAGTTCGTCGCCACGCGCAGCGGCGAGGCCCCTTAGCGGACGGCGCAGAGCCATGCGCTCCTTACACTGAGGCGCATGGCCTTTCCAGCCACGCGCCTGAGGCGCCTCCGCAAGACGGGCGTCCTGCGCGACATGGTTCGCGAGACCGAGCTCTCGGCCTCGCATCTGGTCTACCCGATGTTCGTCCAGCTCGGCACGGACAGCCGTACCCCGATCGAGGCCATGCCTGGCATCGACCGGCTCTCCATCGCGCACGCCGTCGACGAGGCGGGCGAGGCGCACTCGCTCGGGATCCCCGCCGTGCTCCTGTTCGGCCTGCCCGCCGAGAAGGACGACCAGGGATCGGGTGCCTGGGACGACGAGGGCGTCGTGCAGCTCGCGACGCGGGCGATCAAGGAGGCCCACCCGGAGCTGGTGGTGATCACGGACCTGTGCCTCTGCGAGTACACGTCGCACGGCCATTGCGGCGTGCTGACCGCGGATGGCACGGTCGACAACGACGCCACCCTCGAGCTGCTCGCGCGCACGGGTGCCTCCCAGGCGGCCGCCGGCGCGGACGTGATCGCGCCCAGCGACATGATGGACGGCCGGGTCGGAGTGCTGCGCAAGCGCCTCGATGACGAGGGCTGGGCCGATCTGCCGATCCTCGCCTACTCCGCGAAGTTCGCTTCGGCGTTCTACGGCCCGTTCCGCGAGGCGGCCGACTCCGCGCCCTCGTTCGGCGACAGGCGCGGCTACCAGATGGACTCGGCGAACGCGGACGAGGCGGTGCGCGAGGCGCTGCTCGACGTCGAGGAGGGCGCCGACGTGGTGATGGTGAAGCCCGCGCTGCCCTATCTCGACGTGATCCGCCGCGTGAAGGACGCGACGCGCGTGCCCGTGGCCGCGTACAACGTGAGCGGTGAGTACGCGATGGTGAAGGCCGCCGCGGCAGCGGGCTGGCTTGACGAGCGCGCGGCCGTGCTCGAGGCACTGACGGGCGTTCGCCGTGCCGGCGCCGACATCGTGATCAGCTACCACGCGAAGGACGTCGCCCGGTGGCTGGCGTAGCCGGCGCGCAGCCCAAGCTGCGCTCGCGCAAGTACGGCGCGGCGATCCCGCTCGACGAGGTCGACAAGCAGGTCATGAACCTGATGCAGGGCAAGTTCCCGCTGGACCCTCGGCCGTACGCGCGCGTGGCCGAGCTCGCAGAGATAACCGAGGACGATGTGCTGGGAGCGCGTCCATCACCTGCTCGACGAACGCATCATCCGCCAGGTCACGCCGATCTTCGATACGCGCGCGCTGGGGTACAGCTCGATGCTCGTCGCGGCGAAGGTCGATTCCGAGCACCCGCACCGGCCCGCTCAGATCATCAACTCGCATCCCGGCGTCTCGCACAACTACCTGCGCAACCACGAGTTCAACCTCTGGTTCACGATCGCGACGGAGCCGGACTCGAAGCTCGGGCTGGAGGGCACGCTCGAGGTGTTGCAGCGGCTGACGGGCGCGGAGTCCGTGCGCCAGCTCCCCACGCTCACGCTCTTCAAGATCAACATGGACCTCGAGATGGTGGGTAACACGGACGCGCTTGCAACCGCTGCCGTGGCGGCCCCGCCGCGCGAGCTCGACCCGATCGAGCTGTCCGACCTCGACCTCGCGGTCATCCGCGAGCTCCAAGGCGACATGCCGGTCGTCCCCGAGCCCTACCAGCCGGCCGCAGACGCGCTCGGACTGCCGGTGGAGCGCCTGCTCGAGCATCTCGAGGGGATGCGCGAACGCGGCGCGCTCCGGCGGGTCGCGGCGATCCTCTACCACCGCCGCGCCGGGTTCTCCGCCAACGGCATGGGTGTCTGGAAGGTGCCCGAGGACCCGATCGACGAGATCGGCCCCCGGATGGCCGCCTACCGCGGGATCTCGCACTGCTATCGCCGGCCGACCTACCGCGACTGGCCCTACTCCGTCTTCACGATGGCCCACGGGCGCTCGAAGGAGGAATGCGACGCGATCCTCGACCGGATCGCCGAGGAGACGGGCATCCACGAGCGCGCGGTCCTCTACTCCTCGACCGAGTTCAAGAAGGTCCGCCTCCTGTATTTCACCGACGAGCACAAGCGGTGGGAAGCGGAGCACGCGTAGCCGCGGACCTGTTCGGCCGCGCGCAAGAGCTTCTTCCCGGCGGCGTGAACTCGCCCGTGCGGGCGATGAAGGCGATCGGGCGAGACCCGATCTTCGTCGAGCGCGGCGAGGGCGCCGAGCTCGTGGACGTCGACGGCAACCGCTACGTCGATTGGATGATGTCCTGGGGCCCGCTGATCGCGGGCCACGCACATCCCGAGGTGCTCGCCGCGGTCCAGGGCGCAGCCGAACGTGGCACAAGCTTCGGCGCCCCGACGAGGGCGGAGGTGGACCTCGCTGCGGAGGTCGTCGAGCGCGTGCCGAGCGCCGAGATGGTGCGAATGACCTCATCCGGCACGGAGGCGACGATGAGCGCGCTGCGGCTGGCGCGTGCGGCGACGGGCCGGGACAAGGTGCTCAAGTTCGCCGGCGCCTACCACGGGCACGTGGACGGATTGCTCGCCGACGCCGGCTCGGGCCTGGCCACACAGGGGATCCCGTCGAGCCCTGGCGTGACCCCTGCGCAGGCGAAGGACACGATCATCGTTCCCTGGAACGACCGCGCCGCCGTCGAAGGCGCGGTCGATGGGGTCGCCGCCATCGTGTGCGAGCCGTACCCGGCGAACATGGGGCTGGTCCCGCCCGAGCCCGGCTTCCTGGAGTTCCTCGCGAGCCCAGGCAAGCGCCGCCGGCGCCCTGCTCGTGTTCGACGAGGTGATCTCCGGCTTCCGGGTCGCCCGCGGGGGCGTTCAGGAGCGCGAGGCCGTCAACCCGGACCTGACGATCCTCGGCAAGGTGATCGGCGGGGGGCTGCCGGCGGCCGCCTACGCCGGCCCGCGCGAGCTGATGGAGCGCATCGCCCCGGCGGGCGACGTCTACCAGGCGGGGACGCTCTCCGGCAACCCGCTCGCCACGGCTGCAGGGCTCGCGACGCTGCGCTTGCTCGACGCCGCCGCCTACGAGCGGCTCGAGCGCACCACGGCGACGCTGGCCGAGGGGCTGATCGACCTCGGCCTGACGGTGAGCTGGATGACCGGACTGCTCACCGTGTTCTTCCGCGACGGGATCCCGCGCGACCTCGACGAGGTGAAGGAGTGTGACTTCGACCGCTACGGCGCGTTCTGCCGCGGGATGCTCGAGCGCGGCGTCTACCTGCCGCCGTCGCAGTACGAGGCGTGGTTCCCCTCGCTCGCGCACACCGGCGAACACGTCGAGCGGACGATCGACGCCGCGCGCGACACGATGGCGTCCCTGTGAGCAACCTCGACGACCTGGTCGCGGCGGCTGGCGACGACCTGTCTGCCCACGCCAATCCCACGCCGGGCCCGGATCGCTTCGTCTCGCAGCGCGACGACTCGCGGGCGTACGTCCTGGATGCCGTCTACGAGGCGTACCTGCTCCACTACGGCGAGCCGCGAGCCTTCGTGGGCATGGACGAGGATCTGCGGCTGCTGGCGGGCGACACGCTGTACGCCCACGGCCTCGCTCGTCTTGCCGAACTCGGGGACATGGAGGCGGTCTCGGAGCTCGCCGACCTCATCTCGCTGTGCGCGTGGGCGGAGTCCGCCGGGAGGCGCGACGTGGCCGACGCCCTGTGGGATGCGAGCGCCCGCCGCCTGCTCGATGGGACAGGCCCGGGCGCTCGCGCCGAGGTGGCCGCGGACTTGGCGCGGGACGGCTCCTAGGCGCGTTGGACACCCGCTCGGCGACGCCCGTATCCGCCTTAGGAGCGGTAGAGTGCGCCGCCGCGACCGCATGGCCGAGCCCAGGAAGAACCCAAAGCAGAGGAAGTCCCGCTACACCGCCGATCGCGGAACGGCCGGCGCGTGGGAGGGCGAGACCGTCACCCGGCGACGCGTCTTTGAAGTGGGCGCGCAGGGCGTGGGCGGCATCGCCGTGGCCGCGTTCGCGCTCCCCTCGCTGGGGTTCGCGCTGGGGCCGCTGTTCGAGGACCAGCTGCCCGACAAGTACCAGGACGTCGGCCCGGAGGACGACTTCAACCCGGAGACCTACGTCCCGAAGGTGATCAGCCTGGTCCCGGAGACCGGCGAGGCGGGCAAGGCCACGATCTACGTCCGCAAGACCGACCCCGCCCGCGACGAGAAGAACGCGGACCAGCCCTACGTCGCGATCTCGACCCGCTGCGCGCACCTGGGCTGCCCGGTCCGCTACGTCAACGCGTCGCGGCGCTTCATCTGCCCGTGCCACGGCGGCGTCTACGGCTTCCAGGGCGAGGTCACCGGTGGCCCGCCGGTCAGACCGCTCGACCGCTTCTACACGAAGGTCGAGGGTGGCCGCGTGCTCGTCGGGGCCGCGCTTCTCGCTGAACTCCGACCTCGAGCGCTACGCGCCGCGTGACCCGTCGAACCATCTCGACGGCCTCTGGCAGTACCTCTACCCGTCGAGGCCGAGCACATGACGCCTCCGAAGCCGCCGCTCCCTCGCGCACTCCAGCGCCGCCCAGCGCGCCCCGGAGAAAACGGCGCCGGGCCGAACGGGAACGGGGAGGCCCCGACCGCGAAGGACCAGGTCGCCGAGGGCGCGATCTCGACCGTCGGCTGGCTCGACGAGCGGACCGGCGCGAGCCCGTTCCTGCGCGGGTTCCTCTACCGCAAGGTCCCCAAGGGCACGAACTGGTTCTACACGCTCGGGTCGGCGCACGATGTTCGCGTTCCTGTCGCAGGCCGTGACGGGCGTGTTCCTGGCGATGTACTACGAGCCCGATCCTGCACGCGCTTACGAGTCGGCGGCCGCGGATCACGAACGAGCTCTTCCTCGGGCGAGCTCGTGCGCGGGATGCACCGCTGGGGCTCGACGGTGATGATCCTGCTCATCTTCCTGCACATGGGCAGGACGTTCTTCTTCGGCGCCTACAAGTACCCGCGCGAGCTCAACTGGATCATCGGCGTGATCCTGCTCGTGCTCACGCTGCTCATGGGCTTCACGGGCTACCTGCTCCCGTTCGACCAGCGCTCGTTCTGGGCCACCGTCGTGGGCGTGAACCTGAACTCGTCCGGCCCGATCGTCGGGCCGTACCTGGCGGACTTCCTGCGCGGCGGGCCTGAATTCGGCGCCTACACGCTGAGCCGGTTCTACGCGATGCACATGCTGCTGATCCCCGGCCTGATCGCGGCGCTGATCGGCGCACACCTGTACCTGGTCGCCAAGCTCGGCACCACCGCGCCGCCGTGGCTGAAGGCGGAGAAGTCGAAGGCGCTCGCCAAGGAACAGGTCTGAGGTCCTAAGTGGACGCGCGCCAGAAGGAGCAGTACCTCCGCGAGTACGAGCTCCTGAAGAAGCAGGGCAAGCCGTTCTTCCCCTACGCGGTCTTCAAGGACTCGGCGATGGCCTGCATCACGCTCGCCGTGATCATCGTCATGGCGACTCGTGCTCGGCGCCGAGCTCGGCCCGAAGGCCGACCCGACGAGCACGACCTACGTGCCGCGGCCGGAGTGGTACTTCTTCTTCCTCTTCGAGCTCCTGCGCGTCGTGAAGCCGCCCGAGCTCGTGTTCCTCGCGACGATCGGCATCCCGACGATCTGCCTCGTCCTGCTGCTCCTGCTGCCGTTCATCGACCGCAACCCGGAGCGCAACCCGGCCAAGCGGCCGATCGCGACGCTCGCCGGCATCACGACGATCGGCGCGATGGCCTACCTGTCGATCCTCGGCGCCACCGCCGGCTCGCCGACCGAGATCGAGCTCGAGGTCGAGCCGCAGTACGAGCAGGGCCGTGACGTCGCGGCGTCCTCGGGCTGCCTGGCCTGCCACGCGTTCGGCGAGAACGGCAACCACGGCCCCGGGCCGGAGCTGTCCGAGATCGGCGCGCGCCTGCCCGCTCCGGCGATCGAGCGCACGCTGGTGAACCCCACGGCGCCGATGCCGTCGTACGAGTCGCTGCGCGAGAACCAGCCGGAGAAGTTCCAGGAACTGGTTGAGTTCCTCGCATCGCTGAAGTAACGGGAACGCTCCCCGACACCCAGGTCCGCGCGATGTTCGATCGCATCGCCGGCGTCTACGACCTCATGAACTCGGTCATGACGGTCGGCATGCACCAGCGCTGGCGCGAGCGCGCGGTCAGCTGGCTCGCGTCGCGCCGGGGTCGCGCGCCCTCGACGTCGCGACCGGCACGGGCGACCTCGCGGTAGCGCTGCGCGAGGCGGGCGCCGAGGTCGTGGGGTGCGACTTCTCCGAGGAGATGCTCGAGCGGGCCCGCCGCAAGGAGCCCTCGGTCCCGTTCGAATGGGCCGACGCGCTAGCGCTGCCCTACGACGACGACTCCTTCGACGCAGCGACCGTCGGCTTCGGCGCGCGCAACTTCTCCGACCTGTCGCGCGGGCTTCAGGAGATGGCGCGGGTCGTGCGCCCCGGCGGGCGCGTGGTCGTGCTGGAGATCACCGAGCCGCAGAAGCCGCCGCTGTCGACCTTCTTCGCGACTCTGGTTCGACCGCATCGTGCCGGCGCTCGGGCGGCTGGCGGGCGACGAGGCCGCCTACTCGTACCTGCCCAGCTCGGTCAAGCGCTTCCCGGGCCCGGAGGCACTCGCGGGCGAGCTTGCCGCCGCCGGGCTCGAGGAGATCCGCTGGGTCCTGACGGCCGGCGGGATCATCGCGATCCACGCGGGCACGGTCGCCCGGTGACGACCGGGAACACCTCGGCCGTCCTCGCGAGCGTCCTCGAGGCGGGCGGGCCCGAGCTTTCGCGCAGTCTCATGCGGGCCGAGGCGCGCCTGCGCGAGGTCGCGGAGAGCCACGGCGAGGAGCTGGCCCGCCACGCCGCCGGAACCCTGTCCGCCGGCGGGAAGCGGCTGCGCCCGATGCTCGTCTTCCTCTGCGCGGGCGAGCGGCGACGACGGGCCCCTCGTCAGCGCGGCGGCGGCGGTCGAGCTGCTCCACATGGCGACGCTGGTCCACGACGACGTGCTCGACCGCGCCTCGCTGCGGCGCGGCCGCCCGACCGTGTTCGCCGAGGGCGGCCGCGGGGCGGCCACCGCGACCGGCGACCTGCTGTTCTCGCGGGCGTTCTCGGAGCTGGTGTCGGACGGCGGGCCCGAGGCGGTGGCGGCGCTGTCGCGCGCGTCCTCGTCGCTCGCTCGCGGCGAGCTCATGCAGCGCGCCGACGCGTGGTCCGGCGACGTGCTCCCGCGACCGCTATCTCGAGCGCTGCGAGCTGAAGACCGCGCGCCTGTTCGAGGCCGCGTGCCGGCTGGGCGCCCTGCTCGGCGCGCCCGGGCCGCGAGTGCGCGGACGCCCTCGGGCATGTTCGGGGCACCCGGATCGGGCTGGCGTTCCAGATCTTCGACGACGTCCTCGACGTCTCCGGGCCGACCGAGCGCACCGGGAAGCCGCGCGGGACCGACCTGCTCGACGGCACGGTCACGCTGCCGCTGATCATCGCCCGCGAGCGCGACGGCGAGCTGCGCGAGCTCGACCTCAGCGAGGCGTGACGAGCGCCGAGCAGGCGGATGCCTTCTGCGACCGGATCGCGATGACCGGGGCGCTCGGCGAGGCGCGCGAGCAGGCGCTCCACTTCGTCGCGGAGGCGAAGGCCGCCCTGTACGACCTGCCGCTGTCGGAGCGCCAGCAGAAGGCGCTCGACCTGGTCGCCGACGGCGTCGTCGAGCGGTACGCCTAAGAGCGAGGCGGAGCCGAGCGGTTAACTGAGGCGGGATGCCTCGTGGCGATCAGAAGACGGCCACGGATGGCCGGCTCAGAAATCTTCGGGCAGCAGCGCTTCGGCGTCGAGCGCCGCCACGAAGCGGTCGATCTCCTCGCTCATGTTCGCGTGCATGAGCTGCTTGAGATCGGAGACGAGCTGCTCGGTGCCCTCGTCGAGGCGCCTCGTCGAAGCTCGTCGACGAGGTCCTGGGAGAAGACGCCGGTGGCGGTCCACTCGCAGTTGGGGCAGCGGAGCGAGACGCGCCAGTTCTCCGGGCCGGCCTCCTCCCACTCGATCGGGTAGACGAGCTCGGAGGCGCACTCGGCGCAGATGTGCAGGTCCCGCGCCGGCGGCGCCTGCGGTGCCCGGCTGCTCGGCCTCGATGCGCGGCGGACTCGAAGTAGACGACCTCGATCGTCTTGCCGCTCGGCAGGGTCACGCGCTTGACGTAGTGGCCCTCGGGTGTGGGGGTCCCTGCTGCCATGGTGGTCTCCTCGGCGTCTTTCGGCACAGACAGCCGGAACTTGAGGTTCAGAACGCGCATTTCGGCCGGGTATTCGGCCGTGTCCTGAGCTACGCTGCGCCGCCCGTGGTTCTGAGCGACCGGACGATCCGCCAGGAGATCGAGTCGGGGCGGATCGTGATCGATCCGTTCGAGCCCTCGAACGTGCAGCCGTCGAGCGTCGACGTGCGCGTCGACCGCCAGTTCCGCGTCTTCCACAACGCGCGCTACCCGTACATCGACGTGCGCCAGCCGATGGACGACCTGACCGAGCTCGTCGAGGTCTCCGGCGAGGAGCCGTTCATCCTGCACCCGGGCGAGTTCGTGCTCGGCCAGACGCTCGAGCGCGTGACGCTGCCGGACGACCTCGTCGCCCGGCTGGAGGGCAAGAGCTCGCCTGGGCCGCCTCGGCCTCCTGATCCACTCGACGGCGGGCTTCGTGGACAGCGGGTTCTCGGGCAACCTCACGCTCGAGCTCTCGAACGTGGCGAACCTGCCGATCACGATCTACCACGGCATGCCGATCGGCCAGATCTCGTTCATGCGCATGGACGGCCCGGTCGAGCGGCCCTACGGCTCGGGCGAGGCGGGCTCGAAGTACCAGGGCCAGGCGGAGCCCACGCCGAGCCGCTTCTATCTGAACTTCAACAAGTCCTGAGCCCAGAAGCCCTACCCTTAGTCCCATGCCAACCCCAGGCCCGCTCGAGATCATCATCCTGCTCGTGATCGTGCTGCTGATCTTCGGCCCGAAGCGGCTGCCCGATCTGGGCCGCTCGCTCGGGCGCGGCATGCGCGAGTTCAAGGACTCGGTCACCGGCAAGGACTCACGACGACGAGCCGCCGCGCTCGCCCAGACCGAGCCGGCACCGCCCGAGCCGACGCCGGCCGAGCGTCAGACCTCCGACTAGCGGCAGCGCGGTCCCATGGCGCGCGTCCGGCCGGTCGGCTACGAGGACAGGCTGACCCTCGTCGACCACCTCGCCGAGCTGCGCACGCGGCTCATCCTCTGCGATCGTCGTCTTCGTGATCGCATGGGCGATCTGCGGCTGGCAGAACGACTTCGTCCTCGAGATCGTCAACGAGCCGCTCGGCGGACCTCGACCAGGAGCTGCTCGGCGCGGGCGCGAAGCCGATCAGCTTCGGCGTGACCGAGCAGTTCACGACGACGCTGATGGTGTCCGCTTACGGCGGCCTGCTGCTGTCGCTCCCGATCATCCTCTACCAGCTCTACGCGTTCGTCCTGCCGGCGTTCAGCCCGACCGAGCGCAAGGTCGCCTTCCCGCTGCTCCTGATGGTGCCCGTGCTCTTCATCTGCGGCGTCCTCTTCTGCTACTTCGTCGTGCTCGAGCCGGCCACGGAGTTCCTGCTCGGCTTCAACGACGACGAGTACACGACGGCGGTCAGGGCGCGCGACTACTACAGCTTCGTCGCGCTCACGACGATCGCGCATGGGCCTCCTGTTCCAGGTGCCGGTCGTGATCCTCGCCCTCACGCGGCTCGGCATCACGACGCCCGAGAAGCTGCGCAAGAACCGCCGCTACGCGTTCCTCGGCTGCGCCGTCCTGGCCGCGCATGCTGCCGACGATCGACCCGCTCACGATGATCCTCGAGATGATCCCGCTGCTCATCCTGTACGAGCTCAGCATCCTGCTCGCGCAGCGCGATCGGCAGCCCGCCGGAGGGCGTGGACACCGAGACCGAATAGCTAGGCTCCGCGCGTGCTTTTCGACCTGAAAGGCCGGCGCCGGCGCGTCGTCCAGGCGACCTACCTCATGCTCGCGGTCCTGATGGGCGGCGGCCTCGTCTTCTTCGGCATCGGCGGCGACGTCTCCGGCGGCCTCTTCGACGCGTTCAGCGACCGCTCGAGCTCCGGCAACAGCCTGGTCGAGGACCGGATCGAGGAGAACGAGGACAAGGTCGCGGCAGAACCCGAAGAACACAGGCGGCGCTCGAGGCGCTCGTGCGCGACTGGTACCAGCTCGCCAACGAGGAGGCGGACCCGACGACGCGGCAGCTACACCGACGAGGGCAAGGAGCGGCTCGCGGAGGCCGACGACGGCGTGGCAGCGCTACCTCGAGGCCGAGAAGAAGCCGGAGCCCTCGCTCGGCGTCGCTCATGGTCGCAGGTGTACGCGCCGACCGCGCTCAACAAGCCCGCCGAGGCCGCGGAGGCCGCGGAGATCGTGGCGATCGCCGACCCGACCGCGCAGGCCTACCTCCAGCTCGCCCAGTACGCGGCGCAGGCGGGCCAGGAGCGGAAGGCCGACCTTGCCGGGAAGAAGGCGATCGAGCTCGCCCCGAAGGAGCAACGTAATACGGGTCAAGGCGCTCGTCGAGCAGGCCGAAGCAGCCCGCCGCCCGCCTCGACGACGCCCCAGCCCAGCTGAATAGCCGTTCACCCGACCGACGAGGGACCATTTGAACTTCCAGATCTCAGACACCGCCATCGACGACGACACCCACGTCATCGAGCTCGGCGGCGAAGTGGACCTCTACACCGCGCCCGAGTTCAAGGAGCGCATGGTCCAGGTGATCGAGGACGGCAAGAAGCACGTCATCGTCGACCTCTCGAAGGCCACCTTCATCGACTCCACGACGCTCGGCGTGCTGGTCGGCGGCGTCAAGCGCCTGCGCCCGGCCGGCGGCTCGCTGACGCTCGTCTGCACCGACCCGAACATCTGCAAGATCTTCGAGATCACCGGCCTCGACCGCGTGTTCTCGATCCACGACAGCCGCGACGAGGCGCTGTCGACGCTCGCGTCCGAGGGCGCGAGCTAAGCGAGCTTCTAGAATCGCTCGCCGCCCGCCCCGTTAGCTCAATTGGTAGAGCAGGGGACTCTTAATCCCAAGGTTCTAGGTTCGAGTCCTAGACGGGGCACTCCTTCCAAGATCCCGGACGTTTGCGGGGTTGCCTTGCACGCCGCGCGCCGTCCGTGTGATAGTGCACTCCTTACCACGGGGACCGAACGCCGTCGATCGCCATATCGGCCGCGTCGGGACTGGAGAGTACGACGCCATGAGAGCGTCCCACAAAGCCTCCGACCTGGCCAGGTAGCCGGGGCTGGTCACGGAACTGGTCGAGGCGGGAGCAGCGTTCGACGACATCGAGTACGCGATCGACGCCGTCGACGATCTGACCGACGACCAGAAGGCCGGGCTGTGGTTGCTCGCCTTCTCGATGCGCGACCCGCGCGATCAGCAGCGCGACGCGCGCGCCTACCTCGCGGCCGTCAGCTAGGCCGGGTAGCGATATGGACGAGAACGCGCGCCAGCGCGAGCTGGGCTACGTCCTCGACGAGGCTCTCAAGAAGCTGGCAGGGGCCGCCGAGTACAGCCGGTCGCGGAGAGCAGCTACGAATAGACGAGCTAGCCCGATCCCGCCGGACAGTCCCGGCTTCGTGAAGCGAGTGGCCAGGTTGCTCAGCCCCCTGTAGTCAGCCGTCGGCTGGATCCGGAGCGTGTTGATCGTCTTCGCCAGCATCTCGTAGTGGCCGACGAGCATCACCAACTCGATCAGCTCGCGCGTGTCGAGCAGGCCGCTCAGGCGCGACCAGGTCTCGTCGGTCATGTCGCCGTTCGCCAAGAGCTCGTCGGTCGCTTGAAGGACCGCCTGCTCCCGCGACGCCCAGCCCTCTGCCGACGCGCCCGTCCAGCACGCGGGCCAGCTCGGCGTCGCTCAGGCCCGCCCGGCGGCCCAGCCGCACGTGGTGGTCGTGCTCGTAGCGGCAGTCGCGCACGTGGGCGACGCGGAGGATCACCAGCTCGGTCTCACGCCGCGGCAGCTTGCCGCGCGGCATCAGCCGCCCCGCGAAGCGCAGCCAGCCGCGGAACAGCGCCGGGATGGCGCCCGAGCGTGAGGAAGAGGTTGGGCGGTCGCCCACCCGTGACGCGCCCGGCGACCTGGGCGATCGTCCACGACACGACGCCAAGCTCGCCCCGGGTCCCGGCTCGATCCGGGGCGTCGCGCTCATTCCTGGGGCGTCGTGAGCGGCGCGTGCTCACCGGCGCGCCATCTCGAGCGCCTTCGCGACGTTGCGCTGCACCGCGCGGTCGACGACCGGCTGCACGGCCATCCGCAGCGGAAGCAGCGGCGCGGCGCTCCGGGGCGCGACGACCCGCCGCGCGCGGCGCGTGATGCCGCGCTCGAGCGCGTCGATCGCCACGCGCAACGGCGCGACCCGCATCACCGGCCTGAACCCGGCGCTGAGCACGCCGGCGGCCTTGGTGCCGAAGCCGCGGCTCGTCATGTCGGTGTCGATCTCGGCGAAGTAGGCCACGCCGACGCGCGCGCCGGTCGGCCTGAGCTCGATGCGCAGGCTGTTCCCCAGCGCCTCGACGCCGGCCTTCGACGCGCAGTACGCGCCCATCAGCGGCAGGTGGAGCGCCGCCGCGACGGACGCGATCGGAAGCGCGTATCCGCGCGGATGGCTGATGTGCGGCCCGGTCGCGCGAAGCGTGTAGTAGACGCCGAGCACGTTCACCGCGATCGTGCGCTCCATCGACCTCCGGATCGCCGCCGACGATCGGCAGCTGAGCGGCGACCCCCGCGTTCGCCACCACCACGTCCAGGCCGCCGAGTTCGCCGACCGCGTTCTCGACGGCCTCCTCGACCGCCTCGCGCTCCGTCACGTCGCACCCCGCCCACCACGCGTTCCCGCAGCGCGCGCCACCGAGGCGAGCAGCTCCTCCTCGAGGCCCATGAGCGCGACGCGCGCGCCGCGCTCGTGGAGGCGCTCCGCAAGCGCCGCGCCGATGCCGCGGGCGGCGCCGGTGATCAGGACCCGGCGGCCGTCGAGGCTCATGCCTTGCGGAACAGCGTCACGCCGTCGCGGATCGGCAGCATCACGACGACGCCGCGGGGGTCCGCGACCAAGCGCGTCGTTCAGCTCGCGGAAGGCCTTCGTCTGCGGGCTGCCGTCGTCGTAGCCGGGCACCACCCGGCCGCTCCAGAGCGTGTTGTCGAACACGATCAGGCCCCGCTCGGCGAGCAGCGGCAGGGTCGCGTGGAAGTAGTTGATGTAGTTCTCCTTGTCGGCGTCGATGAAGACGAGGTCGAACGGGCCCTCCAGCGTCTCGATCGTCTCGAGCGCCGGGCCGAGGCGGAAGTCGATCTTGTGCGCCGTGCGGCGACTCGGCGGCGT
The DNA here is from genome assembly GCA_963846865.1 of uncultured Thermoleophilaceae bacterium. GTDB lineage: Bacteria > Actinomycetota > Thermoleophilia > Solirubrobacterales > Thermoleophilaceae > DASPHG01. Next base: position 404,439 of record CAWJXU010000006.1, on the reverse strand, counting down.
AGCGCTTGCGCCATCTCGTGCGCCTCCTCCCAGACGTCGCAGGTGATCAGCTCGCCGTCGTCGGGCAGCGCGGCCGCCATCGACAGCGCCGAGTAGCCGCTGTAGGTGCCGATCTCGAGCACGCGGCGCGCGCCGCTCGCCCAGACCAGCATCTCGAGGAAACGGCCCTCGACGGGACCGGTGAGCATCATCGGAGCGTCGAGCTTCTCGTGCGTCTCGTCGTAGAGCCGCTGGAGCAGCTCGTCCGGCGGCGTCGAGTGCGCCCGCGTGTACTCGTCTATCTCCTCCGGCTCCGGCATGCCGGGTAGCTTGTCATGCCATGCCCGACGAGCTCGCATCGCTCGACGGCCTGATCGCGCCGGCCGCCGAGACGACGATCCCCGTCACCGACGAGGGGTTCCTCCGCGGGGACGGCGTGTTCGAGGTGATCCGCGTCTACGACGGCGTGCCGTTCGCGCTCGACGAGCACCTGACGCGACTCGAGCGCTCGACGACGAACCTGCGCCTGGGCTGGAGCGCTCGACGTGACGAGCTCGAGCAGGACGCTGCGCGCGTGCTCGAGGCTCGCGGCGGTCGGACTTCGACGGCTGCCTGCGGATCGTGCTCACCCGCGGCGGGCGGCGGCTGCTCATCACCGAGCCGCTCCCGCGCGATGCCCGAGCACGCACGACTGGCGTTCGTCACCTACTGCCCAACGCCGGATCCTCGACGGCGTCAAGTCGCTCTCCTATGCGGGCAACATGCTCGCGACCCGCTGCGCGAAGGAGCGGGGCTTCGACGAGGCGCTGCTCGTCACGCCGCACGGCCGCGTGCTCGAGGCACCGACGTCGACGATCTTCTGGTGCGCAGGCGACGGCGTGCTCGCAACGCCCGCCGCTCGACGAGCACATCCTCGCCTCGATCACGCGCGCGCTACGTCATCGAGGCGAGCGGTGCCGAGGAGCGCGTCTGCACGGAGGACGACCTGCGCGAGGCGAGCGAGGCGTTCCTGGCCTCAACCACGCGCGAGGTCCAGCCGGTCAGCGCGATCGAGGACATCGAGCTCGACGGCGCCGGGCGAGCGCACGAAGGAGGCGGCGGCCGGCCTGCGGGCCCGGATCCAGGAGGCGCTGGCGGCGGGCAGCTAGCGCGACGAGTCGCGTATCTGGTGGCTCACGTACCAGGCGAGGTGCCGAGCCATGTCGCCCGCGACGCTCACTGCGCCGAGCGCACCACCGACGATTTTCACTAGCGGAGCCATGGGAATCCGAATCACAAGCGTTATCGGCAACAGGCCGCAGTTCATCAAGGCCGCGGCGGTTTCGCGCCGGTTGCGCGAGCACCACGACGAGACGCTCGTGCACACGGGCCAGCACTACGACGACGAGATGTCGCGCGTGTTCTTCGAGGAACTTGGCGTGCCGGCACCAGACGTCGAGCTCGGCAGTCGGCTCCGGGACGAACACGTCGCAGACGGCGCGGATGCTGTCCGCGCTCGAGCCCGTCCTCGCGAACGCGCCCCGACGTCGTGCTCGTGTACGGCGACACGAACTCCACGCTCGCCGGCGCGCTGGCGGCGGCGCAGGCGCGGCTGCCGCTCGCGCACGTCGAGGCCGGCATGCGCTCGTTCGACCGCGCGATGCCGGAGGAGCTGAACCGCGTGCTGACCGACCACGCGAGCGACCTCCTGTTCTGCTCGACCGAGACCGCGGTGGAGAACCTGGAGAGGGAGTCGGTGGCGGGCGCGATCCACCTCGTGGGCGACGTGATGGCCGATGTCTCGCTGGCCTTCGCGCCGATCGCGGCCGAGCGCTCTCGCGCGCTCGAGGAACTGGCTGTCGCGCCGGGCGATTACCTGCTCGTCACCGCGCACCGCGCCGGCAACGTGGACGCTGCCAGAGCGGCTCGAGCGGCTCGTGGCGCTTGATCGAGGCGCTTCCCGGGCAAGGTCGTACTTCCCGCTCCACCCCCGCACCGCGAAGCGGCTGGACGAGGCTGGGCTTCGCGGACGGCTCGAGGAAGCGGCCATCGCTCACTCCGCCGCTCGGCTACCTCGACTTCCTCGAGCTCGCCCGCAACGCGCGCGCGGTCCTGACCGACTCCGGGGGCGTGCAGAAGGAGGCGTACCTGCTCGAGACGCCGTGCGTGACCCTGCGCGACACGACGGAGTGGGTAGAGACGGTCGACGCGGGCTGGAACGTGCTCGTCGATCTCGACGCGGACGCAGCCCTGGGAGCGCTTGAGCGGCCCGCGCCTACGGGGGAGCGCCCGAGCCTCTACGGCGGCGGCAAAGCCGCAGGAGCGCATCCGCGACGTGCTCGATTCGTACACTCCCCGGCCATGAATATCGGGGTTATCGGCCTCGGCTACGTGGGCCTGCCGCTAGTGGTCGAGTTTCTCGAGGCCGGCCACGAGGTGGTCGGCGTGGACGTGGACCAGCGCCGCGTGCAGGCGATCGGCGAGGGCATCTCCGACATCGAGGACATCCCGTCCGAGCGGCTGCAGGCGGTGCGTCGAGCGGCTGACCGCCTCGACGCGCTACGCGGACCTGGCGCACGTCGAGGCGGCGATCATCGCCGTCCCGACCCCGCTCTCGCGGAACCGCGAGCCCGACCTCGGCCCGCTCGTGTCGGCCGGCAGCTCGCTCGCGGAGGTCCTCCAGCGCGGCCAGCTCGTCGTGCTCGAGTCGACCACCTACCCCGGCACGACGCGCGAGCGGCTCGTGCCGCTGCTCGAGGAGTCGGGCCTCGCCGCCGGCGTGGACTTCAACGTGGCCTTCTCGCCCGAGCGCGTCGACCCCGGCCGTACCGACTACACGCTTCGCAACACGCCGAAGGTCGTGGGCGGCCTGACCGACGCCTGCCTCGAGCGCGCGCTCGACGGTCTACGGCGAGGTCTGCGACCACCTCGTGCCGGTCTCGACCCCCGACGCCGCCGAGATGACGAAGCTGCTCGAGAACATCTTCCGGTCGGTGAACATCGCGCTCGTCAACGAGCTGGCGATGCTGGCCGACCGGATGGGCATGGACATCTGGGAGGTCGTCGACGCCGCCGCGACCAAGCCGTTCGGCTTCATGCGCTTCGACCCGGGCCCGGGCATGGGCGGCCACTGCCTGCCGGTCGATCCCTTCTACCTGACCTGGCGCGCGCGTGAGTTCGACATGCCCACCGAGTTCATCGAGCTCGCGGGTGAGGTCAACCAGGCGATGCCGCTACTTCTGCGTCGAGAAGATCGCCGGCGCGCTCAACGACCACTCGAAGTCGGTCCGCGGCGCGAAGGTGCTGATCATCGGCGTGTCGTACAAGCCGGGCGTGGGCGACCTGCGCGAGTCACCGGCGCTCAAGATCATCCGGCTGCTCCGCGAGCGCGGCGCGGACATCTCCTACAACGATCCCGTACGTGCCGGACCTGCCCGAGCACGACCTGGCGTCGCGCCCGCTCGAGGCGGAGCTCGAGGCGTGCGACTGCGCCGTCATCGTCACCCACCACCCGGGCCTCGACTTCGACAAGGTGCTCGCCGCCGCGCCGCTCGTCGTCGACTTCCGCGGCGTCACGCGCGGCAAGAGCGCGCCCAACCTGGTGCGTCTGTGACGCTGCCCGTCAGGGTCGGCGTCGTCGGCCTCGGCTACTGGGGCCCGAACCTCGCCCGCAACTTCGACGCGCTCCCGGGCGCGGAGCTCGCGTGGCTCTGCGACGACGCCCAGGAGGCGATCGACCGCTGGAAGGGGAGCTTCCCCGGCGCCCGCACCGCCGACCGACATGAACGAGCTGCTTGCGGACGAGACGCTCGACGCCGTCGTGGTCGCCACGCCCGTGCCCACGCATGCGGAACTCGCTCTGCAGGTGCTCGAGGCGGGCAAGCACTGCTTCGTCGAGAAGCCGCTCGCCCAATCGGCGGCCGACGCGGAGCAGGTCGCGGCGGCGGCGGAGAGCTCCGGCAGGATCCTGATGGTCGGGCCACCTGCTCGAGTACCACCCGGGCGCTGACGAAGCTGAAGGAGATCGCTGACGCGCGGCGAGCTCGGCGACATCCACTACATCTACGGCAACCGGCTCAACCTCGGCAAGCTGCGCGCGGACGAGAACGCGCTCTGGTCGCTGGGGGCGCACGACGTGTCGGTCGTGCTCAGCCTGGTGGGCGAGGAGCCGTCTGAGGTCAACGCCTTCGGGGAGAGCTACATGCGGCAGGGGATCGAGGACGTCGTCTTCTGCTTCCTCCGTTTCCCGTCGGGCGTCGCCGCGCACCTCCACCTGTCCTGGCTCGACCCGCACAAGGAGCGCCGCTTCACCGTGGTCGGGTCGAAGCGGATGGCGACGTTCGACGACATGTCGCTCGAGCGCAAGATCGAGATCTACGACAAGGGGTTCGACCAGGACTTCTCGTCCTACGGCGAGTACATCGCGCGCTCAGGCGACATCCACAGCCCGCGCATCTCGAACGAGGAGCCGCTCCGGATCGAGTGCCGCCACTTCATCGAGTGCGTCGCCGAGGGGCGGCCGCCGCTGTCCGGACCGGAGAGCGGCGTGCGCGTCGTGCGAGTGCTCGAGGCCCTGCAGGACTCCCTCGCCCGGACGAGCCGTGCTGCAACCGTCTGATCGCGCTCCCGGGCTGCTGCTCGGCGACGGCGTCGACGCTGCCCGACGACGCGGAGGTCGGCGCGTACGTGGTGGTCCATGCCGGGACCGTGCTCGGCGCGGGTTGCCGCCTGCAGGACCACGCCGTGGTCGGGAAGCCGCTGGCGCTCGGCCCGCGGTCGACCGCGTCGCGCGAGGCGCCGCCGCCGGCGCAGATCGGCGCCGGTGCGACGGTCGCGGCGGGCGCGATCGTCAACGCCGGCGCGGAGATCGGCGAGCGGGCGGTGGTGGGCGACCAGGCGCAGGTGCGGGAGCGCTCGCGCGTCGGCGCTGGCACCGTGGTCGGGCGCGGCAGCCAGATCGACAACGACGTCGTGGTGGGCGCGGGCTGCCGGATCCAGACGGGCTGCTACGTGACCGCGTTCTCGGTGCTCGAGGACGACGTCTTCCTCGGCCCGGGCGTCTTCACCTACAACGACAACACGATGGCGCGCCACGCCCCTGACTACGAGATCGTCGGCCCGACGATCCGGCGCGCGGCCCGGATCGGCGGCGGCGTGCGGATCCTGCCGGGCGTCGAGATCGGCGAGGAGGCCTTCGTCGCCACCGGCGCCGTCGTCACCCGCGACGTGCCGGCGCGCGCGCTCGTGATGGGCGTGCCCGCGCGCAAGGTCGGCGAGGTCGGCGACGAGGAGCTGATCGAGCGGTGGGCCTGAGGCGCCGACGGCAGCGCGGCTTCGCCGCGGTCGAGCGCAAGACGATCGCCCTGGGCGTGGCCGCCTACGCCGTCACCGCCGCGGCACTGCTCGCGGAGTTCGGGCGCATCTGGCGACGCGGGTCGGCGCCGCTCCCCGGCGAGACGGACCGCGTCCTCGATGCCGCCGCCGAGGCGGCCGGCGAGACGGTCGCGGCGGCGGTGTCCGGCTACCGCGAGACGCCGCGGCGCGAGAACGCGCTCTTCAACCTGCTCGTGTCGTTCGTCGGTGTCGTTCTCGCTCGCGCGCGGGATCACCTACCTCTGCGGCGGCGGTCGCGCGTCGGCCCGTTCCGGAACCTGCAGATCGGCAAGCGCCACATCCATCACTTCGTGCCGGGCATCCTGCTCGCGTTCGGCTCCGGCGCCGCGGCGATCCTCACCGACAACGAGGAGATCGAGCCGCGGCTCGCGCTCGTGTTCGGGAGCGGCATGGGCCTGACGCTCGACGAGTCGGCGCTCCTGCTCGAGCTGGACGACGTCTACTGGTCGCGCGAGGGCGTGCTCTCGGTTCAGATCACGCTGGCCGCGATGGCGCTGATCTCGGCGACCGTGCTCGGGCTGCGCTTCCTGCGCCGCGGCGAGGCGGTCGTCCTCGAGGGCGCGCCGGCGTGAGCGGCTACCCGCAGAGCCAGGTGCCGCCGGGCGGCTGGGACCGCCCCGTCGCGGCCCCACCGCTCGCGGTGCCGTACGCCGGCTGGTGGAGCCGCGTCGGCGCGGCGCTCTTCGACCTGCTCGTGGTCAGCGTGCCCGGCGGTGATCCTCGCGCTGGCCGTCTTCGGCAGCGTGGGCGCGGCGTTCACCGCCGGTGACGGCTTCGGCGTCGCTCACCCTGATCGTCGGGCTGATCTCGTACTCCGTCCTCCTGTTCGCGGCGCTGATCCTGTACGGCGCCGCTCCTGATGCGGCGGCCCGGCGAGCGGAACGGCCAGACCTGGGGCAAGCAGCTCGTGGGCATCCGCGTGGTCCGCACGAACGGCGTGCCGATGGACTTCATCCACTCGGCGATCCGCGAGGCGCTCGTGAAGGGCCTCGCGCTGGGCGTTGCATCGTCGATCATCCCGTTCATCCCCTACCTGCTCGACGTGCTCTGGCCGCTGTGGGACGACGAGAACCGCGCGATCCACGACATCATCGTGGGCACGTGGGTGGTCGAGGCGTAGGCCTAGGCCGCGGCGAGCGGCTCGAAGCGCTTGCCCGGCCTCGGTCCAGATGATCTGATCGCGGCCGGGCCCGACGCCGATGCAGACGATCGGCACGCCGACGAAGTCGGAGATGTAGTCGAGGTAGTCGCGCGCGGCCTGGGGCAGGTCGTCGAGGCTGCGGGCGCTCGAGATGTCCTCGTGCCAGCCGGGCACCGTCTCGATGTCCGCGGTCGCGCGATGCAGGATCGACTGGTGGTAGGGGAACTCCTCGAAGCGGGCGCCCTCCGGGCCGAGGTAGCGGACGGCGGCGCCGATCGGGTCGATCCCGGTGAGCACGTCCAGCTTCGTGATCGACGAGCCCGGTCAGGCCGTTGATGCGCGCTGCGTACCTGAGCGCGACGAGGTCGATCCAGCCGCATCGCCGCGGGCGGCCCGTGGTGGTGCCGAACTCGGCGCCGGCCTCGCGCATCCGCTCGCCGAGCTCGTCGTCGAGCTCGCTCGGGAACGGCCCCGAGCCGACGCGCGTCGAGTAGGCCTTGGCGATCCCCCATACCTCGTCGATGTCGCGCGGCCCGACGCCCGCCCCCACGCAGGCCGCCCCGGCGACCGGGTTCGACGAGGTGACGAAGGGATAGGTGCCGTGGTCGATGTCGAGCAGGGTGCCCTGGGCGCCCTCGAAGATCACGAGCCGGTCGCGGTCGAGCGCGTCCCAGACGAGCCGCGCTGTGTCCGTGATGTGCGGCTCGAGCCGGTGGCCGTAACTCCGCGTACTCCTCGGTCATCGTGTGCAGGTCGAGCTGGGGGTCCTTCGCCCACGGCCGCAGGAGTTGCCGCTTCGGCTCCATCGCGGCGGCGATCTTCTTGCGCAGGATCTTCTCGTCGAGGAGGTCCTGCACGCGGATCCCGAGCCGGGCCGCCTTGTCCTCGTAGGCGGGACCGATCCCGCGCCGCGTCGTGCCGATCTGGAGCTTGCCGAGCCGCGCCTCGCTGCCCTGGTCGAGCAGCAGGTGGTACGGCATGATCAGGTGGGCGTTGGCCGAGATGCGCAGCCCGCGCGAGGAGATGCCGCGCCGGCGCAGCCCCTCGAGCTCCTCGAGCAGCACGCGCGGGTCCACGACGACGCCGTTCCCGATCACCGACAGCTTGCCCGGGTAGAGGATCCCCGACGGGATGAGGTGGAACTTGAACACCTCGTCGTCGCGGACGATCGTGTGGCCGGCGTTGTTGCCGCCCTGGAAGCGGATGACGACGTCGGCCCGCTCGGCGAGGAGGTCGGTGACCTTGCCCTTCCCCTCGTCCCCCCACTGGGCCCCGACGACGACGACGCCGGGCATGGCTACCCCGTCCCGTTCGCGCCCGGCGGCGCGGGCACGTCGCCGCCGTGGTCGCGCCAGAGGTTCGCGAACTTCGGATAGCGCGCCATGAACGCCAGGTTTGCCTTGCCGACCGGGCCGTTGCGGTGCTTGGAGACGATGATCTCGGCCTCGCCCGGGGCCTCCGTGTCGTCGGTTGTAGTACTCGTCGCGGTAGATGAACATCACGACGTCGGCGTCCTGCTCGATCGACCCGGACTCGCGCAGGTCGGACAGGAGTGGGCGCTTGTCCGGCCGGGATTCGACAGCGCGGGAGAGCTGCGAGACGGCGATGACCGGCACGTGCAGCTCGCGCGCCAGGATCTTGAGCCCGCGGCTCATGTGCCCGATCTGCTCGACGCGCCCGACGCTCGTGTCCTCGGGGCGCATGAGCTGCAGGTAGTCGACGATGATCAGCCCGAGTTCGTGCCGGCTGTGCAGTCGACGGCACTTCGCCCGCAGCTCCATCACGCCGAGGTCGCTCGAGTCGTCGACGAAGAGCTGCGCCCGCGACAGCTGCTCGGTGGCGCGGATCACCTTCGGCCAGCGGTCCGGCTTGACGCGGCCCTTGCGCAGCTCGTCGCCGTCGAGCTTTGCCTGCGACGCGATGAAGCGCTGAGCGAGCTCCGTTTCGGACATCTCGAGCGAGAACAGCGCGACGGCCTTGTCGTGGTCGACCGCGGCGTTCTCCGCGATGTTGACGACGAGCGCGCTCTTCCCCATCGCCGGTCGTGCCGCGAGCACGATCAGGTTCCCGCCCTGGAAGCCGCCCGTGATGTCGTCGATGTCGCGGAAGCCGGATGGCGTGCCGAGGAGCGCGACTCCCTCGCGCGAGATCTGCTCGAGCTTGTCGAGCTCGTCGTGAAGGACCGCGGCGATCGAGCGGATCTCGCTGGCGTGCTCGTCGTGGGCGATCTTGTACATCGCCTGCTCCGCCTGCTCGACGAGCTCGCTGGGCTCGCCCTTGACGGCGAGCGCCTTCTCCTGGATCTCGCGCGTCGTGTCGAGCAGCCGCCGCAGGAGCGCGTGCTCCTTGACGATCTTCGCGTAGTGCCTGGCGTTGCCGGCCGCCGGGACGAGGTTGGGGAGCGAGTGCACGTACGCCGTGCCGCCGGCCTCCTCGAGCTCGCCCGAGCGCGTCAGCTCCTCGGAGACCGTGAGCGCGTCGACCGGCTCCGGGACCGTCTTCTCCTTCAGCCGCAGCATCGCCCGGAAGACCAGCCGGTGGCGCTCGCGGTAGAAGTCCTCCGGGCTCAGCTTGACGTCGATGAGGACGCCGTCGAGCGCCTGCTCCGCCAGCAGGATCGCGCCGAGGACCGATGTCTCCGCCTCGAGGTTGTGCGGCGGGACGCTGCCTGCGGCTTCCGATGGAACGGAGACAGCCACAGCGTCTAGGGCGTCAGCCCGGGGTGACGATGGTCTTGACCTGCGTGGTGACGCCGTCGTGGACCTCGACGGTGACCATGTGCGTGCCGGCGGTCTTGATCGGCTCGTCGAGGTGGACGCGGCGCTTGTCGATCTTCAGCCCGCGGGCCTGCTTGATCGCATCGACGATGTCCTGCGACGTGACCGAGCCGAACAGGCGGCCGTCGGCGCCGGCCGCCTGACGAAGCGTGAGCACGGTCTTGCCGAGGATCTCGGCGTTCTCCGCAGCCTTCTCGGCCGCCTCGCGGACGGCGCGCTCCGCGGCCTCCTGGCGCCGCTGGGCATCCGCGACCGCCGCGGCGGTGGCCGGCTGCGCGAGCTTGCGCGGGACGAGGTAGTTGCGCAGGTAGCCGGGCGAGACGTCCACGATCTCGCCGGGCTCGCCCAGCGTCTCGACGGGCTTGAGCAGTATCGCCTGCGCCACGGCTACCTGTCCGACGACGTACGGCAGGAGCCCGACCTCGCGTGCGCGCTTGACCGCGATCGCGAGCTGGCGCTGGTGCCGCCGGCAGCAGCCGGTGATCCGCGCCGAGCGCAGCTTGCCCTTCTCGCTCATCGCGCGGCGCAGCGTGCCGAAGTCCTTGTAGTCCACGACGTCGATCTTGTCGCGGCAGAACGGGCAGGGCTTGCGCCGGCCACCGAAGCCGGGGCCCTTCTTGCCGTCACGGCGCCGGGCCCCCGTCGGCCGTTGACTGCCACCACGCTGCTTTGCCACGCGAAAAAGCTCCTATGCCTGTTGCTGCCCTAGAAGGGGATGTCGTCGTCCGACTGACCGGCTCCCACGGGCGCCGCCTTGAAGTCCGCCGTGTCGGCGGGGACGTCGCTCTGCGGCGTGAACCGGCCGCCGTTCCCGTTCCCATCGCCGGCGGGCGAACCCAGGAACTGAACGGAGTCGGCAATGATATCGACCGCCTGGCGCTTGTTGCCTTCCTTGTCCTCCCACTCGCGCCACTCGAGGCGGCCGTCGACCGCGACCGGGCGGCCCTTCGAGAGGTACTGGGCGCAGTTCTCGCCCTGCGCTCCCCAGACCGTCACGTCGAAGTAGTTGGGCTTGTCGACCCACTGCCCGGACGCGTCCTTGCGGCGCGTGTTGCAGGCGATCCGCAGCCCGCAGACCGACGTGCCGCTCGGGGTGGTGCGAAGCTCGGGGTCGCGGGTCAGGTTCCCCGTGAGGACTACGCGGTTGATGTTGGTGGCTGCCATGTGCAGGCTCCTTTGGTTCTACTCGAGTAGTGGGTCGAGACTAGAGATAGAACCTGACGGGGTGCATGTTCTCGCCCCCTGAAAACGGCCGAGAGAGCGGGGTAGACGTGCGTCAGGCCTGCTCCGGCTGCTCGTCAGGCTCGCCGGCGGGCGGTGCCGGGGCGTCCGGCCGCGGCGCGGGCCGCCACGGTGCCGCCCGCGTCCTCGGGCTCGCGGCGCCGCGCGGGGGGCATCCGGGCGCGGGCGTCGGCGGCGGCGGTGTGCCCGGCTTGACCTTGATGATCCGGTGGCGCAGTACGCCGTCGGTGATCTTCAGCGTGTTGTCGAGCTGGTCGAGCAGGTCCCTCTCGGCCTCGAACTGGAAGAGGTGGTAGGCCGCGTCCCCACGGTGGTCGATCTCGAAGGCCATCCGGCGCATGCCCCAGTCGTGCTGGCCGACGAGCTTGCCCTTGCCCTCGATCGCCGAGGTCACGTTGCCGAGGATCTCCCGGTGGCGGTCGTCGGGCACGTTCGGGTCCAGCAGCAGCATCAGGTCGTAGAGACGCATGAGCGGCGCGCCACGATAGCAACGGCGAGGGGGCGAGCCGGGCCGCAGCAGGCGCTTTCTCGGGCGTGTCGAGGGTGCGGTGGGGGAACGTCGCGAGGCTGGTCGGGGTGTTCGTTGCCGTCGCGGGTCTGATCGCCTTCGGGTGGCCCGGTGGGTGCGGGGAGGAGCCGGAGGTGATTCCGCTCGATGCGTTGCCGGGGGAGCCGGTGGAGATCGCCGCGCCTCCGCGTTGCACCGCCTCGTGTCCGTCCCCGTCCGTCGCTGCACCCGGCCGCCGCGCGATCAGCGCAGGCGGCGGCCGCGTCCGCCGCGGCGCCGGAACGGCAGGCTGGGTAGGGAGGCGGTTGCTGCCGCGCCGTCGGTCGTCCGCCGGCCGCTGCTTCCGCCGCCACCGCTTGCGTCGGGCTCTCCGCGCCTCCGCATCCCCGAGGCCGCGCGCGAATTCAGCTTCGACCGCTGAGCCGCGCGGACGCGTTGTAGGGTCCGCTCACGTGGCGGCGTTGGAACCGGAGCAGGAGCAGCACGCCACCCGCGCGCTGGCTGCGTTCGCCTTCCTCTGGGCAGCGGCCGTCCTGTTCCACGTCGCCTCCTACGACGAGTGGGGCGACTCGCTGAAGAACTTCGTGCTGGTCGCGGCAGCGGTCTGCGTTGATGGTCCGCCCCTCGTCGGTGCCGCGGCTGATGCTGCTGGCGGTCGTCCAAATCTACTCGGTCGGCTACGACCTCCCGTACGTTCCGAACCACCCGCTGATCACCTCGTTCGTAAACCTCACTCTGATCGCGTCGTGGGTCCTGGTTGCGGTGCGCGAGCGAAGCCTGGTCGTCGCTCCGGCTCAGCTCGTGCGCACGTTCGCCCCGATCGTGCGGCTGGAGCTCATAGCGCTCTACTTCTTCGTCGTCCTGCACAAGCTCAACACGGACTACTTCGACTCCGACACGAGCTGCGGAGCGGCCTTCTGGGTGGCGCAGGAGACGCTTCGATTCCTGCAGTCCGCGCGAGCATCCGTTCCCTAGCACGTCGTCTCGGCCATGTAGCGCAAGTCCTCGCCGGGTCGCAGGCCGCGCGGGGCGCTCCGTCGTGGCGCACGGGGTCATCGCCACGTGGCGGTCGGCCTCCGTCGGGCACGGCGAGCGCGTCGAATCTCGTGCAGGGCGGACGCACTGTCAACGGCCTCAGCCCCTACCTGGGGCATCCACGACCACGCCTCCGTCGCGCACGCCTGGCGAGCGCGTCGAAGCTCGTGGAGAGCGGACGCACGTCACCAGCCCACACGACCCGCGAGATCGTCCGCGCGAGCAGCGGGCGCTGCATGTCGAACGAGTAGACCGTCCCGAAGGGGCCGTCGAAGAGGGCCCCCTCAGGTGCACCACGAGCGCCGGCCTAGGTGTGCGCGACCGGGTGGGCGCCGGCGGACTTCGCCTCGATGTCGGCCAGCTGGTCGTCGACCCAGTCGCCCGGGTGGCGCTGGGTCACGATCTTCTTCAGTCCCTCCGCGCGCCACGACCGCTCCTCGGACGACATCGTCAGCGCGCGGTGCATGGCGTCCGCCTGCTCCTGCACGTCGAACGGGTTGACCGACAGCGAGAACTCGCCCAGCTCCTCGTGCGCGCCCGTGTTCTCCGAGAGGAGCGAGACGCCGTGGCGCTCGTTCACGAGCGGGCCCTCCTTCGCCACGAGGTTCATCCCGTCGAACATCGCGTTCACGATCAGCAGGTCGTAGTGCTTGTAGTAGGCGATCGCCTGGTCGAGGTTCTCCTCGATCCGCAGGTCGATCGGCATCCAGTCGGTCGTCCCGTGGCGGTGGTTCACCACCGCGACCAGCGCCTCGATCTTCTCGAGGTACTCGGCGTACTCGGGCACGTCCTGCCGCGACGGCATCAGCTGGGCGATGAAGGTGACCCGCTCGCGGAACTCCGGGTGCTGCTCCAGGAAGAGGTCGAACGCGGTGAACCCGCGCAGCACGTTCTTCGAGAGGTCGGCGCGGTCGACGCGCAGGATCAGGTGGTCGCGCCGGCGGCGGAGGATCTCGGGCTCGTAGTCGTGGACCTCCCGCCGCTGCGCCTTGCGCATGAAGCTGTCCGCCGAGATCGGCAGCGGATACGCGCGCACCCATACCTCGCGGCCCTCGAAGTGGACCACGCCCGTCTCCTCGTCGACCGGCAGGTCGAACAGCTCGCGGCAGCACAGCAGGAAGTTGCGCCGGTAGGCGCGCGTGTGGAAGCCGACGATGTCGTTCGACAGGAGCCCCTCGAAGAGGTCCTCGCGCATGTCGCGCGGGAGCACCCGCCATGCGTCGGGCTGCGTCCACGGGATGTGGATGAAGTGGTGGAGGAACAAGTCCGGCCGTGCCTGGCGGATCACGCGCGGCGCCGTGTACAGGTGGTAGTCGTGCAGCATCACGACCGCGTCCTGGCTGCCCTCGACCTCCTCGAGCACGGCGTTCGCGAGGTCGGCGTTGACCGCGCGGTAGCCGTGCTCGTACGCCTCGACCTCTTCGCGGCGCACGTCCGGAGCGTTCGAGAGGTCCCACAGGTAGTGCTGGATGAACCACAGCATCGGGTTCGCGACGACGTTGTAGAACTGGTCGTACGCGACCGGGTCGCTCTCGACGAGGCGGATCCGGTACGTCGTGTCGTCCACCTCGCAGTCGAACGACCCGCCGCCGTGCGCGCGGCTCGCCTCGAGGTCTGCCCGGCCCCATCGCGGACGCGACCCAGACCGCCTCGCGGTGCTCGACGAGGCCGGTCAGCGCGGTGACGAGGCCGCCGCCGCCGCGGCTCGCCATGAGCTCGCCGGACTCGTCTCGCTCGAAGGTCGCGGGGCCGCGGTTCGAGACGAGTACGAGCGGGCGTTCTGCGGTCATGACAGGTCTTTGAAGATACGCAGCCAGTCCCGCAGGAGGCGCGGGCGTCAGGAAGTGGGTGCGCACGTGCTCCTTGCCGGCCCGCCCCAGCTGCCGGCCGAGCTCGGGGTCCCTCAGGTACTCGAGCGCGCGCTGCGGCGCACTCCTCGGGCGAGGAGACGAGGAAGCCCGTCTCGCCCTGGGCGACCTGGAGCGGGATGCCGCCCACGTCGCCGCCGATGAACGGGCGCGCCTTCCACAGCGCCTCGGAGACCGTGAGGCCGAAGCCCTCGCGGGTCGACTTCTGGATCACCACGTCGGCCTGCGACTGGAACGCGTTCACCTCGATCGCGCCGACGTTGTTGAGGTTGTTGAGGATCTTGATGTCGGGGTCGCCCTGGGCGTGCTCCATCGTCGAGTTGAAGAAGTCCCAGCCCTCGGGGTCGTCGGTCGCCATCGAGCCGATCAGGGCGAGCTGCACGTCGGGCATCTCCGCGGTGACGTGCCGGTACGCGTCGATCACGCCGATCGGGTCCTTCCACGGGTCGAAGCGCGAGACCTGGCAGATGAGCGGGCGGTCGACGTCGATGCCGAACTGGTCGCACACGAAGGCGGCGTCCTCGGGCGAGAGCGCCATGTTCTTCGGCGACAGCGGGTCGATCGCCGGCGGGACGATGTACGGCGGCCGCTTGCCGTTCAGGTTGGCCGGCACGTACTGGTCCATGTGGAAGAGGAACGCGTCGTGCTCCTGTACGAGCGGGACGAGCCGCTCGATCGTCCCCGGGTTCGGCGTCGAGAGGTCGATGTGGCAGCGCCAGACCCAGTGCTCCGCCTTCTCCGGGACGTGCTGGTGCACGCCGGCCGGCTGCGGGTCGTGGACGATGATCACGTCCCAGCCCGCCTGCAGCTGCTTCGCGTTCATCTCGTTGTAGCGCTCCCACGTGCTCCCACTCCTCGGAGCGAGAGGTCCTGCGGGTTCCCCTGGAGCGCGTTGTGCATCAGCTTCGTCGCGTTGAAGAACTCCTCGCGCCCGAAGATGATCTGCCAGTCGGCGTCGATGCCGACGTCGCGCATGAGCGGGACGAGCGTGTAGAGGATCTCCGAGACGCCGCCGCCGAACGCGGTCGCCGACAGGTGGAGCACCTTCAGGCCGCGCAGGTCCTCCGCCATCTCGCGGATCTCCTCGATCAGCGAGCGGCCCGCGAGATGCGTGTAGTCGGCAAGCGCCTTGTGCCCGACCCCAACCGGCTGAAGCACGGCTTTCGGCCCTCCTACGCCTCGGGCCCGTCTCGGCTCTCGGGCAGCCGCTTCACGAGTCGGACCGAGGACTCGCTCGTACGTGACCTCGTCCACGGTCGCCTCGACGATCGCGCGGCTCAGGGCGTCCTCGCTGCCGTGCGGGCGCCGCCGCCGCATGGAGGTCGACGACCAGCCGGTCGTCCTCGAGCTCGAACGAGAGGCGCACCGACTCGCCGGGCGCGCCGGCGAGCCGCTCCGTCGCCACCTCGCTGACGGCGAGCTTCAGGTCGGCGACGTCGTCCGGCTGCGAGCGGTGTGAGGCGGCAGATCGCGGACAGCGCAAGGCGCGCCAGGACGATGTAGTCCGGCTTGGGCGGAATCGCCAGGGAAACGCTGCGTGCTGAGGCCTCGGTCACCGCGGCGGAAGCCTACTCCCGGGCCGCGCGCAGGCGCTCGACTCCCGCGCCAACCCGCTCGAGGATCGCCTCGTGCAGCACCGTGGTTCGCCGAGGCGACGAACGACGTCTGGTGCTCCGCGCCCGAGCCGAGCAGCGGCAGATCGTCCAGCGACCGGCCGCGCGCGTCCGTCACCACGGCGCCGGCCTCCCGCAGCAGCGCCCAGCTCCCGGCGAGGTCGTACGGCGGGTTCGTCAGCACCGCGCCGCCGCCGATCCGCTCGAACTCCTGCCGCAGGCTCGGGCATCTCCTCGTAGATCAGCGTGCTCGGCTCGATCACCGCGTCGAGCTGGCCCGTGATCACGCGCGTCATGTTGAACGCCGAGCTGCCGAGGTCGAACACGGCGCCGCCCACCGACGAGGCGTCGATCAGCTCGGCGAGCACCTCCGTGAGCTCGCGCGCGGGCCGGCCGCGAAAGCCGAACGCCCAGAACATCCGGTCGATCCGGTCGTTCTGCGACAGCTGAGGCTCGAGCTCGCCGGTCAGGAAGACGCGGCCGGACTTGATCTCCACGACGCACCCGTCGGTCACGTCGCCGAAGCGCGGCTCCCCGTCGAGCGGCGCCGCCGCGATCGACACGCAGCAGGACTCGAGCCCGGCCAGCGCGGGGCGCGTGCCGTCGATCGGGTCGACCACGAGCACGCTGTGCGCGCCGTCGGCTCCGACGAGCCCGCGGTCCTCCGAGTAGAAGGCGACGCCCGGGGCGCGCTCGGAGACGAACCGCTCGAGGAGCTCCTCGGCCTCCGCGTCGATCGCGAACGTCACGTCGCCGCCGGCGGACGCACCGGCGTGGGCTCGCTGCGCGTGGGCGCCGAGCAGCGGCAGGACGCTGCTCCCGCAGCGCGAGCGCGAGCTCGCGCACGAGCTCGCGCATCACTCCTCGGCGAGCCGCCGCGGGCGCTCGCCGAGCTCGACCTCGACCGTCCGCCTTTCGCCGTCCCTGAGGACCCCGAGCTTCACCTCTTCGCCCGGCGGAAGCAGGCTGATCACGTCCGCGCAGGTCCGCCGTCGCGCGTGAGCTCCTCGCCGTTCACCTCGACGATCACGTCGCCGTCCACGGCGATGTCCGTCTGTCCCTGGAACTCGATCCGGCGATCGCCGGCGCGTCAGGCCGGCGTCGTCGGCGGGGCTGTCGTCCACGACCTCGGACACGAGCGCGCCCGTCGTCGACGTCGAGCCCGAGCCGCTCGGCGAGCTGCGGGTACAGCGCCTGCGTCGAGACGCCGAGGTAGCCGTATTCCGCCTCGCCGTCGTCGCGCAGCGAGTCGAGCGCATCGCTTCGACGGTGTCGACCGGGATCGCGAACCCGACGCCCGCGCCCTCGCCGGTCTCGGTCCTGATCTGGGCGTTGATCCCGATCACGCGCCCGTGCCCGTCGAGCAGCGGCCCGCCCGAGTTGCCGCGGTTGATCGCCGCGTCGGTCTGGATCGCGTCGCCGATGCCGAAGTCGGTGAGCGAGGCGATGTTCGCGGTCGAGTGCGGAGATCACGCCGACCGACAGCGACTGCTCCTCGCCGAACGGGCTGCCGATCGCCGCGACCGGGTCACCGACCTGGAGGCCCTGCTCCATCGGCCGAGCTCGAGCGGCGTGAGCGAAAGCCCCTTCGGGTCGACCTTGAGCAGCGCGACGTCCGCGTTCGGGTCGGTCCCGACGATCCGCGCCGGCACGCGGTTGCCGTCCGCGAAGTCGACGAAGACCTGCCGCGCCCGGTCGAGGCTCTGTCCGTTCGTCACGACGTGGGTGTTCGTGGCGATGTAGCCGTCCCCGTCGAGCACGAAGCCGGATCCGAGCCCACCGTCCTGGCTGCCGAGCGGCGCGTCCTCTTCACCGAAGAGCGAGATGACCGTTACGACGCCCGGCGCCAGCCGGTCGTAGATCTCGCGCGAGTCGAAGCCGCCCTCCTTGCCGATGCCCTCCACGACCTGCACGCGCGTGGTCTCGACCTGCGTCGGGGGCGTCCGAGCTCGCGGGCTCGGCTCTCCTCGTCGTCGCCGATCGCGCAGCCGCCGCGCGCGCGAGTGCGAGCGCGCAGAGCGCACCCGCCAGGGGCGCCCTCACTCCTCGCTCACCGGCAAGTCGAGGCTGAAGACGGTGCGGCCAGGCCGCGAGGCCAGCGTGATGCCGCCGTCCATCCGCTCCGCGAGCTCCTTCGCGATCGCGAGCCCGAGCCCGGAGCCGCTGGCGCCGTCGGCCGTGAAGAAGCGCTCGAACGCGTGGCGCCGCGGCGTGCTCCTCGAGCCCGGGGCCGGTGTCGGCGACGGCGATCCGCACGCGGCCGTTCTCGCGGCCGGCGCTGATCTCGACGTCGGTGCCGGGCGGCGTGTGACGGAGTGCGTTGTCGAGCAGGATGCGCATGATCTGGGCGACGCGGTCAGGATCGCAGACGGCCTCCACGCGGCCGGTCTCGATCTCGAGCGCCAGCTTCGAGCCGTGCGCGTCGAGCGCGGGGACGAACTCGCGCGCGACCGAGCCGGCCAGCTCGGCCAGGTCCACGTGCTCGGCCGTCAGGTCGAGCGAGCCCGGCGTCGAGTCGCGACAGGTCGAGCAGGTCCGTGGCCAGCTTCTGGAGCCGCTCGACCTGCTCGGCGATCGCCTGCAGGAACTCGGCACGCGCGCGCGGCGTCGAGCTCCTCGTCGCGCAGCAGCTCGACGAAGCCGCCGAGCGAGAAGATCGGCGTGCGCAGCTCGTGGGACGCGTTCGCGATGAACTCGCTTCGCGCCCGGTCCACGCGCTCGAGCTTCCCCTGCATCTCGTTGAACGCGCGAGTCAGCTGGCCGAGCTCGTCCTCCGAGTCGACCGGAAGCGGCGGGCACGAACCGGCCGGCCGCCACCTCCTCGGCGGCGTGCTCGAGCCGCTGCACGCGTCGCGCGAGCCGGCCGGCGACCAGGTAGCCGCCGATCAGGGCGATCAGCAGCGCGAGCGCGCCCGCGACCAGGACGCGCCCGCGGATCAGGTCGACCGTGTCGGTGACGTCGTCCAGGCTGCGCGAGTAGACGGCGATCCACGGCCGCTCGCCCGGCAGCGGCCGCGCCACCTGCGCGGACTCGGCGCCGGCGAAGTCGGAGGTCATCGCGGACGGGCCTGCGAGTCGTCGAACGCCTCCGCGGCGGCCTCGTCAGGCAGCTCCTCGAGCCGCTGCGCCCTGCGAGTCGGAGATCGGATAGAAGAGGACGTCGTCGCCCTCCTGCACGCCGAGCAGCGTCACCTGCGCGCCGGAGGCGTCGGCGACCGCGCGCACGAGCTCGTCGAGCTCCGCGGCCGGGATCGCCCGCTCCTGTGCGCGCTCGAGCTGCCCGGCCGTCGCGCGCGCCGCCCGTTCGAGGTCGTCGAGCTGCTGGTCCTCCAGGCTCGATTGGAGCTGCGGGACGACGAGGAAGAAGACGAGCCCGAACGCGAGGGCGACGATCCCGAAGAACAGGAGCGCCAGCTTGTTGCGGAGCGACCGAAGCCGCGCGCCGTTCATTCTTCGCGGAAGTGGTAGCCGACGCCGCGATCGGTGAGCAGGTACTCGGGCTCGCGCGGGTCGGTCTCGATCTTCTCCCTCAGGTGTCGGATGTGCACGTCGATCGTGCGCAGGTCGCGGTAGGCGGAGCTGTCCCAGAGGTGCTCCAGCAGCTCCTCGCGGCGGAACACCTGCCCCGGGCTCTCGGCCAGGCAGAAGAGGATCTCGAACTCGACCTTCGTCAGCCGGATCGGCTCGCCGTTCTTGGTGACGGTCCGCTTCGAGCTGTCGATGCGGAGCTCGCCCGTCGTCGATGACGCGCTGGCTGCGCCCGCCGGTGCGCCGGAGGAGCGCGCGGATCCGGCTGCGCAGCTCGAGCGGCGAGAACGGCTTGGTGATGTAGTCGTCGGCGCCCGAGCTCGAGCCCGTAGACCTTGTCCGACTCGTCGGCCTTCGCGGTCAGCATGATGATCGGGACGCTGCTCGACTCGCGCAGCTCGCGGCACACGTCGAGCCCGTTCTTCTTCGGCAGCATCAGGTCGAGCAGGATCAGGTCGAAGTCCGCCTGCCGGAAGCGCACGAGCGCCTCCTCGCCGTCGAAGGCGGGGACGACCTGGAACTCCTTCTCGAGATGGGCCGCGAGCATCTTGACGACCGCCGGCTCGTCGTCGACGAGCAGGATGCGCGGTCGTGTTGAGGCCATCTCCATCATGACTAACCCGCGCCGAAGCTGAAAAGGGCGCTGTGGCGACTTAAATTGTAGGTTGGCCCGGTGATCGAGCCCCGGATCTACCGCGCGGCGTTCATCCCGGCCGTGCTGGCGGTGGTGCTCGTGATGTTCTCGCTCGAGAACCGGCCGCAGGCCGGTGCCCCAGGGCCTCGCGGCGGACGTGCTCTTCGACGGCGACGTCGCGCATCGCGAGCTGCGGCAGATCGTCGCGCGGCGTCCGGACCGGCGCCCGGGCCGCGCTCGCCGAGCGCAGCTGGCCGCGCGCGACCTCGCGGAGCGGCTTCCGCGCGCTCGAAGGCAGAGGGCTTCCAGACGACCGTCGACTCCTGGACCGAGAACGGCGAGCGGCTCGTGAACGTGATCGCGCGCAGGCCCGGGGCGAGCCGCGACCAGATCGTGATCATGGCCGCGCGCGACTCGCAGTCGGTCCCGGACGCGACCGGCAGCGCGGCCGACACCGCGGCGCTGCTCGAGCTCGCGCGCGTGATCCAGGGACGGCCGTCGCGGAAGACGCTCGTGCTCGCGTCGGTGGACGGGAGCACGCTGGGTGATGCCGGCGCGCGCCGGTTCGCGCGCACCGCGGAGGACCGCGACCGGATCGAGGCGGTGATCGTGCTGTCGAACCTGGGCGCAAGCTCCGCGCGCGGGCCGCTCCTCATCGCATGGTCGACCGACGACCGCCGCGGCAGCATCGGGCTGCAGCGGACGGCGCCGGCGTCCGTGCGCGAGGAGCTCGGCGCCGAGCCGTCCGAGGAGGGGGCGCTCGGCCAGTTCGTCCGGCTCGCCTACCCGCTCGGGCTCGGGGCGCAGGGCCCGCTGCTCGCCGAGGGCATCGAGGCGATCCGGATCTCCGGCAGCGGCGAGCTGCCGCCGCCCGACGACCAGCGCGGGCTCGAGGACGTGAACGTCGACCGGCTCGGACAGCTCGGCCGCTCGACGCTGCGGCTCGTCAGCGCGCTCGACACGTCCACCGAGCAGCCCGAGCACGGCCCAGGCTCATACGTGGCGATCAGCCGCAAGGTGCTTCCCGGCTGGGTGCTCTCCCTGCTCGCCGCGACGCTGCTGCTGCCCGCGCTCGTCGCGTCCGTCGACGCCTTCGCTCGCGCTCGGCGCCGGCGAGAGGACGCGCCAGGCTGGTGGCGGATCGATCGCGCTGTGGGCGCTTCCGTTCCTGGCGGCGTTCGGGATGGCGGAGTTGCTCGTGCTGCTTGGACCAGGCGCCCGACGCGGGCGCGGCGCCCGTCGGATCCCGGGGTGCATCCGCTCGACGGCGAGGCGCTCGCCGCGCTCGGTGCCTGCGCCGCGACGGCTTTGCTCGTGTGGCTCCTGGTGCGGCCGCGGCTCGAGACGGATCGGGCAGGCGGCCGAGCTCGGGCGGAGCCGGCGCGGTCACCGCACTGGCGCTTGTCGTCGCCGCGGTCGCCGTGTGGGTCCTGAATCCCTTCGCCGCGCTCGTCCTGCTGCCGGCGGTCCACCTGTGGATGCTCGCGATGCTCTCCGGGATCCGGCTCAGCCGGCGCAGGCGCGGTGGCAGTGGTGCTGGGTGGCCTGCTCCCGCCGCTCGTGGCGGCGGTGGTCTATCTCGACCGTCTCGCATCTGAACCCGCTCGAGGGCGTCTGGTACCTGTGGGTGCTCGTCACCGGGCACGCGGTCAGCCCCGTGACGACTTTCCTCGCATGCGCGATGGCCGCGATCGCGGCCGTGACGCTGGACCGTGATCGCCGCCCGCGTCGGGGCGCCGGAGCCGCTCGAGCCGGAGGCGCCGCGGGTCCGCGGGCCGGGCGGCTACGCCGGGCCGGGCTCGCTTGGCGGCACGCCCGTCGACGCTCAGCCGTCGCTAGCGGCGTCGACGCCGCGCCAGACGTCGCGGACGGTCATCCAGGCGATCTTCAGGTCGAGCCGCAGCGACCAGTTCTCGACGTACCAGTCGTCCCACCGCACGCGCTCGGCGAGCGGCGCGGGGCCGGAGAGCTCCTGAAGCTGCGACCAGCCCGGTGATGCCGGGCCGGACACGGCGCGGCTGGTCGTGCCTGCGCAGGTTCGCGCCGAACAGCTCGACGAACTCCGGCCGCTCGGGGCGCGGGCCGACGAAGCTCATCTCTCCCTTGAGCACGTTCACGAGCTGCGGAAGCTGGTCGACCGACGCACCGCCGCAGGACGGCGGGACCGCCGAAGGCTGAGCATCTGGAACGAGCGGCCGTCGCGGGCGATTCGGCGCTCGCGCACGAGCGACCGACCCCGACGAGCACAGCTTTGCGACGACGGCGGCCACGACGAGCAGCGGGAGCGCCAGCACGAGTGCGACGGCGGCGCCCGACGCGGTCGAGCGCGTGCTTGAGCCGCAGCCCGCGCGGGCGCGCGGGCGACGGGAGCCGCCGGCGCCTGCTCGACCGGCTCGAGTCGGGGATAACGACGGCGTGCGTCCTGGATCCGCCATCGTTCGCGATGTCGGCATGCTCCGCGCCGAGGTTTAAGGTGCGGGGGAGTGGTGCGGACGCTCCTCAGGCAGCTCTCGACGATCCTGATCCTCGCCGGCCTGATGCTTCTCGCCGACGTCGGGCTGACGCTCGTATGGCAGGAGCCCGTGTCGGCGCTCTACGCCGCAGTGGCGCCAGGACGCGCTCGCCGACGACCTCGAGGAGCTGAGCGAGCCCGACCTTGCGCCCGCCGAGGTCAAGGCGCTCGACCGGCTTCCGCTCGACACGCGACCGCGCGGCGTTCCTGGCGCGCGCCCTGAAGCGCCGGACGGACACGGGCGATCCCGTCGGCCGGATCCGCATTCCCGGAGATCGACGTCAGCCAGGTGATCGTGGAGGGCACCGACGGCGGCACGCTTGCGCAAGGGACCGGGGCATTACCCGGAGACGCCGCTGCCCGGCATCAGCGGGACGGTCGCGGTCGCGGGGCACCGGACCACGTACGGCGCGCCGTTCAGGGATCTCGACAAGCTCGACAAGCTCGACGAGATCGTCGTCGAGATGCCCTATGGCCGTTTTGTGTACCGAGTCGAGAAGTCGCAGATCGTCGACCCGAGCGCGACGTGGGTCACGCGCCGCGTGGGCTACGACCGGCTCGTACTCACCGCCTGCCACCCGAAGTACAGCGCCGCGCAGCGGATCGTGATCTTCGCGCGGCTACCGGCGTGCCGAGCAGCTCGCCTGGACATCAATACGAACTTGAGCCGCACGCGACTCCCGCGGCGGGCCATGTCACCCGATCTGGTGATAAGTGAAGCGGGAGAACGACCTGGTAGCGCGCGTGGCGCGCGGCGAGTACGTGATCGACCCCACCGCGTCGCGGAAGCAATGCTGCGCCGCCGCGGCCGCGGCCTACTGATGCTCGTACCCGTCGCAGCTCGACGCGTCCCGCCCACCGGCGGCCCGGAGGACGACCCCGGTCCCGGCCTCAGCGCGGCCTAGGCGCGTAAGCGGTACGCCGACCCGGTCTGCGGCTTCCTCCAGCGCGTCGCGCGCGTTCCGCGGGCGCCGCGACCAGCAGCTCGTAGTCGTCACCCGCCGCCGCGGCCAGCTCGACCGGGTCGCGGCCCGCGGCTGCGGCGACCGCTTCGACGCCGGGGGCGAGAGGGAGGCAGCTCGACATCGAGTTCGAGCTTGCAGCCGCTGCGGTCGGCGATGTGTCGCGCGTCGGCTGGCGAGTCCGTCGCTCAGGTCGATCATCGCGCTGGCGCCGGCGCGCGCGAGCGCGGCGCCGGCAGCGAGGCGCGGCTCGGGCCGGCGGTGACGCGCGATCAGGCTCGCCAGCCTCCGGGACGGGCGCCGTGCCGTCCAGCAGCAGCAGCCCGGCGGCGGATCCCCCGAGCGCGCCGGTGACCCACACGCTCGTCGCCGGGCTCGCGCGCCGTCGCGCCCGACGAGCGCGTCCTCGTCGTCGGCCCAGCCCGGTCACGGCAGACGGTGACGGTCAGGCAGTCGGAGTCGATCACGTCACCGCCGGCGATCGAGACGCCGTGCCGCGCCGCGAGCTCCTCCATCGCCGCCGACGAGCGCACGCGCGGCACGACGGATCGAAGCCGCGCGGCAGCGCGAGCGCGACGTGCGCCTCGCCGGCCTCGGCTCCCATCGCTGCGAGGTCGGAGAGCGCGGTGGCGAGCGCCTTGTGGCCGACGTCGGCGGGCGAGTGCGTGTCGAGCCGGAAGTGGGTGCCCTCGCTGACCGCGTCGATCGAGGTGACCGCGAACCCGCGCGCGCGCACCACGGAAGCGTCGTCGCCGGGGCCGCGGACGAGCCGCTCGCCGCGCGGCTCGAGCAGCTCCTCGAACGACGCGATCAGGTCGAACTCGCCCACAGGTACAGTCTGAACGGATGCCGCAAGAGCCCTCGCAGACGCTGCTCGAGCGGGCGGGCTCGACGGCGGCCGGGCTCGGCAGCATCGGCGAGGGACGGCCGCGCCTGCGGCGCGGGCTCGAGATCGGGATCGTCGCTCTCGTCGCGATCTTCCTCGTCGCGTTCATCGCGACCCAGTGGGGGCGCCTGCCGGACTACGACTGGGAGTTCCGCCCCGCCTGGCTGCTCGTCTCGGCGGTCGGGGTCGCGCTCGTTCTACGCGATCCAGTGCGAGGCCTGGCGCGCGATCCTCGAATCGCTCGGCGAGCACCTCGACGCGCGCACGGCGCGGGCGTCTGGGGCAAGTCGCTGTCGGCAAGGTACGTGCCGACGAACGCGCTGATGGTGGTGGGCCGCGTCGTGATGGCCGAGAAGCACGGCGTCAGCAAGCGCGGCTGTCTCGCCAGCATCGTCTACGAGGGCGGTCTCGCGGTCGTGACGGCCGTGGTCGTGGGGGCGTACTTCGTGATCGACCTGCCGCGGCTCGACGACCAGCCGGCCCGGTACGCGATCCTCGTCGTCGTGCCGCTCGCGCTGGTCGCCCTGCACCCGCGCGTGTTCCGGCCGCTCGCCGACTTCGCGCTGCGCAAGCTCGGGCGGCGGCCGCTTCCGGCGACGCTTCCGTTCGGCCGCGTGCTCGAGCTGGCGCTCGTCTACCTGGTCGGGCTGGGTGGCGATGGGGATCGCGGTCGTGGGCTTCGCCGCCGCGCTGCACCCACTCGACGCCGAGGACGTGGCGTACGCCGCGGCGGCGTATCCGGTCGCCTTCTGCGCAGCGGTCGTGACCTTCGTCGCGCCCGGCGGTCTCGGGACGCGCGACGCGGCGCTCGCGGTCTCGCTGGCGGCGGTGCTGCCGGGCGCCGTGGCCACGGCGATCGCTGTCGGCTTCCGAATCTTTCAGACGGTGATCGAGTTGTTGTGGGTAGCCGCCGTCGCGGCGCTTGGCCGCGCCCGCTAAAACACATGCGTCTTCGGACCGCACCACAAGAGGCTTCCGGCTGCCGTGATGGTCGCGGCCGCACTCGCCGCCGTGCCGGCCCAGGCGATGGCCGCGCAGCAAGCAGGAGCCGTTCAAGGCGATCGCGACGATCGCGGCCTGCGGCGGCGAGAGCCTGACGATCGCGGCCCAGATCGAGCCGGCGTCCGGGCGGCCGCCGCGCGACGTCCGGAGAGCGAACCTCCGGCTCCGCTTCGAGGCCGCGCCGCTATTCGGCCGCTCGCGGCGAAAGCGAGAGATCGACCTCGGCCGCACGACCAGCGCGCGCCGGTCGGAGCGGTTCTCGAACCTGCGCGCGCAGAGCTACAGCGGCATCGTGCGCTACCGCTGGGTCCGCGGCTCGCGCACCGTGATGTCGGGCCTCGTCCGCACCAGCAAGGTGAACGCCGGCGGCGCCGCGGCAAGGCGTTCTGCTCGCTGAGGTCGGCAGGAGGCCGGTGGACACGAGCCGCCGGTGATCGCGCCGATTCCGAGCGACTCCGGCTGGAAGCGAGGCCCGCTCAACGTGAACTTCTTCGTCCTCGACGACTTCTCCGGCGTGGCGCTCGTCGTCTCGCGCGTCGACGGCGGGCCGTTCGTGCGCGGGCGCTCGACGACGATCGAGGGCGAGGGCGCGCACCAGCTCGAGTACGTCGCGCGCGACGCCGCGGGGAACCAGACACCGGCCGGCATCGGTGACCCTGCGCGTGGACCAGAACGCGCCGACGGCGCCCGGGGTCACCGCGTCCACCGGCACGACCAGCGACAGCACACCGGACATCCAGTGGAACGCCTCGACGCGACAGCGCCTCGGGCGTCGCCGGCTACGTGGTCGCTGGTACGGGACTCGAGCGGCGCGATCGTCTGGTCCGCAGAACGTGCCGGCGGGCGCCCCGACGGCCATCACCGTCGGGCAAGCGCTCGGGCCCGGCGACTACACAGCCGAGGTGGTCGCCTACGACGGCGCGGCGCCGCAGCCGTTCACCTGCCACGGCCGCGAGCCGGTTCACGGTGCGCCCCATGCGGACACGGACCCGAGACGACGGGCCGACGCCGCCGCCACCACCGCCGGGACGCCGACGGCGACCGGCGGTCGACGGCGACGCAGAGCGACAACGTGACCCGAGACGTCGACGAACGCCGAACCAGGCGAACCACGACGGCAGACCCGCAGGGCGACGCGTAGCGACTCCGACGACGACAACGGACGGGCTCCTGGCACGAGCCCGCGAACCCGAACGACGAGACAACGTCGACTCGGACGGCGACTGGGTTCAACGACGGCGTTGATCCCTGTCCGGCGCAGCCCGAAGCGGGGATCGACCTCGACCCCGAAGGCTGTCCCCTAGAGCGGCACCGCGATCACCAGCATCCACGCGCACAGGGCGGCGGTCGCGAGCTCGAGCCGGCGGTCGGCGGCGAGCGCTGCCAGCGGCAGCAGCCACAGCGCGTACCACGGCACCAGCCACGCCGACGCGACCAGCAGGGCGAGCGTGGCCCAGCCCGCCATCCTGATCGGGTCGGCGCCGCGCCACGTCTTCAGCGAGCAGCCACAGCGGCGATCGCGGCGAAGCGCGACCGCGTAGGCCGCGCGGACCGACGTCGCGGTAGTCGAGCCGGTCGCCCGGCAGACAGCGCACCGAGGAGCTGCGCGGTCTTGTACGGGAACGACCAGCGCGAGCTGCGCTCCTGGTTGTCCGACAGCAGGCCGAGGGCGTCGAGCGCGTCGGCGCCGAAGCCGGCGTACGCCGCGACCACGATCGCGAGCACGGCGCCGGCCGCGCCCGGCGAGCACGCGCCGCGCCGGGCCGGCCGCCACGAGGAACGGCACGACGAGGCCGGCCGAGGCCTTGATGCCGGCGGCGAGCGTGCCCGCAGCGCCCGCGGCGGCGCCGCTGCCCGCGACCCATGCCAGCACGCCGACCATCGTGAGCAGCACGACGTAGGCCTCGTTGTGCGCGCCCGCCACGACGTGCACGAGCGTGAGCGGGTTCAGCCCGACGAAGATCGCGGCCGCGCGCGGGTCGCGGCCGAGCCGCTCGGCGGTTCGCCACACGACACGCGACGAGCGCGAGCGACGCAAGCGCGGCGACGACCTTGAGGATCCAGAACGCGGTGGGAACGCCGAGCCCGGCGAGCGGATAGGTCAGCAGCGTGAACAGCGGGCCGTAGGCGGACGTGGCCGTCTTCGACCCCGCGTACGGGTAGACGGCGTCGCCCGGCGCGTCGTCGGGCGCGTGCTCGTACGGGTTGAGGTCGTGCTCGACTCCGAGCCGCGCGTAGGCGATGTACGAGAAGACGTCCTGCGACAGCAGCGGCGGCGCCAGCAGGAACACGAGGTGCGCGGCGACGACGGCTCCGATGACGGTGCGCCGCGAAAGCCCGCCCGCGCGCACGACGACCACCGCCCAGAGCGCAAGCGCGAGCCAGAGCCCGCAGTAGAAGAGCGGCCCGCCGAGCGGTCCGTCGGTCCAGTCCCCGCCTGCCACGCGGAACGGGCCGAGCAGCCAGTCGGGCGAGCCGCCCGCCGTCGCGAGCACCAGGTTCGAGCCGTCAGCAGCCGGCAGCGACGGCGAGCCCGAGGTAGAGGATGCAGAGGGCGAGCAGCGCCGCGAACGCGGCGCGGTCGCTAGCCGCGCTTCCTGTTGTGCCCGTTCGCGTTGCCCTGCCCATTGCCCGGCGGGCCGACGCCGCCGCCGTCCGGCTCAGGTGCCGGGGCCGGCGCCGGGTGTCCGGCGCCTCCTGCGGCGGCGACTCGTACAGCCGCGGGTCGTAGCCGCTGTAGTTCTCGCCGCCCGCCGAGTTGTCGCCCGGTCCCGTCGGCGCGGGCGCCGTGTAGCTGTCGGTCGAGTGTAGTTGGTGTCCGAGCTCGTGCCGGTCGAGGCGTACTCGCCGTAGAACGGGGTGAACTCCGGGCTGTCGACCGACGGCCGGAACGAGTCGCAGTCCGTCCCCTTCGCGACGGTCATGAACGACTGCCAGATCTGCGCCGGGAACGTGCCGCCGGCGACGCTGATCCCGTGCACGCTGCGCATCTCGACCAGCGCGTTCGGATACCCGACCCAGACCGACGCCGCGAGGTGCGGCGTGTAGCCGACGAACCACGCGTCGTTGAAGTTGTCGGTCGTGCCGGTCTTGCCGGCGGCGTCGCAGCCGATCTGAGCCGCCGTGCCGGTGCCGCCCGTGCACGTTCTGCTCGAGGATCTTCGTGGCCTCGTACGCGACCCACTCGGGGAACACGCGCTTGCGCTTCGGCTTGCCGAGCTCGTCGATCTTGCCGTCGGGGAACTCGACCTCGCGTGATCGCCTTCGGCTCGTTGTGGATCCCGTACGACGCGAGCGTCGCGTACGCGTTCGCCATCTCGAGCGGCGAGACGCCCAGGCGCAGGCCGCCGAGGCCCTCGGCCGGGATGCCGTCGAGCGGCGTGGTGATCCCCATCATCTCCGCCGTCTCGCGCACGTTCTTCGGGCCGAGGTCGATGTCGAGCTGCGCGTACACCGTGTTGTCGGAGCGCGAGCGTCGCCTGCACCAGGTCCATCGTGCCGCCGTAGCTGTCGTCGTAGGTCGAGACCTTCCACGGGCCGTATTCCGGCACGACGAGGTCGAGCGGCTTCGAGGTGTAGGTCGTCGAGTTCGGGTCGACGCCCTGGCGGAGGGCGGTGACGAGCACGAACGTCTTGAACGCCGATCCCGGCTGGCGGTGGCCCTGGGCGGCGAGGTTGAAGTTGCGGTCCTTGTAGGTGCCGCTCGAGGCCATCGCCTTGATGTAGCCCGTGGCAGGGTCGATCGCGACGATCGCCGAGCTCGGGTCGGTCGAGTACGGGAGGTGCGAGTCTGATCGCGGCCCGCCCGGCGTCCTGCAGCTCCGGGTCGATCGTCGTGTGGATCTTCAGCCCGCCGCGCCGGTACGACGCCGACGCCGTACTCCTCGATCAGCTGCTCCTCGACGTAGTCGAAGAAGTACGGCTCGCGGCGGGTCGTGTAGCGCCGGATGCCGGCCTTCAGGTCGAGCGGCCGCGACGACGCCTCCTCGGCCTCGCGCGACGGTGATGAACTCGTTGTCGGCCATCTTCCGCAGCACCTCGTTGCGCCGCTCGAGCGCCGCGGTCGGGTTCCGGAACGGGTTGTACTGCGACGGCGCCTGCGGGAGGCCGGCGAGCAGCGCCGCCTCGTGCAGCTCGAGGTTGCGCGCGTGCTTCGCGAAGTACGTGATCGCCGGCGGCCTCGATCCCGATCGACGTGCGCCCCTCGTTCGTCCCGTACGGGACCGAGTTCAGGTACTCGCGCAGGATCCAGTTCTTGCCGGCCCGGCCGGGATGCTCGTCCTCGAGCTCCTGCGCCAGCTTCGCCTCGCGGATCTTGCGCTCGAAGTTGCGCTCCGGGTCCTCGATGTAGAGCGCGCGCACGAGCTGCTGCGTGATCGTCGAGCCGCCCTGCACCGCGTCGCCGGACTCGAGGTTCTTGACGCCCGCGCGGATGATCGCCGAGAAGTCCACGCCCTCGTGCTCGTAGAAGCGCTCGTCCTCGATCGCGACCGTCGCCTCGCGCACGTCTCGGGCGGCATGTCGCTCCACGGCACCGGCGTGCGGACCTCGTCGGAGCGGACGTATCCGAGCCGCGAGCCGTCGGCCGCGTACACGACCGAGGTCGCGCCCTTGTCGCGCGGCTTGAGCTCGGACAGCGGCGGCGTGTCGGCCGCGATCGCGATCACGTAGCCGACCGCGCGACAGCAGCGCGACGCCCACGATGAGCAGCGGTACGAAGACGACGAGCAGCGCGGGATTGCGCCGAGCGCCCCGTCGTCCCCTTCGACGGGCTTTCCTCTGGCGGTAGGTCATTCGGGAGTGAAGGCTAGACCTTCACTCCTGAGCTTTTCGAGGGTGGATGCGCGGACCCTTGCCGCGACGGGGCCGCGCTCGCGCGCGCTGTCCGCCCAGGTGGCCGCCGACGAGCTTGATCCCGTCCTTGTCCACCTGGGCGATCTCGACCTCGAGATCGGCCCTGCTCGGCGACCGCCGCCAGCGCGCGCGGGGCGTCCGCCGACGGGGGCAGCCAGACCTCCACCTCGACGCGCACGCGCGGGTCCACGATCGTGTGGTTCTCGATCGTGCTCTGCGCGAGCCGCTCGTTCGGCACGATCAGCCGCGTGTCGTTCGCCTTGCGGATGAACGTGTAGGTGAGGCGCACGTCCTCGACCGTGCCGGTCTCGCCCTCGAACGTGACCAGGTCGCCGATCCGGATCGGCTGCGTGATGGCGAGCAGGATCCCGGCGATCCCGTTCGCGAGCGTCTGCCGGGCGGCGAAGCCCACGACCAGGCCGAGGACCGCCGACGAAGCGAGCAGCCCGGTCCCGATCCGCTTGACGTCCTCGAACTGGCTCAGCGCGAGCATCACGCCGATCAGCACGATCGCCGCGAAGATCAGCCGCCGGACGAGGCGCAGGCGCGTGTTCGCCACCGGGGAGAGTCCCTCGGTGAGCTTCGTGCCGCGGCGCGCGAGCGTGCGGTCGACGATCTCGGCGATCGCGAGCGCCACGACGACCGTGACGATGGCGGTGACAACATCCCCGTTCACTTGACGCGTGCAGGCTACAGCCGGCGCTGCGCGAGCGTCACGCGCTGTTGGTCTACGCCGTGGCTCGCTGTTCGCGTCGCTGCGGCTCGGCGCGAGCGGCCGCGCGAACGCGGCGAAGTTCGACGAGCCGTCGCTCACCCATCCGCTCGGCGGCGTTCGGCGACGATCCTCTTCTCCCCGCTCGCGCGCTGGGACGCGATCTGGTACCTCGGGATCGCCGACGACGGCTACGACGGCGAGCCCGACACCGCGTTCTTCCCGCTCTACCCGCTGCTCGTCCGCGCGCTCGTCGCTGCCGTTCCCTCCGAGGGCGCGCTGCTCGTCTCGGCATATCGTCGTCTCGCTCGCGTGCTTCTGCGGCGCGCTGTGGCTACTCGCAGCGGCTCGTGGAGCTCGAGCTCGGGCGCAGGATCGCCGGCGCGACCGTGTGGCTGCTCGCGCTGTTCCCGGCCGCGGTCTACTTCGGCGCGCCGTACTCGGAGAGCCTGTTCCTGCTCGTGTCGGTCGGCGCCTTCTACGCCGCCCGCACCGGCCGCTGGGCGTGGGCGGGCGCACTCGCCGCTGCCGCGTCCGCCACGCGCAGCGCCGGGCTCGTGCTGCTCGTGCCGCTGTTCCTCTTCTGGCTCGAATCGCGACCGCGGCGGCCGGGCGCGCTCGCCTGGCTCGCGCTCGCGCCGCTCGGCCTTGCGGCCTACGCGCTCCACCTCGGCCTCGCCCACGGCGACGCGCTCGCGTTCCTCGACGCCCAGGAGGCGTGGTTCCGCGACTTCGCGGGGCCGTTCGTGGGCGTGTGGGACGGCACGACCGCGGCATGGGACGGCGTTCGCCAGCTCGTCGAGCGGGTCGCGACGGGACCGTCTACTTCGAGCCGCGCCGGCGGCGATCCGTACGAGAGCGCGCGCGATCAACGTCCTGCTGTTCGCATTCCTCGTGTTCGCCGCGATAGCGCGTGGTCGGCGCCTTCCGGCGGCTGCCGCTCGCGTACGGGGCGTACGCGCTCGCCGCGCTCGCGCTGCCGCTCTCGTGCCCGGTCGACCCGCAGCCGCTGATGTCGCTGCCGCGCTTCATCGCCGTTCTGTTCCCGCTGTTCGTGTGGCTCGCGCTCGTGTGCGAGGAGCGGCGGCGGACCGTGCCGGTGGCGGCGCGTCTCGGCCGTCGGGCTCGGGCTTCTTCACGGCGCAGCTTCGCGGCATGGGAATGGATCTCGTGAGCAAGAAACGGGGACGTAACCCCTTCGTGCACGCCGTCCTGCTCGACGTGCTCGGGACGCTCGTGGAGCTCGAGTCCCCCGCGCCCGCCCTGCGCGAGGAGATCGAGCGGCGTACCGGAGTGGACGTGGGAGACGAGCGCGCGAGCGCCGCGTTCGCCGCGGAGATCACCTACTACCTCGCGCACCACATCGAGGGGCGCGACATGGAGGCGGTGGAGGGCCTGCGTGACAGGTGCGCGGAGGAGATCCGGCGCACGCTCGAGCTCGACGGCCTCGAACACGCAACCGTCCGGGAGGCGATGCTCGCGGCGCTTCGCTTCCGCGCGTTCCCCGACGCCCTGCCACTGCTGCGCACGTTGAGGGAGCGCGAGGTGCGCGTCGTGGCCGCGAGCAACTGGGACGCGTCGCTGCCCGACGCGCTGGCGCAGACGGGGCTCGCGCCCTATCTCGACGGTGCGGTGTCCTCGGCCGTGGTCGGTGCGCCCAAGCCGGACCCCGCGGTCTTCCGTGCCGCGCTCGAGCTGGCGGGATGCGAGCCGCACGAGGCGTTCCACGTGGGCGACTCGCCGGACGGCGACGTGGAAGGTGCGCGGGCGGCCGGCATCCGCGTCGCCCTGCTCGATCGACACGGTGCGCTGCCCGAACCGCCGCCCGGGGTCGCCAAGCTGTCGTCGCTCGACGCGGTCCCGTCCCTAATCTGGCCCGCTTGACCGCCTACCAGGAGAACTGGGTCGTGCCGCACGGGGGGCGGCCGCCGGACCCGCCCGAGCTCCCGGTCGGTACCGATCCGGCTCCCCGCTGGCCCGTTTGGTACGCCCCGGTCGGCTTCGTCGCCGGCTTTGCGATCACGCTCGTGGTCTCCGCGATCGTCGGGATCATCGCGGCCGCTGCAGGTGCGGACATCGAGGACACGCCGCCGGAGCTCGTGATCGTCCTGACGCTGCTCCAGGCGGTGATCCTGTCCGCGACCGCGATCTGGCTCGCCTCGCGCACCCGTAAGCCGCGAGCCTGGCACTTCGGCCTGCGCCGCGCCCCGTTCTGGCGGTCGATCGGATGGACGGCGCTCGGCCTCGCCTGCTTCTTCGTCTTCGTGATCCTCTACTCGGCCCTGGTCACGCCGGAGGGCGACCAGAGCGTGACCGAGGACCTCGGCGCCGACGAGAGCACGCTCGCGCTCGTCGCAGCCGGCTTCGTGGTGATCGTGGTGGCGCCGGTCGCGGAGGAGTTCTTCTTCCGCGGGTTCTTCTACCGCGCGCTCCGCACGCGGCTTGGCGTCCTTTCCGCGGCTGCGATCGGCGGGCTCGTCTTCGGGCTCATCCACTTCACCGGGCCGGACACGCTCGAGCTGCTGCCCATCCTCGGCGCGCTCGGTTTCATGTTCTGCCTGGTCTACGAAAGGACCGGGACCCTCTACTCGGTGATCGGGCTGCACGCGTTCAACAACTCGATCGCCTACGGCGTCGAGACCGAGAACGCGGCCGTCTCGGTGGTGCTTGGGTCGATCATGCTCCTGGCGTGCATCGCCGGGCCGCGCTTCTTCCACAGCACGCCCGCGGCCGCGCACGCGTGAACGGTGGCGGCTCGTCGCTCGCGACGGCTATCCTGCGCGGGCCGATGCGCCGCCTGCCGCTCCTGATCGCGCTCCTCGCGCTGCCCGCTTTGGCTCCCGCAGCCGGCGCCCAGGAGGTGCCCGAGCCCGAGCCGCCCGAGGTGTGCTGCGCGCCCGATGAAGCGGGCCCCAAGCCGAAGCCGGGCAAGCTGACGCTCAGCTTCCGCAACGGCCTGCGCAGGGAGGGCCGCGTCTTCCTGACCAAGGGCCAGCGAGTGAAGATCCGCGGCCGCGCGCGGCCGTTCGTGCGCGGCCAGTACGTGCGCATCAACCTTCGCCGGAACGGCAAGACCGTCGCGACGAAGGTCAGGCGCCTCAAGAAGCACGGCCGCCGCGGCCAGTTCGTCGTTCGGTTCAAGCCGCGTGCGACGGACGCCTACTCGATCCGCGCGCGCCACAAGCGCAGTCGCAAGCAGCGCCGGTTCAAGGCGCGTGAGAGCGCCCGCGTCGTGGACAACACGGCCGGCATCGGCTCGCGCGGGATCCGGGTCCGCATGTTGCAGCGCGGCTTGAAGCGGCTCGGCTACGCCGGTTTCGGCGTGAGCGGCTACTTCGACTCCGGCACCGCGCGCGCGGTCCTTGCCTTCCGGAAGGTCAACCACCTGAGCCGGATCGGCTACGCCAGCCACGACGTCTTCCAGAAGGTCTTCGAGCGCCGCGGCACGTACCGGCTGAAGTACCCGCGCGCAGGCAAGCACGTGGAGGCCGACCTGTCGCGCCAGGTGCTGGTGCTCGCGCGCAACGGCAGGGCGGAGCGGATCTACCACACGTCGTCGGGCAAGGCGTCCACGCCGACGGTGCTCGGCTCGTTCCGCTTCTACCGCAAGGACGCCGGCACGAACGGCGTCGGGATGGTGCACTCGAACTACTTCATCGGCGGGTACGCCATCCACGGCTACCACTCGGTGCCCACCTACCCGGCGAGCCACGGCTGCCTGCGGGTGCCGATCCCGAGCGCGTGGAACATCTACAGCTGGATCGACATCGGCGACCGCATCTTCGTCTACCGATGACTGCGAACCGGCGCCAGGCGGCGTCCTCGCGCGCTCGCGTGCGGAGCACGCATCGCTTGCTGCGTCCTTGCCTGGCTTGGTTCTCGTAATCGGAGATCGATAGATGGACGCGCGGGCGCGGCTGATCGCCGAGCTGCGCGAGCACGCGCTCGTCATCGGCGAGGTGACGCTGAGCAGCGGCGCGAAGGCGCAGTACTACGTCGACGCGAAGCGAGCGATCCTGCTGCCGGCCGGCTTCGGCGCGCTGGGCGAGCTGGTCGCGGAAGAGGCCCGCGAGCGGCAGGCGACCGCCGTCGGCGGCATGACGATGGGCGCCGACCCGGTCGCGTGCGCGGCGCTCGCCGGAGGCGCGGACGTCAAGGCCTTCTTCGTGCGCAAGGAGCGCAAGGAGCACGGCCTCCAGCGCTGGGTCGAGGGCCCGCTCCTCGAGCCGGGGGAGCGCTGCCTGGTCGTCGAGGACGTCGTCACGACCGGCGGCTCCACGGTCAAGGCGATCGAGCGCATCCAGGAGGAGGGCTTCCAGGTGGCGGGCGTCGTCAGCGTGCTCGACCGGCTGGCGGGCGGCGGTGAGGCGATCGAGCGGGCCGCCGGCGCGCCGTACCGCGCGCTCACGACGATCGACGACGTCTACCCGGAGCGTCCCGACGGCTAGACCCTGGGCCGCTGCGCCCGCAGGCTCGCGAGGATCGTCTGAAGTGCCGAGGCGTACACCGGGACTCCGCCCACGCGCGCCGAGAAAGCGACGACCGTGTACGTCGCGCGTCGCGGGCGCTGGTACGCGGCGACCGTGATCCGCTGGCGCTGGCGCCTCTTGGCGAGCGTCCCGCCGCCGTCGACGCGCGCGCTCCGGTAGGGGGTGCCGCGCACGCGGCGCGCGGGAGTGGCCCGTAGCTTTCGGAATCCCGGCAGCGCGCGGAACGTGCGGCGCGCGTACTGCCGCGGGGGCGTCGCTCGCCCGTCCTCGCTCCGGTCGGCCGCCACCGTCACCGCTACCAGGCGATCGTCGGAGCGCACCAGCGTCGCGCTCTTGCGCGTGCGCGTCGCCCAGCCGGGAGGCACCGAGAGCGTGAACCCGGCACGGCGGTTCGCGACCGTGTGCCAGCCCGGAGGCGGCTTCGCCGGGCGGTCGCTGCGCTCCGTCGCGGGATCGGGCGAGCCGGCGAACTCGTCCTCCTCGTCACAGCTCGTCACGGCGAGCGTGGCGGTCGCCGCCAGGAGCAACGCGATCGCACGCACCCGCGCGAGGTTAATGGCCCGTCCAGAGCGTCTCGCTGGCGCTACAGAGCGCCAGGACGGGCGCCGATAACCGCGATTGGCACCCAAAGCCCTCGGACGGACCCCATGACCCTCACCCACCGCATTCGTCGCCAGGACGGCTTCACCCTTCCGAGGTGGTCGGCGTGTGCGCGATTCTCGGCATCCTGGCCGCGCTCGCCTACACGGTCTTCCTGGGCCAGGACCGTTCCGCGATGGACGCGGAGGCGAAGTCGAACGCGCGCAGCCTCCTATGGAAGGTGCAGACCTGCTTCACCGCGACGGAGGACTACACGCTCTGCGACGAGCCCACCGAGCAGGAGCCGCCCCCCGGCGTCCGCTGGGGCGGCGCGCCCGGTGAGGTCGAGGTCGTCCGCGGCGGGATGAACACGACGCGCTACAAGGTCACGATCCGCGCGAAGTCACGGGCCGACTCCGACGGCACCAACCACATCTTCACGATCGTGAAGGAAGTGGACCGCGAGGACATCCGCAGCTGCGACACCGACGCCGCCGACGACGCGGGCGGCTGCACCGCAGGCCTCTGGTAGCGCCCCGGTCTACGCTTGGCCGGCGCCCCCGTAGCTCAGGGGATAGAGCACAGGTTTCCTAAACCTGGTGTCGCGTGTTCGAATCACGCCGGGGGCATCAGTCCTCTTCGTAGAGGGACTCGGCCGCGAGCTGCGCGCCGCGCTCGCCGTAGAGCCGGACCTCGATGTAGTCGCCCGTGTAGTTGTCGAGCGACACGAGCGTGAAGCGGCCCTCGACCAGCACGCACTGATCGGTCGTGGTCGGCCCGAGCTCGGTGGTGGCCACGGCCCCATTCGGCACGAGCGCGATTCCCCAGACGAGCGTGATCTCGCCGCGCCGTCCCTCCGGTCCGCGCCAGGCGCCGAGCTCCTCGTCCGAGAGGTCGAGGCTCCAGTCCGGGTTTGCTTCGGCGGTCTCGTCGGTGTAGTCGGCCACGGCGTAGAACTCGGTCGCCTCGGCGCCCTCGTGCTCGCGGCTGAACGACACGTAGCCGAACACCTCGAAGCCCGTGGTCGTCGTGGCGCTCGCCGGTACGTAGGTACGGCCCTCCCAGCTGCGGTCCGGGAACCAGCGCACCTCGCCGACCTGGCCCAGGTCCTCGTCCGAGCTGATGTCGCCGAAAGCCGCGCGGAACCGCTCGGCGAGCGCCTCAGCCCAGCGCCCGTACGGGAGCGCCTCCTGCGGAGGCTCGGCGATGTAGCTCGGGATCGGCCTCTCGGCGGGCGGCACGGCCGGCCAAGCTACACGGCGGCGTCCCGCAGCTGCTCCGCGGCGTGCTCGGGCGGCACGATGTTCAGGTTGAGGCCGGCGCCGAGCTCGAGCCCGGCCAACTGGGCGAGACGCGGGAGCAGGTCGATCCGCCAGCAGAAGCTCGTCGCGCCGCGGGGCGCCGTGCGGACCCACAGGTTGAACGGAGGCACACCGCCGAGCACCGTCTCGAGCCGGCGCAGGACGTCGTGCAGCATCGCGGCGCCGAGCGGGCCGTCGTCGTCGAAGCGAGCTTGCGGCCGCCGCGGAACGATCTGGACCTGGAACGCCACGCGCGCGGCGTACGGGGAGAGAGCGACCGCCTCGTCGTCGACCGCGATGACGCGCTCGCGCAGCCGCACCTCCTCCTGAACCAGGTCCTCGAGCAGGTTGCGGCCCTCGGTGCGCTCGTGCCAGGCGGTGAACCGCTCCCGCTCGCGCGCGATCGCCGCGGGAACGAATCCGAGCGCGTACAGCTGAGCGTGCGTGTGCGGGAGCGACGCGCCGGCCTCGCGGCCCTCGTTGACGATCAGGTGCACGTACTCGGCGCGCTCGGAGTGCTCGCGCATGCGCTCTCGCCAGACCCCCATCGCCCTTTCGAGCTGCTCGACGTCGAGCTCCGCGAGCGACCCGAGCGGCTTCGGCGTGTGGACGATCACCTCGTGTGCGCCCGCCGCGGGCCGGGCCGAGAAGAGGTCCGGCTGTCCGCGCCCGCCCGCCAGCGGGTCCGGCGGGCTGTCCGGCTCGCCGTCTCCGAGGGCGGGATAGAGGTTGGGAACCACGCGCACGAGCCAGCCAGGCGAGTTCGGGGCGCCGCCGTCCGGCCGCAGGGCGTGCACCTCGGGCGGCGTGCGGTCCTCGTGACCCTCGAGGAAGGGATCGGTCTCGGGATCCACCGGCGGGCGCGCCTCGACCCTGAACTCGGCGCCGGGCCGCCCGGCGCGGCCACCGGCCACGATCGTGCGCAGGCCAGACAGCGGGTCGAGCCTCAGCTCAGGCAAGCGGCTTCTCCATCGACACGTGCGGGATGCCCTCCTCGACGAACGGCTCGCCGTAGGGCGCGTAGCCCGCGGCCGCGTACATGTCCTCGACGTAGCGTTGCGCGTGTAGCCGCATGAGACGGGCGCCGGCGTCGCGTGCTGAGCGCTCGGCGGCGGCCAGTATCTCCCTTCCCAGGCCAATGTTGCGCGAACGCGCCTCGACCGCCATCCGGCCGAGCCGGCCGACCTCGTCGTCCACGAGCACGCGACAGGTGCCGATCACGCGTCCATCCTCGACGGCGACGATCTGGATCGCCTGGTCGTCGAGCCCGTCGCGGTCGGCGGCGAGCTCCACCCCCTGCTCCACGCAGAAGACCTGCTCGCGCAGCGCGAGCGCCTGGTCCACCTCGCGGCGGTCGCGCGCCGGCCGGACGTCCACTAGCGCGCGTAGCGCTCGATGTCTTCCACGAGGTCGGCCTCCTCGCGGTACCCGCCCTGCTTCACGTACGCCAACTTGCCCTTGGAGTCGTAGAACGCCGTGGTCGGGAATGCGATCTGGC
Source organism: uncultured Thermoleophilaceae bacterium (assembly GCA_963846865.1). Lineage (GTDB taxonomy): Bacteria > Actinomycetota > Thermoleophilia > Solirubrobacterales > Thermoleophilaceae > DASPHG01. Next base: position 365,945 of record CAWJXU010000006.1, on the reverse strand, counting down.
CCTTGAAGACCTGGGCGACTTCGAGCGACGGGTCCTTGTAGCTGGGATACGGGACCGGGTACTCCTCGAGGAAGTTGCGCGCGTCGTCGTCGTTGTCGTTCGAATCGACGCCGACGAAGGCCACCGTCTTCGCGAGGCGCGCTGACTGCTTCTGGAAGTACGGGAACTCGGACCGGCAAGGCGGGCACCACGATGCCCATTTGTTCACGACGACCGGATACCCCTTGAGCTCGGCGAGCCGCGCCTCGAACGCGTCCGCGCCGCCGTCGAGCAGCTCGTTCGCCTGCTCGTGCAGCGCGGCGATCGGAGGCGGTGCGCCCTTGAGCTGCGCGGGGTCGGCCGGCGCGCTCTCTGGATCGTCCGAGCCGCACCCGGAAAGAAGGGCCGTGACGGCTAGAAATGCGGCGATCCAGCGGGCCACGCGCGAAGGGTGGCACACCGCCGCTGTCCCCATCCGGTAGCCCCGCTGGCTGGTTTGGGTGCTATTCTCGCCGATGCCTTCAGTTTCCAGGCAAGGGCTGGGGGCCCCGCCACCGTCTCGCATCGGGACGGTGACATGTACGGGACTCGTAGCTACCGGCGACGGCCGGTTCGCCGCTCGGTCAGCGACCGTTTCCCCCCTCTCGAAGACAAAGAGCCGCATGGCTGAAGACACTTCCCTAGCGCTGCCACCGTCGGTCACCGACGAGGACCTCCGCCGCGCGGAGGAGTTCACCCTCGAGCCCTTCGTCCAGGAGGGCGAGGATCCGGCCCTCGCGCTCGCCGAGGGCACGGCTCGCCGGCGCGCCCTGGACGACGCGCTCGCCGAGATCGACGCGGGGCGCGACGAGCCCTCGGTCGAGTGGCGACGGGAGTACTCGCTGATGCTCGGCCTCGAGCGGCTTCTCGCCGACGACGAGCCGCACCTCGCCGACGGGACGACGCTCAACGCGCACCAGGTGGACGCGCTGTCGGGCACCCTCATCGCGCTGCTCGCGGAGATCCAGAACGGCAAGGGGTCCGGTGCGAACGGAAACGGCAAGGCCCCGGTCGAGGAGCTGCCCTCCGACGAGGAGGAGCTCGAGGGCGACGAGGAGATCGCCGACGACGACGAGCCGGTCGACTGGGACCCGTCCGCCGAGCAGGAGGAGGACGTCGAGGAGGAACAGCTCGCCGAGCAGCCGGAGGATCCCGGCGCGTCGCGGAGGTTCTGGTTCGAGCACGCGACCGGCGCCGGCAAGACGGTCGCCGCGATGGGCTTCGTGGAGGCGTCGCGGACGGGCGGCATCCTGATCCTCACCCACCGCCGCAACCTCGTCGACCAGTTCAACGGCGAGCTCAACGATCGCGGCTACAAGAAGCGCGCGAGCGCGCCGCTCCTCAAGGACCGCAAGGAGCCGCAGGCGAAGGGCCAGGTCACGATCGAGACCTACCAGTGGTTCGTCCGCAACGCGGGCAACATCTCGGACGCGTACACGATCGTCATCTGCGACGAGGCGCATACCGCGCTCGGCGAGAAGACGAGCGCAGCGATTCGCAAGTGGCAGGGCCCCGTGTTCGTCGGCATGACGGCGACCGGCGCCCTGATCGCGCGCCACGTCACCGACCTCTTCCCGACCCAGACCTCGCGCTTCGACCTCGCGCAGGCGGCGCGGCGCGGCGTGATCGCGCCGCTCCGGTGCGTCCGGATCCCGCCCGGGGTCGGCGTCCGGACGATCGCGAAGGTGCCGCTCCGCAAGGGCGAGGTGGACCAGGACTTCGACCAGGAAGAGCTGGCCGCACTCCTCGACCAGGGGCCGTTCAACGCGGCCGTGGCGGATCTCTACCGGGTGAGGTTCAAGGACCTCCCGGGAGTCGTCTACTCGGCCGGCGTCAAGCACGCGAACAACGTCGCGAAGGCCTTCCAGGACGCCGGCATCAAGGCGAAGGCCGTCTCGGGCGAGACGCCCAAGCGCGAGCTGACGCGCATCCTCGCCGGCTACGAGCGCGGCGAGATCGACGTGCTCGTCAACGCGATGCTGCTCGCCGAGGGCTGGAACTCGCCGCGCGCAACCGTGTGCATGCACCTCGCGCCGACCGCGTCGAAGCGCGTCTACCAGCAGCGCGTCGGCCGTGTCACGCGCCGCAACCCGGGCAAGGAGGCGGGCATCGTCGTCGACTTCGTACATCCGGCGACCACGCACGACGACCCGGTCGTGACGCTGCACTCGCTGCTCCGCCGCGACGTCTACCGCGGAGGCGCGATCGTGGTCGGCCCGGTCCGCCGCGGCCGCGGCCGGCGGCTGCGCGTTGAGCGTCGTGTGCTTCCCGTCTCGGACGACCTCGAGCGGCGGCGGCTCGTCTTCGAGCGCGAGCTCTGGCGGATCGCGGTCGAGAACCTGCACTGGGGCGAGCAGCACGTCTGGGCGCAGCTTGCGGGCGCGCGCGTCGCGTCGAACAACTGGCGTCGTGCGAAGGCGATGCTCCACTTCGACTCGACCGGCGAGCTCAGGCGCGCGTTCCTCGTCACCTGCCTGCAGCGCAACCGCAACTCGCAGCTGCGCATCCGCGCGCTCCAGGAGATAGCCGCCTCGCGCGACGCGGAAGCGTTCGACGAGGCGGTCGAGATCGTCGGCGGCTGGTCGCGCGACGAGCGCCGCGAGGGCGTGAAGGTCCTGCTGCAGGCGCTGGCAGAGAAGCCGATAGGCCGCCGCGACCAGGCCGCGAACTGGATCTGGCATCTCGCCGAGTTCACGCGCGAGGTGCACGAGGAGTACGCGGTCCAGCGCTGGCCCGAGACGAAGCGCCTGCTGGGCCTGCTCGTCAACTCGTCGGGCGGGGCGCACGCGCGCAACGCCCGCAGGCTCGTCCACGCGGCGCGCAAGCACGACCGCCGGCTCGCGACCGCGCTACTCGCTGCCGCGCTCGCGCACACGCCGGAGGCGGCCGACGTGCTCAACGGCGCGCGGGCGCGCACGGCGCGCAAGCCATCGGCGATCGCGCGCGAGCTCCTGCGGAACTTCCCGAAGGGCCGCCGCCGGCGCGGCGGGCGAAGGCGCGGCCGGAAGCAGGGCGGCGGCGGCGAGCCGAACGGCAAGCCGCAGGAGGTCAAGGCCACCGAGACGATCGACGAATCGGCCGAGCCCGAAACGGACGAGGAACCTCAGGAGGACACGGAGACCGAAGCCGCCTGAGGCTGGGTAGGGGGCCGGTTTTCGGACGCCTCCGCTCCAGGGCACCGTATAGGTGTCCTACAGCAGACTCATCGCTTCAGATGGACCTCGCCGGCGTCCAGCTCGACGATGCCCGCGTCGGTCTCGACCCTCAGCGCGCCAGCGTCAGTGATGCCCGCTCCCCTACCCCGCCCGCCGTTCCAGGCGACCGGGGCGCCGAGAAGGGCGTCGCGCTCCCGCCATGCCGCGAGGACGTCGGCAGCGTCGGCGGCGAGCCAGCGGTCGAGGCAATGCCAGCAGCGCCTGGAGCACCTCCTCCCGCGACAACGAGACGCCGGCCAGCGCCAAGGAGGTCGCGATCTCGGACAGCTCGTCGGGGAACGAGCGCGTCGACACGTTCAGCCCGATCCCGAGCACGGCCCAACCCTCCTGCGGCCGCCCCTCCACGAGGATTCCCGAGACCTTTCGGCCCTCGATCCAGACGTCGTTCGGCCATTTGATCTGAGCGGGCAAGGGGATGCTCTCGGCCACGGCGACCGCGGCCCGTAACGGCAGGAGCTCATCGAGCCGAGCGGAGCACGAGGGAGAGCAACAGCGCCTCGCCGGGCTCCGCGCTCCACGTCCGTCCCTGCCGGCCCCGCCCCGCGCTCTGCTCGTCGGCGGTGACCAGCGTCCCGTGGGGCGCACCGGCGACACCGAGCTGCTTGGCGCGCTCGTTGGTCGAGTCCGTGACGCGATGGTGGACGCGCGGCAGCCCGATCATCGCGGCCGCAGCACGACCGTGGCGTCCGGCGTGAGCTTGAGCGCCGCGGCGGCGTCGCCGCGGTTCACCGCGATCGCGAGCATGCGGTAGGAGTCCTCGTAGAGGATCACGTCGCCCGGCCGGACGTCGGCGAACGTCTGGACGAACATCGCGATGAACCGCTCACCGCCGCGGACCTCTATCTCGACGGGTTTCCCGAGGGCGAGCCCCGACCCCGCGAGATCGGCGTGGCTGACGTCGAGCGATGCGTTCCCGAACCGGTCCACGAGCAAGACGTGCGCCAAGACCTCTCCCGCGCTTACCTTCGGCTCAGGCAACGCCAGCAATTGGAGCTCGTCGGGTTCGACGTGCTGGCCCGCATCGGCCAGGTCGGCGCCTGCCGCCAGATGAGCCGCGACGGGCGCGAAGATGTCGCGCCCGTGGAAGGTGGCCGACGCCGGCTCGAGCCGGTGTGGCGAGCGGCTGATGTCCACAGCCTCGACCACGCCGCCGCAGCGCTCCCACGCCAGGCTGAGCAGGCCGTTGTCCGGTCCGACGAGCGCGCGCCCATCACCCGTGCGAACGGCCAGCCCGCGCCGCTCCGTGCCCACCTGCGGGTCGACGATCCCGACGTGCACGCCCACCGGCACGTACGGAAGCGAGTTGCGAAAGACGATCGCGCCCTCGCGCACGCCGTAGCGCGCGATGCCGTGCGTCAGGTCGACGATCGGGACGTCGGGCGCGATCCCGCGTATGACCGCGTGGCAGACGCCGACGAACTCGTCCTCGTGGCCGTAGTCCGTCAGCAGCGAGACGATCATCGCGCGGCGGCGTCGCCCACCAGTGCCTCGACCAGCCCGTCGATGTCGTGGCGCTCCGCCTCGACGTGCACTTCGAGGCCGCGCTCCCGCGCGGTCGCGCTGGTCACCGGGCCGATCGAGACGACCCGGGCGCCGTTCGGCACGCCGTCGCCGACGGCCTCGAGGAAGCGCGTGACGGTCGAGCTCGAGGTGAAGGTCACGTAGTCGGCGTCTCGGAGCGCCTCGACGACCGGCGCGTCGAGCGGCTGGCCGACGGTGTCGTAGAGCGGCGACGACGTCCACCTCGGCGCCGCGCCGGCGGAGCCCGTCCGGAAGCACGTCGCGCGCCTCCGCGGCGCGCGGGACCAGCACGCGCTTTCCGGCCACATCGAAGCCGGCCAGCTCGTCGAGCAGCGCCTCGGCGACGCTGCGCTCGGGCACGAAGTCGGCCCGGATCCCGCGTGCGGCGAGCTCCCGGGCCGTCCCCGGCCCGATCGCGGCCACCTGCGTGCCGGCGAGCGAGCGCGCGTCCTTGCGCCGCTCGGCGAGAGCATCGAAGAACAGACTTACGCCGTTGGGACTCGTGAAGCAGACAAGGTCGTAGCCAAGGAGCTCAGCCTCGACCGGCCGCGGCTCGATCCGGATCGCGGGTGCCTCGATGACCTCGGCGCCCAGGCCTCGAAGTGTGGCGGCGAGCCCGCTCGCCTGCGGCCGCGCGCGAGTGACGACGACGCGCCGGCCGTGCAGGGGGCGCCGCTCGATCCACGCCAGGCCCTCGCGCAGCCGTGCGACGGGTCCCACGAGCGTCACCGCGGGCGGCTTGACCCCGGCGGCCGCCTCTGCGATCTCCGCGAGCGGCGCGGTGACCGTCCGCTGTCCGGGCAGCGTTCCGCGCTCGACGACCGCCGCCGGCTCATCGGCCGGGCGCCCCGCCTCGATCAGGCGCGCGGAGATCTCCGGCAGCCGCCGCACGCCCATGTAGAAGACGAGCGTGCCGGGAAATGCCGCGAGCGCCTGCCAGTCGAGCGCGCTCTCGTCCTTCGCCGGGTCCTCGTGCCCCGTGACGAACGCGACGGCCGACGCCTCGTCGCGATGGGTCACGGGGATGCCGGCGTACGCGGGGGCTGCGATTCCGGCCGTGACTCCGGGCACGATCTCGAACGCGACGCCGGCCGCGGCGAGCGCCTCGGCCTCCTCGCCGCCGCGCCCGAACACGAACGGGTCGCCTCCCTTCAGCCGAACGACGGCCGCACCGGTGCGGCCGTGCTCGACGAGCAGATCGTTGATCCCATCCTGGGAAACCGACTCCGCGCCCGGCGACTTCCCCACGTAATGCAGCTCCGCGTCGGGCCGCGCGCCGTCGAGCGCGCCCGCCGGCACGAGCCGGTCGTACAGGATCACGTCGGCGCGCGCGATCAGCTCGAGCGAGCGCTGCGTCATCAGTCCGGGGTCGCCCGGGCCGGCTCCTACGAGGTAGACCACGCTGAAAAGGCTACGGCCAAGGGATACTTTGGCGGCGCGTGGTCCACCTGATCACCATCCCGATCAGCCACTACTGCGAGAAGGCGCGCTGGGCGCTCGACCGCGCGGGGATCCCCTACCGCGAGAAGCGCCACATCCAGGGCGTCCACCAGCTCGCCGCCCGCCGCGCCGGTGGCGGCAACACCGTGCCCGTGCTCGTGACCGAGGACGAGGTGCTCTCTGAGTCCGCCGACATCCTCGCCTGGGTCGACGAGCGAACGCCGCCCGACCGGAGGCTGTTTCCCGACGAGGCCGAGGCCCGTGCCGAGGTCGAAGCTCTCTGCCGTCGCTTCGACGAGAAGCTGGGTCCGCACGGCCGCCGGCTGATGTACATCCACGTGCTGAAAGACAAGGAGCTGGTGCTCAGCTTCAACAACGCGGGCGTTCCCGGCTGGGAGGACAAGGCGATCCGCTTCGGGTGGCCGGTCGTCCTGCGCTTCGCGAAGCACAGGCTGGACATCACGCCGGGCATCGAGCGCCAGGACGAGGCGACCGTGTGGCGCGAGTTCGACTTCGCGGGCGACCTGCTCGCCGACGGCCGTCCCTACCTGGCGGGCGACCGCTTCTCCGCGGCCGACCTGACCTTCGCCGCGCTCGCGGCGCCGATGGTCGTCCCGCCCGAGTACACGGTGGCGCTGCCGCAGCCGAGCGACTCCGTGCCGCAGGCGCCGCGGGCGCTCATCGAGCGCGCACGCGAGCACGACGCGGGCCGGCACGCCCTGAGGATGTTCAGGGAGCACCGGCGCGAGCTCGTGATCGCCTAGCCGGCTTCGGCCTGGGCGAGCAGGGCGCCCGGCTCCTGCCGCAAGCATCCGCTGCCCGAGCTCGCGGCCGAGCGCAGCCGGATCGCTCGCGTCGCCCTCGACCCGGTCGCGGATCCAGGCCGAGCCGTCGGGGAGTCCGGCATATGCGTCGACGGCCATGCGCTCGCCGTCGAGCTGAGCGTGCGCACCGACCGGTGTGTGGCAGGTCGCGTCGAGCTCCGCCACAACCGCGCGCTCGGAGGTCAGCTCGACCAGCGCCCGCAGGTCGGTGATCTCCTCCGCCAGTTCCGCGGTCTCCTCGTCGTCGGCGCGCGCCTCGAGCGCCAGGCAGCCCTGCCCGGGAGCCGGCGTGAGCGTCGCCACTTCGACCGGCTCGCCCTCGTCCTCGCCCAGCCGGTCGAGGCCCGCGCGCGCGACGACGATCGCGTCGTACTGGCGCTCGTGCAGTTTCCGCAGGCGGGTGTCCACGTTCCCGCGCATGTCCTCCACGGCAAGGTCGGGCCGGATGGCCAGGAGCTGCGAGCGACGGCGGAGACTGCTCGTCCCGACGACAGCACCCTCCGGAATCGCCGCGACGCCGGCCGCGCCGCAGACCGCGTCACGAGCGTCGGCGCGCTCGCGGCACGCCGACGATCGAGAGGCCGTCCGTCAGCTCGCCCGGCACGTCCTTCGCGGAGTGCACGGCCAGGTCCGCGCGCCCGTCGAGCAGCGCCTCCTCGAGCTCCTTCACCCAGCGCGTCTTGTCGCCGCCGCTGGCGCCGCGGTCGCCGGACGTCTTCAGCTCGACGATCTCGACCACGACCGGGTCGAGCAGGTCCGCGACGATTCGCGCCTGCGCGAGCGCGAGTGCGCTGCCGCGAGTCGCGAGCCTGAGGGGACGGCTCAGCTCGATCGCTTGTCTCGCTCCGCTCGGCGCTCGTCGAGCGACGTGACCTCCGCCTCGCCCTCGGCGAGTGGTCCGGTGTCGAGGCCGAAGAGCTCGCGCAGCGCCTGGAGGTGAATGTAGGCGGCGTCCTCGTCAGCCGGGCGCTTCAGCCGCGCCGTCGGCTCGTGCAGGAGGCGGCTCACCACAGCGCGCGCCATCAGCTCGACCCGCTCGCGGTCGGCGTCCGACAGCGACTCCCAGCGGCCCTCGTTCTCGCGCAGCACCTGCCGCACGACCTCCTCGCCGCGCTCACGGAGAGCGGCGATGGTCGGCACCACGTCGAGCGTCGAGAGCCAGCGATCGAAGCGCTGCAGCTCCTCCTCCACGACCGTGCGGGCGCGCGAGGTCTCCGCCTCCTGCACGTCGAGGTTGCGCGCGACCGTCCGCTGGAGGTCGTCCATGTCGAAAAGCGTGATGCCCGGCAGCTCGCGCACCTTCGGGTCGATGTCGCGCGGCACGGCGATGTCGATCAGGAGCAGTGGCCGGCCGGCGCGCTGCTCCGTGACGAGCGCGAGCTCGTCAGCGCCCACGATCAGGTGCGGCGACGACGTGCAGCCGACGACGATGTCCGCATCGACGATCTCCGTGGGGAGGTCGTCGAAGCGGACGGCCTTTCCGCCGAAGCGCTGCGCCAGCCCGATCGCGCGGTCGTAGCGCCGGTTCGCGACGAATACGGTGCGCACTCCCCGGTCGGCGAGTGCCTTCGCGGTCAGCTCGCCGTTCTCGCCGGCGCCGACGACGAGCACACGGCGCGTCTCCAGGTCGCCGAGCACGTCGCGCGCCAGGTCGACGGCGACGGAGGACACCGACACGCGTGAACGCCCGAGCGCCGTCTCCGTGCGCACTCGCTTGCCGGCGCCGAGCGCGTCGCGGAAGAGGCGGTTCGAGATCGGTCCCGTCGCGCCCTCGACGAGCGCGAGCTCGTACGCGCGCTTCACCTGCCCCTGGACCTCGGCCTCGCCGACGATCATCGAGTCGAGCCCGGCGGCGACCGAGAAGAGGTGCCGGACGGTGTCGGCGCCGCGCAGCGAGTAGAGGCGCCCGAGCAGCTCGGTCGGCCGGATCCCGGCCTGCCGGGACAGCTCGGCCAGCACGAGGTTCTCGGCCTCGACCGGATCGGCGGCGACGAGGTAGAGCTCGGTGCGGTTGCAGGTGGAGATGGCAACCGCCTCATGGATCTCGGGACGCGACGTCAGGTCGCCGAGGATGCGCGCCGCGCGTCCCTCGGGCAGGGAGAGGCGCTCGCGCAGGGCGACCGGCGCGGTCTTGTGCGACACGCCGAGCGCTAGCAGCGAGTCGTTCATCGCGGCCTCTTGTCGACCAGCTCGTTCAGCGTCTCGAGCTCCTTCTCCATCCGACTCAGCTTGGAGGCAATGATGGCGATGTACACCACGATCAGCGTCAGGAAGACGATGTAGGCGGCGGCGACGTAGTCACCGCCCTCTGCGATCACCAGCATCAGGCCTGCGCTTCCAGCCGCCGTCGCAGCCGCTTGAGCTGCTCGGCGGTGTGCTTGTTGGTCAGCTCGAGCTTCCACAGCGTGGTGAAGAGCAGCGCCATCGCGATGATGCAGACGAAGAACGTGAAGCGCATGTCGCCCGGCATGTTGCCGCCCGTCTCCGAGAGCACGCGCGGGTGCGTGTACTGCTCGGCAAGCCGGACCGCGACGAAGTTGAGCGGCACGAACGCGCCCGCCGTGATCGCGAAAACTGACGCGTAGCGCGACTGGCGCTCAGGATCGGCGATCGAGAAGCGCAGCGGCTGGTAGCAGCAGTAGAGGAGGAACACGATCAGGTACGAGACGAGCACCGGCTCGTCCCAGACCCACCAGTGCCCCCAGGCCGTCTTGGCCCAGATCATGCCCGTGGCGAGCACGCCGACGCCGAGCATGATCGACAGGTGGATCGCCACGTACGAGCGGACGTCCCAGCTGCGGTCGCCGGTGCGCAGGTGCTTGATCGCGAAGATGCCCGCGACCATGAAGCCGCACAGCGTCACGATCGCCATCGGCACGTGCACGTAGAAGATCTTCTGCCGGAAGCCCTGGTCGGCGTCCTCGGGCGCGTAGAAGAAGACGAGCGCCATCGCGGCGAGCATGAAGCCCGCGGTCACCCACGCGAGCACGCCGAGCCGCTTGCCGAAGAGGACGCTATTCATCGAGGAGGAAGTCGAAGACCGCTACCGAGACCAGCACGAACACCACATCGTAGAGAGCGAGGAATCCCAGCCATTTCGCCAGATCGTCGGGTGTCTGGCCCGCGGCGAGCAGCGGTTCCGTGGCCTGTGCCGCGGCGATGATCACGGGGACGAGCAGGGGCAGCAGGAGCAGCGGGACGATCAGGTCGCGGGCGCGTGTCTCGATCGCGAGCGCGGAGATCAGAGCGCCGACGGCGGCGAGGCCGAGGTTGGCGAGCAGCAGGATCGGCAGGAGCTCGGGCAGCGCCCCGTCGAGGCCGGGCCCGAGCAGGAGGAGGTCGAACGCCGGCAGCGCCACCAGCTCGAGCGCGACGAGGTAGAGGAAGAGCGCGGCCGCTTTCGCGAGCCACAGCGCGGTCAGGTCGATCGGCGCCAGCCGCATCCCCGCGAAGCCGCCCTGGTCGCGCTCGGCCACGTAGAGGCGGTTGATCCCGAGCAGCGCGGCCAGCAGCAGCGTCACCCAGATCACGCCGGTCGCGAGGTCGCCCTCGAGCGTGTCGCGGTCGAGCCCGAAGTGGAACAGCACGAACACGGTGACCGAGAAGAGGACCATCGCCGGCACCGACTCGCGGGTGCGCAGCTCGATCGTGAGGTCCTTGCGGAGGATGGCGATCGCGGTTCCGATCATCGGTAGAGCTCCCGTATCGCCGCCTCGTCGGCGACCGGCGCAGCCGTGCCGCCCTTGAGCCCCAGCGTCACGTCGGCCTCGTCGAGGCCGCCGGCCACGTCGTGGGTCACGACGACGCGCGTCTTCCCGCTAGCGCGCCCGATCACCGGCGCGAGCAGCTCGACGGCGGCGGGGTCGAGGCCCGCCCACGGCTCGTCGAGCAGGAGCAGCGGCGGGTCGTGCAGCACCGCGCGCGCCGCGGCCACCCGCTGCACCATCCCGCGCGAGAGCTCCGCGAGCATGTCGTCCGCGCGGTCGGTCATGCCGACGGCGCCGAGCACGGCGTCCACCCGTTCCTCCCCGACGCCGTGCAGGCGCGCGTGGAAGCGCAGGTTCTCGCGCGGCGTAAGGTCGCGGTAGAGGAGCGGCTCGTGCGCGACCAGCCCGACCTTCCCGCGCAACTTCCATGTCTCGGCGGGGAGCGACGCGCCCAGGACGCGGGCCTCTCCGCCATGCGGCCGGAGCAGGCCGGCGAGGACGCGCAACAGGGTCGTCTTGCCGGCGCCGTTCGGACCGAGCACGACGAGCGTCTGGCCCTCCGCGACCCGCACGCTGACGCCGCTGAGCGCGACGCGCTCGCCGAAGCGGCGCTCGACCGCCTCGAGCTCGATCATCGCTCGAGCGTCTCGGCGGCGTGTCGGAGTGTCGGCTCGACGACCGGCCAGGACTGGCCGATCGCCTTCGGCGATCCGGGGAAGTTCACGATCAATGTACGGCCGCGGACGCCGGAGATGCCGCGCGTGAGGATTCCCAGCGGCGTGTGCTGCGCGCGAGTCGGCGCGGATCGACTCCGCGTAGCCGGGAGCCTCGCGGTCGATCACGTCGCGAGTCGCCTCGGGCGTGACGTCGTCGTCGGTCAGCCCGGTGCCGCCGGTGGTGAAGACGAACCGCATGCCGTCCTCGTCGGCGAGCCGGCGAAGCGCGGCGGCGATCGCCTCGCGGTCGTCCGACACCGTCTCGTGCTTCACCTCGAGCCCGGCCCGTTCACAGCACGCGACGAGCTCGGGCCCCGAGACGTCCTCCCCCTCACCGCGCGCGAGCGAGCTCGAGATGGTCAGGACCGCCGCGCGCACGGTGCTCAGCTTACGGTCAGCTGACCACCTTGATGCAAGATCGGCGCAGTCCGTAGCGGCGCGCCGCGCGCCTCGCGCGCGCGAAATGCTCCTGCGCGGTCTGCTGCCGGCTTTTCGCCAGCTCCATGCGCTCGGCCTCGAGCGCGTCGAGTGCGCGCTCGAGCCAGTCGAGTGCCTCGCGCGCCCGTGGTCAAGGAAGCGGCCGTATTTCGGCGCACCGGTCTCAGGCAGCAGGCGCCGGAGCTCGCGTCCGTACGGACGTGCCGTGCTGATCGCACGCCGGCCCTCGCGAGTGAACCGGTCCCACTGCTGCTTGGCCCTGGCGTCGTCGGCCTTCTCGATGTGCGGCTCGATCGCGTCGAGAAGGTCTCTGCAGATCGGAGCGGAGCGGTTGATGATCTGCTGTTTCGTCAGCTCCTCGGCCACGGCTGTGCTCGTCACCAGCGCGGCGAGAGCCACCGAGAGCACGACTAGGCGCCTCACCTAGTCCAGTCTTCCCGACCTCCTGATTTCTCAATCAGCTGCATGCCAGTAATTTCGACGCCGCGCTCGATTCCCTTCACCATGTCGTAGACGGTAAGCGCCGCGGCCGAGACCGCAGTGAGCGCCTCCATCTCTACGCCGGTCTGCGCGGACGTGCGCGCCTCGGCCTCGATCGCGACCTTGTCCTCCCCGACCTCGATGCGAACGTCGATGAACGACAGCGGGAGCGGGTGGCAGAGCGGAATCAACTCGGCGGTGCGCTTGGCCGCCTGGATCCCCGCGATCCGCGCGGTGCCGATCACGTCGCCCTTCGGTGCATCTCCGTCGCGGATCGCGCGCGCGGTCTCCGGTGCGACGCGCACGACGGCCGCGGCGACCGCGCGCCTGTCGGTCACGTCCTTGCCGCCCACGTCGACCATGCGGGCGCGGCCCTCGTCGTCCAGGTGTGAGAGCTCGGCTATGCCGGAGTCGCCGTGCGCTGCGCCGCTGCGATCAGGTCGCGAACGGCCTGCTCGTCGCCCTGGCGGAGCAGCTCGACGGGGTCGGGGTCACCGTTGACGATCCCCTCGAAGAACTCCTTGCGGTCCTGGTACGTCGGCAGGCTGTCCTTCGCCCAGCCGCGCGCCTCGTTGAGGAGCTCCGCGAGCCGCGCGTACGGCTCGCCGTAGGTCTCGCCGATCTCGCGCTTCAGCCGCTTCGCCAGGGCCGGGCTCGCGCCGGCTGTCGAGATCGCGATCGCGAGCGGCCCGGAGCGGTGGATCGCGGGCAGGATGAAGTTGCACAGCGGCGGAACGTCCACGACGTTTACGAGCATCGCGCGCCGCTCGGCGTCCTCGAACACGCGGATGTTCACGTCGGTGTCGTTCGTCGCTGCGATCGCGATGAACGTGCCCTCGAGGTCGCCGGTCTCGTACTCGCGCTGCTCCCAGCGGATCGATCCCTCCTCCGCCAGCTCGCGCAGCGGCCCGATCGCGTCCGGCGCGACGAGCACCACCTCGCCGTCACACGCGAGCAGGCCCTCGACCTTGTCGAGGCCCACGTCGCCACCGCCCACGACCACGCACCGCCTGCCCGTCAGCCGCAGGCACGCGATGTAGAACGGCGTCTCCAGCATGCCGCGGACGCAGCTCTGGTCGCAGATCCCCTTCTTGAGCTGGCAGACGCATTCCTTGCCGGCGTAGGCCTGAGCGGGCATACGAAGAGGATACGAAGGCGCGGCTAGCGCCTGCCGGCGCCGCGAAGCATCTTGCGACCGATCTCGCGCCAGCGGGAGCGCGCCGCGCTTCAGCGCGCCCAGCTTGTCGTCGTCGCGGCCGTAGAGCAGCTGCGCGGCGGAGTGGATCCCGGTGCCCAGCGACTCGTCGTAGGGGTGCCACCAGAAGTTCCGCGTCAGCGACGGCTCCCACGCGATCTGCTTCACGTCCACGCACTCGTACAGCCCGAACTTCGAGTGCGAGCGTCCGACGCCGGACTCCTTGACGCCGCCCCACGCGCACTGCATCGCGCCATGCGTGTACATGTGGTCGTTGATCCAGACCATCCCCGAGTCGATCCGGCGCGCGATCCGCTCGCCCTTCGCGCGGTCGGTGGTCCACACCGACGCGCCGAGGCCGAACTCGGAGTCGTTGGCCAGCCGGATCGCCTCCTCCTCGGAGTCGACGGGCACGATCGGGACGACCGGGCCGAAGATCTCCTCGCGCATGATCCGCATGTCGTGCGTGACGTCGGTGAGGACGGTCGGCGCGAACCACGGGCCATCGTCGACGGGGCCGCCGCATTCGAGCTTCGCCCCGTTCGCGACGGCGTCGTCGACCAGTTCGCGCACGAGCTCGAACTGCTCCTTCGACACCATCGGGCCGATTTCGGTGTTCCAGTCGAGCGGGTCGCCGACGCGCAGCTTCTTCGCCCCTTCGACGACACCGGACGTGAACCGGTCAGCGACGTCGCGCATCACATACACGCGCTCGATCCCGGAGCACGTCTGCCCGGCGTTCGCGAACCCGCCCCACAGACAGCCGCCGATCGCGTTCGGGAGGTTCGCATCGGCGAGCACGAGCTGCGGGTCCTTCCCGCCGAGCTCGAGGACGCAGCCCTTCAGCCGCTCGGCACACGCCAGCCCGACGCCGCGCCCGACCTCGACTGAGCCGGTGAAGAAGATCTTCGCGGCGCTCGACTCAACGAGCGCCTGGCCCACCTTGCCACCGCCGTGCACGGTCCGGACGAGCCCCTCGGGCAGCCCGGCGCGCTCGAAAACCTCGCGAATGCGCTCGCCGATCACCGCCGTGAGCGACGCGGGCTTCAGCACGACGCCGTTCCCCGCCATCAGCGCCATCGCGACCTCGCCGAACGGGATCGACCACGGGTAGTTCCACGGAGCGATGACGCCGACCACCCCGAGCGGCTCGTAGAAGAAGCGGTGCCGCTTCTGGAGCAGGAAGAGCTGCGGCGTCTTCACCTTCTCGTCGGCGAGCACCTTCGGCCCCTCGTCCGCCATCCAGTGGAGGGCGTCGATCGTCGGCACGAGCTCCATGACGTACGCCTCGTTCCGCGGCTTCCCCTGCTCGCGTGCGAGCAGCGCGGAAAGGTCGTCCAGGCGATCGATGATCACCTGGGCGGCGCGGCGCATGTACCGCCCGCGCTCCTCGAGCGGCAGCTGGGCCCAGAAGGGCTGGACGGTGGCGACGTCGTCGACGACTGCCTGCACCTGGTCGGGCGAGACGGTCGGCACCGAGCCGATCGGCTCGCCGGTGCCAGGGTTGAACGACTGCAGCACGTGACCGTTGGTCCGTGCGGTGGCCTGCTTTCCGGTGGCGGCTTCCATGCCGCGCATTATGCGCCTATGCGGCCCAGCGGGCCCTGGCGGGAAGCTCCGCGTAGGCGACCGAGCGGCCGTCCTCGAACGCGCTCACCGTCCGGCCGATCGAAGCGAGCACCTTCATGACCGCCGGGCTCGAGTCGAGCATCTCGGCCTTCAGGCGGCTCGCGCCGCGAGAGACGGCAATCGAGGCGATCGCCTCGGCGATCAGCCTGCCGATGCCGCGGCTCTGGTGTTCCTCCTCGACCACGAGGCCGATCTCGGCAACGCCGGTCGAGAGGAACGACACGTCGCCAAGGCCGACGATCTCCTCGCCGCCGATCCCCGGCGTGGTCGCTGCAATCACGAGGCGCTCGCGCGGCTCGTAGAAGGTGAAGTGGTCCACCACGGCTTCCGACACGTGGGGCATCGGCGAGAGGAACCGCCGCTGGCGCGTCTCGGGCGAGAGCCGCTCGAGGAAAGCACGCACGCGGGTGGCATCGCTCGGTCGCGTCAGGCGCAGCCGGACGCGCAGCCCGCCGTCGAGGCGGTGCGTCGTCGCGAGCAGCGTGCCTGAATCGGCGAGCCTGGTTTTGGGATGGTTGCGAGCCATTGCAGACGAGGTTGGCCAGTTGCCTTGAAGCCTTTGTGAAGAGATCGGCAACTCCCGCCGTTTGCCCTTCCCTCTGTGATGGACGTCACTCTCTGCGCTCGCGTGCACGGCGGATTGCATCGAGGCGCTCCTTCAGGGTGCGCTCCTCGCCGTGCTCGGACAGCTCCAGGAAGCGCTCGCCCTCGGCCTCCGGCGGCATCAGCTCCTGCGGTGAGACGCCGTCGGGCCTGTCGTGCGGGTAGTCGTAGCCCTCGCCATGCCCGAGGTAGCGGCGCGGCAGGTCGTAGCCGGCGCTGCGCAGGTGGTCGGGCGGCAGCGGCGCGCCGTGCTCGCGCACCCAGGCGCGCGCGGCCTTCAGCGCCTTGTACGACGCGTTCGACTTCGGCGCGAGTGAGAGATACACCGCCGCCTGGGCGAGGTTGTGCGCGCACTCCGGGAGGCCGACGTGCTCGACCGCGTGCGCGGCCGCGACCGCGATCTCGAGCGCGCGCGGGTCGGCGTTGCCGATGTCTTCGCTGGCCAGGATCACCATCCGCCGCGCGATGAAGCGCGCGTCCTCGCCGCCCTCGAGCATGATCGCGAGGTAGAGGAGGGATGCGTCCGGGTCGGACCCTCGCGTCGCCTTGATCCAGGCCGAGATCGTGTCGTAATGGCGGTCGCCGCCCTTGTCGTAGAGCACCGCCTTGCGCTGCATGGCGTCCTCGGCGACGGCGACCGTCACCGTGCCGTCGCCGACCGTCTCGACCGCCACTTCGAGCGCAGCGAGCGCGGCGCGCGCGTCGCCTCCCGAGCGCGCCGCGAGGAACTCGAGCGCGTCGTCCTCGACCGCGCCGGCGCCACCGAGGCCGCGCTCGTCGTCCTCGAGCGCCCGGCGCAGCAGCGCGAGCACGTCGTCGTCGCCGAGCTTGCGGAACTCATACACCTGCACGCGCGAGACGAGCGCCGAGTTCACCTCGAAGTAAGGGTTCTCCGTGGTCGCGCCGACCAGCGCGATCAGTCCTTCCTCGACGGCCGGCAGGAGGGCGTCCTGCTGCGCCTTGTTGAAGCGGTGGATCTCGTCGAGGAAGAAGACGGTGCCCTCGCCGCCCGTCCGGAGGCGGTGCTCGGCGCGCTCGAGCACGTCGCGCACCTCCTGCTTCCCCGCGTTGACGGCCGACGCCTCCTCGAACGCCGCGCGCGCGTTACGGGCGAGCAGGCGGGCGAGCGTGGTCTTCCCCGTCCCCGGCGGCCCGTAAAGCACCATCGAATGTGGCCGGCCCTGCTCGATCGCGGAACGGAGTGACGAGCCCTCCGCGAGCAGATGCTCCTGGCCGACGAACTCGTCGAGCGTCTCCGGCCGCATCCGCGCGGCGAGCGGCTGGTCCGCGGCGGGCACCCTCGTCTGCCCGCGCGGCGCCTCGTCGCCCGTGTCGAAAAGCCGTTCTGCCATGGCGCAGGTTCTACTCTCTCCTGCGTGCCCGAGCCAGCGCAGCTCGAACGCCGCACCACCGAGCTGCTGCAGCGGCTGATCCGTTTCAACACGGTCAACCCTCCCGGCAACGAGCAGGCGGCGCAGGAGTTCCTGCGCGACACGCTCGCCGCGGCCGGGTTCGAGTGCGAGCTGCTGTCGGCGGCCGAGGGCCGGCCGAACCTGATCGCCCGGCTGCGCGGATCGGGCGACGGCCCGACGCTCTGCCTCTGCGGGCACGTCGACACGGTGCTGGCGGACCCGAAGGACTGGTCGCTCGACCCGTGGTCGGGCGAGCTGAAGGACGGCTGCGTCTGGGGCCGCGGCGCTCTCGACATGAAGAGCCAGGTTGCGGCGGAGGTGGCGGCTGCGGAATCGCTCGCGCAGGAGGGGTGGCGGCCGGCGGGGCGAGCTGCTCGTGGTGATCACGGCCGACGAGGAGGCCGGAGCCGAGTTCGGCGCGCAGTGGCTGTGCAGCGAGCACGCGGACAAGGTCCGGTGCGACTTCATGGTCAACGAGGGCGCCGGTGAGGTCGTCCACTTCGACGGGCGCCGGGTCTATGGCGTGTGCGTCGCCGAGAAGGGCGTCTTCCGGTTCACGATCACGACACATGGGGAGGCGGGGCACGCGTCGATCCCGCGTATCGGCGACAACGCCCTGACGAAGCTCGCGCCGCTGCTGCAGGCGATGCGCGACCGCCAGCCCGCGCTCGAGCTCAGCCCGGAGCCTGAGTCGCTCCTCACCGCCCTGGGCATCGATCCGTCGGACCCAGAGGCCGCGGTCCGCCAGGCCGCGCAGACGGATCCGCGCATCGCCGTTCTGGTCGAGCCGCTGCTCGGCGTCACGCTCACGCCGACGATGGCGAGCGGCTCCGACAAGATCAACGTCATCCCGGCGCAGGCGTCGCTGAAGGTCGACTGCCGCGTGCCGCCGGGACTCGGCCAGGACCACGCGCTCGCGAAGATCACCGAGGTGCTCGGCCAGGACGGCTGGTCGATCGAGTTCGACGAGCAGGTCGTGGGAAACCGGTCGCCGATCCAGACGCCGCTGATGGACGCGATCCGTGGCTGGATCGAGCACGTCGATCCCGGCGCGGTCGTGGCCGCGACCGGGCTGCCGGGCTTCACGGACTCGCGCTGGTGGCGCGAGGCGTTCCCCGGCTGCGTCGCCTACGGGTTCTTCCCGCAGCGCGAGATGGACCTCTTCGAGGCGTCGCCGCTCGTCCATGGCGCGGACGAGCGCGTGCCCGTCGCCGACCTCGGCTTCGCCGCCGCCGCGTACGTCCACATCTGCCGGGAGCTCCTGTCGTGAGCGAGGAGAAGCTCCGCCTCGGCGGGATGGCGCTGCGGAACGGCCTTCTCGTCCACGGCCCGACCCACTGGGCCGCGGCGGTGCGCACCAAGCAGGGCGAGCTGAAGGTCGCATCCGGGCGCAAGCCGACGTTCGGCGGCACGTTCGACCGTGTGCCGGGGCTGCGCGGCGTCGCGCGGCTGGGCGAGGCCTTCGCCGTCATCCCGCTCGTCAAGCGCGCGCTGCCGGAGGCGCGGCTGCCGATGCAGGACGTGCGCACGCTCGGCGCAATGGCCGGCGCCGGGGTGGCCGCGCGAGCGCTTCGCCGGAGCGGCCCGCGCACGCTCGCTCGCGAGACCGGCGTGGCGCTGATCAGCCTCGCGCCCGCGATCCTCGCGCTGCGCGAGGGAGAGCTCGCCTCCTGGCACGGGGTCGAGCACAAGGCGATCGCGGCGTACGAGCAGGACGGCGAGACCGCGGACGCGGCAAAGGAGCACGACCGCTGCGGCTCGAACCTCGTCGCGCCGATGCTCGCCGCCACCGCCGCGGGCAGCGTCGCCGTCCGGAAGGCCGGTCTGAGCGGCCCCGCCGCCGAGGGGGTCGTGGCCCTGGGCAGCATGGCGGTCGCGGTGGAGGTGTTCGGATGGTCCGAGCGCCACTCCGAGACGGCTCTGGCGAAGGCGCTCCGGCGCCCCGGGTACGAGCTCCAGCGCCTGGTCGGGACGCGCGAGCCGACTGAGGCCCAGATCGAGGTCGGGCAGGCCGCTCTGGCCGAGATCCTGCGTCGGGAAGGCGATCCGGCCTAGGGTCGCGACCCCATTTTCGGCCGTCTGGACGTTTGTTCGTAACGCTTCGGGCCGCTGGGCGCCGACAATGACCTCAGTGACGTCCGTCATCGCTTTCTCTTGGGACGGCATCCAGCAGTGGATGCTCACCTGGCTCCCGCTGATCTTCATGGGGCTGATCGCCGGCGTCCTGATCGGGATGTTGCGCTTCATGCCGCGCACGAAGCCCGAGGAGATCAAGCCCGACTCGAAGTCGTCGGTCAGGTGGGAGGACGTCGCGGGCGTCGAGGAGGCCAAGGAGGAGCTGCGCGAGATCGTCGACTTCCTCCGCGACCCGGAGCGGTTCCGCAAGCTCGGCGCGAAGGTGCCGAAGGGCGTCCTGCTCCACGGCCCTCCCGGCACCGGCAAGACGCTGCTCGCCAAGGCGGTCGCTTCTGAGGCGGGCGCGAAGTTCTACGCGCAGTCGGCCGCTTCGTTCGTCGAGATGTTCGTCGGCCTCGGTGCGGCGCGCATCCGCCGCCTCTTCCGCCAGGCGCGCAAGTCGCGTCCGGCGATCATCTTCATCGACGAGCTCGATGCCGTCGGCGCCACGCGCGGCAACGACATCTCCGGCGAGAAGGACCAGACGCTCAACCAGCTGCTCGTCGAGATGGACGGCTTCGGCGGCAGCGACGACCTCGTCGTGATCGCGGCGTCGAACCTGCTCGAGAAGCTCGACCCGGCGCTGCTGCGCCCGGGCCGCTTCGACCGCCAGATCTTCGTGGCGCCGCCCGACCTGAGCGGCCGCGTCGAGATCCTCAAGGTCCACTCCGCCAACAAGCCGGTGGGCGAGGTCGACCTCGAGATCGTCGCGCGCCAGACGGCCGGCCTCACGGGGGCCGACCTCGCCAACATCTGCAACGAGGCCGCGATCTTCGCCGGCCGCAAGGGCCGCGACACAGTCCTCACGGAGGACTTCAACTCCGCCCTCGAGCGCGTCGTCGCCGGCATGGAGTCGCGCCGGCTGATGAACGATCACGAGAAGCGCGTGGTCGCCTACCACGAGGCCGGCCACGCCCTCTGCTCGGAGCTCTTGCCGTCGGTGGAGAAGGTCCACAAGATCTCGATCGTCCCGCGCGGGCGCGCGCTCGGGTACACGCTGAACCTGCCCGAGGAAGACCGCTACCTGAAGTCGAAGGAGGAGCTGACCGAGTACCTCGTCGTCCTCCTCGGCGGCCGCGTGGCGGAGCAGGTCGTCTTCGGCTCGGTCACGACGGGCGCCTCCGACGACCTCAAGAAGGTCAACGAGATCAGCCGCGCGATGGTCGCCGAGTACGGCATGGGCAACTCGATGGGCTCGCGGCGGCTCGCGATCGAGGAGTACCAGATCTCCGACAACACGCGCCGCCTTGTCGACGAGGAGCAGGCCGACATCACGGACGTCGCGTACCGGCATGCCCACCACCTGATCGTCGAGCACCGCGAGATGCTCGAGGAGTTCGCGACGACGTTGCTCGCGCAGGAGGTGCTCGAGCGCGAAGACATCGAGCGGATCGTCGGCAAGACCCGCGTGCCGCCGCTCGAGATCGCGGAGCCGGGCCCGGCGCAGATCGCCGCGGCCGAGCGCTCACCGCGGGTTCCATAGACTGCTGCCCGCTTTGTTCGGGCGCATCGACCACATAGGCGTCGCCGTTTCCTCCATTGAGGAGTCGATCGGGCTCTACCGAGACTCGTTCCAGATGGCGGAGCAACACCGTGAGACCGTCGAGGAGCAGGGCGTCAAGGCCGTGCTGCTCGAGGTCGGCGAGGGCCATGTGGAGCTGATCGAGCCGCTGTCGCCCGAATCGGGCGTCGCCAAGTTCATCGAGCGCTACGGCGAGGGCATGCACCACGTCGCCTACCAGACGGATGACATCGACGCCACTCTCGAGAAGGTGCGGGCGGCCGGCCTGCGGCTGATCGACGAAGAGCCGCGCAAGGGCATCCGCGGCAGCCGGGTGGCGTTCCTGCACCCCAAGGCGACCGGCGGCGTGCTGACCGAGATCGTGGAGCCCGCCCACTGATGGCCGACGAGCGGGCACGCGTCGACATCGGCTTCACGGGCGGGCAGGTGCTCGCGGGGCTGCGCTTGGAGAAGGGCACGTTCGAGGACCTGCGCAAGGCGATCGAGGGCGATGCGCGCTTCTATGACGTGGATGCGGGCGACTCGACCGTCACGCTCGACCTGTCGCAGGTCGTCTACCTGCGCGTCGAGACGGAAGATCACCGCGTCGGGTTCTGACAGCTCGCGAGCGTTGCTCGCTGCCCGTTTCTCGTTGCTCGGTGAGCACGGCGCGGTCTGGTTCGCCATCGCCGTCGCTGCGCGTCGCCGGGATGCCGCTCGTACGGTCGCTATCGCGTACGGGGCCAATCAGCTCGTGAAGGTGATCGTGCGGCGACGGCGGCCGCCTCGGGAGGGACGCCGCACGAGCACGCTCTCCGACCTGTCGTATCCGTCCGCGCATGCTGCGACGTCGGTGGCGGGTGCTTCGAGGCTTTCGGAGACGTTGCCCGCGGCGCCGCTGTGGCTCCTCGCCGCCGCCCTGGCCGGTTCGCGCCTCTACCTCGGCGTCCATTACCCGAGCGACACGGTCGCCGGCGCGGCGCTGGGCGGTGCGATCGCCGAGCTCACGCGATGAAGATCGGCATCGTCGGGCTGCCGAACGCCGGCAAGTCGTCGCTCTTCAATGCGCTGACGAAGGCGGGCGCCGAGGCCGGGAACTACCCGTTCACGACGGTCGAGCCGAACGTAGCGATCGTCCCCGTCCCGGACGAGCGGCTCGACCGCGTCGCCGAGACAGTCGGCGCGCGGCCGGTCGTGCACGAGACGATCGCCTTCCATGACATCGCGGGCCTCGTTCGCGGCGCCCATTCCGGCGAGGGGCTCGGCAACAAGTTCCTCGCGAACATCCGCGAGACGGACGCGATCCTCCACGTCGTCCGGGCGCACGAGGACGCGCAGGTCGTGCATCCGGAGGGGCGCGTCGACCCTGCCGCGGACGTCGAGACGATCGAGACCGAGCTGCTCTATGCCGACCTCGAGCAGGCCGAGCGCCGGCTCGAGCGCGTGGCGAAACAGGCGAAGTCGCTCGACAAGGGGCTGGTTGCCGAGGAGGCGTGGCTGCGGGAGGTGATCGCCGGGCTTCAGGAGGGACGGCCGGCACGCCACTTCCCTCCACCGGTCGACGCTCCCGATGCGCTGCGAAACCTGGAACCCCTGACGGCGAAGCCGGTGCTGTACGTCGCGAACGTAAGCGAGGACGCCGCGCTCGAGGCGCCCGCGGAGCTGGCCGCGCGCGGGGCGGCGCTCGCCGTGAGCGCACGGATCGAGTCCGAGCTCGCCGAGCTCGACGAGGGCGAGGCGGGCGCGATGCGGGAGGACCTCGGCGTATCGGAGTCCGGGCTCACGCGGATCATCAAGGGGGCCTTCGAGCTGCTGCGGCTGATCTCGTTCTTCACAGCGGGCGAGGGCAAGGAGGCCCGCGCGCACGCCATCCCGCTAGGCACGACCGCCTGGCAGGCCGCGGGCAAGATCCACTCGGACATCCAGCGCGGCTTCGTGCGCGCCGAGGTCGTCCCCTGGGATGTGCTCGTCGAAGCGGGCGGCTACGCGGGCGCGCGCGACCGGGGTGCGCTGCGGCTCGAGGGCCGCGACTACGCGATGACGGACGGAGACGTCATCACCATCAAGTTCACGCCGTGACTACTCGTCCGCAGCGCGAATCAGGCCGCGCATCGCGAGCGTCCCGAACAGCACTGCGAGCAGAGCCAGCGCGGCGAGCGCCTTCCACGTGTGCGTCCAGTCGACTCCATAGACCGACATCTGCCGGACGCCCTCGACGATGAAGCGCACCGGGTTGTAGCGCGCGACCTCCTGGAACCAGCCCGTGAGCAGGTCGAGCGGCGCATAGGAGGTCGTGAACAGCACCATCATGAACGCGCCCGAAAGCATCAGCGGAGCGGCCTGTTGGGTGCGGAAGTGCAGCGCGAGGGTCGTGGCGTAGCACGCGATCGTCGCTGCGAACGCTGTCGCGAGCGCGATGGCCAGCAGCAGCGCGTCCACGCCCTGTATGCCGACGCCGAACGCGACGGCGATCGTCACGACCGCCGAGATCGGCATCAGCGCACGAAGGCTCGCGGAGAAGACGTGGCCGGCGAGCAGCGAGCGGCGCGAGATCGGCGACACGTACAGCCGGTCGAACCAGCCCTGCTCGATGTCACGCGCGAGATTGACGCCGATCGCGGCGCCGGCGAACGTCGCGCTCTGCATCACGCTGATCGGCAGGATGAAGGCCATGAAGTCGCTCGTGGAGAACCCGGGGAGCAGGGTGAGGTTTCCGAACACGGCGGTCAGCCCGAGGAGGAAGAGCGTGGGCGCCGCGATGCCGGGAATCGCCGCACCCGGGACGCGGATCACCTCGTTGATCGCCCGCCTCATGAGCAGCCACGTTCCGCGCATCAGCTGGCGAGCCTCTTCCTCAGTCCCCACACGCTGAGGCCAGCGCCCAGCGCCATCACGCCGGCGATCGCCGCGATCCCCTCGAGCACCGGCTGCGCTGAGATGTCCGAAACGATCGGGTTGCGGATCCCCTCGGCGATGAAGCTCATCGGGTTCCAGTCGGAGATCGACCGCGCGGGCTCGAGCAGCAGGTTGGCCGGGAAGAACGCCGACGACAGGAAGATGATCACGAAGACGATCGGGAAGATCCCCTGTACGACGCTCACGGTCCCGCTGCGCAGGGCGAGCGCGGCGCCGAAGCCGCCCCAGGCCGCCGCACAGGCGGCCGCGAACGCGATCACGAGCAGCGCGCCCGGCACCCCGCCCTGGATCTCGGCGCCGAAGATCAGGCCGATCGATACGAACCAGATGCCGGAGATCACGCCCATCGCGGCCGTCGTCGCGAGCCGGCCGACCACGATGGCCGTGCGTGGGATCGGCGCGGCGATCAGCCGGTCCATGAAGCCGGACTCGATGTCGAGTGCAAGCGCGATCCCGCCGCTGACGGCGGCCAGCATCGTCGACTGGACGATCGCGCCGGCAAGCTCGAAGTCGAGGAAGCCGGCGACGTCGGGGAACGCGGGGATGTCGGTGGCGCGCCCGGCCCCACCCACGTTCACCGCCAGGAAGAGCGACGGGAAGATGATGATCGGCATGAGGAACTGAGGCCGGCGGAAGGCCTGCCTCAGCGAGCGCATCGAGAGCGCGCCGACGATGCGCGCGTTGGCGATCAAGCCGGCTCCGGCTCCGGCTGCTCCTCGGCCTCTGCCCCCTCCAGGTGACGCCCCGTCTTCTCGAGGAACACGTCGTCGAGCGAGGGCTGCACGAGGTGGAGGTCCTGCACGGCGATCCCGGCCTCGTCGAGCGCGCGGATGATCGGGGCGATGCCGGCGGCGCCCTCGTCCAGCGCGACGACGACGACGCCGTCCTTCGGCGGCAGCGGCTCGCCGAACCTGCCGAGCACGCGTCTCGCACGCCTCCTGGCTGCCCTCCGCGAGGTTGAGCTCGAGCCGCGGCTTGCCGACCTGCGCCTTCAGCTCGCGCGGCGTGCCCTCGGCGGCCATCAGGCCCTCGTCGATGATGCCGACGCGGTCGGCGAGCTGGTCGGCCTCCTCGAGGTACTGGGTGGTGAGGAAGACCGTGGTGCCCTCGGCGTTCAGCTTGCGCACCTCGTCCCAGATCGCGGCGCGGCTGGCGGGATCGAGGCCGGTGGTCGGCTCGTCGAGGAAGAGCACGCTCGGCTCGTGCACGAGCGCCGTGCCGAGGTCGAGCCTGCGGCGCATTCCGCCGGAGTACGTGCCGACCCGCCGGTCCGCCGCGTTCGTCAGCCCGACCCGCGCGATCAGTTCGTTGCCGCGTCGCTTCGCCTCGGCCTTCGGGATCCCGTGCAGCGTCGCCTGCAGCTCCATCAGCTCGCGTCCGGTCATCAGCGGATCGAGCGCCGCCTCCTGGAGCGCGACCCCTATCGCGCGACGCACGTCGGATGCCTGCTTGATCACGTCGAAGCCGGCGACGGTCGCGCTGCCGGCGGTCGGCCTGAGCAGCGTCGTCAGCATCCGCACCGTCGTCGTCTTGCCGGCGCCGTTCGGACCGAGGAAGGCGTAGATCTCGCCCTCGGCCACCTCGAGGTCGACGCCCTGCACGGCCTTGATATCGCCGGAGAAGGTGCGCTCGAGGGCGCGGGTCTCTATCGCGGCGTGAGGCAAGTCGTAGATGCTACGGAGGTGAGGGACTCGGCTCTGTGAGCGATGTCATCACCTACATAGGCCACGCCACGACTCTGCTCGAGATCGCGGGGAAGCGGTTCCTCACGGATCCGGTCCTCGTGAACCGGCTGCTCCACATCCGGCGCGTCGCGAGCGCGCCCGATCTCGCCCGGCTCGAGGATCTCGACGCGGTCCTGGTGTCCCACGCGCACATGGACCACCTTCACCTGCCCTCGCTACGGCTCGTCGCGACGGCATGCCCCGTCGTCGTGCCGCGCGGCTGCGGGCAGCTCGTCCGCAAGGCCGGGATCGCCGACGTGACCGAGATCGAAGCCGGGGAGCGCATCGAGATCGGCGGCGTCGAGATCGCCGCGACGCCTGCGCTCCACGACGGACGCCGCTGGCCGCTCGGCAAGCGCATGCCGACGCTCGGGTTCGTCGTCGGCGGTGAGACGACGCGCGTCTACTTCGCGGGGGACACCGACCTGTTCGAGGGCATGCGCGAACTCGCCGGCTCCATCGACGTCGCGCTCGTCCCGGTCGCGGGGTGGGGAGCCCACCTGCCCGCCGGCCACCTCGACCCGCCGCGCGCCGCCGAAGCGCTCCGGCTGCTCCAGCCGCGAATCGCCGTGCCGATCCACTGGGGCACGCTGGCCTCGGGAGCGCTGCGCAGGCTGGGTGACCTTCAGGGAGCGCCGCAGGAGTTCGCCGTGCTGGCGGCCGAGCGCGCGCCCGCCGTGGACGTGCGCGTACTGCAGCCCGGCGAATCCCTGCACATGTAGGCACGCCCACGAGCGGGGAGTGCGCCCCATTGCCCAAAGCCCGAGCGGTGACCAGTCTCCACTTGTGGCGGTAACCGTCGTGACCGTCGACGACCAGGCTGTCTTTCGCGCAGCCGCGCGTGACGTGATCGAGGCTACGCCCGGGTTCGAGTCGGTCGGCGAGGCGTGTTCGTGCGAGGAAGCGCTCGAGGTGATAGACCGAGCCGAGCCGCGCCTGGTCCTCGTCGACGTCCGTATGCCCGGCACCGACGGCATCGAGACGGCCATGCGGATCAGGGACAGCCATCCGGACGCCGTGGTCGTACTGATCTCGATCGAAGAGATCTCCGGGCTCCCGTCGAGCGCCGCCGACTCGGGCGCGGCCGCCCTCGTACGTAAGCAGGACTTCGGGCCGGCCACGCTCCGCGAGCTCTGGGACAGCCACGGTTCTCGCGACTGACGCCTGTATGGTCGCCGTGTGGCGATTCGCGTCGTTGTGGCCGAGGACTCGCTGATCGTTCGCGAAGGGCTGCAGCAGCTCTTGAGCTCGTCCCCGAGCGTGGAGATCGTGGCTGCATGCGAAGACGTGCCATCCCTGCTGGAAGCGATCGACCGCGAGCGGCCGGACGTGGTCGTCACCGACATCCGGATGCCGCCCACGGGCACCGACGAGGGGATCCAGGTGGCGGCCCGGCTCCGCGAGAGCCACCCTGACATCGGCGTTGTCGTCGTCAGCCAGTACGCCGAGCCGTCATATGTGCTGGACCTGCTCGACTCCGGTTCGGACGGGCGCGGCTATCTGCTGAAGGAGCGGGTGCACCGGCGCAGCGAGCTGCTGGCGGCGATCGAGAGCGTGGCGCAGGGCGGCTCGGTGATCGATCCGAAGATCGTCGACGTGCTGGTGGCCGCCAAGGCGCGCGCGGAGCGATCGCCCCTTTCCCAGCTCACCGGACGCGAGCGTGAGGTGCTGGCCGAGATCGCGTCCGGGAAGAGCAACACGGCGATCGCCGACTCGCTCGTGCTCACGAAACGCGCGGTCGAGAAGCACATCAACTCGATCTTCATGAAGCTCGGGCTCGCGTCGTCGGACGACGTCAGCAAGCGCGTGAAGGCGACGCTCCTGTTCCTTGCCGAGGCGGAACCGCGCGACGGGGAGGCTGGCCTCTCCTAGGCACACCGGCACGCGCCATTGCGACGGATGCGCTGGCGCGTTTGGGTATTCCCCATGCGGCGCGTGCTGCCCAGCGTGCTGGTCGTCCTCGCGACCTTGCTCGCGTTCCTGGCGATCTTCGCGCTGTGGGCGAACCGCCAGCTGCTCGACACGGACAACTGGGTCGAGACGAGCACGAGCGTGCTCGAGAACCAGGATGTCCAGGAGCAGCTCTCGATCTTCCTCGTCGACGAGCTCTACACAAACGTCGACGTACAGGCGCGCATACAAGAGGCGCTGCCGCCACGTGCCGACGTCCTCGCCGGGCCGGCCGCCGGCGGGCTCAAGGGACTGCTCGAAGACGCCGTCGACGCGCTGCTCGACAGGCCGCTTCCACAGGAGGCATGGGAGAACGCCAACCGTGCTGCTCACGAGCGCTTCCTCCAGATCGTCGAGGATGAAGGGGAGGCCGTTTCGACCGCGGGCGGCGACGTCGTTCTCGACCTGAAGGTCCTCCTGCAGCAGACGGAGGAGCGTGCGGGCATCGGCGGTCGTCTCGAGGAGAGGATCCCGGAGGGCGCGGCTCAGCTCACGATCATGAAATCCGACCAGCTGGAGCTGGCCCAGGACATCGTCGGAGCGATGAAGGCGATCGCGGTGGTGCTCCTGATTCTCGCGTTCGGCCTGTTCGCATTCGCCGTCTTCCTGGCGCGAGGCCGGCGCCGGGAAACCATGCGGGCCGTAGGCATCGGGTTCATCGTGGCCGGCGCGGGTGCGCTCCTGGCGCGATCGCTCGCGGGGGACTTCGTCGTCGAGGAGCTCGTCAAGACGGAGTCCGTGAAGCCCGCCGTGGAGGCGACGTGGGGCATCGCGACATCCCTGCTGGTGGAGGCCGCGACCGCGTCCATCCTCTACGGCGTCGTCTTCGTGTTCGCCGCCTGGATGGCGGGGCCCACCGCCTGGGCGGTCCGAGCGCGCCGCTTCCTGGCGCCGTATCTCCGCGAGCCGCGCTACGCCTACGGTGCGTTCGGCCTGATCGCGTTCGTGCTGATCGCATGGGGGCCCACGCCCGCCCTGCGCAAGCCGCTCTCGGCGCTGATTCTGCTCGCTCTGCTGGCTGCGGGCGTGGAGGCCTTGCGCCGGCAGACCGCCCGCGAGCACCCGGACGCCAGTCTCGAAGGCTCGACGGCCGCTGCGCGGTAGCTGGCCGTGGCGCGCCGCCCCGGCCGCACGGCGCTGGCGCTGGCGCTGCCGACCCTCGCCTTCCTGCTGTTCGGAATGGCGCGCGTGGTCGCGCCGGCCAGCGGCCTCGGCCTGCTGTTCGACGAGCCGGCCGGGTTCGCGGTCGTCGCCGCTTGTGCTGTCGGTCGCCGGCGCCGCCCTCATGTTCGTGCGGCCGGTCGAGCTGCGGATCGCGACCGTCCTCGCGGGTCAGACCGCGGCGCTCTCACAGGAGCAGGCGGCGCGGCTCGACAAGCTCCTCCGCCGCGTGGGTGAGCGCGCCGGGATCGACGTCGACCGCCTGATCGTGCGAGTGCAGGACGACACCGACGTCAACGCGAGCGCCGGAGCGGCGCATCTCCTGTTCGTGACGAAGGGCGCGCTCGCCCTCCCGGACGACGAGCTCGAGGGCGTGGTCGCGCACGAGCTGGGACACCATCGCGGCCTGCACCCGGTGCTGACCGCCGTCGTGTGGTGGCTGAGGATCCCCGGGGCGCTCCTGGCGGGCGTCTATCGCCTCCTGCGGCGGCTCGTCGGGACGCTCGCCAGCCGGCTGGGGGTGGTCGGGCGCGTGCTCGGGATCCCGGTGTTGCTGCTCATCGTGGTCTGGCAGGTGACCGTGATGTGGATCTTCTACGTCGGCGAGGCCCTGGCCATGCGGGCAGCCCGGGTGTCGGAGTTCGACGCCGATGCCGCGGCGGCCCGCTGGGGCTACGCGCCCGCGCTCGCCTCCACCTACAGGGACCTCGCCGCGCGGAAGTTCGAGCGTCCCGGCAGGCTCGCAGCGCTTGCTGGCCGACCACCCCCCGCTGGATGACCGGATCGCGCGGCTGGAGCGGGCCGAGCGGCCCGCGGTAGGCGCGCACCCGTAGCGACTCGGGTGTGCGCCACATTGCCGTCCCTCGCGCTCGGCGGGACCATCAGAGCACCTGCGAAACGAAGGAGATCTCAAGGTGGCAATTGCGGCTGACTATCCATTCCTCGACATCCTCGGGTCGATGCTGTTCTTCTTCGGCTTCGTGATCTGGTTCTGGCTCCTGATCACGGTCTTCGGCGACGTCTTCCGCAGGCACGACATCGGGGGCTTCGGCAAGTTCGCGTGGTGCCTCTTCGTGATCCTCGTCCCGCTGCTCGGCGTGCTCGTCTACATGATCGCCGAGGGCAAGGAGATGGCCCAGCGCAACCTGGACGCGGCGCAGGCCCAGAAGGCCGAGTTCGACGCCTACGTCCGCGAGACGGCCGGCGACGGCGGCGGCTCGGCGGCGAGATCGCCCACGCGAAGCAGCTGCTCGACAGCGGCGCCATCGACCAGGCGGAGTTCGACAAGCTCAAGCAGAAGGCGCTGGCGGCGACCTAATTCCAGTCGCCGCTCAGGGCTCGGTGTCGACGGACGACTCGTCGATCGAGCCCGAGTCGTTCGTGAACTCGAAGCTGACGGTCCCTGTGCCGCCCCCTGCGCCCGCGACGGGACAGCTGACCGTCGTGCCGGTCTTGACCTTCACGGGGTCCGGGCAGTTGACCGTCGCATTCGGGATGCCGCTGGCGGCCAGGTCCTGCTCGAGCGCCTTGTCCACAGTCGAGCCCGCGAGCACGACGCTACCCGGCTTGAAGCTGTAGCTGAACTGGTTCGGGCCCGTCTCCGTAACCGTGACCTTGGCCGAGCCGCCTGCGCTCAGCTTCGCCTTGCAGGTGAACTTGGCGCCCGTCTCGCTCTCGACGTCGTCGGGACACGACACAGACGTGACCTTTGTCGTGGCGGTGGAGAGGCTCTGCTCGATTTGCTGCTCGACCTGAGCAGAGTCGACGGTGTCGGGCTCGTCGTCTCCGCAGCCCGCCATCGCCGCCGCCACGAACGCTGCGGTCACGAACAGCGCGCCCCTCATGAAGCCGGCTCCGACCCTGCGGGCGGAGGCTCGGCCTCCCTCTCGGCGCGCGCACGCGCGAGGTCCGCGCTGATGCGCGTGGCCGCGGAGGTCAGTGGCGCGGCCAGGATCAGCCCGATTCCCCCGAACAGGGCGCCGCCCGCGATCGTCACGACCAGGACGGCGAGCGGGTGGATGCCGAGCGCTGCGCCCATCGCCAGCGGCTGGACGAGCTGCTGAAGCGCTCCGTTCGCGAGGATCTGCACGACGATCATGCCGAGCGCGGCGTCCGTGCCCGCACCGCCGAGCGCGACCAGAACCGAGAACGCGCCGGCCGTCCACGCGCCGAGATAGGGGACGTAGCGCGCCCAGCAGCGTGACCAGCGCGATCGTGCCGGCAAGCGGAACGCCCAGGATGAGCGCCCCGATCCCGACCACCAGGGCGTTGAACGCCGCGACGAGAGTCACGCCGAGGAAGTAGCCGCGGAGCGACTGGAGTGTGCGGCTCGCGACGATGTGCGCGACGTCGGCCGGCACGGGCATCCGGCGCTCCGCCCAGCGCCGGATGTTCGGCCCGTCCGCGAGCAGGAAGATGAGGCTCAGGACCGTCATCGCCAGGAAGAAGAGGAGCGACGACAGCTTGTCGATGCCGGCCGCGACGCCGTGCAGGAGCTTGTCGACGCTCTCGGTCGCGCCCGCGCTCGCATCCTTGGCGGCGTCGCTCGCCGTGCTCGAATCGGTGCCCGCATCGTCGAGCCAGCCCTGGATCTCGTCGGTGGCGCCGCTGAGATGGTCCTTCAGGCGCGTCGGTCTCGCTCGTGATGCCCGACACGATCAGCCAGAAGACGACCACGCCCAGCGCGATGATCGCCAGCAGGATCAGGATCGTCCCGACGACCCTCGGGACGCGATGCCGCTGGAGCCAGCTCACGGCCGGGCTGAAGACGGACGCGATCACCGCGGCGGTGATCACCGGGCCGACGATCACGTAGGTGATCGAGGCGAGCCAGACGGCGCCGACCAGGAACAGCGCCACGCCGACCAGCAGCCAGGCCGTGAAGCCGATGTCGCGCAGCCAGCCCGGCGTGGCGAAGAGGCCCGTCAGCTCGGCTGGCGTCGATCTCGACGAAGTCGTCCGTGACCGCGGGCGGCTCACCGGCGTCGCGGCGCCGGAGTCGGAACAGGCGCGCGGCTCATGTCGTCGCCTCCTCCGGCTCGCGCACGTCGCCGGTAGGAGTCGTGGCCGAGCTCGGCCAACCAGCGGCGGAAATGCGCGTGCAGCGCCTCGGCGCCGATCACGGGCTCGTCCGGGCGCTCGCCATTCGGCCGGCACGAGCGCGAACGGGAACGACTGGGCGCCGCCCATCCCCCCGTGGGAGCCGACGAGCTCCTCGAACGCGGCGACCTCGTCCGTCTCCGGCCAGTACGCGCTGTTCAGCATGATGTCGGCGCAGTGCGTGAAGCCGTCGGTGCGCTTGACGTGCTGGGCGGCGTTCGGCCCGAACGGCGCCAGCGGGTCCTCTCCCTCCACGCGGCCCTCGTCCAGGTAGTTGACGCCGCTGCGGGCCGAGCACGACCGCGCCATGACGTTCCGACCTGACCAGCAGGAAGCCGATGCCCGGGATGCTCGCGCAGCGTCGGTATGAGTGCCGGCCAGCGCTCCTCGATGCGCTCGAGCGTCACCCGGCCCTCCTCGCGCGGGAACGTGACCAGGCCGAGGCAGCCTGACGCCATCACCGAGAGCTCGGGCAGCTCGCCGCTCGCGCCTTTCCGTGCGCCGTTCCTCTCCGAGCTGCACCGCGCCATCGACCTTGCGCCGGCGCGTGGCGGCGTCGACGGCGCGGCCGGACGCGGAATCGGCGCCCGAGGCCTCCGTCAGAGAGGCGTTCAGGTAGCCAAGCGCCTCATCCGAGTGGGCGTGCTCGACCTCGATGGACTGTGTATCGCAGGCCCGTCGGACGAGCTCTTCGAGGGAGATGCCGAAGCGCTGCAGGAACGTCGCGCCCTGCGACTGCCCGTGGTCGGACAGGACGACGATCTCGTACGGCCGGGCCGCGTCTTCGGCCGCCGCGGCGATGCGGCCGATCTGGCGGTCCACGCGCCTCAGCACCGCAAGCGCGTCGGTGCGCTCTACCCCCGAATGGTGCGCCACCTCGTCGTAGGCCAAGAAGGTCGAATAGCCGACGGGCCGGCCCGCGTACATGTCCGCGATCACGGCCTGCACCTGGAGGTCGGTCTGCACGATCGTCCCCCAGGCGCGGACGATCGCGTACTTGCGGTCGCGGTGTATGCGAGGAAGCACGTCCCGGCGCCGCTGTTGCGCCGCGAAGTGACGCTCCTGGACGATGTCGGCGATCACGAGCGCGATAGTGCGCGTGACGCTGTACGGGTTCGCGAAGTAGGCGAAGTAGTCCTGGCCGATGCGCCCGGGCCGACTCCGGTCGAGGACCGTGCTCATCGTGAGCAGCGTGTGAACGGCGTCGCCGGAGACGATGTTCGCCCGGCTTGCGCCGTCCGCGTGGAGCAGGCCGCGCCCGTTCGAGTGGCGCCGCTCGATCTCGGCGGCGTCACGCGGATGGTTCGTCACGATCGACCGGCCACGGTCCTTCTCCCACCAGCGGAAGGCGGGGATGTCGTCGTTGTCACCGTGCAGCAGGCCCGCCTGGCACGCGCCGGTCTGCGATGACCAGTCCGTCTCCCACGGCATAAGGTGGTGGCTGCCGTCGTGGACCCAGCGCGCCAGGTTCGGCGCATTCCCGTCCCTGATCGCGCGCCGGAGCACCTCGTGCGCGAGCCCGTCGATCTCGAGGAAGTAGACGCCGGGCACGCTCATGTCCCCCTCGGGCCGCAGGTGCCGCACGCGCCGCTTGACGACGTTCCGGTACCAGAAGTCGTCGTCGTCGATCGCGAGCAGCGAGGTGACGACCGTGTTCACGACGGTCAGGCCGATCGCGACGACCACGCCTGTCCAGAGCCCGTCGATCGTCACCCCGGGATCCACGCCCGACACGAACAGGACGACGGCGCCGTTCAGGACCAGCACACCCAACCCGAGGGTGAGGACCGTGAACGGCAGCGCGATCCGGATGAGGGCCGGCCACACCAGGGCGTTGATCAGGCCGATCAGCGCGGCGGACGCCAGGGCCGACGCCGCACTGTCGACGTCGAACCTGGCGAGCAGCGCGCTCATCAGCATGAGCGCGCCCGCCGTGATGACCCAGACGATCAGGACACGGGCGATGGCCCGTGGGCCGGCCCGACGTCCAGGCATGTCGCTCTCCTTCGGTTCAGACCCCCGTCGTGGTGCCGGTCCGGTTGCCCAGGCCGCCGTAGGCGGCGAGGCCGTAGATGATCAGCAGGTCGACGCCGAACACGGCCAGCGACCAGAACGGGTAGCCCGGCATCGACATGAGTGCCGCCGACCGCGCTGAATGACGCGCTGATGATGCCGATCCAGCGGCCGAACTGGTTACCGCTCCAGATCGAGAACGCCGCGAACAGCTGGACGACGCCGACGATCAGGATGATCCAGCCCCACATGCTGAGGTCCTCGATGATGAACCGCTCGTCCTCGATGAAGAACGACGCCGAGTCGATCGCTGCGATGCCCCAGATCGTGTTCAGGATCCCGACGATCAGGACCATGATCCCGGCGAAGAGCAGCCAGCCCTCGCCCTTGACGGTGTCGTTCATGTGGCTCCTTTTCTGTAGGCCGGGACGCGCCCCGGCATGGGCCTATGGTCCGCTCGGATCCATGGCCGCGCAATGAGGCATTCCTGCTACCGAACGGGCAGCCCACCCCACCCGCGGCGGGGGTGCTGGCACCCGCTCAGCCGGCTTGCAGCGGGACCGTCCCGGTGACGACCGTTCCCTGGCCGACCGCGGAGGTGATCTCGAGCTCGCCGCCGATGGCCGCCAACCGGTCGCGCATGTTCGTGAGCCCCGGCGCCCTCGGTGACCTCGCCGTTGAACCCGCCGCCGTCGTCGCGACTCTCGAAGCGCAGCGCGTCGCCGTCCGAGAGCGTGATCTCGACGAGGCTCGCGTCCGTCGGCGTGCTTCGTCGCGTTCTGAACCGCCTCGAGGCAGCAGAAGTACACGGCGCTCTCGACCTCGGCCGGATACCGGCCGATCCTCTCCGCGTTGAGCCGCGACTCGACCGGAAGCCCCAGCGACACGCCGCGGAGCGCCTCGGCGAGCCCGCGGTCGGCCAAGAGCGAGGGATAGACGCCGTGCGCCAGCTCCCTGATCTGGTCGAGCGTCTGGCCGACGTCCTCGCCGAGGCGCGTGCAGCTTCGCGATGCCGCGCTCCGGATCGCGCGCCACGAGCTCCTCGGTCAGCTCGAGCTGGATCCGCAGCGCGACCAGCCTCTGCTGGGCCCCGTCGTGCAGGTCGCGCTCGAGCCGCCGCCGCTCGCGGTCGGCCGACGCCAGGATCCGCGAGCGTGACTTGCGCACCTCCCGCAGCGAGGACTCCACCTTTGCGGTGAGGCGGCGGTTCTCCAGCGCCACGAGCGCGTAGGACCCCACGGCCTCGATGAAGTCGCGCTGGCCGGAGAGGGCCGAATCGTGAACGATTCCGGCGACGATTCGGTCGCCGTTCTTGATCTCGCTCAGAGCGAGGCCCGAGTCCGGTGCCGGAGGATCCACGGCGTTCCCCGCGGCATCGACCCAGCGATTCCGCTGTCCGTTCGCCCAGTAGACGATTTGCAACGAGGGATCCTGCAGCGCATCCGCCAAGGCGGCTCGCATCTCCTCAGGCGTGCTTCCTCCGGTGATTCGCGCGGCCAGCTTCTGCAGCGCGTCCGCCGCGTAGAGCCGGCGTTGGAACAGCCCGACGAAGAACGCCGCGGCAATCGCCGGAAGCGCCAGGGCGATGACCAGGCTGCTCACCTCCGCGAAGGTCGACTCCGGATTGACCCATCGCGCGCCCACGCCGATGGCGATCAGCAGGACTCGCAGACCGGCCACCAGCAGCACCGCGCTCAGCGTGCGGCGCATGAGCGGGCTCGCACCCGTCACGCGCCGAGCGACCCTTGCCGTGACTGCGAGGAAGATCACGAGGGTGAGCAGTTCGCGGGCCGGGATGAAAAGCCCGTCGACGATCGCCGGCTCGGAGCTGAAGGCGAAGAACGCGTTGTCGGGGCAATCGGAGGAGCAGCTCGTGTACGGAGCGGGTGTCAGCGTAGTCGTCCGCCAGCAAGGCGGTCGGCAGGTAGAGCAACGCGACGAGCGCCGCGGTGGCCTTCACGAGCATCCGATCGACGCGGTCCGTGAGCCGGCCCGACGGGAAAGAGAGGATCAGCCAGACCAGCCCGAACTCGACGACCCAGCCGGAGACGCGCCCGACGCTGTAGACGAGTGAGTCGCCCGATTCCGCGAGCGTGGTGAGGAACCAGCCGAAGCCGGCCGCCACCAGGAGCGGGCCGAACCGCTCGTCCGGCCGCCTGTGCCAGGCGTACAGGCCGACCGCGATCGGCACGGCGACCATCAGCGCGCGCGCGATCGCCGCCGCCTCCGGGTTCGCCGGGAGGTCGCTGTTGGCCGCGATCGCGGCGGCGATGGCAGTGAGCGCGACGCCCGCGAACCCGACCGCGGTGAGGTTGAAGGTCAGCCGCAGTCGCTGAAGGCCGACGTGGCCAGAGTTGGCCCGGGCGAGTCGAGGGGCGCCCACGTCGGTGGACGCGTCCGCTAGCGAATCCATGTCGTCGAGTCCGGCGGGCGCGTTCGGTTTGCCCGGCGCCGCCGTCCCCTATTTGGGTTATACCACGAGGGTCTGCGGGCGCGCCAGTGTCAGTCTCAGGACCGGCACTCGGCGGATGCCTGCGGTCTTCTCCTCGTAGATGCCGTAACCCGTGTAGACCTGCTTCGCCTTCTCGTAGAGCGCGTCCCGCTCGGGTCCTTCCACCTCGCTCGCGCGGTAGCGCTCGGACACGCCGCCGGCGGTCAGAGTGACCTCGCGGCTGGCCATGACGTTGTGGTACCAGGCGGGCAGCTTCGGCCGGCCGAAGCTCGACGCCATCAGGATCACGTCGTCGCCCATCCGAGAAGTAGACGAGCGGCACGGTCCGCTCGATCGCCGCTCTTGCGCCCGCGCGTGGTCAGCAGCACCGTGGGAAGCGCGTTGGCGAGCAGGTTCACACGTCCCTTGCTCAAGCGCATCAACTTCGGATCGACCTTTGCGGCGACGTTGATTCCGTACCAGAGCCCGGGCTTCGAGAGGGCGAAGGGCATCAGGAGCCGCTTCACGCGCGAGGGCGGCAGGTCGGGATCGACCTTCGGTATCGGCACCTGCCTAGCGTACGCGCAGAGTGGGGCCGGTATCGCCGCCGGTCACGACCCGGTAGAGGCCGCCGCCCTCGACGGCGATCCTGTAGCGCCCGGACCGGCCAAGCCGGCCCTTGCCGACGCGCTGCCAGCTTCCGCGGGCGCGGCGCTGGACCACGACCCTCGCGCCCTGGCGGGCAGGTGAGACCGACCCGAAGACGTCGCGGGCGAGCACGCGCGAGCCGAGGCTCGCGACCGCGGCGCGGGCGGTCGAGCCATTGGCGGTGATCCGCGTGATCGTGCTCGGGATGTCGCGCAGTCCCAGCCGGCCCCTGAGGCCGTCCCAGCCGTCGACGCGGTTGCGCCCACGGCTGCCGCGGAACGTGGCGCTGACGATCCGGCCCGACACGCCGCGCTCGTGGACATTCACCGCGCGAAGGCGGCCGACGCCCATCGCGCGGCCCAGGCTGCGGGCCTTGTAGCGCAGCTTCCAGCGGTGATAGGGCGAATAGCGGTCCCACGGGTCCCGCACGCCGCGGATGTATGCGAGCGGCGTGCCGCCCCAGACGTTCTCGTTGTTCTCGGTGTGTCCGCCCGAGGTCGAGTGGAAGTACGCGACGATCACCTCGCCGTCGTGGCGGAGGACTTCGCCGCTCGTCTGTGCGACGGCGCGATTGGTCCGAACGTTCTCGCTGCTGTACCCGCCGTAGACCTGGGACGCGACGGTGTCGTAGTGGTCGAAGACCGCATTTCCGGTGCCCGTACCGAGGGCGTACGAGCGAGCCGCCACCGCTTGGGCCTTGAGCGCCTCGATCGGCCAGCTCGCCGGCGACTCGTTCGGGACGACGCCGCGGATGTAGTTCTCGAGCTCGACCCTGTTCACGGCGGTGACGCCGCCGGAAAGCCCAGGGCGATACTCGATCACGTCGCGGTAGGCGCCCTTGCCGGCCACGGTCACGAGGCCGTTCGCGCCCGTCACGCGGATGACGCCGGAGCTGCGGGCCACGCGCTTGCCGCGCGTAGTCCTCACGACGATGCGGCTGCCCACGCGCCGGACGGTGTAGTTGCGCCCCGGCTTGACCGAGTGGTTGCCCACGCGATCCGCGCCTCCGAACGTGCTCGACCCGACGCTGGCCAGCAGCAGCACCCGCACCCTTGCGCCGGCCTGGCCGAACGTCGTGCTCCGGTAGTAGTGGCGAAGGATCTTGCGGTAGCTGCGGCCCGCGAGTGCCTGACCGTAGGCGCCGTACTGGCTCATGCCGAGGCCGTGGCCCCAGCCGCCGCCCTTGACGACCCAGCGGGTCGCGGCGTCGGCCGTGGCGGGCACGGACAACGTGAGGAGGGCTGTTACGAGCAGCAGTCGTCGCATGGGAGCGGGAGGGTCCCTGCTGCGGGAGTGGGAACCCCTCCGAGAAACTATCGGCAAAGGTTCCAGAACCTTTTAGCCCAGGTAAGTTGCGCCTAAATGGCTAACCGCAAGGCGTCTGACGTCTTCGTCGAGTGCCTCGAGGCCGAGGGCGTCACGCACGTGTTCGGGATCCCCGGCGAGGAGACGCTCGACCTGAACGAGTCCCTCGCCGACTCGTCGGTCGAGTTCGTGCCCGTGCGCCACGAGCAGGGGGGCGCGTACATGGCCGACGTCTACGGTCGCCTCACCGGCCGGGCCGGCGTGTGCCTCGGCACCCTCGGTCCGGGCGCGCTGAACCTGGTGACCGCGGTCGCGGACGCGTATCTCGACCGGGCGCCGCTCGTCGCGCTGACGGGCCAGGGCGACCTCGAGCGCATGCACAAGGAGTCGCACCAGTACGTCGACCTGCTGCGCGTGATGCGGCCGATCACGAAATGGAACGCGCGCCTTTCGGACGTGAACATCATCCCCGAGGTCGTGCGCAAGGCGTTCAAGACCGCCGAGTCCGAGAAGCCGGGCGCGACGCACATCGAGCTTCCGGAGGACATCATGGCGGCCGAGCTGGACGCGGAGCCGCTGCCGCGGCGGACTCCCGTGCAGCCCGAGCCGGCCGCGCGCGAGCTGCTGAAGGCCGCCGACCTCGTGCGTGGCGCTCTCAACCCCGTTGCGCTCGCCGGCAACGGCGTGGTGCGCGCCGGCGCGGCTCCGGCGCTGCGTGAGTTCTGCCGCGCGACGGGGATCGCGGTCGCGGAGACGTTCATGGGCAAGGGCCTGCTCTCACCCGACGATCCCGCCGGGCTCGGCTCGGTCGGCCTCCAGTCGGGCGACTACAGGATGGCCGGCTTCGAGGACGCCGACGTCGTGCTGGCGATGGGGTACGACCTCGTCGAGCACTCGCCGGAGCATTGGAACCCCGGCCGCGACAAGACGATCATCTGCATCGACTCGCTGCCGGCGGAGATCGACGAGTACTTCCTGCCCGAGGTCGAGCTCGTCGGCGACATCTACCACATCCTCACGCGTCTCTCCGAAGAGTGCCGGCATGTTCCGCACTCGGGCGGGTCGAGCCGACTGCGCGAGGTGGTGCGTGGGCGGTTCGACGCGGCGAAGGACGACGACCAGTTCCCGATGCACCCGCCGCGGGTGCTGTACGAGATCCGCAAGGCGCTCGCGCGCGACGACATCCTGATCTCCGACGTCGGCCTCCACAAGCTCTGGATCGGCCGCATGTTCCCGGCCTACGAGCCGAACACCGTGCTGATCGCGAACGGACTTGCCGGCATGGGCTTCGCGGTCCCCGCCGCGATCGCGGCGAAGCTCGTGCATCCGAACCGTCACGTCGTCACGGTGAACGGCGACGGCGGCTTCCTCATGAACTGCCAGGAGCTCGAGACCGCGAAGCGGGTAGGCACGCCGTTCGTGAACGTGATCTGGGAGAACCAGCAGTACGGCTCGATCGTCTGGAAGCAGGACAAGAAGTTCGGCCGCCACTTCGGCACCGACTTCACGAACCCCGACTTCGTTCAACTCGCCGCGTCGTTCGGCCTGCCGGCCTGGCGCTGTGAGTCAGTCGAGGACTTCCCGGCTCGGCTCACGCACGCGCTCGGGCTCGACCTGCCGTCGGTGATCGTCGTCCCGATCGACTACTCGCTCGACGTTGCGATCGACCGCGAGCTGGGTACCGAGACGGTGGCGACATGAGCGACGAGAGCGCGGTACTCGAGCGGGTCCCCAAGCAGCTGCTGATCGGCGGCGAGTGGGTCGATGGCTCCGAGGGCACGCTGCCCGTGGAGGACCCGGCGACCGAGCAGACGCTCACCGAGGTCGCCGACGCGTCGCCCGCCGACGCGATGAAGGCGTTGGACGCGGCGGTCGACACGCAAAAGGAGTGGCAGCACACGCCGCCGCGCGAGCGCGGCGAGATCCTGCGGCGCGCATGGGAGGAGGTCACGGAGCGGGCGGACGAGCTGGCGCTCCTGATGACGCTCGAGATGGGCAAGTCGCTCGCCGAATCGAAGGCGGAGATCACGTACGGCTCGGAGTTCCTGCGCTGGTTCGCCGAGCAGGCGGTCCGGATCGACGGTCGCTACGCGGTCGCGCCGAACGGCCAGGGGCGGCTGTTCACGATGAAGCAGCCCGTCGGGCCGTCGCTCCTGATCACGCCGTGGAACTTCCCGCTCGCGATGGGCACGCGCAAGATCGGCCCGGCCGTGGCGGCGGGCTGCACGATGGTGATCAAGCCGGCGAAGCAGACGCCGCTCTCGATGCTGGCGCTGGCGGAGATCCTCACGAACGCGGGGTTGCCGCCGGGGGTGCTGAACGTGGTGACGAGCTCTTCGTCGGGCTCGGTCATGGAGCCGCTGATCCGCGACCCGCGGCTTCGGAAACTGTCGTTTACGGGGTCGACCGAGGTGGGCCGCAAGCTGATGGAGCAGGCATCCGACAAGCTTCTTCGTCTGTCGATGGAGCTCGGCGGCAATGCGCCGTTCCTCGTCTTCGACGACGCCGACCTGGACGACGTGGTCGAGGGCGCGATGATCGCGAAGATGCGCAACATCGGCGAGGCGTGCACGGCGGCGAATCGCTTCCACGTTTCCAAGTCCCTCGCCTCCGACTTCGCCGAGCGCCTCGCCCAGCGCATGGCCGCGCTGAAAGTCGGGAGAGGCACTGAGGAGGGCGTCGATGTCGGGCCTCTCATCGATGGCGATCAGCGTTCGAAGGTGCAAGAGCTGGTCGATGACGCCGTCGGCAAAGGTGCGAAATGCCTGATCGGCGGGTCGGCGAGTGACGGTAAGGGGTATTTCTACGAGCCGACGGTGCTGGCGGATGTTTCCGACGACGCGAAGCTCCTCAAGGAGGAGATCTTCGGCCCGGTCGCCCCGATCCGCTCGTTCGATTCCGAGGAGGAGGCGATCGCCGCGGCGAACGACACCGAGTACGGCTTGGTCGCGTACCTGTACACGCGCGATGTGAAACGCGCGCTCCGCGTGAGCGAGGCGCTCGAGTACGGCATGGTCGGCCTGAACCAGGGAATGGTCTCGAACCCCGCCGCCCCCTTCGGCGGCATCAAGCAGTCGGGGTTCGGCCGCGAGGGCGGCTACGAGGGCATCGAGGAATACCTCGAGACCAAATACGTGGCCGTCAACCTCTGACGGGGTCAACCGATCGGTTGATCGAAGTGCAGCCGGTAGGGGGCTAAAGATCGGCACGCCGATGCCCGACAATTGACCGCAGGCAACCCCCCTGCCTCAGGCTTTTTCTGGCCTGTGCCGGCCGCGTAGGTCGAGATCCTCGTTCCTCCCGATCTCGGTCACCGCGGCCGGCCTTTTTTATGCTCGGGAGCGTGGACCTCGTAGAACGGACGCGCGCCATGCTCGATGCCTGGAACGAGGGCGGGCCGGGTCACATCGATGCCTTCACCCACGAGGATGTTGTGTTGGTCGAGCGCGCGGACATCCTCGAGCGCGACACGATCTTCGGCAGGGAGGCCGTGGTCGAGCGCTTCCGCGACCGGCTCGCGCTCGTCGGTCCCTCGAAAGCCGCGTTCGCTCGATAGATCAGCTCGACGCGTGAGCGGGTGCTCGCCGACATGGACCTGCACTTCGAGGGGCGGGTGAGCGGGGTAGAGGGCGAGTTCCGGATGGTGCACCTCTACACGTGGGAAGGTGATCTTCTTGCGCGGATCGAGGAGTTCACCGATGTGACGTCCGCTCGCGGCCTCCCCGGATCGTGGCGGCTCGTGGAATGGACCGCCGGCGATTCGCATCCGCTCGGTGAGGACGCGGTAGGGCGGCTGATCTACTCGGATGACGGGTTCATGGCGGCGTTTCTTGCGCGCGCGGATGGTTTCTCCGATGCGCTCTCTTACTCCGGGGCGTGGGAGTTGCTGGGTGGGGAGGAGGTCGTCCATCACGTCTCCGTTTCCACGCGCGACTCGTTCGTCGGTCGGGACTTGGTTCGCGCTGTCTCCTGGGAAGGCTCGGACCTCGTGCTGACTACGCCGCCCACGCGTGACGGCGTGGTGAACGTGCTGCGGTGGCGGCGAGAAGGCGTGTGAGGTCTTCGATTCCGGCCCGCGTCCTCGTCCGTCAGCCGGACGACCCTCCACCCCGCACGCCAGCTTTCGGTCTCGCTCGCGGTCGCGCACGAAGGCGGCGCGCGATCCGTGGGTCACGTAGGTGTCGAGCTCCGCGATGACGCCGTGGTCCCGCC
The DNA here is from genome assembly GCA_963846865.1 of uncultured Thermoleophilaceae bacterium. Classification (GTDB taxonomy): domain Bacteria; phylum Actinomycetota; class Thermoleophilia; order Solirubrobacterales; family Thermoleophilaceae; genus DASPHG01. The sequence goes on along the minus strand of CAWJXU010000006.1, from coordinate 323,612 downwards.
AGACCAAGTCCACCTCGTAGCCCTCGACGACGACGTTCACCTCCGGCCGCGGCAGCCCGGCCTCCTCGATCACTGCAGACGTGGGCCTCGAAGTCGCTCCGGGTCATGGGGCGCGGCTTCCGGCAGCATCGCCCTGAGCTTCGGCACGCCGCGCCGGCCGGGGTAGCGGTCCAGCAGCTCCGCCAAGGAGGCGCCGCGATTGGGGGCGGCTTCGACCATGCGCGCGAGAACGGGGCTGGGTAGGAGGGGCGCGAGATCGAGCAGCGTCCTCGCCGGCGTGGTGACCGGGATGCCCTGCTCGGTCGTGACCTCGTCTTCGCGGCAGGTCGGCGTAGTGGAACGTGATCTCTCGGCCGCTTCGATCGCTTGCCGCGGCGATGTCACATGACTGCGTGGACCAGTACCGGGCCGCATCCGCCAGAGCGTGGCCGCAGACCAGTGGCTCAGCACGCTCCCTCCCCCGCGGCGAGAACAGCGGCCATCCAGGTCCCATGTGCGACAGCGCACCGTGGCCGAGCGCATAGACGCCGCGATAGCACCGCGTGCAGTCGGTTCCCTTGCAGCCATCCGTCTCGATCTGCCGTCTCGCTGATCCCGGCCGCAAGAAGCTGGTACGGGCGACGACCTCCGTGCTGGGCTCCGCCAGCGCCGCGATCACCGATCCGCGAGACCCGGTCGCTGTAGGGCACCCATGCTCTGGAGCGGGGGCGCTAGGCATGGCGGCCAGTTTGCCGCCGGTTGTGTGACGCGGGGGTCGTGGGCGTTACGTCTTTGCGTGGTCGTGCGGGCGGGCCATTGCGGTTAGGTCGAGCGCCTTGTCGAGCGTCTCGTCGTCCACGCCCTTTTCGCGCGCGACCTCGCGGATCGTGCGTTTCGAGGCCACCGCTTCCTTCACGATCTCCGTCGCCTTGTCGTAGCCGATGTAGGGGTTGAGGGCGGTCGCGATCGCCGGCGTCGACTCCGCGTGGCGGAGCGCTCCTTCCTCGTTCGCCTCGATCCCGTCCACGCACTTCTCGCGCAGTAGCGTCGCCGCGGCGGTCAGCAGCTTGATCTGGTCGAGCAGGTTGCGTGCGATCAGCGGGATCCGCACGTTCAGCTCGAAGTTGCCCTGGGTGCCGGCGACCGTGATCGCCGTGTCGTTCCCGATCACCTGCGCCGCCACCTGCAGCACGACCTCCGGGATGACCGGGTTGACCTTGCCCGGCATGATCGACGAGCCCTTCTGCAGCTCCGGCAGGAGCAGCTCGCCCAGGCCGGTGCGCGGGCCGGAGCCCATCCAGGCGAGGTCGTTCGCGATCTTCGTCATCGAAACCGCCACCACCTTCAACGCGCCCGAGAGCTCGACCAGCGCGTCGCGATTCCCCTGCGCCTCGAACGGATCGGCCGGGGCCGAGACGTCGAGACCGGTCGCGTCGGACAAGAGCGAGCGGACACGAGCGGCGAACTCGGGATGCGTGTTCAAGCCGGTACCGGTGGCAGTGCCACCAAGAGGAATCTGAGAGACACGACCAAGCGTGCCCTCCACCCGCTCCCTACCCAGCCTCATCTGCGCGGCATAGCCCGAGAACTCCTGACCGAGAGTCACCGGCACCGCGTCCATGAGGTGTGTGCGGCCGGCCTTGACGATGTCACTGAAGGACTCTGCCTTGGAAGAGAAGGCCCCCGCGAGGGCATCGAGAGCCGGGAGGAGTTGATCGGAGACTTCGGAGAGGGCGGCGAGGTGGACTGCGGAGGGGAAGACATCGTTAGACGACTGCCCCATGTTCACGTGATCGTTCGGATGCACCCCGTCGCCCGCGAGCGCGGCCATGACCTCGTTCGCGTTCATGTTCGACGAGGTGCCCGAGCCCGTCTGGAACACGTCGATCGGGAACTGGTCGTCGTGCTCGCCGCTCGCGATCGCATCGCCCGCCTCGGCGATCCGGTCCGCCAGATCACGATCGAGCAGGCCGAGCTCGGCATTGGTCCGCGCCGCGGCCGCCTTGATCCGGCCCAGCCAGCGGACGACGGGCACGGGCACGGGCTCGCCCGACACCGGAAAGTTCTCGACGGCCTTGCTCGTCTCGCCGCCCCACAGAGGTTCGTTGGTCATGGCGGGCACCTAACCAGAAGTACGCTCGACGGCGCGGAGAGAGCCCAACGCCAAACCTGTGAGAAAGCTGCGCATCCAAACTTTCCGCAGGTTTCGCCGGGAGGTTGGCTCGCGCGATCCGCTGCATTCCTGACCATCCAGCGGACAGCCCCGGAGGGCGGTGGTTTCATCGTCCCTATGACGGCCATCGCACAGATCCCCGGGGTGCGCGCAACGCCTCCACCGCGGGTCGAGCGGACGCGGTTCTGCACCCACTGCGGCACGACCACCGAGGAGCCCGAGATGCAGGCGGTCCCGTTCGGCTTCGACCGCGTCTGTAGCCGGTGCGGCATGGGCGTCATGCTCACCGCCCCGCGCAACGCGCTGCCCGGGCCGGGTGCCGCGTTCGTCGTGGTCACGCGCGAGGGCCGGATCTCCGCGGTCAGTGAAGCGGCCGAGCCTTCGTGGGCGAAGAGGCCGGACTGCTCGGGATGCCGGTCGGGAGTGCGCTCACGAGCGACGAGGGCGACGACCGCCTTGCGCGCCAGGTCGCGCGTGCGGCAGGCGGCGGGCGCGAGGTGGCCGAGGCCATGCTCGCCCCGGTGCCGCAAGGCAGCCGCCCGGCGCGGCTGAAGGCCCGGATCGCCAGCTGCGGTCCGCCGCGGGCCGCGCTCCTCGTGCTCGAGCGCGCGGTCTAGGCCTCGCCGCATCCACGCGTGGCTCGTGCGCAGGCTCTGCGCACGGCCCCCGTGCAAGAACGCCTGCATGGCTTGCGGAAATCACGCCAACCGGGGAAAACATCAAAGACTTCTTCCGAGGAGGCCATTGCGCGTGAGCGGGATTCGAACCAATGCAGCAGCCGAGCTTCTCGGCGTCAGCCCCAACACACTTCGTAGCTGGGAGCGGCGCTTCGGGTATCCGAGCCCGCGCCGCACGGCCGGCGGCCATCGCCAGTACGAGCTCGCCGAGCTCGAGGCACTGCGCCGTGCGCTGCTCGAGACGCACAACATCTCGTCGGCGATCCAGGTCGCGCGCCAGCGTGGCGAGGGCCCCAGCTCCGCCGCCCGTCTCGTGGACGCGTTCGACCGCTTCGACGAGACGACCGCCGACCGCGTGATGGAGGAGAGCCTCGCCGTGCGCTCCGTGGAGCGGACCGTCGAGGACCTGCTGATTCCCGCGCTCGAGTTCTCGCACGACCGAAACGGGCGCGAGGCCGAGTACGAGCTCGCGTGCCGCTGGGCCACCGGCTGGATGCACGCGGTGAAGCGCGTCGTCCCGGCGGCCACCCGCGACGATGGCGTCTTCCTCTTCGACTCGAGCCCGCTGCTCGACGTCGAGGCGCTCCACGTCCAGGCGCTCGAGCTGGCGCTGCGGCGCTCCGGCTTCCGCGTCCTGATGCTGTCGATTGGCCTCCCGCAGGAGCGCGTCGCCCGAGCGATGCGCGCGCTCGAGCCCTCCGCGCTCGTGCTCTGCGGCAACGGCGCCGCCCTCGACGTTGTCGGCCGCCTCGTCTACACGGCCCGGCAGCTCAACAGCGAGGCGCCCGTGTTCGAGTACCGCGACGCGATGCCGGTCTCGGGCAAGCACTCGATCCGCTCGCTCGGCGGGCGGCCCGACGGAGGCCGCGGAGAACCTGAAGGCAGTCTGCGACGGCGGCACCTTCGAGACGGTCGTCGAGAAGGCCGCGGTCGAGGACGTGCCCGCCGAGGGCGTCAGCGCGGCGCACGCGCTCTAGTCCGCGCCCGCCATCCGGAGCCGGTCGTACGATCGGCCGCATGTCCTCGCTCGAGGTCGGCGACCCGCTGGCCCACCGCGCGCTGCAGGCCCTCCTTCGCGCGGAGTCGACCGTTCGCCGCTCGGTGGCAGCCGACCTGGAGCGCGCCGGAATATCGGCTGCGGGCTTCTCGGCGATGGTCGTCCTGCGGATCGCGGGCGGCAGCGTGGAGCTACGGACGCTGCGCCGCCGTCTCGACTGGAGCAAGGCGAACGCGACCGAGGTCACGCTCACGCTCGAGCAGCACGGCATGGTCACCCGGCGGCGCGCCCTCTCCGATCGCCGCTCGTTGGTCATCGAGCTCACGGCGACCGGCGCGGAGATGGTCGAGGGTCTGTTCCCGGACCACTCGCAGCGCGTGAGCCGCGCCTTCGCCTCCCTCGACGAGCACGAGAAGCGCTCGCTCGCGGACATCTGCCGTAAGCTCGCCGCCTGACACTTCGATGTCCCGCACTCCCGACCCTTGCGCGTCTCCGGGAGTCCATGCTCTGCTCCCGCGGCCGCTCTCCTCATGGCCGCAGCGCCCCGCCACAGCGCCGATCGCGCGCCCGGACGGCCCACGCACCGCGTCCAAGGAGTGTTCGGTCGAGGATTCACGCAGCTACGGCACGACCTACGTGCTCTCGATCACCGCCCGCAACGTCAGGCTGCGGCAAGGCGCGCGAGCGCGTGCGCGCGTTCCACGCCTGTCGCGAGGGCGCCCGTGGCCGGTGCCCGGACCTGGGGCGCTGGAACTGCAGCGAGAACCGCGACTTCGGCCAAGGCTCCTTCTACAGCAACGTCAAGTGCAAGAAGGGCGGCAAGCGCGTGAAGCACCGCTACAACCAGTGGACGTAGCGGCGCAGCTCCTAGTCGCCGACTTCCCCGAAGTCCTGTTCGAGCGCGTCGAGCACCGTCTCAGCGGCCAGCTCGGCGCCCTCGCCGTTCAGATGGACCCCGTCCGACTCGCGGACGATCTTCTCCTCGCCGTCGACCTCCATCGAGTCGCGGTAATCGCCGCCCGGCGTGAACAGCTCGACCATGTCGAGTAGCCGCACGTGCACGCGGTACGGCTGCGCGCCGACCGCGATCGCCTCGTTCACGACCTGGGCTACCTCCTGGCGATCCTCGTCGCGCGGCATCGGCAGCGTCAGCCAGTAGACGCGCGCCTCGCCGCCCTGGCGATAGGTGTCCATCATGCGCCGAACGCGCGAGGCGTAGACCGCCGCCCACTCCGACGCCGCAGCACTGGACGTCCCCGCCGCCGCGGCTCGGCCATCGGGAAGCCCTCGTTCGCGCCGATGAAGACCACGATCGCGTCGGGCTCCTCCTCGCGCGTCTGGCGGACCGAGATCGAGCCCCAGTCCCCCACCTGCGCGCTCGAGATGCCGGTCCCAACCTGCGGGTCGCGCACGACCTCGATCCCCTCACCCTCGAGCCGTCGCGCCACCTCGGCGTCGAGTGGCATCGACAGCGAGTCGCCGGTCACGAGCACCGTGTCGAGCTCGCGCGGCGCGGGCGGGTCCTCGCCGATCGCGCGCGGGTCGAAGTAGTCCGGCGTGATCGGCGAGAGCCGCCCGGTGGCCTCCTCCTGGGCGATCGCCTCGAACGAGCCGGCGCCGCCGCTGTCGTCGTCGGGCGATAGCCACCCGGTCAGCTCGTCGCCCAGCTCCGGCAACGGGATGACGTCGCCGATCTGGTCCGCCGGCTTCCCGACGGCGAGCACGACCTCCTTCCACACGCCCGTCCTCCATCCGCTCGCCGCTGTTGCGGATCGACGGGCCCTCGACCAGGACGAGCACGAGCGCCGCGACCCCGATCGCGATCAGCGCGTCGCGCGCGCTGAAGCGCCGCGGCTCGCGCGGCGGCTTGGGAGGCTCGGGTGTGCGGACGTCGGTCACGTCAGAAGGCGAAGTAGATGAAGGGTGGCACGCCCTGCGTCGGCACCGTCGCCGCCACGAGCATCACGATGACGGCGAGCGCCGCGCCCATCGCGGCGGGGTGCAGCCGCTCGACGCGGAGCCGCAGCTCGCCGGTCTCGCGCTCCGGGAGCAGCTGGAACCCGATCGTGGCGGCGACGAGGGCGGCGGCCGTCCAGGTGATCGCCGTGGCCTCGCCCCAGTCGGTCAGCTGCGAGAAGAGCTCGCCCGCCGCGCTCAGCTCGGTCGCGCGGAAGACGATCCACGCGAACACGACGACGTGGAAGGTGATGAACCACTTCAGCCACCCGGGGAGGCCGATCTCGCGCCCGCGGAACTGGTGCTCGATCACCAGCGCCGTGCCGTGAATGCCGCCCCAGAGGATGAACCCCCACGCGGCGCCGTGCCACAGGCCGCCGAGCAGCATCGTGATCATCAGGTTGCGCGCCGTGCGCAGCCGCCCGCCTCGGTTCCCGCCCAGCGGGATGTACAGGTAGTCGCGCAGGAACCGCGACAGCGTCATGTGCCACCGGCGCCAGAACTCGCCGAAGCTGCGCGACCGGTACGGGCGGTTGAAGTTCTGCGGGAAGACGATCCCCAGCAGCAGCGCGAGCCCGATCGCCATGTCCGTGTACCCGGAGAAGTCGCAGTAGATCTGCGCCGCGTACGCGTACGAGCCGAAGATCACGTCCGGCGCCGCGTACGCCTCGGGGACCGCGAAGACCGGGTCGACCACCTCGCGGGCGAGGTAGTCGGCGATCGCCACCTTCTTCACGAGGCCGACGGCGATCAGGAAGAGGCCGGCGCCGACCGCCACGTTGGCCGGGTCGCGCGGCCGGTTGATCTGCGGCAGGAACTCGGACGCGCGCACGATCGGCCCGGCGACCAGGTGCGAGAAGAAGCTGAGGTACACCGCGACGTCGAGGAGCGGCGCGGGATCGATGTGGCCGCGGTACGTGTCGACGACGTACGTGATCGCCTGGAAGGTGAAGAAGCTGATCCCGATCGGCAGCGCGATCGTCAGCAGCGGAAGCGGTACGCCGAGCGCGATCGAGTTCAGCGCGCGGTCCACGTCCCCGACGAAGAACGCGTAGTACTTGAAGACGCCCAGCGTCGCCAGGTCGAGCGTGATGATCGCGGCGAGGAACTGCTTCTTCCGCCGCTGCGTCGGGGCGCCTCGCGATCAGCCGCGCGAAGAGGTAGTTGCCGAGCGTGACGCCCCCGAGCAGGAAGCAGAACTTCCAGTTCGCCGTGCCGTAGAAGACGTAGCTCGCTACGACGATGAAGATTTTCCACCAGGCGAGCTGGGGCATAAGGATCCATGAGATCGCGAGGACGACCGGGAAATAGATCGCGAATTCGACCGTTGGGAACAGCACTACTGGTGCTCCTGGCGCTGATGGTCTTGCCGGCCGCCGCCGAGGCGGGCTGCGGCGGCGTCCAGGCCGCGGCGTCGAAGCGCAACCTGGCAAAGGGCCCGGAGCCGCTTGCGATCGGCGACTCCGTGACGCTGCTCGCGGTCACCTCGCTCGCGCGCGCCGGCTTCAGCGTGAACGCCCAGGGGTGCCGCAAGTGGAGCGAGGGCCACGCGATCCTGCGCCGCAAGAAGCGCCGGGGCCGGCTGCCCCGCCTCGTCGTGATGGCCCTCGGCACCAACTGGGACATCACACGCGGCGAGATCGGCCGCACCCGTCGGATGCTCGGGAGGAAGCGCGTGCTCGCGATCGTGACGCCGCGTGAGCCCGGCGGCTACACGGGCGACGCGAAGCGAATCCGTGCCGCCGCGCGGGCCCACCCGCGCAGAATCAAGTTGCTCGACTGGGTCAGGTTCAGCCGCGGGCACGGGAGCTGGTTTGGGAGCGATGGGGTCCACCTGACCGACACGGGCGTGCAGAACTACGTGCGCTGCATGCGGCGCTCCCTGCGGTTCGTCGCCTCAAGCTAGGCGCTTGCCGAGCAGCGAGGCGTGTGCGGACACGGACTGCGCGAACTTGCCGAAGTCGCGCGCGTACAGCTGCTGCGGCCCGTCGCACAGCGCGGCCTCGGGGTCTTCGGCGACCTCGACGATGATCCCGTCGGCGCCGATCGCGGCGGCCGCGCGTGACAGCGGCTCGACGAGGCGCCGGTCCCCGGCGGCGTGGGAGGGATCGACGATCACCGGCAGATGCGTGTGCAGCTTCAGGTAGGCGACCCCGGCCAGGTCGAGCGTGAAGCGCGTGGCCGTCTCGAACGTCCTGATACCACGCTCGCACAGCATCAGTTGGTCGTTGCCCTCCTTGAGGATGTAGTCCGCCGCCTGGAGCAGCTCGTCAACCGTCGACGACAGCCCGCGCTTGAGGAGCACCGGCTTGCCGAGCTTGCCGACCACCTCGAGCAGCCGGTAGTTCTGCATGTTGCGGGCGCCCACCTGGATCACGTCGGCGACCTCCGCGAGCGCCTCGGCGTTGGCGACGTCGGTCAGCTCGGTGACGACAGGCAGTCCCGTCGCCTCGCGCGCCTCGGCGAGAATCGCGAGCGCGTCGAGCCCGAGCCCCTGGAACGCGAACGGCGAGGTCCGGGGCTTGAAGGCGCCGCCGCGCATCATCGACGCGTTCCCGTTCTTCACGGCGTCGGCGACCGCGAGCGTCTGCTCGCGCGTCTCGACCGTGCACGGCCCGGCGATCAGGCAGAACGTCTCGCCGCCGCCCACCCGCCGGCCGTCCACGTCGAAGGCGGTGGGCTCGAAGTGCGACAGCTCGCTCGACGCCAGCTTGTAGGGCCGCGAGATGGGGATGACCTGGTCCACGCCGGGCATGCCCTCGAGGCCCATCTCGCGCACGCCCTCGGGATCGCCGATCGCGCCGATCGCCGTGGTCAGCTCACCCGGCATCACCTTGGCGTGGACCCCGCGCGCCTCCAGCTTCTCCACGACGGCGGCGATCTGCGCCTCGGTGGCCTGGGGTGTCATCACGACCATCACGGGAGCAGATCAACCTCCCGGAACCAGCTCTCAGTCCGCGTCATGCCTTCCTCCAGTGTGACGCGCGGCTCCCAGCCGAGCACCTCGCGGGCGCGCGCGTTCGGGAAGACGGCGCGGCGCATGAGGAACTGGAGGTCGTCCGGGTCGACGCCGGGCATGAGGCGCGAGAGCTGCCGCAGCAGCGCAGTGGGCGCCGTGCGGACTCCCTTCTTGCCGAGCATCCGCGCGTAGTTGTCGAAGAACTCCTTGGCGCTCACGGGCGCGCCGTCCCAGGCCGTGAAGACGCCGCTCTCGCCCTCCGGCATCGTCAGCGCGCGGTAGACGCAGTCCACGAGGTCGTCCACGTACACGAGCGTGAGGATCCCCCGGCCCTTCATCGGCAGGGCGAACCGCCCGGACTTGATCAGCTCCAGCGGCATCACGGCCCACGGCTGCGATCCAGGGCCGTACACGTCCCCCGGTTTGACGACCGTCGCTCGGTGCTTGCGCGCGATGAGCTCGGACGCGGCCTTCGTGGCGATGTACGGGTGCGACGAACGGGTCGCGAGCGGCTCGTCTTCGGTGATGTCGGTCTTGTAGTCGTACCCCCAGGCCGCTATCGAAGAGAGGTGGACCACCCGCTCGACCCCTTGGTCCCGCGCGGCCACGCAGACGTTCTCCGTGCCGCCGACGTTCACCCGAACGGCGTCGGCCATCGACGCGTTCCCCGGCAGCAGCGCCGCCGTGTGCACGACGAGGTCCGCTCCCTGAAGCGCGCCGCGCACGGCTCCCCGGTCGGACGTGTCCGCGCGGCGGAACTGCGCGCCGGCCTCGATGACGCGCGCGGCCGCGCCGGGATCGACATCGATCCCGATCACGTCGTGGCCCTCCGAGGCGAGTCGGCGGGCCATCGCGGCACCTATGAATCCACCAGCGCCCGTGACCGCCACCGTGCTCATCGGCGCTGATCCTAGAATCCGGCGCCCCGTGGCCCGCTACCGGTCGGTCGACCCCTCACCATCGTTTCCCCAGCTCGAGGAGCAGATCCTCGAGCGCTGGCGCGAGCGCGACGTCTTTCACGAGTCGGTCCGGCGCCGCGAGGGGTGCCCCGAGTTCGTCTTCTACGAGGGCCCGCCCACGGCGAACGGGCCGCCCCACGCCGCCCACGTGCTCAGCCGCGTCTTCAAGGACGTCTTCCCGCGCTTCAAGACGATGCGCGGGCACCAGGTCCACCGCAAGGGCGGCTGGGACTGCCACGGGCTGCCGGTCGAGTTGCAGATCGAGCGCAAGCTCGGCTTCCACCACAAGGACGACATCGAGCGCTACGGCGTCGCCGAGTTCAACCGGCAGTGCCGAGAGTCGGTGCTCGAGTACATCGACGAGTGGACGCGGCTGACCGAGCGGATCGCCTTCTGGGTCGACACCGGCGAGGCCTACTTCACGCTCGACAACGACTACATCGAGTCCGTCTGGTGGTCGCTGAAGGAGGTCTGGAAGAAGGACCTGCTCTACGAGGGGCACAAGGTCGTGCCCTACTGCCCACGCTGCGGCACCGCGCTCTCGAGCCACGAGGTCGCGCTCGGCTACAAGGACATCGAGGACCCGTCGGTCTATGTGCGCTTCCCCGTCAGGGGCGAGGAGGGCGTATCGCTTCTGGGCTGGACGACCACGCCGTGGACGCTTCTCTCGAACGCGGCGCTCGCGGTCCATCCGGACGTCGACTACGCGCGCGTACGCGTGGGCGGTGAGACGCTGATCGTGGCGGAAGCGCTGGTCGAGCGGGTCCTGGGCGAGGGCGCCGAGGTCGAGGGAACGGTCAAGGGCGCCGAGCTCGCCGGGACGGCGTACGAGCCGCCCTTCCCGTACATCTCCGACTACGGCGACAAGGGGCACACGGTGCTCACAGCCGACTTCGTCACGACCGACGACGGCACGGGGGTCGTCCACACCGCGGTCGCCTTCGGCGAGGACGATTTCCAGCTCGGAGTCCGCTACGGCCTGAAGGTGCAGAACCCGGTCCGCCCGGACGGCACCTTCGACGAGCGCATCGAACCGTTCGCGGGCCGCTTCGTAAAGGAGGCCGATCCGGACATCGTCGAGGCGCTCGAGGAGTCGGGCCGGCTGTTCCGCGCCGAGAGGTACCGGCACGCCTATCCGCACTGCTGGCGCTGCGACACGCCGCTGCTCTACTACGCGAAGCAGTCGTGGTACGTGAAGACGACGGCCGTCAGGGACCAGCTGCTCGCGAACAACGAGGCGGTCAAGTGGTACCCGGACCACATAAAGCACGGCCGCATGGGCAAGTGGCTCGAGGGCAACGTCGACTGGGCCCTCTCACGTGATCGCTACTGGGGCACGCCGCTGCCGGTGTGGCGCTGCACGGCCGAGGCGGAGCACGTGCACTGCATCGGATCGCGTGCCGAGCTGACGGAGCTGGGCGCCACGCCGCCCGAGGACCTGCACCGGCCTTTCGTCGACGACGTCACGTTCCCGTGTCCCGAGTGCGGCTCCGAGATGCGCCGCGTGCCCGAGCTGATCGACGTCTGGTGGGACTCGGGCTCCATGCCGTTCGCGCAGTGGCACGCGCCGTTCGAGAACCAGGAGATCTTCGAGGAGCGGTTCCCGGCCGACTACATCTGCGAGGCGCTCGACCAGACGCGCGGCTGGTTCTACTCCCTGCTCGCGATCTCGACGCTGCTCTTCGACGAGCCGGCGTACAGGACCGTGCTGTGCCTGGGGCTGATCCTCGACCCGGACGGCCAGAAGATGTCGAAGTCGAAGGGGAACGTCGCCGACCCGTGGGACGTGCTCGACGTCCACGGCGCGGACGCGTTCCGCTGGTACTACTTCACCTCGAAGCAGCCGTGGGACGGCTACCGGTTCTCGGTCGACACGGTCGGCGAGTCGGTGCGCCTCTTCATGCTCACGCTGTGGAACACGTACGGCTTCTACGTGCTGTACGCGAACGCGAACGAAGTGGAGCTCCCGCCAAGCGCGACGGGGTCAGACTTCAGTCTGACCCCGCTGGACCACTGGGCGCTGTCGCGGCTGCACACGACGACCGAAATCGTCATCGAGCGCATGGAGGACTACGACACGACCTCCGCGGGCCGCGCCGTCGCGCAGCTCGTCGACGACCTCTCGAACTGGTACGTGCGGCGGTCGCGGCGCCGGTTCTGGGACGGCGACCCGGGAGCCTTCTGGACGTTGCGCGAGTGCCTCGTGACGCTCTCGAAGCTGCTCGCGCCGCTGACGCCCTTCATCGCCGACGAGATCTACGACAACCTCGACGGCTCCGAGCCGTCCGTACACCTGTGCGACTTCCCTGAGCCGGGCGCCCGCGACGAGGAGCTCGAGTGGGAGATGCAGGTAGCGCGCGACGCCGTCGAGCTCGGCCGCGCCGCGCGGGCACACGGGAAGCTGAAGGTCCGCCAGCCGCTCGGCGAGGCCGTGATCGTGGCGGCCGAGCGCGAACGGGGCGCGATCGAGCGCTTCGGCGATCTCGTGCGCGACGAGCTGAACGTGAAGGAGCTGCGCTTCGTCCGTGAGGCCGAGGAGCTCGGCCGCTGGGAGCTGAAGCCCAACTATCGCTCGCTCGGCCCGCGCTTCGGCAAGCACATGCCGCAGGTTGCGGCGGCCGTGGCGGCGCTCGACGCCGGCCGCGTGGCGGAGACGCTGCGCGAGGGAGGCTCCGTCGGGCTGTCAGTCGACGGCGAGGACCACACGCTCGGGCCAGACGACGTCCAGATGGTGCTCCAGCCGCTCGAGGGCTACCAGGTCGAGCGTGCGGGGACGCATGCGGTCGCGCTCAACCTGGAGCTGGACGACGAGCTGCGCCGCGAGGGGCTCGCGCGCGAGGTCGTGCACGCCGTGCAGGCCGCGCGGAAGAGCGCCGGCCTCAACGTGGAGGACCGGATCGCGCTCCGGCTCGGGGGCGACGAGAGCCTGATCGACGCGGTGCGCGCGCACGAGGGCTACGTCTCCACCGAGACGCTCGCCACCGCGCTGGAGCTCGACGGGGCGGACGGCGAGCCGGTCGCGATCGAGGGCCGCGAGCTCTTGATCAGCGTCGAGAAGCGCTAGGCGAGCACGGGCTCGAGCTCCTGCTCGAGCCGCTTCTTCGGCAGCGCGCCGATGATCTTCTTGGCCTCCTGCCCGCCCTTGAAGAGGATCAGCGTCGGGATCGACATGACCCCGTACTGCGCGGCCGTCTGCGGGTTGTCATCGACGTTCAACTTCACGACGCGGAGGTCCTGGCGCTCGTTGTTGAGCTCCTCGAGGTGCGGCGCGACGATCCGGCACGGCCCGCACCACGGCGCCCAGAAGTCCACGAGCACGGGATCGGGCGACTCGAGCACCTCGGCCGCGAAGTTGTTGTCGGTCACTTCGATGATGTTGCCCGCCATGCTTCTCCCTTGGTCCAGGTCGCTATACAAAATATAGCGACCTCCGGCTGAGCGCCGGAGGCTAGCTCAGCAGCCGGGCCGGATGTTGAGGGCAGCCGGGTTCGGCGCGGTCTGCGGGCAGAAGTCGATCCTGTTGTTGGCCGTGTCGTTGTTCTCGTTGTAGGTCGTGTCGCCGGCGCTCGAGAGGTTGTCGCGCGCGGCGCTCGCGCCGACGGTGCTGTTCGTGTACTCCTGGCCCTCGACGCCCGGGCAGGCGCGCAGGTTGTCGAGCGGGTTGCTGAAGCCCTGGGCGGTGGTGGTCCACCCGAAGGCGTCGGCTGAGTCCGTGCACGGCGGCGTGTTCGGCGGGTTCGGCCCGAGCAGCTGGATGCCGCGCGGGCCCAGCCGCGCCGGTGCCGTCCGGCCACGGCGGCGAGTTCAGGTCGAGCGAGTCCCAGATCCGGTCGGCGGGGCTCACCTGGGTCGTGCCGCTGACGCCGTCGGCGATCACGTAGGTCCCGTTGGAGCGCGGGCTCGCGTCGGCCGGCAGGACGAAGTCGGCGGTGCCCTCGCCGGTCAGGCCGTTGACGCCGCGCAGCGACCCAGCCGCCCGAGCAGCTCGGAGCTCGGCTTCGCCGGGATGTTCCCGACGAGCTCGACGAAGTCCTGCCGTCCGAGGCGCCCGAGGTCGACGCGGGCCGCCAGAGCACCTCGTTGATCCGGTACTCGTCGCACCCGTCGCCGACGGCGCCCTTGCTGTCGGCGCGCGAAGGTGCGGCACCAGTTCTTGGCGACGTCGTTGTTCGCATCCGCGTCCTCGACGAGGTCGTCCTCGACGAACTGGAGCGAGTGCTCGGCCGCGACCGCGCGAGTTGATCACGCCGGCGAAGTCCACCACGTCGATCGCGCCGTTCGCGCTGCAGCTCGAGCCGCTCGCCGCCCGGCGCGAGCGAGGGGATCTGGGTCGCAGCCGAAGGCGGTCGCGGAGGCCGTCTGCCTGGACGATCAGACGTGCTCCTCGGGGTCGATCGTCGACTGGCCGAGCGCCGGTGGGCATGGTCGAGCGTGCACTGGCGCGCGCGCGCCTGCGCCGAGGATCAGCTCGCGCGCCCGCGCCGTCCATGTCGACGGGCACGTCGAAGTCGTTCTTGATCTCGACGAACTTGTCGTTGCCGAAGCCCGACCTCGGTGAAGACGATCTGGCCGACGAGCGGGCCGCAGCCCGGCGCGCGAGGCCGCGTCGTCCGAGAACACGACGCAGTACGGGCCCTCCTGCGGGTCCGGGTCGCCTCGGTCGGCCGTCACGCCGTGACCCAGTAGATGTCGCGCTCGGGCGAGAGCCGCTGTACTCGCGCCGGTCGATCTGTCCGGTGCCGCCGTACCTCGACGATCGCTGATCGGCGTCAACGGCGTGCCGGCGCGGGTCGTACAGCTCGAAGTCGAGGTCGACGCCGGCCGAGGGCCGGGTCGAGGATGTCCAGATAGCCCGTCGAGCGGTGGTCTGGACGCGTGTACCAGTCGTCGTCGAACGCGCACTTGCGCTGGAACGACGGCGACGTCGTCGTCGAGCTCGTGGGTTGCTCGGCGTCGAGGGCGTCGTTGCGCTCGAGGCCCGTGTCCTTGCACGCCGGCTCGGCCGTCTTCGATGCCGTTGAGCGCCTCGTTGGCGATCGCCGCCGTGTCGACGACGGGCGTGTCGGCGCTGCCGTCGTAGGCGACCGTCGTGCGAGGACGGTCGCGGTCCTTCGTCGCGGCAGCCGTGAGCGGGATCTCGAGCGTCGTGGACGGGCCGAGCTGGCCGATTCCAGCGGCCTCGATCGCCCAGCCGCTCGACGAGACGGAGAACGGCGCGCTCGCGTCGGCGGCGTGCTCGACCTCCTCCGACCAGGTCGTGAGCACGCAGTCCACCTCGCCGTCGATGCCGCTGACGGCGTTCTTGGTGCAGGCGCCGCCCGGCCGCTCGCCGAGCTGCGCGGACATCAGCACCGGGCTGACCTCGTCGGTCGTGCCGCGTGAACGTCATCGCGAGCGCCTCGTTCGGCGTCGCCGCGCGGTCCTTGACGCGGTCCGCGGCCGGGCCCGACGGCCTGCACGGAGACGTTCGGCGTCAGGCCGCCGTCCGGCGACGCGCGCCTCGGCGACGCGCACGTAGAGCGTCCTGTCGCCCGGCCCGCTGTCGCCCTCGACGTCCAGCTCGCTGCGCCCCGCGACGTTCAGCGAGAACGGGCCGAACGCGTCCGGCGGATGCTCGATCGACTCGGAGAACGTGGCCAGGACGGCGTCGATCGTGCCGTTCGGGACGTTGCCCGCGCTCGGCGTCGTCAGGTCGGCGGTCTTGGCCGAGACGAGGATCGGCGCGGCCTTGTCGAGCGGCGTCTCGGCCGCGACCGACGGCGCGTCCGCGGTCGTGTCGCCGAGGCCCTCGGCCTCGTCGTGCAGGTCGCCCGGGCCGGCGTCGTAGGAAACGTTCGGCGTGGCGTCGGTGTCGAACTGCGCCGGGTCCTCCACGAACGGAACGCGTGTGGTCGAGGAGCCGAAGCTCACGTTGGCGCCAAGCGTCCGGCCGGCGACGGTGTACGGCGCGGTGCCGGTCGCGCCGGTCACCCGCTCGCTCCACTCGATGTCGATCGCGTCGAGCTTGCCGTCGGGTCGCCGTCCGCCGTGATCGGTCCACACGCGGCGCGGCGGCAGCGCGTCGCGCGTGCGGCCCGATAGGCCACCTGGGCCGGCTCGAGGCCGGACGCGTCGCGGATCGGATCGGCGCCGCCCGCGTAGGTCAGGTCGGGCGCGGAGCCCGTGTCGGGCGCGGCCGGCTCGGCCAGGTCGATGTCGAGCGTCTGCCCGGCCGCGGCGTGGACGCGCGCGACCGTGACGCTCGACGAGCGGCTCGACCGACACCGGGAAGGGCGCGGCGCTGTCGTCCGGATGGTCGAGCGGCTCCGACCAGCCCGTGTGACCCGGTCGAGCCGGCCGTCGTCGTCGACGTCGGCGGTCGCCGCGGACAGCAGCACGGGCCGCGCGCCGTCGGTCGCCTGCGCGATCGACGCGGCCGGCGGCGAAGTTGCCGGCCCCGTCGCGCACGTCCTCCTGCGCCGTCCGGGGTGTAGCCGACGGGCGGCCGGACGCCCGTGTCGCCGCTGCCCGACTGCTGGAGCTTCAGCTCGACGCGTGTCGCCGGATGCCGCCTCCGCGCTGAGATCGTGAAGGCGCCGGCGGTGAACGAGCCGGGCGAGCTCTCCTGCGCGTGCACGACGGACTCCGAGAACGCGCACGGCGATCGAGTCGAGCTCGCCGTCGGCGTCGGTGTCGCCGGTCGTCGCCGACACGAGGCGCGGATCGAGCGCATCGACGGTCAGGCCGGCCCACGTCTGCTTCTGCGGCTCGAGCCCACCGGCGTCGCGGATGCTCGGCGGCGCCGCCGACGTAGGTCAGCGTCGGCTTGGAGCCGGTGTCGAACCCGGCCGGCTCGGCCAGGTCGATCGCGAGGTCGTCGCCTGTCCGCCGCGCGCACGCGGGCGACCGAGAAGCCGGACGCCGAGACGGCGAACGGGGCGGAGGTGTCGTCGGCGTGGACCAGCGGCTCGGACCATGTGGAGGCGAGCCGGTCGATCCGCCCGTCGTCGTCGACGTCGCCCGTCTGCACCGACAGCAGCACCGGACGCGCCCCGTCGGTTGACTGCGCGATCGACGAGTTGAGCGTCACGTTTCCGGCGGCGTCGCGCACGTCCTCGACGCTGTCGCGGGTGTAGGTGACGGCTGGCGTCGCGCCGGAGTCCGGCGGCCGGGCCCTCCACGAGGCCGAGTCGAGACATCGGTGCCGTTGGCGGCGCCGGCGCCCGTCACCTGGTAGCCGGCCACCGCGAACGACGACTGCTGTCCGCTCTCCGCGGCGTGCTCGACGTTCTCCGAGAAGCGAAGCAGCGACCCGTCGATCCGGCCGTCGGAGTCGTCGTCGGCCGTCGTCGCCGACATGAGCGCGGGCGGGACGGCGTCCGCCGAGTTCACGGAGCCGCCGGCGACCTGGTTGCCCGCGCCGTCGACGACGGGGAAGCCCGGCCCGGCGAGGTACCTGACGCGTCGGGCGCGCGCCCGTGTCCGGCGAACCAGCCTCGGCGACGCGGACCTGGACCGATGTGCCGTTCGCCGGCTCCACCGAGGTCACGGTGCGGCTCGAGAGCAGGAAGGGGTAGCTGCCGCCGGCGTCGCGCGGGTGCGCCACGGGCTCGGAGAAGGTGACCGCGATCGCGTCGATGCGGCCCTTCGCGCCGCCCGTGTCCTGGGTCGCCGCCGCGAGCATGACGGGCGGAGCGGCGTCGGTCGGCGTCACGGAGCCGCGAAGCGCGGCGTTGCCGGACAGGTCGCTCACGCCCGGGCCGGCGATCCACGCGCCGGGGAGCGCGTCGCCGCGAGCGGTGCCCTCGACCAGCGACAGCGCGACGTTCGCGCCGTTGCACCTGCGCGGCCGGCTTCACCCTCATGCCGAGCACGGCAGAGCGCCGCTCGCGGTCGATGCCAGCGACGGGCTCGGAGAAGCGAAGGGTCATCGAGTCGAGCAGGCCGTCGCGGTCAGCATCGCCCGTCTCACCGGCGACCAGTTGCGGAGACACGCCGTCGCGCGTGGAGCGGTAGGTCCCGCCGAAGGCGTCGCCACGGCGCCCGCCGCGCACGGCGAACTTCCGCTCGCTCTTCCGCGACGGCCGGCTGTAGCCGATCGCCGGCTTCGCGTCCGAGTCGGGCGTCGCGCGCTCGGCTACGTCGATCTTGAGGAAGCGGCCGCGGGCGGCGTTGACGGCCTTGATCTTGTAGCCGGCCACGGAGAAGAGGAAGCGGCCTCTGCGTCTGCTTGCGGCTGTGAACGTCGCGCGAGTAGCGTCACGCGCACGCCGTCGACGCGCGCATCGCCGTCGGCGTCGAGCGTGACCGCGCAGGTGATTCGCGGCACCGGGATGTCGAAGCGCCGCATGTCGAGCTTGTGAGAGCGGGCGGCGCGCTTGCCGCGTGCTGTCCGGACCGGGACCGTCCCGCCTTGCTTGCTACCGAACTCGAGCCGTACCGAGCCGCCCGTGTCGCACTCCGGGCGCTCCGCCACGTGCACGCGCTGCGTCTTCCCGCGCGAGGCGTCGATCTTCGTGACGCGGTAGCCCCGGACGGAGACGGCGAACGGCGCCTTGGCGTCGAAACCCCCGCGCACCCTCGTGGACCATTTCAGCGAGACCCCGTCCACGTGCCCGTCGCGGTCGCCGTCGACCGCGTAGGCGGCCTTGATCTTCGGCGCGCTTGCCGCGTGGGCGGGCGCGGCAGCGAACAGGCCGAGGAACGCCGCGAAAACGGCGCTCAGGCAGCGCTTGTGAAACGTGGGCAGCACCCCGCGGAATCCATCGGTAGCTGTGGGGGCCGCGCTTAGTTTCGGACGCCGCTTCTAGACGCTCCCCGCAGCCTCAGCATGGGGACCTTCCAGACCGCCTCGACGGCGATCCGGGCGGTCATCTTGGAGAGGCCCGCCTGACGCTCCCGGAAGACGATCGGGATTTCCTTCACCCGGAAGCCGCCGAGCAGGGCGCGATAGGTCAGCTCGATCTGGAATCCGTACCCCTCGGCGTGTACGGAGTCGAGGTCGAGCGCCTCGAGTACTTCGCGCCGAAAGCACTTGAAGCCGCCCGTCAGGTCGGCCACCTGCACGCCAAGGATCACCCGCGCGTACCAGGATCCGCCGCGGCTCACGAGCCTGCGGACGACGCCCCAGTCGCTGACAGCGCCACCGGGCACATAGCGCGACCCGAGCACTAGGTCCGCTTCCTCCGCGGCTCTGATCAGCCGCGGGACGTCGGCGGGCGAATGGCTGAAGTCCGAGTCCATCTCGAGGATCAGGTCCGCCCCCGAGTCGAGCGCGCGCCGGAAGCCGGCCAGGTACGCGACGCCCAGCCCCTGCTTCTCGGCGCGGTGCAGCACTTCGACCGCGTCCAACTCGCTCGCCAGGCTGTCGGCGATCCTGCCGGTCCCGTCCGGCGAGTTGTCGTCCACGATCAGGATGTGGTGGTCCGGCGCAGCCTCGGCGAGCTCCGGCAGCACAGCGTGGACGAACGGCTCGAGGTTCACCGCCTCGTTGTAGGTCGGAAGGATCAGCCAGGCCCCCGGCACGGGCGCCTACCCTAGGGATCGACCATGCGCAACGCCGAGCTCGCTATCCACTTCGACGAGCTCGCCGACCTCTACGAGCTCGACGGAGCGATCGTCCATCGGGTCCTTGCCTACCGGAACGCTGCGAAGGCGATCCGCGAGGCCGGCGCCTCCGTGGCCGAGATGACGCGCGCGGGGACGGTCACGGAGCTGCCGGGGATCGGGAACACGATCGAGGACAAGCTGACGACGCTGCTCGACACCGGCTCGATCCCGTCGGCGGAGAAGCTGAAGGCGAAGTACCCGCCCGGGCTCGTCGAGATCACCCGCCTGCCCGGCCTCGGTCCGAAGCGCGCGCGCAAGCTCTTCGACGAACTGGGGATCGCCTCGCTCGACGACCTGAAGAAGGCGGCCGAGGACCAGCGGCTGCGCACCCTTCGCGGGTTCGGCCCGAAGGCGGAGGAGAGCATCCTGCACGCGCTTGCCGCCGGGGAGGACGGCCGCCCCAAGCCGAAGCTCCTGCTGTCGAAGGCGCTCCAGATCGCCGAGGCGCTGCGAGACGCGCTCCGCGAGCACCCGGCGGCCGAGCGGGTCGAGATCGCGGGGAGCGCCCGGCGCTGGGCCGACACTTGCAAGGACATCGACCTCGTCGCGACGGCGTCCGACGCGCGCGCTCTCGCGGACGCGTTCTGCTCGCTGCCGCTGATCGCCGAGGCCAGCTCGCCCGGGGAGGCCGGCGCGCGTGCGATCACGCACAACGGGATCAGTGTCGACCTGCGGATCGTCGCCCCGGCGAACTTCGGCAACCTGCTCCAGCACCTCACGGGGTCGAAGCAGCACAACGAGGCCCTGCGGACGGCGGCGGTGAAGCGCGGCTTCCACGTGTCCGAGTACGGGGTCATCGACGACTCCACCGAGACCACGCACTCCTGCGCGAGCGAGGAGGAGGTCTACGAGCTGCTCGGGATGGACTGGATCCCGCCGGAGCTGCGCGAGAACCGCGGCGAGCTGGAGGCGGCGCGCAAGCGGAAGCTGCCGGAGCTCGTCGAGCTCGCCGACATCCGCGGCGAGCTTCACTGCCACACGAAGGCGTCGGACGGCCGCAACACGATCGAGCAGATGGCCGAGGCCGCGCGCGAGGCCGGCTACTCGTATATCGCGATCACTGACCATTCCGCCTCGCACGGCTTCGGCAACGACGTGCAGCCGGACGAGCTGCGGGCGCAGATCGAGCACATCCGCGGCCTCGAGATCGAGGGCATCAAGGTGCTCGCGGGCTCCGAGGTGAACATCCACACGGACGGCTCGCTGGACTACGAGGACGACCTGCTGGAGCAGCTCGATTGGGTCATGGCGAGCATGCACACGTCGTTCCGCATCTCCGAGAAGGAGATGACAGAGCGGATGATCACGGCGATGGAGCACCCTCTGGTCGACGCGATCGGCCACCCGACCGGGAGGCTGATCGACCGCCGCGAGCCCTATGCGCTGGACGTCGAGAAGGTCGTGGACGCGGCGATTCGCACCGGGACCTTCCTCGAGATCAACGCGAACCCGGATCGCCGCGACCTGAACGAATGGAACGCGCGGCTCGCGGCGGAGCGCGGCGCGATGCTGGTGATCGACTCCGACGCGCACGGCACGAACACGCTGTCGAACATGCGCTACGGAGTCGCTACCGCAAGGCGCGCGTGGGTGGGCCCTGATCGCGTGGCGAACACGCGCGAGTGGCCCGAGCTCGATCGTCTGCGGAAGCGTTCCCGCCGCTGACGGGCTCGACGCGCCGGAAGCCGGGCGTGCGGATCAGCCGGGTCGGCTTGAACGGGGAGGTGTGCTCGACGTAGAAGCGCACTCCGTCGCGCCCCTCGATCGCCTCGACCGCGGCCGACTGCTTGCGCCAGGCGAGCGCGGCGGCGATCACGTACCCGGCCGCGATCGCAGGGATCTGCGGAATGAGGAAGGCGACCGCGCCGGAGCCGACCGTGAACAGCGCCAGCGCCCACAGGCGGTTGAAGAGGATCGCGCCCGGCTCGAGCTCCGGCAGCGCGGACTGCGTGCGCGCGCCCGCGAGCGCCCGCCCGATGCCCTGGGTCACCTCCGGTCGCCTGCCGAGCCACAGCCCTCCCACAGCAGCGATGGCCCACCAGCCGAGTGCGACATAGAGGAGCGTACGGTCGTCCTTCGCAGCGGCGCCCGCGACCGCGACCGCCGCCAGTGCGGTGGCCGCCCCCCCGAAGAGCAGGACGCACGTCCGGAGGAAGTCGGGGAACCTCATTCGCCGGCCAGCGTCTCCAGCACGGCCGCGAAGCCGTCGGTGCCGTCGACCACGTGATCGGCCTGCTCGACGATCCCAGGCGGGCCCTCCGGCGAGCGCACGCCGATCTTGACCGCCGCATCGAGAGCCCCCTCGGCGACGAGTGCGTCGAGTGCCGCGAACGCGTCGAGGTCCGTCGCGTCGTCGCCGCCGAAGAGCGCCGTCCGGACACCGCTGCGCTCGACTAGCTCGCGCACTACCTGGCCCTTGTCGACCGGCACGGGCGGGCGGATCTCGAGCACCTTGCGACCCCAGTGGAAGTCGAGTCCCGCGGCCTCGGCCTCCTTGGCCAACCCCTCCAGGCGCGTACGAGCGGCGTCCTCGTCCGGCACGCCGCGCCAGTGGAAGGCGACTATCGGCCCCTTGCGCTCGATCCGGATGCGCAGACGCCGGAGGTCCGGGTCGTCGCGCTCTGCCGCGAAGTCCGTGACGCGCCCGGCCCAACTCGCGAACGCGGGCGAGATGCGAGCGTCGGAAGCGCCCGGCTCGAGCAGCTCCGCGCCGTGCGACCCGGCGTAGGCGATCGCGCCCACGCCCACGAGCCGGCGGGCGTCCGCGGCGGCACGTCCGGAGATGCATGCGACGAGGCCGTAGCGGCGGGCGGCGCGGCCGAGCAGCCGCGAAGCCTTGTCGGGCACATGCGCCTCCTCGGCACGCGTCACGATCGGCGCGAGCGTGCCGTCGATGTCGCACAGGATCGCTGCGTGCGGTGGGTCCGCGGTGACCGGGCGCAGAGCGGCAGCGAGCGTCTCGGCCGTGGGAGCGGGCACGGTTCGTAGTATGCCCGCCATGTCCGCGAGGCTCTCTCGGCTGGCGGCGATCGGGACGCTCGCGGGAATCTTCAGCGCGCTCTTCGGAGTCGGGGGCGGCACGGTCATCGTGCCCCTGCTGATCCTGTGGCTCGGCTACGAGGAGCGCGAGGCGACCGGCACCTCGCTGGCCGCGATCGTCCTGATCGCGGCGCTCGGCGCACTGGGCCACGGCGCGTTCGGCAACGTCGACCTGGCCAAGGCGCTCCTGATCGCGCCGCCTGCCGTCGCCGGGGTGGTGGTCGGCACGGCCGTCCAGCAGCGCGTGTCCCAGCGAGCCGTGAGCGGCGTGTTCGCGGCGCTGCTCGTCGCCTCGGCCGCGGTGTTGGTCTTCTGATGGACGTCGTCGGGCTGCTCCTGGTCGCTTTCGCCGGCGGCATGCTCGGCGGGGTCGTCGGCGTGGGAGGCGGCGTGCTGTTCGTGCCGGCCCTGGTGGTGCTGATGGACCTGAGCCAGATCGAGGCCGAGGCCACGTCGCTCGTCGCGGTGGTCGCCGTCGGGGCGGTGGGGGCCTGGCGGCAGCACGGCTACGGCAACCTTCGGCTGCGCGACGCGCTCGTGGTCGGGCTGCTCTCCCCGATCGGGGTGGCCATCGGCGTGGTTGCGGCGAACGAGATGCCGGAGCGCGCGCTCGAGCTCCTGTTCGCGGCGCTCAGCCTGTACTTCGCCGCAGGACTGGCCCTCAGGGCACTTCGAGGCCCCGAGCAGCCATCCCTCGCTCAGCCTCGGCGATGACCGTCTCGATCACCTTGACGCGCGCGTAGCGCTTCGAGTCCGCCTCGACGACGTGCCAACGGGCGTGCTGGTGGTCGGTGTGCTCGAGCATGTCGGCGAGGGCGCTCTCGTATTCCGGACGCTTCTCCCGGTTGCGCCAGTCCTCGTCCGTCAGCTTCCACCGCTTGAGCGGGTCCTTCTCGCGCGCCTTGAACCGCTTGAGCTGCTCCTCCTCGGAGACGTGCATCCAGAACTTGATGAGGAGCATCCCCTCGAGCGCCAGCGTGCGCTCGAAGCCGACGATCTCGGTGTAGGCGCGCGACCACTGCTCGACGGTCGCGAGCCCCTCCACGCGCTCGACGAGCACGCGCCCGTACCAGGACCGGTCGAGCACGGCCATCCCGCCCCAGCCCGGCAGCGCCGGGCCGAATCGCCACAGGAAGTGATGCCGTTTCTCGTCATGCGTCGGCGCGGCGAACTGCGCGACCCGGACGTGACGCGGGTCTAGCCTTGCGACGAGCCGCTTGATCGCGCCGCCCTTGCCCGACGCGTCGAAGCCCTCGAACAGGACGCACAGCGGCGGGCCCAGCCTGCCGTCGTCGCGGCTGAGCCCTGCCATGTCGAGCCTCAGCTCGAGCAGGCGCTTCTGCGCGGCCTCGAGGCGCTCGGCCTCCTCGCCCTTCGAGAGCGTCAACGACATGTCGAGCTCTTCGAGCACGGTCATGGCGCTGCTTCGATCCAGTCGAAGCTGTCCCGTGTGCCGGTCAGGTCGAACAGGTCCCGGATGTGCCGGGGACCCTCCACCAGCGCCAGCCGGCGGCCCGCCTTCGCGGCGCGGAGGCCGTGCGCGAGCAGGATCCCGAGCCCGATCGAGTCCATGAAGGTGACGCGCCTCAGGTCGACGACGAGCGTCTCGGGCTCCTCGCGCTCGACGAGCTCGAGCCGGAGCTTGAGCGGTCCCGCGGTGCTGAGGTCGAGCTCTCCGATGAGCTCGAGATAAGGAACGCCCTCGTGGTCGCTCCGCTCTACCCAGAGGAGCGGCTTGGGCGGAGCTCCCTCTCCCTCCATGCTCTCAGCCTATTCCTCGCGCGAGCTCGGCTCCATCGAAAGTAGGCTGCCTATGCAATGCCTAAGAACGCAGGACTTCTACTCGGCGAGGCGGCGAAGGCGATCGGCGTGAGCCAGGACACGCTGCGGCGCTGGGAGCGCGCCGGACAGCTTCGGACAACGCGCGACGCCGCAAACCGGCGACGTGTATCGCGACGGGAGATCGAGCGGCTCTCGGGCCACCCGATGCGACACCGGGCCGGCGATGCCCTGTCAGCACGGAATCGCTTCCCGGGCGTAATCCGCTCCGTGGAGGTGGACGGCGTGATGGCCCTCGTCGAGATCGAGGCGGGACCGCATCTCGTGACCGCTGTCGTGACACGCGACGCCGTCGAGGAGCTGGGGCTCGCCGCCGGGATGCCGGCGACGGCGACGGTGAAGGCGACCTCGGTGATGGTGGAGCGGGGAAAAGGGTGAGGGCGGCAGGCCTCCTGTTGCTCAGCTGCGGCGTCCTGGTTGCCGCGGGCTGTGGAGACGACGACGACGGTCGAACCCGGCTGGTGGTCTCCGCCGCGTCTTCGCTCACGGAGGCGCTCGAATCGTGTGCGCCCGAGTTCGGTGACAAGGAGGACGCGGATGTGCGGCTCTCCTTCGCGGGCTCCGACGAGCTCGCCGCTCAGATCCGCCAAGGCGCGGAGGTCGACGTGTTCGCGTCGGCGAACACGTCGCTTCCCGAGGAGCTCGAGGGTGAGGGCCTGCTCGATGCGCCACTCGTGTTCGCCACGAACGAGCTCGTCGTCGCGGTGACGCAGGGGTCGCCGGTCGACTCCGTCGGCGACCTGGCGTTGGGGGGAACGAAAGTCGCGATCGGGTCTGAGTCGGTGCCGATCGGCGAGTACACCCGCACCACCCTGGCGAAGCTCCCGCCCGAGGAGGAGGCGGCGATCCTCGCGAACGTGCGGTCGAACGAGCCCGACGTGAAGGGGATCGTCGGGAAGCTCACGCAAGGGGCGGCCGACGCGGGTTTCGTCTACGTCACTGACGTGACCGCGACCGGCGGCGATCTGAAGGCTGTCGAGCTGGCGGACCAGCTCGAGCCGCAGGTCAGGTACGGCGCCGGAGTGGTGAGCGAGTCGGAGCAGGCCGAACTCGCGCAGGCATTCGTAGACGGCCTCGCACAGGGCGAGTGCGCGGGCGCGCTGCGCGAGGCGGGGTTCGGCCCGGCGCGGTGAGACGCAGCGGCTGGTTCGCGGCCGTGCTCGGGCTGTGCTTGGCCGCGGTGCTCACGTTCCTGACGCTGCCGGTCGTCGCCATCTTCGTCGACTCCAGTCCCGGCGAGCTGATCGACAGCCTGGGCGAGCCGGGTGCACTCGACGCCCTGTGGCTGAGCCTGCAGACCACGGCGATCTCGGTCGCGATAATCATCGTGGTTGGCACCCCGGCCGCGTACCTCCTCGCGACACGGTCCTTCCGCGGCAAGGAGCTCCTGGTCACCCTGATCGAGCTCCCACTGGTGCTGCCTCCGGCCGTGGCCGGGATCGCGTTGCTGGCGGCAGTCGGCCCGGAGGGGATCCTGGGCGGCGCGGTGGACGCCGCCGGCATCGAGCTCTCGCTGGCAACGGCCGGAGTCGTGGTCGCACTGACCTTCGTCGCCGCCCCGTTCTACATCCGCCAGGCGATCGCTGCCTTCGCCGCGGTGGACCGCTCCCTGCTCGACGCGTCGCGGACCCTCGGGGCATCCGAGGCGCGAGGTTTCGGCCGGGTGGCGATCCCGGTGGCGATGCCGGGACTCGCGGCCGGCACGGCGCTCGCGCTCGGTCGCGCCCTTGGCGAGTTCGGTGCCACGCTGATGTTCGCGGGATCGTTCCAGGGCGTCACGCAGACCGTGCCGCTTGCCATCTACGATCGCTTCGCGACCGATTTCGACGCTGCCCTCGCGCTGTCGGCCGTGCTCGTGGCGGTGTCGGCCGGGATCCTGCTGTCGGTCAAGTTCGTGCAGGGCAGCGAGGCACTCGGCGGCCAGGCGGCCAGCTGACGGGGTCCCTTGCTCACCGTCGAGACAAGCACCCGGCTCGGCGCCCTCGAGCTCGACCTGAACGTCCGGGTCGAGCCCGGCCAGTGCGTGGCGCTCGCAGGCCCGTCCGGGGCGGGGAAGACCAGCTTGCTGAAGATCGCCGCGGGGCTTTTCCACCCCGAGCAAGGCTGTGTCCGGGCAAACGGCCACACGTGGCTCGACACCACGGCCGGCGTCGACGTGCCGGCCGAGCGCCGTCGCTGTGGATACGTGTTTCAGGACTACGCGCTGTTTCCGCATTTGAGCGCCTGGCAGAACGTCGCCTATGCGTTGCGGGACGTGCCGCGCCGGCAACGGCGGCAGCGTGCACTCGACCTGCTCGACCGTTTCGGGCTTGCCCCCCATGCCGATGCGCGGCCGGCCACGCTCAGCGGTGGGGAGCGGCAGCGGGTCGCTCTCGCCAGGGCGCTTGCCCGCAACCCGGACGTGCTGCTACTGGACGAGCCGCTCTCGGCGCTCGACGCCACCACGCGGGCAAGGGCCGCGCGTGAGCTCGCCGCTGTGCTGGCCGATACGCTCGCGCCCACGCTGCTCGTGACCCACGACTTCACGGAGGCCGCCCAACTCGGTGACCGGGTCGCGATCGTCGATGGCGGGCAGCTCGTCCAGGAGGGCACCGCGAGCGAGCTGGCCGCCGCTCCGTGTTCGGCCTTCGTCGCCGATTTCACCGGGGCGGTGGTGCTAACCGGGGTTGCGCGGTCTGAGGCCGACGGCCTCACGCACGTGACGCTCGATGGCGGCGGGCACGTCGTCAGCTCCGAGTGCGCCGCGGGTCCGGTCGCCGTCAGCCTCTATCCATGGGAGATCGCCATCGAGCCCGCGGACGAGCGGCCTCACGGGTCCGCCCAGAACCGGCTGAACGTAGAGGTGGTGTCGCTGACGGCGATCGGCAATCGCGTGCGTCTGGGGTTGGCCGGGCCGCAGCCCCTGACGGCCGAGATCACCCAGGCGGCCGCGGAACAGTTGGGCCTTCGCGTCGGCACCAGGGTCACAGCCTCGTGGAAGGCGACGGCCACCCGGCTGGTCGCCCGCTAGCGCCGTCCGTCGTAGTGCCTACGGTCGGCGTATGCGCTTGATCGTCGCCCGCTGCGAGGTCGTCTACACGGGCCGCCTGAGCGCGCGCCTCCCGGAAGCCCTGCGTCTTCTCATGATCAAGTCGGACGGGTCGTTCATGGTGCACGCGGACACCGGCGGCTACAAGCCGCAGAACTGGATGACGCCGCCCACCGTGATCGAGGAGGAGCCCGGCCGGATCGTCGTCCGCAAGCGCGGCGGCGAGGACCAGCTCGACATCCGCGTGACCGAGGTGATCTCAGACGTCACGCACGACATGGGCGAGGCGGCAGCGCTCGAGAAGGACGGCGTCGAGGCGCACCTGCAGGAGCTGCTCGGCGAGCAGCCCGAGTGGTGCGGCGAGGGCTTCCGGCTCGTCCGCCGCGAGTGGCCGACGGACATAGGCCCGGTGGACCTCATGTGCCGCGACTCGGACGACGGCTGGGTCGCGGTCGAGATCAAGCGCGTCGGGACGATCGACGCCGTCGAGCAGCTGAGCCGCTACCTCGAGCGGATCCGCGTCGACCGCTCGCGCGCCGACTGCCGCGGAGTGCTGGCGGCCGAGCAGGTCAAGCCGCAGGCGCGCGTGCTGGCAGAGTCGCGTGGGATCGAGTGCGTCGAAGTGGACCTGGCCGTCCTGCGCGGCGAGCGCGAGCCCGCGCTCACGCTTTTCGCCTGACGCCGTTCTCGCAGTCGTCGAGCTTCCGCACCTCGACGCGCGGACCGGTCCGGTCGTACCGCGCGTCGTAGTAGAGGTGCGTCCCGTCGAAGTCGAACTCGACCGGGTCGTCCGGGTCGTCGTACGGATCGGCCGTGAAGAGCGGCCTCAGACTCGTGCTCGAGCCGGTCGTAGTAGGCGATCGCCGGCTCGAACCCGGCGATCTCGGCCCGCTCTCGGAGCCAGCTCATCGTGATCACCGTGCAGTACCCCGCGGCCCGGTAGCGGTCGATCCGCTCCGGCGACAGGTCCTCGATGAAGCGCTGCGTGCGCACGGGGTCGGGCGGGATAGACGTTGTCCTTCTTCGGCGGCGCGCCGAACCTGGAGAAGAACTCGGGGTCGTCACGGGCCTTCGATCCCCAGCAGAGGCAGGTCGTAGGGCTGCCGGATCGCCACCGCGTCCACGACGATCTTCGTGCCCGGCGGGAGCTCGTCGAGCATGTAGTTGCGCGCGAGCTCGCGCGTGTCGGCCTTCCGCATCACGCCGCCGGTGCGGAGGTTCGCCACGATCGGCTGGGCCATCATCGAGCGCGAGCAGCAGCGCCACGAGGGCTGCGCGAACGGCGCCGCGGGTGGAGATCGAGCGCGCAACGCCCGCGATCGCAACACCCGCGAACAGCGCGAGGATCGGGTACGCGGGCATCAGCCAGCGGGCGAAGTAGCGCTCGGCGTCGCTGCCCAGGTAGAGGAAGAGGAGAAGCGGGAAGAGCGCGAGCAGGATCGCGCGCACGCGGTCGCGCCTGAACTCCCACACGACGCCGACCGCGGCCGCCAGGGCCGCGCCCCAGCCGAGCCCCCACGTGAGCGCTCGACATGTAGAAGCCAGAACGGGTTCTCCTCCGTCCTGGCCGAGCTTCTCCTCGCTCGCCGAGAAGCGCTGCGAGCGCAGCTCGTCGAGCGCCTCGTCGAGGTCGAGCACGAAGTACGGATTGGTCACGAAGAACACGAGCACGGACACGGCTGTCACGACACCCGGTGCCGATCGCTAGCTCGCGCAGCATCCGTTCCTCCTTGCGCGCGCGCAGGACGATCGCGACGAGGAGCGGGACGAGGATCAGTCCGGCGGTGTACTTGAAGGCCACCGTGAGCCCGAGCCCGAGCCCGGCCATGAGGTAGTAGCGGCGCCGCGCCGGCTTCGTGGACCTTGACCATCGCGTAGGCGGTGAGCGCGATGGCAAAGAGCACGCCCACGTCGGTCACGCGCGTAGCGCGAGTAGGCGACCGGAAGGAACGCGAACGCGAGCACGGCCGCGGCGACCACGCCCTCGAACGCGCCCCACAGCCGGCGCCCGACGGCGTACACCGCGACGACCCCGATGAGCGACAGCACGACCGCGACCAGTCGCGCGATCTCATAGATCTCCGTGGGATCCGCGAGGTACTGGGTCGCGATGCTCGTCGAACCCGTGGAGCTGCAGCGCGAAGTAGACGAGGTAGGTGAAGGTCGCCGGGTTCTGGAAGTAGTGCGGGTTGAGGTCGCCGTCGAACATCGCGACGGCGTACCGCGTGAAGTGCTGCGACTCGTCCGAGTGGAAGATGAACGGCAGCCCGTGCTCCAGGCCGTACAGCCGCACGGCGAGCGCGCCCAGCAGGATCGCCGCAAGCGCCAGGCGGCCGGGCGTCAGGTGCTTTCGCACAGACGGCGTCAGGCGATTTCGCGGGCCAGCTTGAGCGCCGGCTTCCCGGCAGCGGCCCGCTCACGATTCCAGGCCGACCGGCACGGGATCTTGTCGCGGTCGCACCGATGCGCGTACTTCCGGGCGACCTCGCTCAGCTCGGTCAGCAGCCCTTCCTCGAGCGTGATCGGCTCGAGCCCGAGCTCGAGGAGCTGGTTGTTCTCGGCGAAGAGGTCGTTCGCTTTGGCCTCGTTGCGCGGGTTCTCCAGGTGGTCGATCTCGGCGCCCGTGAGCCGCGAGACGAGCTCGGCCAGGTCCATCACGCGGTGCGTCTCGGTCATCTGGTTGAAGATCCGCACGCGCTCGCGCGCCGCGGGCGCGTTCTCCACGGCCAGCGCGATACAGCGCACCGTGTCGTGGATGTTGATGAACGCGCGCGTCTGCCCGCCGGTGCCGTGGACCGTGAGCGGGTAGCCGATCGCCGCCTGCATCACGAACCGGTTGAGGACGGTGCCGTAGTCGCCGTCGTAGTCGAACCGGTTGATGAGTCGGTCGTCGCGCCGCGTCTCCTCGGTCTCAGTGCCCCAGACGATCCCCTGGTGGAGATCGGTGATCCGGATCCCGTCGTTCTTGTTGTAGAAGGCGAACAGGAGCTGATCCTGGGTCTTCGTCATGTGGTAGACGCTGCCCGGGTTCGCCGGATAGAGGATCTCCTGCTCGACGTCGGTGCCGTCCTCCGCCTCGATCTTCACCCGCAGGTAGCCCTCCGGGATCTTGATCCCTGCCGCGCCGTAGCCGTAGACGCCCATCGTGCCGAGGTGGACGACGTGCGTGTCGAGCTCCGAGTCGACGATCGCCGCCAGCACGTTGTGCGTGGCGTTCATGTTGTTGTCGACCGTGTAGCGCTTGTGCCACGAGCTCTTCATCGAGTACGGCGCGGCGCGCTGCTCGGCGAAGTGGACGATCGCGTCCGGCTCGAACGCCTTCAGCAGATCGAGCAGCTCGCGGTAGTCGTGCGCGACGTCGAGCCGCTGGAAGCCGATCTCGCGGCCCGACACCTCGCGCCACGCGTCCAGGCGCGTGCCGAGCGGTGCGATCGGCGTGAGGGACTCGGCCTCGAGCTCGACGTCCGCGTTGCGGCGGGCGAAGTTGTCGACGATGAAGACGTCGTGTCCGCGCTCGGATAGATGGAGGGCCGAAGGCCACCCGCAGAACCCGTCGCCGCCAAGTACCAGTACTCGCAAAAGAACCTCCGTTGCCCGCTATTCGCGCTCTCGTGGGGCGCCGTTCGCCCGGTCAGCGCGGCCAGACCGAGCGCGCCGGCAGGGGGCAAGAGCACGAGCAAGGGTAACTGGTAGCGCCACGTGAACTGGCTGACGGCCACGCTCGGCAGGTAGACGGCCAGCGCGGTGAAGGTGAAGAGGAACGCCGCGGTGCGCAGTCCCGAGTTGCGCGCGCGGCCCACTCCGAGGGCGGCCGAGAGCCCCAGCACGAGCGCGATCGCGAGCAGCGGCCCGTACGTGTAGACGAACCGCTGGTAGGTGCGGAGGAAGGGCGCGAGCGTGCCGTCGGCGACGCCCTCCTCGTATCCGTCCGCGCGCAGAATCGCGGTCTGTCACCTCGCAGAGAACACCGCGTAGTGCTCCTGGAACTGCCACCGCGAGACCGGCAGGTCGCGGTCACGGTCGCTGCTTGACCGGCGAGAACCCGAACAGGAAGTCCTTCGCGACGACCTCGGCGTAGTCGAGCGGCTGGTGCAGGATGATCCGGCGCGCGAACTTGCCGCCCACGTCGGACCGCCGCTCGCCAGGCTCGAGCTCGACGTCGTACAGCGGCGAGATCTCGTTGTCCCACATGTACTCGTCGATGGTCGGCCG
Source organism: uncultured Thermoleophilaceae bacterium (assembly GCA_963846865.1). Taxonomy (GTDB): domain Bacteria; phylum Actinomycetota; class Thermoleophilia; order Solirubrobacterales; family Thermoleophilaceae; genus DASPHG01. The sequence goes on along the minus strand of CAWJXU010000006.1, from coordinate 292,206 downwards.
CTCATCCGGCGGCGTCGTCCTCACACATGACCTGCTCGCGCTCGGGCACGTCGAGGCCGTCGCAGTTGGCGAACTGCGCGACACGCGCGTACAGGAACTGCCCGCCGTAACCGTTCAACCCGTAGTAGCCGTTGCACCGACTCGTACCAGGAGGCGTAGGCGATCACGGGCACGACGAACGCGACGGCAAGCGCCAGCGCGCGCGTCCAGCTGGGCGCGCAGAAACACGAGCGCGAGCAGGGCCGGGACGATGACGAGCATCGCGTTCGCGCGCGTCAGCAGAGCGGCCGCGAGCAGGAGGCCCGCCGCTGACGCAGGACGCGAGATCGGGCGGACGCCTCCAGAGGATCAGGACCAGCGCCGAGACCAGCAGCAGCTCGAACAGCGCCTCGGCTGAGGATGTACTGCTCGATGTTCAGCTGATAGCCGTCGAGCAGCACCGGAGCCGTGGCCAGCGCGCTCCACGTCTTGGGCACGCCGAGCCGCACGAGGAGCGCGTAGAGGAGCACGGCTATCGCCAGCCCGAACAGGTGCTGGACGGCCGGGACGACCGCGAGCTCCCAGTCGGTGGGAAGGAGCTTCAGGAATGCCGGATAGCCGACCGGCCGCACCGGGCTCGGGCTCGAGGTCGCGCGACGCGGTCGAGATACCGCGTCGAGTCGTAGTAGATCAGCGCCGGGCGGTAGGCGAAGAACGTGATGACGCGCAGCACCAGGCCTGCGACCAACAGGCCGGTGAAGACCGGGTGTGCGGCGACGCGAGCCTTCATCCGGGCGCGGGATCAGGGACGGGGCGCGCGGCCACGAGCAGCACGCCGACCTCCGCGAAGACCGTGAGGATCCGCAGCGTGACGGCGGCCGCGGCCAGGTCGCTCTCGCTCATCGTGCCGGCGAGCAGGCCGACATAGGCCGCCTCACGCACCCCGACGCCGCCAGGAGCGATCACGACCACGAGCCCGGCGCCCCACGCGACGAGCGCCGCGCCGGCAACCGCGAGCGGGTCGTCGAACCCCGACACGGCCCCCTGCACGAGCACGGCGGCGACCGCGTACGCCGCGAACGCGGCGGCGTAGACCGCCGTCGCCGGGACGGCGCGCTCGGGCGCGACGCGCGTGCGAGAGGCCAGGTAGCGCGACGCGAGCGCCGGCACGGCGATCGCGAGCGCCAGCGCGAGCCATGCGGGCCGGCCGGAGGCGGTCAGTGCCACGCCTCCGAGTGCGAGCGCGGCGCACAGCGCGATCACGCTCTCGGCGCCGACCGTTGCGAATTTGTCGAGCAGCGTGCCCCGCACGATGACGACCCGCGAGGCCGGCGCCCACAGTCCTCCGGGGAGGTAGCGGAGCGCCTGTGTGCGGCACCAGCTTCCGACGTCGGCGCGACGGACTGCACCGGCGACGAGCAGCCCCCAGCCCGCAGCCAGGAGCAGCCACCAGACCGTCACGAGCGCGAGCGCCGGCGGCAGCGGCCAGAGCTCCAGGCTTGCCGGGTCGAGCTCGCCGCCGGCCTGCACCGCGACCGCCGCGACGATCGCCAGCGAGCCCGCGTAGCCCACCACGCGCAGCACGGGCACGAAGCGGCGGTCAGCCGGTCTCGACTAGCGCTTTCCTGTACCACTCGGCCGTCTGCGCGAGCCCCTCGCGCAACCCGATCGCCGGCTGGAAGTCGAGCAGCCGCTGCGCCTTCGAGATGTCCACGCAGCTCTTGTAGACCTCGCCGGCCCGGCGCTCCTCGAAGTCGATCTCCGCCTCGGCGTCGGTGACCTCCTGGATCAGCCGTGCGAGCTCGACCACCGAGGTCTCGACCGAAGTGCCGAGCTGGAAGATCTCGCCGCCTATGCCGTCGGCCGTCACCGCCGCGATGATCCCGTCGCAGAGGTCGTGGACGTGGATGAAGTCGCGCGTCTGCGAGCCGTCCCCGTAGATCTCCAGCCGCTCGCCTCGCAGGCAGCGCCTGATGAAGTTCGGGATCGCGTTGTCCTTGTGAAGCGAGTACGGGCCGTAGACGTTCGAGAAGCGAAGCGCGATCGTGCTCATCCCGAACGAGCCGGCGTAGCCCTGGACGTACGCCTCGCCGGCCAGCTTTCCGGCGCCGTAGGGCGACAGCGGCCGGGGGACGATGTTCTCGTGGATCGGCGGGGTGACGTCCCCGACGGACGCGCCCGACGACGCGAACACGACCCGGCCGATCCCACGCTGCCGGCACGCCTCGAGCACGCGAAACGTGGGGAGCGTGTTCCCCTCGAAGTCACGGGCGGGATCCTCCACCGACGGCAGGACTCCGGTCTGGCTCGCCAGGTGCACGACCGCGTCGACGCCGTCGAGCGCCGGCTCGAGGACGGCGGGGTCCGCGACATCGCCGATCAGCACCTCGGCGAGCTCCGCCGAGACGTACGACTCGCGCCCTGTGCGCAGGTCGTCGACCACGCGAACTTCCCAGCCGGGGCCCGACCGGATGCGCCGTACGAGGTTCGCCCCTATGAACCCGCAGCCCCCGGTGACCAGGACCCGCCGCGTCGTGGACATACACTTACCTTACGGTCCACCGTTCCAGGGAGGCTCGTTGATCCTGCTCCGCATCCTCGGCCTGGTGGTCGCGGTCATATTGCTCGTCCTGGTGGTGAACCGTTTTCGCCGCCGCTCCCTGACGCTCGGCGACGCGCTGATCATGGGCTCGGTCGCGCTCGGCCTGACGGTCGTGGCGATCGTGCCGTCGGCGATCGACCCGCTGCTCACCGAGATGGGGTTCCCGCCCGGCGACGAGCGGCGCGTGATCGGCGTCCTCGTGCTGTCGAACCTCCTCCTCTTCGCCCTCCTGTTCCGCTCCTTCGCGAAGACGGACCAGCTCGAACACCGCCTGGGCGACTACGCCGACCGGATCGCGTCGCGGATGTTCGCCACCGCGTACGACATCGAGGGCTCGGGCAAGGCTGTGATCGTCATCCCTGCGTTCAACGAGGAGTCGAGCCTTCCGCAGGTCCTGGCGGAGATGCCGAAGCGCCTCCACGGCCTCGACGTCGAGGTGATCGTCGTCTCGGACGGCTCCGACGATGCCACCGAGGAGGTGGCTCACGAGTACGGCGCGCTCGTGGTCGGGCGTGACCTCCGCCGGGGGCAGGGCGCCGCCGTCCGCCTGGGCTACAGGGTCGCGCTCGCACGCGGCCCCTCGGTGGTCGCGACGGTCGACTCGGACGGCCAGTACGACCCGCTCGAGCTGCCCCAGCTGGTGGCGCCGATCCTGGCCGGGGACGCGGACGTGGTCCACGGCTCGCGTGCGCTCGGCACGCTACGAGGATCCGCTCGCCGGCCGCTCCCACGGCGTCACGTTCTTCGCGTGGCTGATGACGAGGATCACGGGCACGCGGATCACCGATCCCGCCAGCGGCTTCCGCGCGTTCACGCCGGATGCCCTGCACGCGCTCGAGCTGCGCGAGAACCAGTTCCACGCCAGCGAGGTCACGATCGCGGCCGCGAAGCTCGGCATGAGGGTCCGCGAGGTTCCCTGCACTTTCCGCGCGCGCTTCGAGGGCGCTAGCAAGAAGCCGCCGTTCCTCCGCTACGGCTACGGCTACACCCGTACGCTGCTGCGTACGTGGCTCTCCTAGGTCGCAACAAGAACAAGCGTCCCGCAGTGGATGGTCGATGAGAAGGCCGTCTTCGAGGACCTCCAGCGGGTGCAGCTGCCTGCGGTGTTCGAGATGTACGGCGTCGACCTCGTGATCGACGTCGGCGCGCACGAGGGCGAGTACGCGCAGCGGCTGCGGTCAGGCGGGTTCGAGGGCGAGATCGCCTCGTTCGAGCCGGTTCCGCGCGCGTTCGAGGAGCTCGAACGGAAGGCAGAGCGCGATGACCGATGGACCGTCCACCGGCTGGCGCTCGGGCGGGAGGACGGGACGACGACGATGAACGTCGTCCACGGCACGCTCAGCTCGCTCCTGCCGGCCACGAAGTTCGGCGCCGGCCGCTACCCGAGGCTTCAGGAGCCCGAGCAGGTTGAGGTCGAGGTCCGTCGCCTCGACCGGGTGCTCGACGAGCTACCTGGTCGCCTCGATGGCCGCCGTCCCTTCCTGAAGCTCGACACGCAGGGGTTCGACCTCGACGTCTTCGCCGGCGCGGGCGACGCCATCGACAAGTTCGTCGGCATGCAGTCCGAGCTCGCGCTGATGGAGATCTACAAGGGGATGCCACCGATGCGGAAGGCCCTGGCCACGTACGAGAAGGCCGGGTTCGAGATCGCCGCGCTCTACCCGGTCAGCAGGCAGACGCGCACAGCGCGCGTGCTCGAGTACGACTGCGTGATGGTGCGCGCGTCGGTGTTGAAGAAGACGAAGAAGAAGACGAGCTAGCGCGCTCAGACCCTGGGGCACTTCTTGCCGCCCCACGCATGGCATGCCACGGGGGCGCCGAGCGGGTTCCTGAGCGTCACGATGTCCTTCTTGTCCGCGAGCAGCGGCTTCATGCCCCAGTTCTTGACGATCGCGCGGCCCTGGGGGCCGCCGCTGCCGATGTAGAGCACGAGCGCCTGGCCCGGCTGAAGCACCGTGAACGGCTCGAACTCGTAGAACCAGGGCACGCTCTCGACCTCGTAGTAGCTGAGATCGACCGGACTCGAGGAGGTGTTGGTCACGGTGACGAACTCCGTCCCGCGGTAGGTCGCCTGGATGGTCACGCGACCCGCAGCGGGCTCGAAGCAGTTCACCCGGCACGGATACTGGACGAACGCGCGCACGTTGCCCTTCGGGTCGAACAGGTATCCGCCGTCACCCATCGCGCGCGCTCCACTGACGACGTTCTCCCACGGAGCCTCGCCCAGGCCCCAGTAGAACGAGTCGGCGTCGTGCTGGCCACGGCCCGCATGCACCTTGATCGAGCGGCCGGGCGGGATTTGCGCCCCCGCCGGGAACTCGAGCCGCGGGCGCAGATGGGAGTCGCGGAACCACCAGTTGTGCATGTCCAGGGTGCGAGTGGGATCGAGGTTCGTGATCCGCGCCCACTCCTCGTTCGGCGCCTTGCCGTCGGAGCCATGCGCGTCCCACTTCAGCTTCATCGACAGCGGGATCCCCGCACCCGGGCCCGGTCCACACGATTCGGGATCCCAGATGCCCCTGCCCTGGGCGGCCATCTCCGCTGCGACCTGCGAGTACTGCCGGTTCCACGCCCACTCCTGGCCATTCGGGAACCAGAGCACGAGGCTCTTGCGCAGCAGCTCCAGGGCCGGGTCGAGCCAGCGGCCGCCGATCTTCACCTGGACCGACCGGCGGTAGCGCCCGCGGCTGCCCTTGGTGATCGCATCGCGCTTCACCGAGACGAGCCGGACAGTCTTGCCGCGGACCATCTTGTCCAAGGCATCGGCGGCCTTGACGGCATTGCACTCGCCCTTGCGGCCCTTGCGCCTGCCGTAGACCTTCAACTCCATCGCCTGGATGCCCGTCATGCGGACGAGCTGCAGGTGCTTGGAGTTCCCGATCCGCGCCTTGAACGTGTCACCGTCACCGACGGCCACGACCTTGGCGTCCTGGATGAAGCACTTGGGCTTCTTCTGGCCGAGCACGCACGATCCGCGCCCCGCCGAAGCGACGCCAGGCGTCATCGCCAAGAGAGCCGAGGCCGCGAGCACTGGGAGTGCGACTCTCGACAGGCATCCATGCCTGTACACCATGCATCCTTGCATCTACGTTTCATGGGAACACGGATCCCCCGAATCCGCAAGAAACAGACTACGCGTGCATAGTTTCTGGCGCCGCCGCCCCCAAATGCGCGAAGCTGGGCCACAGCGAGGGGTCGAGGTCGGGCACCGAGCTCGCGCAGCGCGCGCACTTCCGGCTCGAGCTCCGCGAGCAGCGGCACCTCGATGTCCGGCCACAGCTCGGACTGATTGCGCTCCTCCGGTCGCTCCAGTCGCTGGGGTCGCTCGGGACGCCGCCCTCCCGTCACCCGCCTACGGGCCATTCCCAGCGTGCGCCGGAGCCGCTGCAACGCTCCGTCGTGGAACCTGTCCGGCTGGAAGCTGTCGTCGACGCCGAGGAAGCGCAGCGTGCGCGCATACTCGGCGGCCGGCTCCTTCACGCAGTGCTCGTACTGGAGGACGAGCACCTGGTCGCGCGGGAAGTGCCGATATAGGCCCTCGAGCTGACTTACGTAGCGGCCGCGCGGGACGCTGTTCGAGAGGAAGTCGGTCTCGGCCGCGCGATTGTGCGTGCGCTCATTCGCGCTTCGCCTGCGCCACGAGTCGGCGATCATCATCCGGAAGCGCGCGACCGGGTCGAGCAGCATGACGAGGAGCTTCGCGTCCGGCGCTGCGCGTCGCAGGAGCATCGGCGTCCAGATGCCGTACATGTAGTCCGCGCGACCACTCGCCCGACGATCTTGTCCCGGGGCCGGGCGAAGCGGGCGTGGTAGGCGGCGATGTCCTCGTCGGTCATTGCGCGCGTGCAGAACTCGTCGAAGAACTCGAGGCTCCGGCCGCGCACGGGTGGGGCCACCTGAGGGTGCTGTAGCAGCAGCCGGTGCCACCAGCCGAAGCCCGAATCCGAGGTGCCCACGCCGATGAAGTCCGGCGGTCGGCCTCGCGATGCTTGCGGGCTGCCCGATCGCGATGCGCGGCCGCTCCTCCGCGGGTGCCGGCGCCTCGCCGGTGGCCAGGTGCTTGAAGTTCGGCCACAGCTCGAGGTCGAGGGCCGGCACGAGTTCCTTCAGCTTCGCCACATCGGGCTCGAGCTCGCGCACCAGCGCATCCTTGAAGTCGTCCCAGAACGGCTCCTTCTTCGCGGTCTGCGGCGTGCCGCGCGTCCTCGTCAGGTCGGTCGGGACGTGGTCGGGCGGCAGCCCGATGAACTCGAGTGTGCGGTGGTATTGCTCGAGCGGCTCGGCCAGCCCACGCTCGAACTGCAGGATGAGCACCTGGTCGCGGTCGAAGTAGTCGTAGACCCGCTTGAGTTGCAGCGCATAGCGGCCGCGTTCGACGGCGTCCGTGGCCAGATAGGTCGCCGCGCGCCCGCCTCTTCGGGCCAGCGTATGAAGCACACCCGAGCGATAGCGCTCGACCGGGTCACGGAAGATGACGAGGATCTTCGCGTCCGGCGCGGCGCGCGGGATGAGCCGCGGCGTCCAGATGTCGCGCATGTAGCGCGGCGTCCAGTCACCCGCGATGTCGCCGGGCGGGCGCGGAAACTGCTCGTGGTAGCGCGCCACGTCAGCGTCCGTCATCTCGGTCTTGCCGAACCAGTCGAAGAAGTGCTGCTCCTTGCGCAGGTCGCGGGGCAGGTGGATGCGCGGGTGGTCCCTGAGCAGGCGCTGCATCCAGGTCGTGCCCGACCGTTGCGTGCCGACCCCGATGAAGTCCGGCGGGCCGGTGATTAACCCGCTCTCAGGCATGAGCGCGGCAGCCTAGAGCACCGCCGCGCTCGCTCGAGAAGCGGGAGCGACGGGCTCGGTCAGGCTAGACGCGCGGGCAGTTCGCACCGCCCCAGGCGTCACATGCGCCCGGGACAGGCATGCCCAGCGGGTTGCGCAGCAGGACGGCGTCCGAGCCGTCGTTTAGCAGCGCGATCTGGTGGTTCCAGCTGCGGAACCCACCCGACTGGACGTCCTCGAACGGGAACACGCCGGGCACGGCAGTCAGGAGGACCCGCGACCCGTTCACCGCCGGCACGGCGTGCGGCTTGTTGACCCAGACCACGATCGAGGCGCCGGGCTGCAGCACGTCACGCGGCCCGAACTCGTAGAACCACGGCGAGTTCTCGAGCTCGTACTGGTTCAGGCTGATCGGAGCCGCCGACGTGTTCGTCAGCGTGACCCACTCGTGCTCGAGGCCCTGGTAGCGAGCCTTCACCGCGACCTGGCCGGCAAGCGGCTCGGTGCAGCTCACACGGCAGGGGTACTGCGCATAGGCACGCAGCTCGCCGTCCGGGTCGAACAGGTAGGCGCCGTCGCCGGCCTGCTTATTGTCGTTCGAGGCGTTCTCGAAGATGGTCTCCTTCTCCGAGAAGCCCCAGTAGAACGTCTCGGCCGTGTTCGTGCCCTGGCCGACGTTCACGACGATCGAGCCGTTCGGCGGGATGACCGCGCTCGACGGGAACTTGTAGCCCGGCTTGTGCTTGTCACCGCGGAGGTGGGCGTCACGCACGGCCCAACCGGCCAGCGGGACCGCGTTGACGAGGTCGTGGTTCGTGATGCGGATCCACTCGCCGCTCGCACGGTCCTTGTTCTCGCCGTCCCACTTGGGCTTGATGGTCAGGAGGCTCGTCGGCGACGGGCCCGGCTTGCCGCACGCAACCGGGTTCCAGATGCCGCAGGCCTTGCGCCGCGGCCTCCTCGGCGAGGCGGCTGTAGGTGCCGTTCCACGCCCACTCCTGGCCGTTGGGGAACCACAGGGCAAGGCCCTTCTTCAGCAGCTCGGCGGCGGGATCGATCCACTTGCCGCCACGCTTCACCTGGATCGAGCGGCGCAGACGGATGCGCGAGTCGCCGATCGAGCGGCTGGCCGCCTTCTGTGCGACGAGCCGGCCGGTGGTGTTGTGCACCAGGTGCTCGAGCGTCTCGGTGGCCTCGACGCCCAGGCAGGCGCCACGGCGGGTCTTGCGGCTGTAGTTGAAGAGCTCGGGGGCCTGGATCCCCGTCAGGCGAACGCGCTCGCGTCGGGCCGAACTTGTTGCCCTTCAGGATGCGCGCCTTGACGGTGTCGCCGTCGTCGGCGAGGTGGAACTTCGCGGTCCACACGAGGCACTTCGGGCTCTTCTCGCCCGAGCACGCACGGAACGCGCTTCGCGTGCGCCGCAGGGGCGAACGCGAGCGTCGTAAGGACGGCAGCGAGAACTGCAAGATGGGTTTTTCGCATTTCTTGTTGACCAGCCTTCGTTGTCGGATTCCGTGGCGCGACGCTTGCGAGCCCGCCCGCTGGTACCCCCAATCGGGTAGCGCACCTCGGAAAGCGCAGCTTCTCGAGCGGTTTTCTGGCCATTCGTTCGGGTGGGAACGCGCCAGCACGCGTGCGCGTCGCCGCTGGTACCGTGCGCGCTCGTGCAGCGGCCAGAGCGACTCCCGCGCCGCGGTGGCCGGGAACCGTCCGTCCGCCGCTTCCAGCTCCTCCTAGACGGGAGGCTTCGCGCGCGCGTGGATCTGGACCCGGACGAACTCGCCGCAGGCGCCGAGCTCGTGCTGCGCTGCGAGGGCTCAGGTGAGGAGCGGCGCGCCGGATTCGAGCGCTACGACCTGGATCCCGGCGCCGCGCAGGCGTTCCTGGACATCTACGACCTCGTCCCGGACACGGACGGCGACACGCTGTGGATCGCTCAGCATCGCCCTCGGCGGCGGCGCGCCTCAGCCGCTCCAGGCCCGCAAGGGCGTCGGTGGCCGCGACCCGCGCGTGGCGGGCGATTCACGCGGCCTGTACCGGATGCGTACGCGCGTCACGGACGAGGGCGTCCCGGTCGTGCGCTGCAAGCGGCTGCCGGCGCACGCAGAGGTCGAGCGCGTTGAGGTGGCCGACGACTGCGATCACGGTCACGGGCTCGATGCCTCCGCGCGAGGCGGAGACGACGCTCGTGGCGGCGAGCCGCCGCGACAAGACCGAGCTCACGTGGCCGATCGCGCGCGAGGGCCACTCTTTCACCGCGACCATCGCGACGCCCGCGCTCGTCCGGCCGGGCGAGCCCGACGTCTGGGACCTGCGCCTGCTCGCCGGCGAGGAGCGGCTCCGGCTCGGCGGCCACTTCGACGGGATCCTCGACAAGCGCGCGGTCATCAGGTACCCGGCTCGTGCACTCGTCGAAGGTGACGCGGCGCGCCGCCTCCGCCCTCTACTACACGCGCGAGAACCGGCTCTCGGTGCGCTCGACCCCGATCTCCGTAGAGGAGGCGCAGCGCAAGCCTCCTCCGGCGCGCGAGCGCCCCGAGGGCCCGAGCCGCCGTACTCACGAGAATCCCGGCCTACGCCGGCGCCTCGAGCTGGCCGGACTGGGCGCGCTGCAGAAGACCGCTTCCCTCCTCCTGAGGCTCGCCATCGGACGGCGCAAGCGCCGGGGCCCGCGTGCGCGACCCGAAGAAGGTCCACGTCCTCCTGATGAACGCCTACGGGATGGGCGGCACGATCCGCACCACCCTGAACCTCGTCGAGGAGCTCAAGGAGACGCACGAGGTGGAGTTGATCAGCGTCATCCGCCGGCGCGCGCAGCCGCTGTTCGAGTTTCCCGACGGGCATCGAGGTCAGCACGATTGACGACCGCCGCGGAGCGGCGCTCGCCGCGAATCCACTCGGCCTGGGCGCCCGGGTGCTGAGGCGCATGCCAAGCCTGCTCGTCCATCCCGAGGACTGGGCGTTCGCCGCGTCCAATGCGTGGAGCGATCTGCTGCTGGTCCGGAAGCTGCGCTCGCTCGAGGGCGGAGTGCTGATCACGACGCGGCCTGCGTTCAACGTGATCGCGGCGAAGCTCGCTCCCGCCCGGGTGGTGACGGTCGCACAGGAGCACCTCAACTACAACGCCCACGGCCCGCGGCTCGGGCGTCGAGATCAAGCGCCACTACTCGAAGCTCGACGCCCTTGTGGTGCTGACCCACGACGACCGGCGCGACTACGGCGAACTACTCGAGGGCTCGCAGGCTCGCGTCGTGCGGATCACCAACGCGCTGCCCCGGCTCCACGGCGAGCCGGCGCGCGAGCGCCAGAAGATGGTGATCGCCGCTGGAAGGCTCACGTGGCAGAAGGGCTTCGACCTCCTGATCGACGCGTTCGTCCCGATCGCCGGGAAGCACCCCGACTGGCAGCTCCGGATCTACGGTGACGGCGTCCGCCGAGCGAAGCTGAAGCGACGGATCATCAGGCAGGGCGTGTACAACAACGTCTTCCTGATGGGCGCGACCCAGCGCCTCGGCGAGATGATGTCGAGGGCTTCCGTGTTCGCGCTGAGTTCGCGATACGAGGGGTTCGGCATGGTGATCGTCGAGGCGATGAGCAAGGGGCTGCCCGCGGTCAGCACTGACTGCCCGCGCGGCCCGTCCGAGATCATCGAGGACGGGCGCGACGGGATTCTCGTGCCGAACGAGGACGTCGCGGGCCTGACGCGCGGGTTGCTCGAGCTGATCGAAGACGAGGAGCGGCGCGCCCGCTTCGGCGCCGCCGCGCTCGAGAAGGCGCACCAGTTCGACATCGGCGTGATCGGCGGCGCAGTGGGTGGACCTCTTCGACGAGCTCGCCTCTCCCACCGAGGAAGCACATGACAACAGAGCTTCAGAGCCCGCCCACGCATAGGCAGCCCGCCGAGCCGCCGGGCGGCATCGCCACGGCTGTCCTGTTCGCCACCGCGCCTGACGACGAGGGCCGGCCGGCGGCCACGCTTCCGTGGGAGGACCACACGCTCGTCGGGCCGCCTGCTGCGGCAGCTCGCTGCGATCGGTGTCTCGAGGTCCTACGTGATCACGCGGCCGGATTGGGAGGACGCTGTCCGGGCCGCGATCGAGCAGGCTGGTGTCGAGGCGACGCTCCAGGTCTCCGCAGGGCCGAGCCGGGACCTGGCCGCCATCGCCGAGCTCGCGCGCGAGCGGCGCGGCGGGTTCGTGGTCGCGCTCGCCGACCTCGTCACCCATCGCGGCGCGCTCGAGGGCTTGATCGCCAGCCCGGGCGTCGTGACGGGCGTGCTGAGCACGGGTGCGCAGGCCGGGCTCTCGGCCATGCGAACGCGGATGGCGCGCGGGCGCGTCGTGAGCGCGGCGTCGCCCTTCCATGCCGCGGCGGCGCCGCGCGCGACGTTCCTGGGCGTGCTGAAGGTCGCAAGCGCCGACATCGACGACCTTCGCGGATGCCGCCGACCACCTGTCCGAGCTGATGGCCGACGGGCTGCCGGAGGGCTGGGAGCGCGAGTTCGACCACAAGGAGGAGCAGTGGCGGCTTGCGCTTGCACGCACGCTGCTGCGCGACGGAGCGGCGTGAGGCCCGCGAAGCGCTGGAGGCAGCCGGGCGCTCGCCCGACGAGCTGCCGGCAATCACCTGGCACGAGTACGCCGAGCGCACGGCGCGAGCTCGCCCGCTCGCTCCCGCCGGAGCAGGAGGCGGAGCTCGCGCGACACCTCGCGGCGGCGCGGCAGGACGTCGTCTCGCTCCTCTTGGTCGGCCTGGCCCGGCGCGGCGTGCACATCGGCAACAACTTCCTTCGCCGCCTCTACTGGTCGCGTCCGCTCTCCACGACGGAGGCCGAGCAGTCGGCGGTGGAGATCCAGGACTACGACGAGGACAAGGTGCTTCTCGACTCGGCCGTGAAGGGATCGGACGGCTTCTTCACGACCTTCTTCGTCAGCACCTGGTCCCGCTATGTCGCGCGCTGGGCCGCTCGCGTGGGGCTCACTCCCAACCAGGTCACGTTCATCGCGCTGTGCATCGGCTTGCTCGGCGCTGACCGCGTTCGCCACCGGCGAGCGCGCCGGTTACATCGCGGGCGCGGTGCTCGTCTACCTCTCGTTCGTCGCCGACTGCGTCGACGGCCAGCTCGCCCGCTACACGCGCACCTTCTCGAAGTTCGGCGCGTGGCTCGACTCCGTTTTCGACCGCGCGAAGGAATACGCGGCTTTCGCCGGCCTCGCGATCGGAGCGGACAGCCCGGAGGTCTGGGCGCTGGCGGCCGCGACGCTGACACTCCAGACGCTGCGCCACTCGTTCGACTTCTCCTACGGGGCGACCGACCGGCAGAACATCGCCGACACACCACAGCCGCCGATCGCGCAGTCGCCCGACGACGTGGCGGCGCGCACGCGGATGAAGCAGCGCGGGACGCTCGACGCGAAGCTCGGGGCGCTGCGCTCGCGGGCGCGTCCGGAGACGGACGTGGAGATGGGCGTCGACGACGACGACGGCGACGACGAGGACGCGACGCCGCCGAAGGGCCCGCGGCCGCTGTCCCGGCGCATCCTCGGCTTCTGGCGCGCGTTCGACAGGCACATCCCGGGCGTGGTCTGGATCAAGAAGATGGCGGCGTTCCCGATCGGCGAGCGCTTCGCAGTCATCTGCGTCACGGCCGCGCTGTGGACCCCCGAGACCACCTTCATCGTCCTGCTCTCGTGGGGCGGCTTCGCGCTCCTGTACACGTCGACCGGCCGACTCCTTCGGACGATCGCGCAGTGGAGGACGTTGCGATGAATGCCGCGACCGGCGGCGGCCAAGGCAGCGAGCGCATCGCGCGCGGGCGGCGAGGCGCTCGAGCGCTACCGCGACGACGGGCTGGTCTCCCGCGGGCTCGGGACGCTTGGACGGGCTCTGCCGATTCCCCCCGCCGTACTGGTGGGCGCGGGCCTGGCCGGACTGCTCACCCTCGCGGCGGTCGAGGGCGACGGCGCTTCGAATGCGCTCGTCGCTGCCGGTATCGCGTGGATCGTTGTCCTCGGCGGCCTGTCGAGCGGCCGCCCTCACACCGACCGGTTCGCGTGGGCTGTGCCGGGCTTCCTGCGCGTCGCCGAATACGGCGGGCTGCTCTGGATCGCGGCAAACGCGGGCGACTCGAGCCACGCGGCCGCGTTCGCGCTGATCGCGGCGCTCACGTTCCATCACTACGACCTCGTCTACCGCCCGCGCTTCCAGGGAGTCGCGCCGCCGACATGGCTCGGCTTCGCCGCCGGTGGCTGGGAAGGCCGGCTCGTGCTCGCGTGGGTGCTGCTCGCAGTCGACGCGCTGCCCGCCGGCATGTTCATCATGGCCGGGGTGCTCGGCCTCGCGTTCGTCGTCGAGTGCGCTCTTTCGTGGACGCGGCTGTCGGTGGCGCCGCTTTCGGTGTACGAGGACGAGGAGGACGAGGGGCAGTGATCGGAATGGTGCTCGCTGCGGGCGCGGGCAGGCGGCTGCAGCCGCTCACCGACGACCTGCCGAAGACGCTCCTGCCGGTCGATGGCGACCGCACGATCCTCGACATCGCGCTCGCGAACCTGAAGCAGGTCGGGCTTGACGAGATCGTCGTCGTCACCGGGTTCGCGGCCCACCGGATCACCGACGCGAAGCCCGAGCTCGAGCGCCGCCACGGCGTGCGGCTCGAGCTGGTCTTCAACCCGAAGGCGGAGGAGTGGAACAACGCGTACTCGCTCTGGTGCGCTCGCGAAGCGCTCGCCGAGGGGGCGATGCTGGTCAACGGCGACACCGTCCATCCGGCGTCGGTGGAGGAGCGGGTCCTCGAGGCGCGCGGGCCGGACCTGGTGCTCGCGGTGGACGACGAGAAGACGCTGGGGGAGGAGGAGATGAAGCTCCACCTCACCGCCGACGGCCACATGGACCGGATCAACAAGTCGCTCGATCCCGCGACCGCGCAGGGGGAGTACATCGGCGTGACGCTCATCGAGCCCGCCGCCGCCGCCGCGCTCGCGGACGCGCTCGAGGCAACCTGGCGCCGCGATCCCGGTCTCTACTACGAGGACGGCTTTCAGGAGCTCGCCGATCGCGGCGGGCGCATCGGCATCGCTCCGATCGGCCAGGTCGATTGGGTCGAGGTCGACGACCATGCCGACCTCGCCCGCGCTCGGGAGGTCGCGTGCCGCTCCTGACCCGGATGGTCGCGACCCCGCTCGCGATCGACATCCGCCCCGGCGCAGTCGAGGCGCTCGGCCCGCTGCTTGCGGACCGGCGGATCTCGAGCGAAGGCCATGTCGCCGTCGCCGTGGGCCCGGTCCTCGGCGAGGAGGTGGCGGACACGCTGCGGCCGAAGCTCGAGAACTGCGAGTTCTTCCAGGTCGAGGGCGGGACGCTCGAAGCCGCACGCGGCCTCGCGACGAAGCTGCGCGAGGGCTCGTTCGACGCGCTGGTCGGGATCGGCGGCGGCCGGACGCTCGACGTCGCCAAGTACGCGGCCACGCTCACGGGCTTGCCGATGGTCGCGGTGGCCACCAACCTGGCCCACGACGGGATCGCATCGCCGGTCTCGTCGCTGGTGCACGACGGCCACAAGGGCTCCTACGGCGTGCAGATGCCGATGGCGATCGTGGTGGACCTCGACTACGTCCGGCGCAGCGAGCCGCACATGCGGCGCTCGGGCATCGGCGACACCGTCTCGAACCTGTCGGCGATCGCCGACTGGCGGCTGGCCGAGGAGGTTCGCGGCGAGCCGGTGGACGGGATCGCGGTCACGTTCGCGCACACGGCCGCCGCGGCCGTGCTGCACCGCGAGGACGGGATCGACGACGACGCATTCCTGGTCGCGCTCGCGGAGTCGCTCGTGCTCTCCGGGCTCGCGATGGCAACGGCGGGCAGCAGCCGCCCGTGCAGCGGTGGCGAGCACGAGATCCTGCACGCGGTCGACCAGCTGTACCCGGACACGCTCCAATCACGGCGAGCTCGCGGGCGCCGCCAGCCTCTTCACGAGCTTCCTGCAGGGGAACGAGGCGCAGGCCGCGCTGATCGACGGCTGCCTGACGCACCACGGCCTGCCGCGGACGCCGCGCGAGCTCGGGCTCGATGCGGACCAGTTCGCCGCAGGCCGTCCTGCGTGCGCCGAGCACCCGCCCGGACCGCTACACGATCCTCGAGCACCTCGACCTCGATGAGGAGGGCGTACGTGCCCGAATCGGTGCGTACCTCGAAGCCTTCGATCGCTGAGCTGCGGGCGGCCACCCAGCCGCCGGAGATCTTTGCGCGCAACAGCGGCGAGCACTGGGCGGGGCGCCTGTACATCCGGCGCCTCTCGCCGTACGCGACGCGCGTGTTCGTGCGCCTCGGGCTGTCGCCGAACGCCGTCACTTGGCTGTTCATCGCCGCCGGGCTCGCGGCGGCCGGGGTGCTCGCCTTCGAGGAGCTCGGCATCGCCGGCGTCGTCGCCGCGGTCCTGCTGATCCAGCTCCAGATCATGCTCGACTGCTCCGACGGCGAGGTGGCGCGCTGGCAGGGGCGCTACTCGGCGAAGGGGATCTATCTCGACCGGATCGGCCACTACCTCACCGAGTCGGCGCTGCCGATCGCCCTCGGCATCCGCGCCGACGAGGTGACGCTCGGGCTCGTCCTGGCGGTGCTCGTCCTGCTGATCAAGTCCGAGACGGCGCTCGTGCACGTCGCGCGCACGGAGTCCGGCCAGCCGCCGGTGGCCGACCGAGCCGACGTCGCGGCCCCGCGCGCCGGGCTCCTGCGGCGCCTGCGCCACGGGCTGCGCGCGATCCCGTTCTACCGGGCGTTCGTCGCGATGGAGTTCACCCTGCTGGTCCTGCTCGCGGAGTTGCTGGATGCGACCGACACTCTGCTCGTCGTGCTCGTGCCCGTCGCGGCGATCACGGCCATCGGCCATCTCGTGGCGATCCTGACCTCCGACCGGCTCCGATGACCGCCATCGGCTGCGTCGTCCTCACCACCGGGCGGCGTCCGGACGAGCTCGCCGTGCGCTCGACTCGCTCGGGCGACAGGAGGGCGTCGACGCGGACGTCGTCGTCGTCGGCAACGGCTGGGAGCCGACCGGGTTGCCCGCCGGCGTCCGCGGCGTCGGGCTCGCCGAGGACCGCGGCATCCCGGCCGGGCGCAACGCGGGCGTCGCGCACGCTCGCGGCGACCTGCTCTTCTTCCTCGACGACGACGCCGCCCTCGCCGAGCCCGACGCGCTCGCGCGCGTCGCGTCCCGGTTCGCGTCGGACCCGGGCCTCGGGCTCGCACAGCTGCGCGTGATCGCGCGCGACGGCGGTCGCCCGTCGCGCGACTGGGTGCCGCGGGTCCGCGTGGGCGACCCCGCGCGCGGCAGTGAGGTGACCGCCATCTGGGAGGGCGCCGTCGCGATGCCGCGGAGCGTGTTCGAGCAGGTTGGCGGCTGGCCGGACGAGTTCCGCTTCGTCCACGAGGGCGTCGACCTCGCCTGGCGCGTGATGGACGCGGGCTACCGCGTCGAATACCTCGGTGCGCCTGCTGTGCTGCACCCGGCACCCTTGGCGGTGCCCGCGCGTCACGGTTATTCCCTCTACTACGGCATGCGGAACAAGGTCTGGCTCGCGCGTCGGCACCTGCCGCTTCCGCTCGGTGCCGTCTACACGCTCTCGTTCGTCCTCCGCCGCGCGATCGGGCTTCGCTCGGCAGGGGACGCCCGCGCGCTGGCGAAGGGGCTCAAGGACGGTGTCCGGCAGCCGTGCGGCGAGCGCCGCCGCCTTCGCGCGCGAACGCTCTGGCGTATGACGCGCGCGGGCCGCCCGCCCGTCATTTGAGGCCCACTCACTAGATTCACCCGCGATGGCCGAGCAGACACTCGAATTGCCCAGCAAGGCCGTCGAGGCCGCCCGCGACGACGACGACTTCACCGGCAACTACCACGTCTACGAGCCGTACAAGGTCGGGCTTCCTCCGCTGCGGCCCTACCTCCGCGAGCTGGTGCGGCGGCGCGAGTTCGCGCTCACCCTGTCGCGCACGAAGCTGCGCGCGAAGCACTTCGACACGGCACTGGGCCAGCTCTGGCTCGTCCTGACGCCGCTCTTGATGGCCTGCGTGTACTTCATGCTCGTGATGGTCATCCGCGGCGGCAGCCGCGGGGTCGAGTTCTTCGCCCACCTCACCGCGGCGCTGTTCCTCTTCCAGCTCTTCGCCGGCTCGGTGCGCGAGGCGACGAACTCGATCGTCGGGGGCGGCAGGCTGATCCTGAACACGGCCTTCCCGCGCGTGCTGCTGCCGCTGTCGTCGGTCGTCGGCGGCTTCAGGCGCTTCCTGCCGACCGTGCCCGTGTACCTCGTGATCCACGTGATCGCCGGTGTCGCGTTCGGGTGGGCGATGCTGCTCGCTGTTCCGATCGTCGGCCTCGTGATCCTGATGGCGGCCGGCTTCTCGTGCATCGTGGCCGCCGCGCAGGTGTACTTCCGCGACCTGGCCGGCTTCATACCGCACGTCCTGCGGATCTGGCTCTACTCGACGCCGATCCTCTACACGGCGCAGGAGGCGACCGACCGCGGCCTCGGGTTCCTCATGTGGCTCAACCCGATGGCGCCGCTCGTCCGGGCCTGGAGCTCGGTGATCGACGACCAGAAGCTGCCTGACGGCGGCGTGCTGGCGGCGGGGCGGCCTGGGCGATCGGCTTCTTCATCGTCGGGATCCTCTACTTCGTCTCGAGGGAGCGCGAGCTTGCAGTCCGTATCTGAGCCAGCGCCCGCAGCGATACACGGTCGCCGACGACGAGTTCAGCATCGTCGTGCACGACGTCTCGGTCACCTACCGCACGTCGGTCGAGGGCAAGCCGACGCTTCGCAGCACGATCGGCCGGCTCGGTCGCCGACAGCGAATCGTGCGCGAGGTCCAGGCGCTGAAGGACGTGAACTTCCGGATCAAGCGCGGCGCCGTGTACGGCGTCGTCGGAGCGAACGGCGCGGGCAAGTCGACGTTGATGCGCACGGTCACCGGGATCCTCCCGCCCACCGAGGGCCGCGTGGAGGTGAAGGGGCGGGTCAGCACGCTGCTCGCCCTCGGCGTTGGCTTCAACCGGGAGCTGACCGGCCGTGAGAACGTCGTGCTCGGCGGGCTCGCCGCCGGGCTCGGCCGCGAGCAGATCGCCCAAAAGTACGAGGAGATCGTCGACTTCGCCGAGCTCGACGACTTCATGGACATGCCCATGCGCACGTACTCGTCCGGCATGTACGGCCGGCTCGCCTTCGCGGTGGCGGTCAGCATGGAGCCGGACATCCTCGTCATCGACGAGGCGCTTTCCGTCGGCGACGCGCGCTTCAAGAAGAAGTCGTTCGACAAGATGAAGCAGCTCGCGAACGCCGAAAATCGCACGATCCTCCTGGTCACGCACGCGATGGGGACCGTCAAGAAGCTGTGCGACCGGGCAATGTGGCTTCACAAGGGCGAGGTGGTGATGAAGGACCGCCCGAAGGAGGTCGTCCACCACTACACGCGCTTCCTTCAGGTCGCCGAGGACGACGAGCTCACGGTCGAGGAGCTCTGACGCGCGGCCAGCGCCGCGCCGGCAGCCAATAGCACCCACGTCGTCGGGTCCTCGAGGAAGGCGGCGTAGACCATCGTGTGGATCACGAGCGCCACGAAGGCGGCGCCGATCGCCACGCGCGGGAGCGAGCCCCGAGCGCGACTGAGAAGCGTCATGAGCGCGATCACGACGAGCGCGACGTAGACGGCCAGGCCGATCACGCCCTGCTCGGCGGCAACGGTGACCGGGGTCGTGTGCGATGCGGTCACCGCGTTGGGCCTGGTCAGGTCGCGCTCGCGCTTGTACTCCTCTTGGAACGAGCCCGAGCCGAAGCCGTGCAGCGGCCGCTCGGTCCACAGCTCGAGCCCGCCGGTGACGAGCTTGGAGCGGCCGACGGTCGCCTTGTTGACCTCGCGCGGGCTGGGGAAGTCGCCGCGTATTGCCAGCGCCGCGGCGCCCCCCACGGCGCCTATCGCGATCGCCGCCGCGGTGATCGCCGCGACGAGCCGCAGGTCCCACCGGAACGCCGCGATCACGGCGAGCCCCGCGAGCAGGGCCGCGAACGAGGACTGCGAGAACGTCAGCACGAGCGCCGCCCACAGGACGGCGAGCGCGATCGCGAGCAACGCGATGTCGCGCCGCCGCGTCGTCCACGCGACAACCGCGGCGACCAGGATCATCACCTCGGCCAGGAAGCGCCCGTAGATGTTCGGGTCGAAGAAGAGCGAGTTGACGCGGAAGTACGACCCGAACGCGTTCGACGCGATCACCTTCGGGTTCAGGAGCAGCGTGCGCGTCTCGTACTCGACGAACCCGATAACCGCGAACGCGAGTGCGAGCCCCAGCACGATCCCGAAGCACCACTTCAGGAGCTGACCCGTCCACTCGAGCCTCACCAAGAGGCCGAAGAGGAGGGCGAACGGCACGAAGAAGAAGACGATCTGCTGCGCTGCCACGCTCACGTCGTCCGCGTATGCGGCCTGAAGCGCGTAGAGCACGACGAAGGCCACCAGCACCGCCGCCAGCGCTCCCCGCGGCCGTTCGTGCGTCCCGGCGGGACGCCGGTCCGCGAACAGGGCGGGCAGTTGTGCGAGCGCACCCGCGGCGATCACGCCGTACAGCGGCACGAGCAGGTTGGACGTCTGCCCCGCCGCCTCGACGGGGATCCTGAACGGCAGCGCGGCGATGGCGAGCAGGGGAAGGACAAGCGGCCGCCGCGCCATGAGGAACGCCAGGGCCGCGAGAGCGACCAGCGCGGCCGCGACGGCGGCGGCGGCGAACGCCGGCCGGTCGCGGAGCGTGCGGAACTGCTCGGTGTCGTAGATCTCCGCTATCAGGAGGATGGGCGTCAGTACCAGCGCGCCGGCCGTCGCGGCCGCGCGCAGCCGCGGCCGTTCGGAGAGGACCGCTCCGGCCGCGAGGACGGCCACCGCGAGCAGCCCGATTCGCCCGAGAGCTGTGTCTAGGGGCGCAGAAGCGTCCATATCCGTCGGGTCGTGGTGGCGGGCGGCGAGATGTCGTCGTCGAGCGCTGCGCTCCAGCCGCGCACGCCGGGGCGGATGACGAGGCCGCGGCCGAGTCGGTAGGCGACGAAGACGTCATCGCCGCCGCTCTCGACCGCCGTCGCAACGAGGCGCCCGTCGTCCACGTCGGTCGTCGGCTGCCATTCGTCCCAGGTGCCCAGGTTGCCGGCGGTGCCCGCGAACAGGTTGATCTCGTCGGTTTGCGCGGTCAGCGCGGTGGGCTCGCGGACCGGGGGCGACACGGTCGCCTGAAGGAAGTCGCGCTCGGAGCGAGGCGACGGCGAGCTCATCATGCGCGCGCCGAGCGCCATCGTCCGGTGGAGCGAGTCGAACCCCACGGAGAAGAGCCGCCCGCCGCCGCGGACGAACTCGCGCAGCCTGTCGCCGAGCTGCTCGGGAAGCCAGCGCACGTCGCCCGCGAGGATCACTGCGTCGTGGCTCTCGAGCGGAGCGCCGCCGGCGCGCGCGAGCGCTAGGTCGGTGGTGAGCTCGTACCGAAGCTGGTTGCGATCGAGGTAGGCGAGCAGGTTCGCCTCGCCTGACTTGAACCCGACCGGAAGCCGCCCGCCGGCGAAGGGCCGCTGGATGCGTGCCCTCCGTTCGCGCGCCAGTGAGTCGGGGAGGCCATCGCCCGTAGTCGTCGACGTCGTTACGCCCCTGCCATGTCAAAGCCGGCAGCACGACGAGCACGGGACGCGGCCGTGGAGCGCGGACCGGGACGACCGCCCGGGCCGTCTCGCCGTGCGTCCGAACTGTCAGAACGAGCGCGCCCGCCGGCCCGTCGGGGATCGGCACCGACAGCCGCGCGGCCCGCGACCGGCCACGGGCGACGCGCTCGCCGTCCACACGGCGCAGCGACCAGCTGTAGCGGCGTCCGCCGGCGTCCACGCCGATCCCTGTGCGCGTTCCAGGCCCCGCCGGGCTGAGCGGCGGGGCGATCGCGACCGGGCGCACCAGCACGCCCACGCCGCCGGGAGCCCTGCCCGTGTCCGGCGGCGGCAGCGTGCGAGGCACCGAGCCGCGATTGCCCGCGCGATCGAGCGCCTCCGCGGTGATCATGTACGTGCCCGGCGGGGCGAGTCGCCCGTTGATCCGTCCGTTCCACCGTGCGCGCCGCTTGTCTTGGCTCGGCAGGCGCTTGACGACGACGCGCGGATCCCCTGCGTCCGTCCGCCACACGGAGAAGAGGGGCCTCCTGGCCGGTCGCGGCACCTGGACCAGGACGATGCCGCGCCCCGCTCCGTCGATCACGAGGGGCCGCCCGCCCGGATCGCCCACCGCCCTGATGCGCGGCCTCGGCGGTGTCAGGTCGAGCCTGATCGTGTGAGGGAGGGTGTTCGCGCGGCCTTCGTCGCGAAGGCCGACGCGAGCGCGATACTCGTCCTCCGGCGCGAGGGTCCCCTCGTCGGTCATACCGTCCCAGCGCACGCTCTGCTCGCCCTTTCCGAGCGGCTCGTTCGTGGCCACCTGTGCAACCTCGCCACCGTCCTCGTCGAGGATCGTCACGGTGACCTCGTCCGCTTCCGGCAGCTTGAAGCGGATCTTGGCCGTGTCCTTGATCGTGTCGCCGTTGGGCGAGAACGCCTCGGTGCTCGCGCGGTAGCGGAGAAGCGGCGCCTGTTGCTTCAGGCGCTGCGCCGCGAAGAACGCGCCGATTGTTGCGCCCACGAGCAGCACGAATACGGCCGCTGCGAGCCGGCTTGGCTCCGAGAGCGCCCGCACGCGCGGGATTGTACGAACCGGCAATATGTGTGCCATGCCGACACTGCCGCCAGGCCCGTCCGCGCCGTCCGTGATCCAGACGATGGCCTGGTGGAATCGGCCGCTCGCCTACCTCGAGCGCAACCGCGCAAGGTTCGGGAAGCGCTTCACGATTCGCCTGCTCGGCATCCCGCCGTTCGTGATGCTGTCGGACCCCGCGGAGATCAAGGAGGTCTTCACGGCGCCGGCGGACGTGCTGCATCCCGGGGAGGGCGCGAACATCCTCGAGCCGGTCGTCGGCAAGAACTCGGTGATCCTGCTCGACGAGAGCGCGCACCTCTCGCAGCGCAAGCTGATGCTGCCGGCGTTCCACGGCGAGAAGATGGAGAAGCTCTCCGACCTGGTCGCCGAGGTCACGCAGAACGAGGTCGAGAGCTGGCCCCGCGAGACGCCGATCGAGCTGCATCGCCGCCTCCAGTCGCTGACGCTCGAGGTGATTTTGCGCGCGGTCTTCGGGCTCGATCCAGGTCCGCGGCTGGAGGCCATCCGCACCCGGCTGACCGAGTTGCTCGACATCGGCGCGAAACCGGCGAGCCTGATCCCGCAGCTGCAGCGCGCGCCGTTCGGTTTCGGGCCGTGGGCCCGCTTCGACCGGTTGAGCGGGGAGACCGACGCGCTCATCTACGAGCTGATCGAGGAGCGCCGCGCGGCGGCCGAGGGACGCGAGGACGTCCTCTCGATGCTCCTGGCGGCGCGCCACGAGGACGGCTCCCCCATGTCCGACATCGAGCTTCGCGACGAGCTGATGACGCTGCTCGTGGCGGGGCACGAGACGACTGCCTCCGCGCTCGCGTGGGCGCTCGAGCGGATCGCGCGCTCACCGCACGTCGGGCAGCGCCTCGCCGAGGCGGCGACATCAGGTGACGACGACTACGTCATGGCGACGATCCACGAGACGCTCCGGCGTCGCCCGGTCATCCCGAACGCCGCGCCGCGACTGGTGAAGAAGCCGGTCACGGTCGGTGGCTGGGACTACCCGCCGGACGTGATGCTCGTGGCCAGCGCGTACCTGGTGCAGCACGACCCGGAGATCTACCCCGACCCCTACGAGTTCCGGCCAGAGCGCTTCCTCGACGAGGGGCCGGGCACCTACACGTGGATCCCGTTCGGCGGCGGCCGGCGCCGTGTCTCGGCGCGAGCTTCGCGCAGCTCGAGATGAAGCTCGTGCTGAAGGCCGTGTTCTCGCAGGCCGCAGTTCGGCCGGCGCGAGAGGGGATGGAGACTCCGCGCCGCCGGGCGATCACGATCAGCCCGCGCGCGGGGGCGAACGTCGGTGCTAGTAGCGCCGCTCGCGAACGACTTCGTCGGCCGGCCGCGCGTCGGCGCGGTCGCGCGCCCCATACAGGACGAGAATCGACCAGAGGAAGCCGACGGCTCCGATGATCATGAGGATCAGCCCGACCGTGTCGATCTCGAGGCCCTGCACTGAGGCGTTGACCGCGAAGTAGAGGATCGCGCCTACGGCGATCAGAAAGAGAGAGATTCCAGATGTCATGCGTGAGTACTTCCCCGCTAGGCGTTCGGCGAACCCTGACCGGGTACGGTGCTGGGGATGGACCCCATCCGGTGGAAGAGCCGGCCGCAGCTGCGCGACCCGGTCCTCGTGTGCGCGTTCAACGGCTGGAACGACGCCGGTGAGGCGGCATCCGCGGCGCTCGGGCTGATCCTCGGGGACTTCGGCGGCAACGAGGTCGCCGAGATCGATCCCGAGGAGTTCTTCGACTTCACGGCGGTGCGTCCGACGATCCGGCTCGTCGAGGGCCGGACGCGCGTGATCGACTGGCCCGCCAACAGGTTCCATGCCGCCCACGTCCCGGCGGCCGAGCGTGACCTCCTCCTCCTGAGCGGCACCGAGCCGTCGCTTCGCTGGCGCGGCTTCAACGACGCGATCATCAGCGTCGCCGAGGAGCTCGGCGTCGAGCTCGTCGTCACTCTGGGCGCGCTCCTCGCCGACGTTCCGCACACACGGCCTGTGGCGGTCACCGGCTTCGCGTCCGACGAGTCGCTGATCGGCCACCTCGGATTCCAGCGTTCGAGCTACGAGGGCCCGACGGGCGTCGTCGGCGCGCTGCACCACGCGTGCCAGCAGCACGGCATGCCGTCGGCCAGCCTGTGGGCGTCGGTGCCGCACTACGTGGCCGCGGCGCCGAACCCGAAGGCGGCGCTCGCGCTCATCCGCGGCTTCGAGGGGCTTGTCGGCCTGGCAGTCGACGCCGCGCCGCTCGAGGAGGCCGCCGCCGAGTACGAGCGCCAGGTCAACGACGCCGTCGCGAGCGACCCCGACGTGAAGGCGTTCGTCGAGCAGCTCGAGGAGCGGATGGACGACATCGAGGGCGACTCGCTCCCCGACCGGCTGCCCGTCGGCCGACTCGATCGCGCGCGACTTCCAGCGCTACCTGAAGCAGCGCGGCCCCGAAAGCTAACGCTAGCGCCGGCGCGGAGCTACTTCTCTGCGGCGGGGCAGATGATTCGGTAGTCGCAGAACGAGCAGAGCTCGTAGCTCGGCTTCGGCTCGAACTCCTGCTCGAGGATGCCCTCGGCTATCTCCTCGACGGTCGCCTTCACGCGCGCGAGCTCGTCGTCCGAGTGCGCGACGGGGACCTTCTCGTTGTCGAGGACGTAGTAGTAGCTCCCGGCGCGCGCCTCGACCTCCCACGACTCGCGCGCGGCGAGCTGGTAGAGCGAGAGCTGCACGTCGTCGCGGAGGTCGTCCTCCGACTTCGGGCGGCCGGTCTTGTAGTCGATCAGCTCGTACGAGCCGTCGGGCAACTCGTCCACGCGGTCGACGCGGCCGCGCACGAGGTGCGGGCCGAGCTTGAACGAGAAGCCGCGCTCGAACCACACCGGCTTCCCGGCCCGCTTACGGTCGAGCTCCCAGTAGCGCGTCAGCGCGGCGACGGCCTTCTCGCGGAACTGGAGGTCGTCGTTCGAGTCGCCGAACCCGCTGCGCCGCCAGGACGCCTCGAACAGCTGCATCAGCGTGTCGAGCGAGCCGCCGCCGCCGGCGTGGAAGCGCTCGAGCACCTGGTGCACCACGATCCCGAAGCGCTGGTTGATCGTCGGCTCCTGCGGAATGCGGAAGACGCGCGCGAACTTGTACTTCAGCGGGCACAGCCGGTAGGTCTCGATGTCGGAGGCGGACAGCATCAGGCCGTCGCCGCGCCGCGGGATGAACGCCTCGAGTGACTGCTCGTCGTCGCCGCCGATCGCGCGGGCGCGCCGCTGCGCGTCGGTCTCCTCGTCGCGCAGGTACTCGTCGAGCGCGGACGTGATGAACAGCTCGCGCTCCTCCGGAGTCGCGGCCTGAAGGAGGATCTCGTTGATCTCGGGCAGCGCCTCGGCGACCGTCTGCCCCTCCTTCGTGCGCTCGACGAGCGCCGCCACCTTCAGCAGCTCGAGGAAGCGCACGCTCGCCGAGGCGACGTCCATGTAGGTGTCGAGCCGCATCTCGCCCAGGCGCCCCGCGACCCGCGACACCGAGTCGAGCACCTCGTCGCGCATCATCCGGAACGTCGCATGGAGGCCCTCGGCCGGGCCGAACAGCTGCTCCTCGTGGAACTCCTCGGTCGCGCCGGCCGCGAGCGCGCGCCTCCTCGTAGAACGGCGACGGCCGCGCGCCGTGGGCGTCCTCGGCCCAGGAGAGGACGACGCTCTTGCGCGCGCGCGTCATCGCTACGTGGAGCAGCCTGCGCATCAGCGCCTCGTGGATGTCCGCGCCGTCGCCGGGAAGGGTCTCGCGCAGCAGCGCGTCCGGCACGCCGTCGCCGCGGCGGCGCGCGGTGCCCGGGGAGCGCTGCGGCGTCGAGCCCGGCCACGAATGCGTGCGAGACCTCCATGTCGCGCGCCGCGTGCATCGAGACGATCGCCACCGTGCTCGGCAGCCCGGCCGGCACGACCTCGTCCTCCGGCAGGCCCGCCTCGGCCACGGCGGTCAGATAGCGCGCGAAGTCGCGCGGCGTCCCCTGCGGGTACCGCCGGACGTACGCGCTCGCCAGGTCGACGAGCTTCGAGATGTTCGCCAGCCGCTCGGCGGTGTCCGCCTGCGAGGCGAACAGCTGCTGGCGGCGGATGCCGATCCGCTCGATCAGCCGGTGCACGAACGCGTCCGGCTGCATCGACTCGAACGCCCGCGCCGCGCGCCGGTGAAGCCGCAGGAACGCGAGCGCGCGATCGCGGCCCTCGGGCGAGAGCTGCGGCCCCTCGCAGGCCGCGGCGACGCCGGAGATCATGTCGAGCTTGCGCCGGCGCGTGAGCTGGGTGAGGCGCGCGATGTCCACCGACCGCAGCTCGATCGGCGGCCGCGACAGCGCTCGCACCACCGCGCCCGAGTCGCCGGGGTCGGCGAGCAGCCGCAGCCACGCGAGGAGGTCGCGCACCTCGAGGCGCTGGAAGTACGCCGAGGTGCCCGACAGCCTGGCCGGCACCCCGCGCTCCTCGAGCGCCGCGGCCAGCATCGAGCCGTCGTCGCGCACGGAGCGCACGAACACGCCGATCGCGTCCGGCTCGACGCCGTCCTGGATCAGGCGGTCCACCGCCGCGGCGATCGCCTGCGCCTCCGCGCGCGGCGACTGGCAGCGCCAGAAGCTGAGCGTGCCGTCGGCCGGGCCGCGCAGCTCCTTCTCGATCCGCGGGTGGCCGCCGGCGGCCACGACGGTCTGGGCCGCGGCCAGGATCGGCCCGGCGCACCTGTGGCTGGCCGACAGCTTGAAGACGGTCGCGTCCGCGTACTCGCGCCGGAAGTCCCTGAAGTTCTTCCGCGACGCCGCCCGGAAGCGGTTGATCCCCTGGTCGTCGTCACCGGCGACCCAGACGCGCCGGTGGTCCTGGCACAGCAGGCGCAGGACGAGCCCCTCGGCGAAGTTCACGTCCTGGAAGTCGTCGACGAGCACGTGGGCGAAGCGCTCGGACGCGCGCAGCCGCACGTCGGGCCGCTCGTGCAGGAGGCCGAAGGCGCGCAGCACCAGGTCGCCCGTGTCGAGGCCGCCGCTCTCGCGCAGGAGCCGGTCGTGGTCGGCGTAGAAGCGCGGCGAACTCGCCCTCCCGTGCCGCGTTGGCGCGCGCCGCGTCATCCGCGTCCCCGGTCGCCTCCGCCAGCTCGCGCGCGTACGCGACGTAATCGTCGGCGGCGATCATCTCGCTCTTCAGCACGTCGATCCGCTCGAGGAACCCGACGAGCAGAGGCACGGGATTGCCGCGGATCTCGTGCGTGCGCAGCGTGAGGTCGTCGATCCGCTCGAGCAGCAGCGCCAGCCGCTCGGCCCGGCTCACGCGCGAGAAGAACGGGTCGAGGCCGGCCTCGTGCGCCTCGTCGCGCAGAAGGCGGCAGCAGAAGTCCGGCAGCGTCGTGACGTGGAGCTCCTCCCACGGCGGCTCGAGCAGCTCCTCGATGCGGGCCCGCAGCCGCGCCGCGCCGGCCGTCGACGGACTGAGGGCGAGGATGGCGTCCGGGATGCTGGCCCTGCGCGGCGAGCCACGCGAAGCGCCGTGCGAGCGCCTCGCTCTTGCCGGTTCCCGGCGCCGCCGATCACGAGCGCCGGCCCTTCGAGGTGCGTGACGGCCTGTGCTTGCGCGTCGTTCAGGCCATCGAGCGGATCCGGCATCCGGCCCTAGGATAAGTCCGGATGGTCGACTGGTCCCTAGCCAGGCAGATCGCTCGGTTCGCCGCGGGCTCGGACGACCACGAGCGGCTCGACTTCGACTTCGACCAGGCGTCCGAGGGCGCGCTCGGCCAGGTGTCCGCCTACAGCGGGCTCGAGCTCGCGGGGCCGCCGCCCCCGGTGCACGAGGTGGAGCGGCGCGGAGTGGGCCGAGGCGAATCTCGCGGCGCTCGCCGACCTGCTCGACCCTGTGGGCGAGCGGCTCGACGAGCGTCTCGGCCGCGCCGGGCGCGCTGGCGGGTGCGCTGAAGGCCGCCACGGGCGCGACGCTCGCGGCCGAGGTCGGGCCTCGTGATGGGCTACATGTCGCAGCGCGTGCTCGGCCAGTACGAGCTGTCGCTCCTCCAGCCGGAGGTGCCGCCGCGCCTCCTGTTCGTGACGCCGAACCTGCGGCGCGCCGTGCACGACCTCGAGGTCGACGAGGAGAGCTTCCTGCGCTGGGTCGTGCTCCACGAGGTCACGCACGTGCTCCAGTTCTCCGGCGTCACGTGGCTCCGCGAGCACCTCGGCGCGCTGCTGCGCGAGTACCTCGCCACGGTCGAGGTGCGGATCGAGCGCGGTGCCGCCGGCGGGCTGCCGTCGCTGCCCGATCCATCCCTGATCGTCGAGCGCTTCCGCGAGGGCGGCCTCGCCGCGCTCGTCCAGACGCGCGAGCAGCGCCGGATCATGGAGCGCATCCAGTGCGCGATGGCGGTCGTCGAGGGCTACTCGGAGCACGTCATGGACGCCGCTCGGCGCGGATGTGCTGCCCGCAGTACGAGGGCCTGCGCGAGGCGATGGAGCGCCGCCGGCGCAGCCGCTCGGCGCCCGAGCGGCTCCTGCTGCGGCTGCTCGGCCTCGATCAGAAGATGAAGCAGTACGAGGACGGCAAGAAGTTCTGCGACGGAGTCGTCGCGGAGGCGGGGATCGAGAAGCTGAACGTCGTCTGGCACGCGCCGACCGCGCTGCCCACGGCGGCCGAGCTGCGCTCGCCCGCGACCTGGATCGGCCGGCTCGAGGCCGACCCGGTCGTCGCCTGACGCGACCGACGGCCGCGTCCGTCGAGGTATCAGGCCTGCTCGTCTTCGAGGCGGCCTCCAACATTGCTGCTGACCGTGCGCAGCAGTGCACGCGGACCGCCTCGGTCAGGCCACCCGCGCCACGGCGCTTACGCGGTACTGGTCTCGCTGGCCTTCCCATCTGGCGGATGTCGCGGTGACTCGATGGCGACCAGCGCGCCTCAGGGCTTGCGGATGCCCTCTCGGCGACTGTCCGATCGGCGCGAGCTCTTCTACAAACAAGCGAGGCCAGCTAGTAAACGCCACATCCCCGACCGCGATCGATGCCCAATCCACACCACCATGGATGCGTCCATACGAAGCGTCGCTCCGGCCCAGCTGAGCGCGAAACGACTTCTACAGACGATGACCATGCGTGACAGAAGTCACGTAACCGGGCCTCCAAAACCGCGTTTAGAACATGTGTTCGCTGGTACCCTAACTATCGAACTTAGAATTAATAACGAGCCCAAGGGGAGTGAGTACTACACACATGGCCACCACTACTGAGCAGCGAAACCGCGCGACAGCCGGCAAGAAGGCCGCTGCAACCCGCAAGCGGAACGCCGCGAAGCGCAGCCAGTCCGCCCGCAAGGCTGCCGCCACCCGCGCGGATGCCGAGCGCACCTACGTCGAGGGTCTGGCCCTCCAGGCCGAGCGCGCCGTCCTGATCCCGGTCGGTGCGGCTCTGGTGGCGCGTGACAGCGTCATCGAGTCGATCGTCGAGACCGCCAAGGGCTTCCGGACCCGCGCCGGTGTCGAGCGTGAGATCAAGCGCTTCGAGCGCCGCGGCAACACCGCCCGCAACCGCACGGTCCGTCAGGTCAAGCGCACCCGCACGCCGGTGGAGCGCGAGCTGCGCCAGCGCCGCACGCAGGCCACGCGCCTCGTGAAGCGCAACCGCCGCCAGGTCGAGCAGCAGGTCAAGCGCACGCGCCGTGACGTCGAGCGCAACGTGAACGGCCTGCAGACCAACGCGGAGAAGCTCGTCGACCGCGTGCAGGAGCAGGTCACGACCGTCTCGTAAGCGACCCGCTTACCCCCGACCCGCACGGAGAGAGCGGGGCCCGGGGAAGGACTGCCGGCCTCATATCCGCCGGTGGTACGCAGTATCTCTCCTCCCTCTGATCGGCCCGGCCTTGTGCCGGGCCGATCTTTGGTCTCGGATGCTCTTTGCCACACTCTCTGGCGATGCCGACTGAGGAACAGGTACGCGAGGCGCTCAAGGCGGTCATCGACCCCGAGCTGCGCCAGAACATCGTCGATCTCGGCATGGTCCGCCGGGTCGATTTCTTCGACGCCGGACGCGTCGACGTGGTCGTCTCGCTCACCACGCCCGGCTGCCCGATCCGCGCTCATTTCGAGACCGGCGTAGCTGACGCGGTCGGCAAGCTCGAGGGCGTCAGCTCGGTGAACGTCGGCTTCGACGTGCTGTCGCCCGATGAGAAGCAGGCGCTCCAGCAGCGCCTCGGCGGCGGATCGCTGCCGTCCGGCTCGCTCGCGCGCGTCGGCAACGTGATCTGCGTCGGCTCGGGCAAGGGCGGCGTGGGCAAGTCCACGGTGACCGCGAACCTCGCCGCCGCGCTCCATGCCGAGGGCTACCGCGCGGCCGCGCTCGACGCCGACGTCTGGGGCTACTCGATCCCGCGCATGATGGGCGTGCACGGCAAGCCGATGGTCTCCGCCGAGCGGAAGATCATCCCGCTCGAGGTCCACGACGGCGTCCGCGTGATGTCGATCGAGTTCTTCCTCGAGGGGCGCGACCAGGCGATCACCTGGCGCGGCCCGATGCTCCACAAGGCGATCCGCCAGTTCCTCGAGGACGTCGAGTGGGGCGAGCTCGACTACCTGCTGATCGACCTGCCGCCCGGCACGGGCGACGTCTCGATGACGCTCGCCCAGCTCCTGCCGCAGTCGAAGTTCGTCGTCGTCACGACGCCGCAGCCCGCCGCGCAGAAGGTGGCTCAGCGCGCCGCCGAGACCGCGCGCCGGTTCAACCTCGAGATCGCGGGAGTGGTGGAGAACATGTCCGGCTTCACGACGCCGAGCGGCGAGCGCTTCACGATCTTCGGCGAGGGCGGCGGCCAGCAGCTCGCGGACGAGCTCGACGTCCCGCTGCTCGGCAAGGTGCCACTTCAGGAGGAGCTGCGGCGTCGGGCGCCGACGAGGGCCGGCCGCTCGTGCTCTCGGATCCCGACGCGCCCGCGTCCCAGGCGCTCTTCCACACCGCGCGCGGGCTCGTCTCGGTGGCGCCGCCGCAGCCGCTCCCGGCGGCGGAGCCGGAGCCCACCGGGCATCCCGCTGCCGATGGCGCCCTAGGCGCTGCCGCTTTCCTGCTTGTAGTAGTCGGCGTTGATCTGGATGTACTTGTTCCACTCCTCCGGGAGCTGGTCCTCGGCGAAGCAGGCGTCCACCGGGCAAGCCTCGACGCACGCGTCGCAGTCGATGCACTCCTCCGGGTCGATGTAGAGCATCTCGACCTGGTCGTAGTCAGCCTCGTCGGGAGTCGGATGGATGCAGTCGACCGGGCACACCTCGACGCACGAGTTGTCCTTCTGGCCGATGCAGGGCTCTGCGATTACGTAAGCCATATGGCTGGATGCAGCTCCTTCAGGGTGGTGAGAGAGCGGCCGATTCTATAGTCAGCCCGGTGGCGATCACCTCCCGAATGCTCGCTGCGCGCGGGCGCAAGCAGGCCGAGAAGCTGGGGATAGACCCGGCGCGCGTCCCGCCCGGCCAGTACCTGACCGAGCGGTTCCCGGTCCTCACCGTCGGGCCGAACCCGAAGTACGACCTCGGCACCTGGGACCTGACCGTCTTCGGCGAGGTCGAGAACGAGGTGCAGCTCTCGTGGGACGAGCTGATGGCGCTCCCGCAGCGGGATGTGACGCTCGACATCCACTGCGTGACGCGCTGGTCCAAGCTCGACACGACCTGGACCGGCGTAGCCGTGAAGGAGGTGCTCGACCGCGCGGGCCTGAAGCCGGCCGGCGACGCACGTGATGGCCTACTCCGACGGCGGCTACACCACGAACGTGCCGCTCGACGCGGTCCTCGACGACGACGCGCTCCTCGCGCACGCGTACGAGGGCGAGCCGCTCGAGCACGATCACGGCGCCCCGCTGCGGCTGATCGTGCCGAAGCGCTACTTCTGGAAGTCGGCGAAGTTCCTGCGCAAGCTCGAGGTGATGAGCGCCGACCGGATGGGCTTCTGGGAGCTCAACGGCTACCACAACGACGCCGACCCCTGGCAAGAGCAGAGGCACTGGTTTTGAGCGGCCCATGATCCTCCTCACCGGCGCCACCGGAACGATCGGCACGCCGCTCCTGCGCCGCCTCACGGCCGCCGGCGAGCCGGTCCGTTGCCTCGTCCGCGAGCCGCGCCGGCTCGGGCCCGAGCGCGTGCGCGTGCAGATCGCGCTCGGCGACCTCGCGAACCCGGCGTCGTTCCGCAACGCGATGCGCGGCGTCGACACGGTCGTGCACCTGGCCGCCGCGATTCGCGACCAGCCGGGCGGCTCGATCGAGGAGCTCGACGCCGTCGGCGACGCTGCGGCTGGTGCGGGCGGCCGAGCGCGCGGGCGTCAAGCGCTTCCTGTTCTTCTCGGCCATCGGCGC
Source organism: uncultured Thermoleophilaceae bacterium (assembly GCA_963846865.1). Classification (GTDB taxonomy): domain Bacteria; phylum Actinomycetota; class Thermoleophilia; order Solirubrobacterales; family Thermoleophilaceae; genus DASPHG01. The sequence goes on along the minus strand of CAWJXU010000006.1, from coordinate 259,773 downwards.
GTCGCTCCACTCGCCGGCCCGTTTCTTCCGCGCGAAGGCCCTCGCAGAGGAGGCCGTCGAGGAGGCCGAGCTCGAGACGACGATCTTCGCGCCCTCGATCACGTACTGCGCCGGGCGATCCGTGGATCACCCTGCTCGACCGGCTTTCCCGGCTGCCCGTGGCGCCGGTGTCGGGTGACGGCGACGCCCGCTACCAGCCGATCTGGGCCGACGACGTCGCGGACTGCGTCGTCGGCGGCGCTCCGCGGCTCGAACGGCAAGGCCCGCTACGACCTGGCGGGCCCGAGGAGCTCACCTACGACGGGATCGTGAAGACGGCGCTGCGCGCCTTCGGGCGCCGCCGCCGGCTGCTGCACGTGCCGCTGCCGGCCGTGCGCGCGGGGCTGAGGGTGGCCGAGGTCTTCGCGGGCCCGTCGGTGTTCGCGACCTGGGACGAGGCAGAGCTGATGGAGCTGTCGATGACGACGCCGACGGGAACGGCGGACGCCGATCCCTCGGCGTGAAGCCGCTGCCGATGGCGGCGGTGCTCGGCGGGCCGGCGGGCGCTAGGGCAAAGAAAAGGCCCGGCGCGATGCCGGGCCTTCTCAACAGCGGAGCCGTTCGCTCCTACATCATTCCGTCCATACCCCCGGGCATGCCGCCCATGCCGGCGCCGTCCTTCTCCGGCATCTCGGCGACGATGGCCTCGGTGGTGAGGATGTTCTTCGCGATCGACGCGGCGTTCTGGAGCGCCGAGCGCGTCACCATCGCGGGATCGATGATCCCGGCCTCGACGAGGTCGACGATCTCGCCCGTCTCGGCGTTCAGGCCCTGGGCCTTCTTCGCCTTGCGCACGTCGTTGACAACGACCGAGCCCTCGAGCCCGGCGTTATCGGCGAGCTGGCGGACGGGCTCCTCCAGCGCGCGGAGGATGATCCGCGCCCCGGTCTGCTCGTCGCCGTCCTCGAGCGCGTCGACCTTGATGGCATCGGCAGCGCGCAGAAGCGCGGTGCCGCCGCCCGGCACGATGCCCTCCTCGAGGGCCGCCCGGGTGGCCTGCAGCGCGTCCTCGACGCGGTGCTTCTTCTCCTTCATCTCGGTCTCGGTGGCAGCGCCGACCTTGACCACCGCGACGCCGCCCGAGAGCTTCGCCAGCCGCTCCTGCAGCTTCTCGCGGTCGAAGTCGGAGTCGGTGTTCTCGATCTCCTGCTTGATCTGGTTGATGCGGCCCTTGATGGCCTCGGACTCGCCGGCACCGTCGATGACCGTCGTGGTGTCCTTCGTGACCACGACGCGGCGGGCATGGCCGAGCTGCGAGAGCTGCGTGTTCTCGAGCTTGAGACCCATCTCCTCGGTGATCACCTCGCCGCCCGAGAGGATCGCGATGTCCTCGAGCATGCGCTTGCGGCGATCGCCGAAGCCCGGCGCCTTGACCGCGACCGCCGTGAAGGTGCCGCGGAGCTTGTTGACGACGAGCGTGGCGAGCGCCTCGCCCTCGACGTCCTCGGCGACGATGACCAGCGGCTTGCCGGACTGGATCACCTGCTCGAGCACGGGCAGCAGGTCCCGGACCGAGCCGATCTTCTGGTTGGCGATCAGGATGTAGGGGTCCTCGAGGACGGCCTCCATCCGGTCCTGGTCGGTGACCATGTACGGCGAGATGTAGCCCTTGTCGAACTGCATGCCCTCGGTGAACTCGAGGTCCATGCCGAACGTCTGGCCCTCCTCGACGTTCACGACGCCGTCCTTGCCGACCTTCTCGATCGCATCGGCGATGACTTCGCCGATCTCGTCGTCGCCGGCCGAGATGGCCGCCACGCGGGCGATCTGCTCCTTGCCGGATATCTCCTTCGACTGCGAGCGGATGTCCTCGACCACCTGGTCGACGGCCCGCTCGATGCCGCGTCGCAGCGCGATCGGGTTGGCGCCGGCGGTGACGTTCTTCAGTCCCTGGTGGACGATCGTCTGCGCAAGCACCGTGGCGGTCGTCGTGCCGTCGCCGGCCACGTCGTTCGTGGCCGTGGCGACCTCGCGCACGAGCTGTGCGCCCTGGTTCTCGAAGACGTCCTCGACCTCGATCTCACGCGCGATGGTCACACCGTCGTTCGTGATGGTCGGGGCGCCGAACTTCTTGTCGAGGACGACGTAGCGCCCCTTCGGGCCAAGAGTCACCTTGACCGCGTTCGCGACACTAGTCGACGCCGGCCTCGAGGGCGCTGGCGTGCGTCGCTGTCGTACTTCAGCTCCTTGTGAGCCATTTCTAGATTCCTCCGTCTTCAGTCTTTGAGTTAGGCGACCTTGGCCAGCACGTCGGACTCGCGGAGGACGAGCAGGTCGTCGCCCTCGACGTTGATCTCCGTGCCGCCGTACTTGGAGTAGAGGACCTCGTCGCCCTCAGCGACGTCGAGCGGGATCCGCTTCTCGCCGTCCTCGTCCCACTTGCCGTCACCGACGGCGACTACCTTGCCGCGCTGCGGCTTTTCCTTCGCGGTGTCGGGGAGGACGATCCCGCTGGCGGTCGTCTCATCCTCCTCGATTGCCTTGACGATCACACGATCGCCGAGAGGCTTCAGCTTCATAGATATCCTCCGTTGGCACTCTATGTACGAGAGTGCCAGTTATAGCACTCAGGCGATGCGGAGTGCTACGGGTCTAGTTCTGGTGCGGCGCCGAGCCGCGCAGGCGCTCGGAGAACTCGCTCGGCGGAGGCGTCTCCTTGATCTCGGAGAAGCGGACCACCGTGACGGTGTCGTCCTCGCTCACCGAACGGCCGTAGATCTGCTCGAGGAAGTGGATCGTCTCGTCGAGCCGTCGGAACTCCGGGTTGTCGTGCTCGATGTCGCGCGGGGAGAGCTCCTTGACCCGTTTCACCACCACCTCGTCGATGACGGCGATGAAGATCTTCTCCCGCGGCGAGTGCTGGAAGCCGACGGTGACCATCACCACGTTGCCCTTGCGGTACTTGGCGCTCTTGTCGCCGAGGCGGATCGTGGCTGTCTTCCGGTGTCGCCGCAGCTGGTCCACGAACACGGGCGAGTAGAAATTCAGGACGAACACGCGCCGGAGCCTAGCCCTCTTTGGCCAGCTTCGACAGGGCTGCACGGGCCATTTCCTTCTCGCCCGAGTAGGCCAGCCGCGCCGGCGCATCGTCCAGCGGGACCCATTCCGCGCCGTCCACCTCGGCGCGCTGGTAGTCGCGCACCGACCCGGAGCGGTAGCGGAGGAGGAAGAACGAGACGACCTTGAGCACGCGCGCCCCGTCGCGCGTGTACCAGTAGCGGATGTCGTCCAGCTTCTCGACCAGTGTGCTGTCGATTCCAGCCTCCTCGCGTACCTCGCGCATCGCGGTCTCGGCGCCGCTCTCGCCGGGCTCGATATGGCCCTTGGGGAGCGCCAGCACGGCCCCGTCCTTGACCCGGACCGCCGCGATGTAGGTCCGGCCGCGCATGCGCCGCACCACCACGCCGCCGGCGGAGAACTCGCGCAGGAGCGGGGGCTTCTCGTTCACTCGTCGCTGACCAGCGGGACGAACCGGACCGCGGCGAGGACCTCCTCGGCGCCGTCGCGGACGCGCACGAGGTGCTCGCCGGCTCGCCGCGCCGGATCGGGCAGACGAGCGTGCCCTTCGGCGCGAGCTGGCTCGAGCAGCGGCGGGCGGCGCGGCGCCTTCGGCGGTGGCGGTCACCGAGATCCCGTCGAACGGAGCACGGTCGCGTGCGCCGAGCGTGCCGTCGCCCGAGCGCACCTCGGCGTTATCGCGGCCGAGATCGCGCAACAGCGCCTTCGCCTGGTCGGCGAGCGCGACGTGCCGCTCGATCGTCACGAGCTCACCGCACAGGAGCGAGAGCACGGCCGCCGAGTAGCCCGATCCGCAACCGACCTCGAGCACGCGCTCGTCGCCCTTGAGCTCGAGCGCCTGGGCCATCGCGGCGACGATCCACGGCTGCGAGATCGTCTGGCCCGAGCCGATCGGCAGCGCGCCGTCGCGGTACGCGCGGCGGCGCTCGCGCGGAGGCACGAACAGCTCGCGCGGGACCGCGGCCATCGCGGCCAGCACGCGCTCGTCCTCGATCCCGCGGCGGCGCAGCTGCCGCTCCACCATCCGCTCGCGGGCTTCAGTAGATGTAGTTCCGGAGCGCGGCGGGGTCATGGACCGTCACCTTCGCACGTCCCGTCGAGACCACTCCTGCGCGTTCGAGCGTCGCCAGGAAGCGCGATGCGGACTCCCGTGACGAACCGGCCAGCTGGGCTAGGTCCGCCTGGGTGGCGGAGATGACGACGTCGCGCTCGCCGGCGCCCTCGCGGATGCGTGTCTCGACCTGGCCGACGAGGACGGACGCGACCCGGCCCGCCACGGTCTGGAACGACTGGCGCGTGATCCGCTCGTTGGCAGCGCGCAGGCGCGCGGCGAGCTCGCCGAGCAGCTTGACGGCGATCTCGGGGTGCGCGGCCAGCAGCCGCCTGACGTCCGCGGCGAGCAGCGCCACCGCGGTCGTGTCCTCGAGCGCCTCGACCGTCGCCGAGCGCGTCTCGCCGTCCCACATCGCGAGCTCGCCGAAGATGTCGCCGCGGCGGAGCTCCGCGAGCGTGATCGCGCGGCCGTCGCTAGTGGTTGCGGGTGACCCGCGCGGCTCCGCTGCGCACGACGTAGCAGGTGTCGCCCTCGTCGCCCTCGCGGAAAACCACCTCGCCGGCGGACCAGCTGCGCGGGACAGCCACGTCGGCCAGTTGCGCGACGTCGTCCGGCGCCAGCCCCGCGAAGAGGGGCACCTGGGACAGCAGTTCGACCGTGTCGGAGCCCTTCGGCAGAAACCAAAAGCCTAGGCCAGCGAGCGCTCGCGTGCGCGGCGTCGCACACGCGACGCCAGCAGCCAGCCGGCCAGTCCGACGAGCGCGAGCGGGCAGCAGGATCGCGGCCGCCCGGATCAGGAAGTTGAGGATGTCCTCGAGTGACCCGACCGCGTCGTCGACCGCCTCGTCGGTCTCGCCTGTGACCGCGCCGGCGTCCTTGTCGACGAGCTCGACGAAGATCGTCGCGTACTCGGTCCGCTCGCGGACGTCGCGCAGCTGGTCGCGAAGCGCCGCGATCCGGTTGCCGACGATCTCGAGACGGCGCGTGAGAGCGCTGCGGCGGCGGTGTCCGTCTCGGCGAGCTCGAGCCGCCGCAGGAGACTCGCTGCGGAGCGCGCGGGCGGTGCGCAGCCGGTCACGGATCGAGACGAACGATCCCGTCACGTCGGTGCCCGACTCGCCGCGGGCCCGCACGGTCGCGAGTCGCGCCAGCTCGTTGAGGGTCGGCTGCAGCTCGGCCGCCGGCACGCGTAGCTCGAAGAATCCGTTGCTGAAGCCCTCCTCGCCCTGCGTGAACGAGGACTGCAGGACGAAGCCGTCGCGACGGGCGGCAGTCCGGAAGATCGAGTCCGCGATGCCGTCGAAGTCGTCCGGGTCCGCCGCCAGCGTCAGCTGGGCGGAGCGCTCGATCCGGCGGATCTCGGTGCCCGGCGCGATGTCCTGGCCTCCGCCGGACGGGGCGATGTCCTGGCCTCCGACGGACGTCGGGACCGGCTGTGGCATCGCCTCCCGAGCCGGCGGGGCAGGCTCGGTAGCGCGGCCCGCCGTGTCGCCGCTGATGCTCTCGACCGTTGCCGTCGGCGCGCCTGGCTCGCCGCCCTCGGAATTCAGGACGGCGACCGCGACGAGCACCGCAAGCCCTGCGCCGGCGGCGAGCGCGGCGACCGGCCGCGTGAGGCGGAGCGCCGGCAGGCGGCGCTTCCGCTCGCGCGGGAAGCCGCGCTTCATCCGCCGCTCCATGTCGGCCACGAAGTCGGGGTCCGGCGCCGGCCGGATCTCCTCGAGAACGTCCTCAAGCGTCTTCATCGCATTCCCTTCTCAGCTTCTCGAGTGTCCGGTGCAGTCGTGTACCCGCGTTCGACGCCGAGATCCCGAGCACCCGTCCGATCTCCTCGTGCGAGAGGCCCGCCGGCGAACCTGCAGCGCGACGAGCTCGCGCTCGCGCGGGGTCAGCCGCCCGAGCGCGCCGCGGACGGCCTCGCGGCGAAGGGCGCCGTCGGCCTGTTCGTCGGCGCCGACCGCGTGTACGTCCTCGGGCTCCGCCTCCAGCACGGCGCGGCGCTTTCGGCGCCGCAGCTCGTCGAGCGCCGCGTTGCGCGCGATCCCGAACAGCCATGCCTCCTCGGTCCCGCGCGAGGCGCGGAAGCTGCGCCGCTTGCGGTACGCCCGCTCGAACGCCTGCGCCGTGACCTCCTCCGCCGCGGCGCGGTCGCGCAGCAGCGTCGCCACGTATCCGTACACGCGCGGGAAGGAACGGCGGTAGAGGGCCTCGAATGCCTCCGATGGAGTGGCGCTTGCTCGCCGGAGTGGGCGGGAGATCCGTTCCGCGACTGCTTCGCTCATGCCTCAACTACGCTGCGGACCGCGTTTCATCACGGTGGTTTTTCTACTTCTCGCACTCGCTCTCGCGCTGACCCTGCCGGCGTCCGCGTCGGCCTCGCACGCCGGCGACCTGTGGGCGACCGTGAACATCTGCGACACGGCGGAGCACCCGAACGTGCTCGGCGTGCGCGCGAGCATGCCGGGCAACGGGACGAAGCAGACGATGTGGATGCGCTTCCGCGCGAGCTACTACGACAGGGGCACCGAGGAGTGGTACGACGTCGGCGGCAGCAGCGTCTCGCCGTGGATCAAGGTCGGCAACGCGCAGCTACCGCAGCCGGCAGGCGGGGCGCAAGTTCCGCATCGACCCGCCGGTGCCGACGACCAGCCACGTCGTCCGCGGCCTCGTCGACTTCCGCTGGCGGCGCGACGGGGAGACCGTTCGCCGCATCGACGCGCAAGACCCTCGCCGGCCACCCGACCGGCCGCCACGGCGACCCGCGCGGCTACTCGGCGGGGCTCTGCGAGATCGCGTTCCCGTAGCGTCGGAGCGCCGAAAAGGCGCGGGATCGTTCGTGATCACCGCGTGCACGCCGATCGCCTCGAGCCGGGCGATCTTGTCGGCGTCGTCCACCGTCCACACGTAGAGCTCGCCGCCGGCCGCGCGCGACCTGTTGCGCGAGCCGCGGCGTGACGACGTAGTGGTGCGCCATCACGGCCTGGATGCGGCCGGCGCGGATGAAGCTCGCCGCGCGCGCCGGCAGCCGCCGCTTGATCACCTGGAGGACGCCGTACGCCGGCACCGCCCACATGCTGCGCGTGTAGTCGCGCTGGGCGCGCGGCACCGACCAGCCGCGCGGGATCTCCGGCGCCAGCTCGCGCACCCGGTCGAGGCTCTCGAGGTACTGGCTCGAGATCAGCGAGCGCTCGGACAGACCGCGCGCGCTCAGTCCCTCGACCACCTCGCGCTCGTAGCCGGGGAGCTTCAGGTCGACGTCGAGCTCGACGCCCGCGTACGCCTCGCCCGCGAACAGGTCGAGCCCCTCATCGAGCGTGAGCGGCGTGCGCTTGGCCGCGTCCTTGTAGTCGTGCGCGAGCACGAGCCGGCCGTCCCGCAGTCGCAGCACGTCGAACTCGATCATGTCGACGCCGTGCTCGAGCGCCGCCTCGAAGCTCTCGCGCGTGTTTCCGGGCGCCACGTGGTCGGCGCCCTTGTGCCCGACGCGCTTCAGCGCTGGCATCCGGGGCACCAGTAGGTCGTGCGGTTGTCGTCCCCCTGGCCGCGTGCGCGGATCCGGTTCTTGCAGCGTGGGCATGGCCGCCCTGAACGGTCGTACACCTGGAGCCCGCGGATGTGACCTCCTCGTGAAACCGATCCTGCATCCGGAGGCGCGCGCGCCGGACGATGTCGAGCGCCTCGTCGTCCGCGACGTCGGCGACCTTCCGCCACGGGTCGACCGACGCGTCGAAGCAGCTCTCGCTCTTCCACACGTTGCCGATCCCGGCGATGTTGCGCTGGTCGAGCAGCGCGTCGCCGATCCCGCGCGTGGGATCGTCCTCGCGCAGCCGCGTCAGGAACGCGCTTCTCGTCGAGCTCCGAGGCGAGGATGTCCGGGCCGAGCGCGGCGAGCCGTGCGTCGAAGCGGGTGCGGCTCTCCGTCATCAGCTCGAGGACGGGCCCGTCGAACTGGACGACCTCGGCGTCGGGCGTGCGGAGCACGAGCCACGCCCGATGCCGGCCGCGCGACCAGCGCTTCCCGGCCGGGTAAACGCCCCACATGCCGCCCATCCGCAGGTGCGAGTGGAGCGTCAGGTCACCCTCGAAGCGCAAGAACAGGTGCTTGCCGTGCGCGTCCACCGAACGGACGGGCCGTCCGGCGAGGCGCTCCGGCCAGCGGTCCATCGCGTGGCGCGCCTGCGGCGTCTCGATCGACGACGACCTCCTTGCCGACGAGGGCGGCCGCGACCCGCCTTGCGGCGGCGTGGATCGTGTCTCCCTCAGGCACTTAGCGTCAGTTTCCGCGGCCCCTGGCGGAAGCCGAGCTCGATGAGCAGCTCCTCGACCGGCGAGCCGACGATCGGCTCGCCGTCGAAGCGCTCGAGCGCGAGCCGCTTGAGCCGTCCGCGGCGCACGTGGTCGGCGAGCGCCTCGAGCGCATCCCGGAGCCACGACTCGTCCGGCTCGCGGAGCGGCACGAGCCCCTTCCCGCCGCGCTCGACGTAGAGCACCGGCTCGGCGTCGAGCAGCACCACGTACGCGCCGGCCACGCGGGCCGGCCGGCGGCGCTGGTCCTCGTCGCGCCGCGGCCACGGGAGCGACGCGCCGTACGGGTTGGCGGGATCGGTCGCGGCCAGCACGAGCGGCCCCGGCCGGCTCGTCGGATCGCAGCCCGCGCAGCCGCTCGACCGCGCCCGCGAGCGCGAACTGCGCGCCGCCGAGGCCCTCGACGAAGTACCCGCGCCGAGCCGTGCCGAGCGTCTCGAGATTGGTGAGCTCGCCGTAGAGCGTCGAGAAGCCGCCCGGCACGCCCTCGGCCAGGACCGTCTCGCGCGTGACGATGCCGTAGCGCTCGAGCAGCAGCTCCGCCTGCGCGCGCATGCGCGGCCCGTATGCGGGCTGGTCCGCGAAGAGCGGCGCGGTGAGCGACCACCGGCCCTGCACCTGCGGGGCACCCGGCCGGCGGCGCTTCGCGAAGCGCCGCCCGCGCTGGCCGCTGCTGGTCGCGCGCGACGCGTCAGCCGCGGCGCGCGCAGCGGCGCCCAGGCGTCGTTCGTCACCTCGCCGGCCCAGACGAGGTCCCAGAGCGCCTCCTGGAGCTCGGCTGTCTCGATCTCGCCGAGGTCGACGAGCAGGTCCGACCAGAAGGCCGCGCCCCGGTCCGAGCCGCTCGCGGATGGCGTCGTGTGGCGCGCCGGCCGGGGCATCGCCGCGGTTCGTCGGCGGGCCGAGCCAGCGCACGTCCTCGCGGAAGTAGAGCGCGACCTTGCCCCGAGCTGCGGCCGAGCGCGCCGGCGCCGATCCAGACGATCTCGCCGCCCGAGCAGAGCTGGTCGAGCCAGGTGGGCGACCAGCCGCCGAGCCGGCGCGGGAGGACGTCGCGCTCCCACGTGTCCGGGGTGAGCGCGAGGCCCTGGAGCGGGACGAGCACCTCGCGCAGGCGGTCGATGCCCGCGCCGCCGGGCGGGGCCGCAGTCGACGCCCTGCCACGCAGGGAGGAAGCGCGCGAGCTGCTTCTGCTCGACGGCCTCGACCTCCTTGCGAAGCGTCGCGAGCGACGCGCGGCGCAGTCGGCGCAGGACGTCGGGGTCGCACCACTCGCGCTCGCGGCCGCCGGGCCGCAGCTCGCCGCGAACCAGCGCGCCGGCGCGCTCGAGCTCGCGCAGCACCGGCCCCGGGTCGATCCCGTAGCGCGCGGCGACGTCGCCGGTGGTGAACGGCCCGTGCGTGCGCGCGTAGCGGCGCACCAGCCGCTGGAGCGGCTCCTCGACCGGCTCGAGGAACGTCTCCGGAAGCCCGCCCGGCGGCACGGCGCCGAGCGCGTCGCGGTAGAGCCCGGCGTCCTCGGACGCGATGAAGCGCTCCTCGCCGCCGATGCGCATCGACACCGCGCGGCGCTCGGCCGCGAGCCCGTCCAGGATCCGCTTCGCGGAGACGCCTCGGTGGCAGCGCGCCTGCACCTCGTCGAGCGTCAGGTCGCCGACGCGCGCGCAGGATGTCGTGGGCGCCGTCGGCGTTCACCGCCTGCGTGCGCTCCGAGAGGCGCTGGAGGTCCGCCTCGACCTCCGCGAGCGCCTCGGCGTCGATCAGGTCGCGCAGCTCCTCCTGGCCGAGGAGCTCAGCCAGCAACTCGCGGTCAAGTGAAAGAGCGGCGGCCCGCCGCTCCGCGTTCGGCGTGTCGCCCTCGTACATGTAGGTGGCGACGTAGTCGAAGAGAAGCGACGAGGCGAACGGCGACGAGCGCGGTGTCTCGACCTCGACGAGCGACAGCTCGCGCGTGTGCAGCCCGCGCAGCAGGTCCTTCAGAGCCGGCAGGTCGAACACGTCCTGAAGGCACTCGCGGTAGGTCTCGAGCACGATCGGGAACTGGCCGTAGCGCTTCGCCACCTCGAGCAGCGACTGCGCCTTCAGCCGCTGCTGCCAGAGCGGCGTGCGCTTGCCGGGGTAGGCGCGCGGGAGCAGCAGCGCGCGTGCCGCGTTCTCGCGGAAGCGCGCGCCGAACAGCGCCGAGTTCGCCGAGCTCGCGGACCACGAGGTCCTCGACCTCGTCCGGCTCGACCATCACGAGCTCGGCGCCGGGTGGCTCGTCCGCGTCGGGAAGGTGCACGACGATGCCGTCGTCGGACCAGATCGCGTCCGCCTCGAGCCCGAACTCGTCGCGGATCCGCGCGGCGAGCGCGAGGCCCCACGCGGCGTGCACGCGGCCGCCGTAGGGCGACAGCACGCACAGGCGCCAGTCGCCGATCTCGTCGCGGAACCGCTCGACGACGATCGTCCGGTCGCTCGGCACGACGCGCGTGGCCTCCTGCTGCTCGCGCAGGTACGTGACGAGGTTCGCGGCGGCGCGCTCGTCGAGCCCGTACTCGGCGGCGAGCGCGGCCGGCTCCTTGTCGACCGCGGTGCGGGAGAACTCGCCGAGCGCCTTGCCCAGCTCCGCCGGGCGCCCGACCATGTCGCCTCGCCAGAACGGGATCGCTCCCGGCGCGCCGGGCGCGGGCGTCACGAGCACGCGGTCGCGCGTGATCTCCTCGATCCGCCAAGTGGACGCGCCGAGCATGAACGTCTGGCCCGGCACGCGCCTCGTAGACCATCTCCTCGTCCAGCTCGCCGACCCGGCGGCCGTCCGGGAGATGGACGCCGAACAGGCCGCGGTCGGGGATCGTGCCCGCGTTCGTGATCGCGAGCTGGCGCGCCCCCTGGCGGGCGCGGATGACGTCCTCGACGCGGTCCCAGACGATCCGCGGCCGCAGCTCGGCGAACTCCTCCGACGGGTAGCGCCCGTCGAGCATGTCGAGCACGTTGTCGAGCAGCTTGCGGTCGAGCTCGGCGAACGGGTACGCGCGCCGGACCAGCTCGTGCAGCTCGGGCACCTTCCACTCGTCGCCGGTCGCGACGCAGGCGACGATCTGCTGCGCCAGCACGTCGAGCGGGTTGCGCGGCACGACCGTCTCCTCGATCAGCGCCTCGCGCATCCGCTGCGCGACGACGGTCGACTCGAGCAGGTCGGAGCGGAACTTCGGGAAGATCCGGCCCTTCGAGGTCTCGCCGACGCCGTGCCCGGCGCGGCCGATCCGCTGAAGGCCGCGTGTGACCGACTTCGGCGACTCGACCTGAAGCACGAGGTCGACGGCGCCCATGTCGATGCCGAGCTCGAGCGACGACGTGGCCACGAGGCACGGCAGCTCGCCCGACTTCAGCATCTCCTCGACGACGAGCCGCTCCTCGCGCGCGAGCGACCCGTGGTGGGCGCGCGCGATGTCGGCCGGCTTCTCCGTCGTCGCCTGCCAGCTCGTTCAGCCGCATCGCCAGCCGCTCCGCGCCGCGGCGGTTGTTCACGAAGACGATCGTCGACTTGTGCGACTGGACGAGCTCGAGCAGCTCCGGGTAGATCGCCGGCCAGATCGAGCGCCGCGTCGCGCCTCCGCCGGCGAGCGGGTCGAGGTCGTCGGTGCCCTGGTCGGGCTCGCGCATGTCCTCGACCGGCACCCGGATCTCCAGGTCGAGCGGCTTGCGCAGGCCGGTGTCGACGACCTTGCACTCGCGCGTCGGCCCCACGAGGAAGCGGCCGACCTCCTCGAGCGGCCGCTGCGTGGCCGACAGGCCGATCCGCTGCACGGGCCGTCCCGACCTCGTGCTCGAGCCGCTCCAGCGTCAGCGCCAGGTGCGCGCCGCGCTTCGACTGCGCGACCGCGTGGATCTCGTCCACGATCACCCACTCGGCGTCGCGGAGGAACTCGCGCGCGCGCGAGGTGAGCATGAGGTAGAGCGACTCGGGCGTCGTGATCAGGATGTCCGGCGGCTTGCGCAGCATCGCCGCGCGCTCCTTCTGCGGCGTGTCGCCCGTGCGGATCGCGACCGAGAGGTCCCCGCCGATGCCCTTCAGCGGCGCGCGCAGGTTGCGCTCGATGTCGTAGGAGAGCGCCTTGAGCGGCGACACGTAGACGAGCCGCGTCTTGCGCTCGTCGGGCGGCAGCGGCTCGGCCACGAGCCGGTCGAGGCCCCAGAGGAACGCCGCGAGCGTCTTTCCCGAGCCCGTCGGGGCCGAGAGCAGGACGTGGTCACCGCCCGCGATCGCGGGCCACGCCTGGGATTGCGCCTGCGTGGGCTCCGCGAAGGCGCGCTCGAACCAGTCGCGGACCTGAGGAGTGAAGCTGGCCAGTGGGTCTGCTGAAGGCACGGAACCTTTCAGCGTATCGCGAGCTCGGACGCGCGCTCGAAGACCGCGTCCGTCATCTCCTCGGTCAGCCTGCCGGTGAACGTGTTCTGCTGCGAGGGGTGGTACGAGCCGAGCAGATAGCGCCCGCTCGGCAGCTCGTACTCGGCCATGTGGCCGAACTTCGGGCGCGGCGGCGGAGGCGGGTCGAGCCTCAGCGCGGCGTCCCAGGCGAACCCGCCCAGGCACACGATCACGCGCACCGACGGCATCAGCTCGAGCTCCTGCGCGGCGTAGGGCAGGCAGTTGTCGCGCTCGGCCGGGAGCGGCCGGTTGGCGGGCGGCGCGCACCGGACCGCCGCCGCCACGAACGCGCCGCGCAGCTCGAGCCCGTCGTCCGCGTGGAGCGAGGTCGGCTGGTTGGCGAAGCCCGTGCGGTGGAGCGAGGCGAACAGCCAGTCGCCGGAGCGGTCGCCCGTGAACACGCGCCCGGTGCGGTTGCCTCCGTGGGCGGCGGGCGCGAGCCCGAGCACGTACACGCGCGCGTCGGGGTCGCCGAAGCCGGGCACGGGGCGGCCCCAGTAGTCCTCGCCGGCGTAGGCCGCGCGCTTCTCGCGCGCGACTCGCTCGCGCCACTCGACCAGGCGCGGGCAGCGGCGGCAGGTGGTGATCCGCCGCTCGAGCTCTTCGAGCTTCAAAGGTTCGCCCGCACCAGGCGCACGAAGATGTCGACCACCTGCGGGTCGAAGTGCTTGCCCGCGGCGTGCTCGAGCTCGTCGAGCGCGACCTCCGGCGGGATCGGCGGCCGGTACGGCGCGCGGCGAGGTCATGCCGACGTACGCGTCGAGCACGGCGATGATGCGCGCGCCCATCGGGATCTCCTCGCCCTCGAGGTGGTCCGGGTAGCCGGTCCCGTCGAGCCGCTCGTGGTGATGGCGCACCCAGCTCCCGACGTCCTCCGGATGTCCCTCCTCGCGCGCGTATGCCTCGCCGAGCTCGGGGTGCTTGCGCATCGCCTCCCACTCGGCGTCGGTGAGCGGGCCGGGCTTGTCGATGATCCGCTCGGAGATCATCTGCTTGCCGACGTCGTGAAGCGAGCCGGCGAGCTCGAGCATCTCGAGCGTCTCGTCCTCGAGGCCGAGGATCTCCCCGACGCGGCGCGCGTACTGCCCGACGCGGTTCTCGCCCTCGCTCACGCCTTCAGTCTCCGCCCGCTCGTGAACAGGTAGTTGCGAGAAGAGGTACGCCGGTATCGCGACCGCCGCGGTGACGCCGAGCGACAGCGCGACGCTGACGTCGCTCTCGCCGAGCATCCCGAACCGCATCGCCTGGACGAGGTAGAAGAGCGGGTTGAAGTGGGACAGCTCCTCCCACGGCGAGCCGAGCATGTCGACGGAGTAGAAGACGCCGCCGACGAAGGCGAGCGGCAGGATCACGATGTTCGAGATGAACGTCGTGTGGTCCCACTGCTCGGCGTAGATGCCGACGATCGTGCCGAGCGCCCCGAACCCGATCAGCGCCAGCAGCATCGCGAGCAGGAGGACGAGCGGCTGCTCGACCGGGACGCCCGTGAGCGGTATCGCGAGCGCGAGCAGGCCGGCGCCGATGGCGAACCCGCGCGCGACGCCGCCGAGGTTCCAGCCGAGGTTCATCTGCCACGGGTGCATCGGCGCCGCGAGGACGTCGTGGACGTAGCGCTCGGAGCGCGCCTGGTAGATCGACGACGCGTTGTTGTTGTAGGCCTGCTGCACGATCGTCATCGCGATCAGGCCCGGGCACGATGAACACCTCGTAGTCGAAGCCCTCCACCTGCTTGATCCGGCCGCCGAGCGAGAGGCCGAAGACGACGATGAAGAGCGTGGAGGACACGACCGGCGCGAGCACCGTCTGGGTCCACAGCTTCGAGACGCGCAGCGTCTCGCGCCTGGCGAGCCAGAGGAGGCCTCCGTACCCGTTCTCAACCCGCTCGTGCATCCGGCCGAGAGTAACGGTGTGTCCCTAACCTGCGACGGGTGCGCCGATGACCCGCTCGCTCCTGACAGCCCTTGCCGTCTTCTGGCGCTTCGCCGGCGCACCGGCGCAGGCCGCGATGTCGCAGCCGCCGATGACGCTGCCGGGCGACGCTCGCGCGGCCGGCGTGCTCGCGGATCGCGGACACGTGGATCGTCGCTGCCCGCGACGCCGCGCGCGTCCGCGTCGCTCGCGCGCCGCTACCGACGCGCGGCCGGTCGGGCTCCGTGGGCGCCCACGTCGTGCCGCGCCGCAATGCGCGCGCGTTCGCCGCCGCGCTGCGCCGTCGGGGCCTGCTCAAGTTCGCCGAGCCGAACATCCTCAGCCGCCCGCGCCAGCGGGCGACTGACCCGTTCACCAGCAGCACGCGGTGGCGCGCCGGCCGTGGTCGAGGACGGGCCTCGAGCCGCCCGCGGTCACGAGCTCCAGCCCGAAGCTCGCGCTGATCGACTCGAAGCTCGACGACGAGCCATCCCGAGTTCGTGGGCGGCCGGATCACGCTCGATCGGCGCGCGCAGCCGTCGAGGACGAGCACGGGACGGCGACGGCCGCGGTGGCCGCCGCGCCCACGAACGGGCGCGGGATCGAGGGGATCTGGCCGGGGATGATCGCCACCAACTTCGCCACGAACCTCTCCTGCGGCGACATCGTCCGCCAGATCAAGGCGGTCGATCCGGGGCGGCTACGACGTGCTCAACATGAGCTACGGCGCGAGCCAGGAGTGCTTCGCCGAGTCCGCCGAGCTGCAGCGCGCGACCGCCGCGGGCGTCCTGCTCGTCGCTGCGGCCGGGCAACGAGTTCGCCGAGGGCAACCCGCTCGAGTACCCGGCGTCGCTGCCGCACGTGGTGACCGTCGCGGCCGTCGACCTCGACGGCGAGACGAGCTACTTCTCCAACGCGAACGCGGCGGTTGACGTGGCTGCGCCGGGCGAGCGGATCGCCACCGCCGTCCCGCTCGCGCACGACCCCGACGGGGACGGAAACGGCTACGCGCTGCTCGACGGCACGAGCTTCGCCTCGCCGATCGTGGCCGGCGTCGCCACATGGGTGGCCGCCGTTCGGCCGCAAGCTGACCGTCGACCAGCTCGCGCAGGTGGTCAAGCTGTCGGCGATCGACCTGGATCGCGACGGCTGGGATCCGAACACGGGCTACGGGCTTCGTCCAGCTCGGGAGCGCGCTGCGCGTGCGGGCGCCCGCGAACGACCCGCTCGAGCCGAACGAGAACATCTTCTGGGTCAACGGGGAGATCTTCCGCAACCGCCGATCCGCGTCGTCTACGACGGAAAGCCGCGCCGCCGGCGCTTCAGGGCGCGCGTCGACCAGTTCGAGGACCCGGCGGACGTCTACCGCGTCCGCTTCCCGGGCAGGTCGCGCACGCGGATCACCGTCGTGCCGAGCTACGGCGACACGGACCTCGCGGTCTTCCGCGGGAGCGCGCGGCAGCACCTCCGCCCCGCCGGTCGGGCTCTCGCAGCGAGTCGGCAGCGCGCGCGACTCGCTCGTGATCCGAGAACAACCGGCGGCGGCGCGGCTCGCGGCTTCGTCGAGATCTACATCGACCCGTCGGCGCGCGGGCTCGACGCCGGTTACTCGCTTCGGTTCAAGCGGGTTCGCTGACGCCCGCGCGACCTCCATCGCCTTCACGTAGACGTCCTCCAGCGAGCTCGCGCCGTAGTGCGTCGCGCAGGCCCGCGGCCGTGTCGCGCGCGATCAGGCGGCCGTGGCGGATCAGCGCGATCTCCTCGCACAGCGCCTCGGCCTCGTCGAGGTAGTGCGTGGTGAGGAGGATCGTGGTGCCCTCTGCGTGCAGTCGGCGGATGTAGCGCCACATCTCGGTGCGCAGCTCGAAATCGACCCCGGCCGTGGGCTCGTCGAGGATCACGAGCCCTGGCCGGTGCATCAGGGCGCGCGCGAGGAGCACGCGGCGGCGCATCCCGCCCGACAGCTTGGACGTGCGCGTGTGCGCCTTCGCGCGCAGGTCGAACACGTCGATCATCTCGTCGGCGCGCGCCGACGCGCTCCGCGCCCGTCATGCCGAAGTAGCCGCCGTGGTAGACGAGCGTCTCGCGCACGGTGAGGAAGCGGTCGAGGTTGATGTCCTGCTCGGCGAGCCCGACGTCGCGGCGCGCGGCCAGCGTGTGGGCGGGGCGCCCGAACACGAGCGCCTCGCCGCTCGGTGATCCGGATCAGGTTGCAGACGGCGTTGATCGCCGTCGTCTTGCCGGCGCCGTTCGGCCCGAGCAGGCCGAAGAACGCGCCGGCCGGGATCTCGAGGTCGAAGTTCTCGAGCGCGAGCGTGCCGTCGTCGTAGCGCTTCGTCAGGCCGCGGAGCTCGAGAGCGGGGGGCATGCCCTCAGCCTAGCGTCAGCCCAGGCTTCGGCCGTACTGGCGCTCGTAGTACTCGCGGTACTCGCCCGAGCGGATCGGCTGCCACCACCACTCGTTCTCGCGGTACCAGGCCACGGTGCGCTCGAGGCCCTCCTCGAATCCGACCTGCGGCTCCCAGCCGAGCGCCCTCGACCTTGTCGGACGAGAGCGAGTAGCGGCGGTCGTGGCCCTTGCGGTCCTCGACGTGCTCGATCAGCGACCTGTCGCGCCCGGTCAGCTCGAGGATGCGCTCGACGACGTGGAGGTTCTCCTCCTCGTCCGGGCCGCCGACGTTGTAGACCTCGCCCGGCCGTCCCTCGCGCAGCACGAGGTCGATCGCGCGCGCGAAGTCCTCCATGTAGAGCCAGTTGCGCACCTGGCGGCCGTCGCCGTAGACGGGCAGCGGGTCGCTCGTGGAGCGCGTTCAGCGATGCACAGCGGGATCAGCTTCTCCGGGTACTGGCGCGGGCCGTAGTTGTTCGACCCGCGGCAGATCACGGCCTCGATCCCGTGGGTGTGCACGTGCGCCTGCACGAGCAGGTCGCCCGCCGCCTTCGTCGCCGAGTAGGGCGAGGAGGGCTGGAGCGGCGACTCCTCCGTGAACGAGCCCGACTCGATCGAGCCGTACACCTCGTCGGTCGAGACCTGGAGGAAGCGCGCGACGCCGAGCTCGCGCGCGGCGTCGAGCAGTACGCCGGTGCCGATCACGTGCGTGACCGCGAACGGGTCCTGGCCCGCGATCGATCGGTCCACGTGCGACTCGGCCGCGAAGTTCACGACCGGCTCGCAGCCGTCCATCGCGTCGCGCACGACCGCCGGGTCCTCGATCGCGCCCTCGACGAACTCGATCCGGTCCTCGACCTCGGCGAGGTTCTCGCGCCGCCCGGCGTACGTGAGCTTGTCGAGCACGACGACCTCGTCGTCGGGGCGCGCCTCGAGCAGCACGCGCACGTAGGCCGAGCCGATGAACCCGGCCGCGCCCGTCACGAGCGTCTTCATGTCGCGACCGCTCGCTCGGCCAGGTACGCGGCGAGGCCCTCCTGCCAGTCCGGCAGGTAGATCGCCTCGTCTCGCTCGGTGGTCGAGGACCGAGTACGGCGGCCGCGGCGCCGGCCGGCTGAGCTCGGCGGTCGTCATCGACATCATCCGGACCTCGAGCGCGCTCTGGCGGAAGATCTCCTCGGCGAACTCGTACCAGGAGCACTCGCCGCGCGCCGGCGATGTGATGGATGCCGAAGGCCGTCGTGTCGATCAGGCGGACGAGCGCGTCGGCGAGGTGCGCCGTGTAGGTCGGGCAGCCGACCTGGTCGCGCACGACGACGACGTCGCCCTGGTCGCCGCCGAGCGTGAGCATCGTCTCGACGAAGTTCCTGCCCGCGGTGCCGAATAGCCACGAGGTGCGGACGATGAAGTAGCGCTGGTTCGCCGCTGCCGTCTCGGCCTCGCCCGGCCGCCTTGCGTCTGTCCGTACACCGACAGCGCGCCGCGTGGCGTCCGACTCGACGTAGGGCTCTCCCTTCAGCCCGTCGAAGACGTAGTCGGTCGAGGGGTAGACGATGCTCGCGCCCACCTCGGCGGCGCCCAGCGCCACGAACCGCGCGCCCTCGACGTTCACCCGCCAGGCGGCCTCGATAGTCGTCCTCGGCGCCGTCTACGTCCGTGTACGCCGCGCAGTTGACGACCACGTCCGGTTTCTCGCGCGCGAGCATGCCCGCCAGACCGATCCCGAGTCGCCGACGTCGAGCTCGGCGTACGTGAGCCCGACGACGTCGTGGTTCCAGTATGCGGCCGCGCGGACGAAGTCCGTACCAAGCATCCCCCCGGCGCCTGTGACGAGGATCTTCACGGCTCTACAGGATGGCGATTTCGGCGTTGTCGCCTACCACGAAGCGGAACGCGCGCGGCAGCTCGGGACTGCGCGCGATCGCAACGTTCTTGCCGATCAGGCTGGCCTCGATGCGGCCGTCGAGGTCCTGGATCGACGATCCCTCGAGCACGATCGCGTGCTCGATCTCCGCGTTCGAGACGACGACGTGGTCGCCGATCGCCGTGTACGGGCCGATGTAGGCGTCCGTCAGGACGGCGCCGCGCCCGATGATCGCCGGGCCGCGCACCGTCGTGCGCTCGAGCCGCGCCCCGCTCTCGATCGCGACCCGCCCCTCCACGCGCGACTCGATCAGCTCGCCCTCGTGCCGCTCCTCGATGTCGTCGAGGATCAGCCGGTTCGCCTCGAGCATGTCCTGCACCTGGCCCGTGTCCTTCCACCAGCCGCGCACGACGTGCGGGTCGACCCGCAGGCCCGAGTCGACGAGGTGCTGGATCGCATCCGTGATCTCGAGCTCGCCGCGCCCGGACGGCTTGATCGCGCGGGCCGCGTCGAAGACCGACGGAGTGAACATGTAGACGCCGACGAGCGCGAGGTCGGTCTTGGGCTCGGGCGGCTTCTCGATCAAGCCGCGCGACCCTGCCGTCGCCGTCGAGCTCCGCCACGCCGTAGTGCTCGGGATCGGGCACGGGCGTCAGCAGGATCAGCGCGTCGGGCTCGTCCGAGCGGAACGTGTCGACCAGCTCCGTGATCCCGTCGCGCAGCAGGTTGTCGCCCAGGTACATCACGAACGGCGAGCCGCCGAGGAACTCCTCGGCGGTGAGCACGGCGTGCGCGAGGCCGAGCGGCTCGTCCTGCTCGATGTAGGTGATTGCGACCCGAACGCGGACCCGTCGCCCGCGACCGTGCGGATCTCCGCGCCGGTCTCCGGCGCGATGATGATCCCGACCTCGCGGATGCCGGCGGCGGCCATCGCCTCGATCCCGTAGAAGAGCACCGGCTTGTTCGCCACCGGGACGAGCTGCTTCGCGCTCGTGTAGGTGATCGGGCGCAGGCGCGTCCCGCGGCCACCGGACAGGATCAGCCCCTTCAGCCCCTCCATCATAGGTCCCGCCCGAGCTTCGAGTGGTCCCACGAGACGATCCGCGTGGGCGTGAAGCGGAGGCCGACGCGCTTGGGCGCCTGCTTCTCGACCATCGCCGTCACCGACTCGTCCAGCGTGCCGGCGTAGCGCTCGAAGAGGGCGAGCCCGTACTGCTTCGCGTCACGGTCGAGCGTCACGTCGCACTCCATCATCACGCCGCGCAGCTCCTGGTACTGGACGCCGCTCTCGACGTGGATCGTCGCGCGCGGGTCGCGCTCGAGGTTCTTCGCCTTCTGCGACTTCGCATAGGTCCAGCCTGTCATGCCGAGGCCGTCCGGGACGTACCAGAGCGCCATGAGGTGGGGGCGGCCGTTCGGGCCGATCGTGCCCACCGTCATCACCTTCTGCTCGGCGAGGAAAGCGCGCACCTCGTCGTCTGACATGCGGATCTGGTCGCGGCGCGAGGCCATGCGCGGCGAAACCTACTCGGGGGCGGTGCGTCAGCTGCGGGCGAGGCCGGCGAGCGCCTCGGCGCCCTCGAGCACGGCGGCTGCGAGCCTCCTCGGGCTCGAGCACGACGGCATCGCCGCCCAGGCTGAGGATCTGGTGCACGAGCCAGTCGGTGCCCTTGAACGGCTGCTCGACGATGACGGCGCCGTCCTTGAGCTCCTCCACGACTCGCTTGTCCTCGCGCGCCCAGCGGGCCCGCTCCGGCGACCACCAGATCCGCGCGACCTGCGAGGCCTCGACCTCGCCCGTCTTCAGCCAGCCGCGCGTGTCGGCCTCGACGCCCTCGCGCGGCTCGAACTCCTTGTCGAGCACGGTGGCGGAGCGGATCCGGTCCAGCCGGAACGTGCGCGTGTCGTCGCGCTCGAGGTCGAACGAGACGACGTACCAGCCCTCGCGGCCGTTGGCGAGCTGGTACGGCTCGATCCGGCGCGTCGAGAAGTCGTCCTCGTTCTCCTTGTAGTAGTCGATCTCCACCAGTCGGTGCGCGACGATGCCCTCGCTGAGCACGCGCGCGATGTCCGAGTCGTCGCCCTTCGCGCGCGTGATCTGGAGCCCGTCCTGCGCCGGGATCCTGCCCGAGCGCGTCGGTGATCTTCTTGCGCGCGGACTCGAGCGATCCCTTCGGGATGTGCTCGCCGATCAGGTCGATCGCAGCGACGAGCGCCTTCGCCTGAAGCGGAAGGAGGCGCGCGGGGCGGGCGAAGTTGTCGCCGTAGGGCTCGGGGTCCACCTCGATCGTGTCGCCCACGACCTCGGCGTACACGACGTAGCTGCCGCCGCCGAAGTTGACGACGTTCAGGACGTCGATGTCCTCCTGCAGCTCCTGCTCGGTCACGTTCAGCTCCGCGCACAGCGGAGCGAGCTCGAGCTTCGCGCCCTCGCGCGCAGCCTTGATCAGGATGCTCGCGAGCGTGACGAGCCGGCGAAGCGCTCGGGCCGGATCGGCGAGTCGCCCTTGCCGTCGTCCGGCTTCGGGCGCCGGCCGCTCGGACTGGCGCGCCTTCGGCTTGGCGGTGTCGAACGTGCCGCGTATGGCGCTCGACGACCAGCTCGAGCCGCTCGGCCCCGAGCTTCGACGAGCTCGGGCGGGCCCAGCAGGCGCGCCCGGTCGCCGAGCTCGAGCACCCATGCGACGATCGCGCGCGGGTCGGCGTACTCGGTCTCGAACACGGAGCCGTCGGCCGGGCGCGTCGTCGACCTCCGCGGCGGGCTGGATCGTGCCGGCGTGTCCGTAGTGGCGCTCGATCAGCCAGTCGACGCGCGGCGAAAGCCAGATGCGCGCGGTGCCCTCGGACTCGCCGAGCTGCCAGTCCGTGCGGGTGGCGTACCAGCGGTGGTCGAAGTCCTCCGGGCCGGGCGAAGTCGTGCTCGGCCTTCGACGAGTAGGAGACCTTGCCGCGGATGCGCGACAGCCGGAAGACGCGGATGTCCTGGCGCTCGTGCGAGTAGCCGATCAAATAGAACTGGCCGCGCTGGTAGAGGAGCTGGTACGGATCGACCTTGCGCTTCTCCTCGGCGTCGCGGCCGATCGTGTAGTAGTCGAAGACGATCGTCTTGCGGCGGAAGATCGCGGTCTCGATCTTCGACAGCCGCTGCGACAGCTCGCGGCCGCCCGCCTCCGCCGTCTGGGCGAGCGCGACCGGCTGGTTGTCGGCCGCGCCGACCGGGGAGGGCTTGCCCCAGGAGAGCTGTTGGAGCGCGAGCCGCAGCGGCTCGGCGTAGGCGAACTCGCCGTCGAGCAGGCTGAGCGCCATCCGCAGCGCGCCCAGCTCGGCGTCCGAGAACTCGATCGCCGGCAGGTAGAAGTTCTCCGGCGGCAGCGTGTAGCTCTCGGCCTCGTACGAGCCGTCGGCGGGCTTGTCGACCTTCAGGTCGATGCCGAGCGACTCGAGCTCGGCCCGGTCCGCGTAGAAGCGGCGCGCGAACGCGTCGTCGTTCATGCCCGAGTAGCCCTCCACCTCCTGCTTGATCTCGAGCGCCGTGACCGAGCGCCGCTCCGCCATCAGGAACGAGATCAGCGAGAGCTGCCGGATGAGCTTTTCGGTGTCCTTTGCCACTGGCGGCCCAGCATAAGGAAGGGAAACGCACGCCGAGCGCCCCTATGTGACGGCGTCCGTGCGTTTTTCGCTCTTTGCGGGCTGGCTAGGCCGCGTCGCGGCGGGCGAAGTACGCCGAGCCGTCGAGCGCGCGGTCGAAGCGCGACCACCGCTCGCCGTCCCCAAGCGACTTCTCGAGCCGGTCGAAGCTGCCGAGCTTGCCGCCGAGGTTGTCGATCGCGTGCACGAGCGTGGCCTCGCGGGTGCACGGCACCACCGGGCTGCCGTGCTCGAGCGAGCCGTGGTGGGAGAGGATGATGTGCAGGACCGCCTCGGCCGTCTCGGCGCGGGAAGCCGGGTATCTCCTCGATCTCGCGCCGGACGATGTAGTAGCCGAGCGGGATCTCGCCCTGGAGCTTGCCGGCGTCCGAGAGGTCGATCGCGTCGCCCTCCATCGAGTAGGCCTCGATCTTCCCGATGTCGTGCAGCAGCGCGCCGGTGACCGCCACGTCGCGGTCGAGCCCGGGGAAGGTGGCCGCCATCGCGCTGACGCCCTGGGCGACCGACAGGCAGTGCTCGAGCAGCCCGTGGCGGTAGGCCTGGTGATAGTGCTTGGCGGCCGGCCAGACGCTCCAGCGTCTGCCAGATCGGGCTGTCCGGGCGCGAGGCAGCGGTCGAGCAGCTGGCGCAGGTGCGGGCACTGGACGGTGCCGATCAGCTCGCGCAGGTCCGCCTCCATCTGCGCGACCGGGACGGGGGCGCACTCGTGCAGGTCGGCGGGGTCGTACTCGCCGTCGGCGGCGGCCCGCACCGAGCGGACCGTGAGGCGTCGACCCGAAGCGGTCGTCGACCGAGTAGGTGCCGCGGACGATCACGACCGTGCCCGGGCGCGGCGACGTCGGCGACGGCGTCCACGTCGTCCCAGCAGACGGCCTCGACGCGGCCCGTCACGTCGCCGAGCTGGAGCTTCAGGAACGCCTCGCCGTTCCGCTTGGCGCGCCGGCTGACCTCGCGAACGACGAACGCGGTCTCGACCTGCTGGCCGTCCGCGAGGTCGCGCGCGAACACCTTCTCGGTGAGCGTCGGTATGAGAATCGCCTGCTCCATGGGGCGGTCCAACTTACGGTCGCCGCCGGACGGCTCCCGGCCCTTAGAGTGCCTCGCATGCACGCGGTTCTCGTGGCCGGCGGGACCGGCGCGCTAGGCGGCGCCGTCCTCCGCGAGCTGCTCGACGCGGGGCATCCGGTGACGGCGACGTGGGTGGTCGAAAAGGAGCGCGAGCGGGTCGCCGAGGCGGACGGCCTGTCGCTCGTCCAGGCGGACCTTTTTGATCCGGACGCGGTCAATGAGGCAGTGAACGGGGTCGAGGATCTCGGCGCCGTGGTCAACCTCGTCGGTGGCTTTGCTTCCGGGCCTTTGGTTCACGAAACGGAACCGGATGACTGGGAGAGGCTGCTGCGGCTGAACCTGCGCCCCGGCTTCCTGCTCGCGCGCGCCGCCATGCCGCGGCTGATCGAGCGCGGCGGCGGCGCTTACGTGGGCGTCTCCGCTCGGCCCGCGCTGCGGCCATTCCCGGGTGCGGCGGCGTACGTCACCTCGAAGGCGGCCGTGCTCGCGTTCGTGCAGGCGCTCGACGCCGACTACCGCGCCGACGGCATCCGCGCGAACGCGGTGCTGCCGAGCGTGATCGACACGCCGGCGAACCGCGCCGCCGAGCCCGATGCCGACCATCTCGAAGTGGGTGCAGCCGGCCGAGATCGCGAAGGTGATCCGCTTCCTCGTGTCGGACGACTCGTCGGTGACGAGCGGCGCCGCGATCCCGGTGTACGGCCGCGCCTAGCCGCCGTAGAACCGCAATGCGCGGTAGCCGAGCTCGGCGACGGCGTTGCCGTTCTGGACGGCCATGATCGGCGAGGCGACGAACGGGATCAACTTCGCCGGCGGTCTTCTTCGTGAAGTGGCCGCCGACCATCCTGATCAGCCGGCCCTGGAGCGTTCCCTTCTCGCCGCGGAGCTTGCCCTCGCCGTACGCCACCGCGACGTGGCGGCCGACGCCGTCGAGGGCTTCGCGCGCCTCCTGCGCCGTCGGGTAGAGGCCGGTGAGCGTGAGCAGCTCGGCCGGGCGCATCGGATGGCCGCGGGTCGAACCCGAACGAGGCCGCCACGTGGAACACCATCCGGCTCTGGAGCCAGGCGAGCGCGACGACGTCCGGGATGATTCCCCACGCCCCCGCCAGCCCGGCCGTCGCGCCCTCCAGCCGGGAGATGCGGACATGACGCTTCACCGCCCGGCGCGCGACGTCGGCGGGTGGCTTGCCCTCGTGCTCGGCGGCCCAGTTCGCGGGCGCTCGGCGCGAACCGCTCGGAAGCGGCGAGCGCGATCAGCTCCGGCGCGCGGTCCGGCCGGGCACGGATCTGGTCCCAGACCGCCTTGGGGGGGACCGGCGGGCTCTCAGCGTGCGGTGCTCTCAGGCGAGCAGTACCTCGGCCCGGCGGCCGACGCGCAGCCGCAGGCCGGAGGGGAAAGCGAAGTCGCGCGTCACGGTGGCGCCACTTCCTACCAGGCTGTCCTCGAGACGGTGGCCGATGTGCCTGTATGACGGCGTGGTCGAGCACGATCGAGTGCTCGAGCTCGGCGCCCTCGAGCCGCACCTCGGCGCCGACCGCGCTGTAAGGGCCGACGAAGGCGTCCTGGAGCACCGCGCGCGGCCCGATCACCGCCGGGCCACGGATCGTGCTCCGCTCGATGATCGCCGTGGGGTGGATCTGGACCCTGCCCTCGATGCGCGCCTGCGACAGGTCGCACCCCGCGAGCTCCGATTCGATCTGGTCGAGCACCATCCGGTTCGCCGCCAGCAGGCCGTCGACCTCGCCCGTGTACTTCCACGAGCCGTTCACGATCCGGGTCTCGAGCCGACGGCCGGCCTCGCCGATCGCCCCGATGATCTCCGCAACGCCCGCGTCGTCCGGAAGCGCGAGGGCGGCGTCGATCGCCGCCGGTCCCAGCACGAACACGCCGGCGAGCGCCTGCTCGTCGGGCGGAACGGGCTTGTCCTGGACGAGGCGCAGCGGGCGCGCGCCCGCCATCGGTCCCAGATGGCCGAGCTCGGCCGCGTTGCGCACGAGCATGAGCGCGTCGGCGCCGCTCTCAGCGAGCTCCTCGAAGAGCCGCGGCAGCGGCTGTGAGACCAGCGCGTCGCCGAGATGGACCATCACGGGGCGCTCGTCCAAGAAGTGGCTGGCGGCGCGCAGCGCGTGGACGAGGCCCTTCGTCTCGCCTGCGTCGATGCACCCGATCCGCAACGGGCCGTCGGTGGCGGCCGAGAGCAGGGTGCGCACCTCCGCAGACGTCCCGGGCGAGACGATCACCGCCACGTCCTCGACCCCTGACGCCTGCATGGCGGCGAGCCCGTACGTGAGCAGCGGCTGGTTCGCGACGGGAAGCCGATGGGCCGCGCGCGTGCCGGCGAGAGCGGTGAGCTCGTCGTCCCGCGTGGATGCGGCCAGAAGTAGTCCCTTGCCCGTCAGGGTCATCACACGACCTAACGAATCGGGGGTCGAGAACTGGCGCTAGACGGACTGTGCGCGCGCGGCGGTGACTGGTGAGGTCGGCGAGCTCGAAGTCGGGCTCCTCGCCGAACTCGCGCAGCATCCTCATGCGGAAGGAGGTGTAGCGCCGCGCGGCCTCGGTCCTGCGGCCGAGCCTCAGCCAGGCTGTGAGGAGCTGGCGGTGGACCTCGGCGTCGTACGGCTCCAGCTCGGCGAGCTGCTCCAGCACGGAGGCTGCGCCGTCGATGTCGTCGCGCTTGGCGAAGATCGTGGCCAGCAGGCGCAGGCACTGGGTGGTGGTTCCGCGCAGCCGGTCGCGCTCGGCGTAGGCCCACTCGGCGTAGGGCTCGTCGGAGAGGAAGTCCCCGCGGTAGAGCTCGAGCGCCTTCGACAGCTCGGCCTCGGCATCCGCGGTGGCGCCGCGGCGTGCTGCGTCGATCCCCTTCTTCGCCGCCTCCTCGAACTCGTCGGCGTCGATCTGCACCCGCCGCCGGTCGATCGCGTACCCGCCCTGGACGGCGGCGATGAACGACGAGGGCGCGCGCTTCGGCCGGTCGGGCTCGAGCTTGTCGCGCAGTGCGTGGATGAAGTGGCGGACGTTGTTCAGCGCGGTCGGCCCCGAACCCGGCCAGAGCGCCTCGGCGATCTCCTCGGCGTGGACCACGCGGTTGCGCTCGCAGACGAGGTACTTGAGGACGTGTCCCGGCCGCTGCTGGAGCCACTTGCCGCTGAGCGGCCCCTCGGGGCTGTCCACGTGCATCCGGCCGAAGGCGGAGATCCGCAGCCGCGGCCCGCTGATCCAGTGAGGGTCGCTACGCCGGCGCCGGTCGCGGGCGTCGCCGGGGCGAAGGTGGAGCAGCGCGCGGCCATCGCCGAGCGGGGCGGCGGTCACCCACAGCGCGCTCACGCCGCCGGCACGGCTCGTGTCGATCCGGATCTCCGGGCAGCGCGGCCTCGGCCTGCGCGGCGCGCTCGGCGAGGCAACCCTCCGCACACGGCCCGCCCGGCGCCATGCAGTCGAAGAGCTCGGCGCACCGGAGCGGCGGCCTCGCCCTCGAGGTCGGGGAGATAGCCCTGGGCGCACGGGTTGCTCGCGCTGACGCTGGCCGCCCGGGCTCGACCACGACGACCCCGTAAGGCAGGCGCGAGAAGACGTCGCCGGCGTGCGCGGGGCCGGTTTCCGCCCTGGTCGTCATCGCGGGAGAGTCCATCCAGCTGCCCCTTCGCCGATCATAGCCCGCAACACAAGTCTCCTGTCCCCGATTTGGGTTACAACAAATTTGTTAGACCGCTAATTGCCAACTAACAAAACATCTAATCGGCGTCAAAGGAGCGGTTCTTAAGTTGCTCGCATCGTCAACGGGGAGGCAGGCCCCCAAGGACTCCACAGGAGGAACTCCCCAGATGCAGCACGTTCTCGACCGTTACTCCACTCTCAACGAAGGCCGCTTCCACCGGAAGCAGAAGCTCGACGAGGATCGCTCGCCTCAGGAGCTCGCACGCGTCATCGTGCGTGCGAAGCAGGGCGACTCCGGACGCCATCCGGTACCTCTACCTGCGCTTCGCGGACAACGTCTACGGCTACGCCCGCAGCATCGTCCGCGACGAGCACGAGGCCGAGGACGTCACCCAGCAGGTGTTCACGAGGCTGATGGGCTCGATCGAGCGCTACGAGCAGCGCTCGGTCCCGTTTTCGTCCTGGCTGCTGCGGATCACGCACAACATGGCGATCGACCACATCCGCAGGCGCCGCGCGATGCCGTGCGAGGACACCTTCGCCGTCGACGAGGGCCACGAGGAGCACGGCGCCGTCGCTGTCGCTGACGCTCCGCGACGCGCTCGCCGAGCTCCCGGAGGAGCAGCGCGAGGTCGTCGTCCTGCGGCACGTCGCCGGCTGGAGCCCGGGGGAGATCGCCGACGCACCTCGGCAAGTCCGAGGACTCGATCCACGGCCTGCACCACCGCGGCCGCAGGGCGCTCAAGCAGGAGCTCATCGAGCGCGACGCCGCGCCCGTGGCGATTCCCGCCTTAGCGCGCCTGCGTAGCGGACGCGCACGAGCTTGGTGCGCGTACGCATCACGCGGTCGCCCTTGCGCGCGCGGACGACGGCGCGGTAGCGGCCCGGCCTCTGGACGCGGAAGCGCGCGACCCAGCGACGCCGCTCCGTCTCCATCCGCTTGCGCGCCACGAGCTCGCCGCGGCGGAGCAGGCGGATCTTCAGCAGTGAGCCCCTTGGGCGCCTGTCCGCGCACGACGACGCGCTTGCCGGCGCCGGCCGTGGCAAGCCGCGCCGAGAAGCGCCGCCGCTTGCCCTTGCCCGGCTTGCCCTTGTTGCCGGTCGGCCGCGCCACCATCTCGGGCGGCAGCGGGAACGACGAGTCGGTGCCGCTGTCGATCGTCTCCTGCGGCGAGCTGTGATCGGCGTGTTCGCCAGGTAGTTCTCGAGCCTGACGGCGCGCTTTCCGTCGATGTGATCGGGCCGCGTGTAGGTGAGGAAGGGCAGCTCGAGGGTTCGCGCCGGCAACCGACACGGTCTGCTGAGTCGGGACAGCGGCGAGCCACCACTCCGAGTGCGAGGTGGAGACCATGACGCCGATCCGGTGCCCCGGCAGGATCCGCCAGTCGTTGCCGTACATGTCGAGCGTGTAGGTGCCGCTCTCGCGGAATCAGGCGGCCCTGGCGCGAGAGGAGCGTCGCGCGGTTCTCCTCGTCGATGTCGTAGACGGCGGCGGCGAGGTTGGCGTTCGGCGCGCTCGTCTCGACGTCGAGCGTCAGTCGCGGCACGCCCACCATGTGCGTCTCGTAGGGCAGCGGCGGCGAGATCGTCCAGATCCCCACGCCCGGAGTGCCGGCCAGCGGAAAGACCGTCGTTGCTCGCCTTCGTCTGAGCGTCGTCCACGTACTCGCCGGAGTTGAGCGGCACCTTCACCGCACGTGAGTCGGCGGGCGGCCACTCCTCCTCCGCCCGCCAAGTTCCGTCATTCGTCTGGATCGCGAGCGTCGGGTCCTTCACCGCCGGCTTGACGCCCTTGAGCCAGCGGTCGTAGAAGCGCATGACCTCGTCGTTGAAGCCCTTGCGGCCCATGAGCAGGCGGTTCTTGTTGTCCACGTCCACGTCCTGCCGCGCACGTGGTCCCACATGCCGAACCAGGCGCGCTTCGGCGCATCGACGGCGTTGAAGAAGTCCCACGTGCCGTCGGGCTTCGTGTTGTTCTCGAGGAAGCCCTGCGTCAGGAAGAGCGGTGTCCTGCCGTTGCCCGCCTTGCGCGATCAGGTCGCGCTCGCGCCAGTAGGCGAGTCGTGATTCGAATCCTGCTGGTCCGCCCAGTTGAGCGCCTCGCACCCGGGCCGGCCGGTCGTATTGACGCTGCCGATGAAGTAGTCGGGCTCGTCCGCGACGCTGCCGGGCGTAGCCGCGATCGCGTCGTAGAGAGCGGGCGTCGCGAGCGAATTGAGGAAGCGGATCCCGTCCGCGTACAGGTACCGGTACATGTCGTACACCGGCTCCTGCGCGACGACCGCGGCAAGGCCCTTCGGGTTGAGGATCTCGCCGAGCAGGCCGGTGACGCCGTCGTAGGACTTGCCGTACATGCCGACCTTGCCCGTGGACCACGGCTGCGAGGCCGCCCACTCGACCGCGGCGACGACGTCGGCCTGCTCGCCCGGGCCGCCCCAGTCGAGGCAGCCCGTAGCTGCCGCCGAATCCGCGGTATGTCGACCTGGATCCACGTGTAGCCGTTGCGAATGACGTCCGCGCCGAGAATGAAGTCCGCGAACCGGGCCGACGGGCCGGGCGTCGCGAACGGGTCGTAAGAGGTTCCCTGCGTCGGACCGGCGGGCCCGGTCTGGCCGGTGTGGTTGAAGTACGGGCCGATCGAGAGGATGACCGGCGTCTTTGCGTCGGCCGGGAGGCCCTCCGGGCGCAGGATGTCGGCGTGGAGGACGGTGCCGTCCTCCTCCTCGATGTAGGCCTGGCAGCCACTCCGCGCCCGCCTTCTTGTACCAGTCGAACGTGCTCGCGTCCGGCGGCTCCGGCCCGTACTCGGCCTCGTCCACGCTGCTCGAATCGAGCGTGGCGGTTCGCCTCGTAGGTCGCAGCGACCGCCAGCAGCGCTTCTGCGCGGATGACGTAGTCCCCGGGCTCGACCGTGGCGAGCAGGGCTCCCTGGTTGTCGAACGCGCCCGTGCCCGCGACCGCTTCGTCCTGCGCGTTCCCCTCGGCGTCGCTCTTGTAAAGCGACATGTTGAGCCAGCCCTGGTCGCTCGGCGAGCTGGCCTTCCATCGATCTCGAGCTCGCCCGCGTCCCCGACGTGCAGCAGGATGTCCTCGCACTGATGGGTCGTGCCGCACGGCTCACCGGCCAGGTTGCCGCCGCTGAGCGGCCCGCCGTTCCAGGTGAACGTGGGCGACGCGGCCGAGACCGAGCCGGTCTGGACCGGGGCGCCACTTGCGGACGCGGGCAGGAGGAGGAGCAGCAGGAGAAGTGGGAATGCGCGCAGGCGGCGACGGAAAGGTGTCATTAACGGTCTGAACGAGCGCGGGGCGCCGAAACTTGCGTTGCCAGGGCGTAACAGCGGGCTGCGTAGGCAGACAGATCCTCACAGTGAAGGCGCTCTCGATCCTCCTGACGGCCGCCGCGCTGGCCCTCGCGGCCTGCGGTGACGACGACGAAGCGGCCGCCCCAGAACCCGCCGCCACGACGGGCGAGCAGACGGCGACCGCGCCGAAGCGCGACGACAAGCCCGCCGCCAAGGGCACGGCGATCACGGTGGGCGAATCCGAGTTCGGCGACATGCTCTTCGACGCGAAGAGGCAGGCGATCTACATCTTCGAGAACGACCCGAAGGGCGAGACCGTCTGCTACGGCGAGTGCGCGGAGGCGTGGCCGCCGGTCCTCACGAAGGGCGAGCCCACGGGCGGCAAGGGCGTGGACGAGACGCTGCTCGGAACGGTCGAGCGGCGCGACGGCACGACCCAGGTGACCTACAACGACCAGCCGCTCTACTTCTACGCGCACGAGGGGCCGGGCGAGGTGCGCTGCCACAACGTGGACCTGAACGGGGGCCTCTGGTGGGTAGTCGGCCCGGACGGTGAACGCCGGCCGTGAGACGGATCGCGCTGGGTGTCGTGCTCGTGGCGGTCCTCGGCGGATGGCAGGCCGCACCGGCGATGGCCGCCGGCACCAAGGTCAAGCTGCGCGACTCCGACTACGGCCGGATGCTCTTCGGCCCCGGACGCCAGGCGATCTACATCTTCGAGAACGACGAGATCGATAAGTCGAACTGCTACGGCGAGTGCGCCGAGGCGTGGCCGCCGGTGCTCACGGAGGGGAAGCCCGTCGCCGGCGACGACGTGCGCCAGCGCCTGCTCGGCCGGACGACGCGCCGAAACGGGAAGAGGCAGGTCACCTACGACGGCAAGCCGCTCTACTACTACGCGCACGAGGGCCCGGGCGAGGTGCTCTGCCACGACGTGTTCCTGAACGGCGGCTATTGGTGGGCCGTCGGCCGCAACGGCAACCGCCGCCCTTGACACGCCGGTAAGGTACGTTCTCGTACCAGCGGGCGCAGGCAGGGGGCTTCGCGCCGCTCTATCGGGAGGAGAAACGGTGATGAAGAAGCTGTTCGGAGCGTCGGTGCTCGCCTGTTGCCTGGTGTTCCCGGCCGCCGCGAGCGCGGCCGTCGAGATCGACGTTCTCTCGAACAGAGCGGACCTCATCTCCGCCGGCGACGCGCTCGTCGAGGTCAAGCTGCCCGCGGGAACCGACCCCTCCGGTGTCGTCGTCGCAGACGACGGCCGCGACGTGTCGAACGCGTTCGCCGTGAACGGCGACGGCCGCTTCCTCGGTCTCGTCGAAGGCCTCGACCTCGGCGACAACGTGATCACGGCGACGCTGCCCGACGGCTCCGGCGCGCGGATCACGATCGTGAACCATCCGAACGGCGGCCCGGTCTTCTCCGGTCCGCAGATCCAGCCCTGGCAGTGCCAGGAGACCGCGGTCGACGAGCAGTGCAACGAGCCGGTCGCGTACGAGTTCCAGTACAAGAACGCGAACGGCGAGTTCGGCGCCTACGACCCGGAGAACCCGCCCTCGGATGTCGCGACGACGACGACCGACCAGGGCAACGAGGTCCCGTACATCGTCCGGATCGAGACCGGCTACCAGGCGCGCGACCAGTACAAGATCGCGGTCCTCTACGACCCGTCCAAGCCGTTCACCGCGGCAAGCCCCCAGGACGGCTTCAACCACAAGCTGCTGATCACGCACGGCGCGAGCTGCGGGATCGACCACCAGGCGGGCTCGGCGCCCGACGTGATGAACGACACTGCGCTGTCGCGCGGGTTCGCGGTCATGTCCACGGCGCTCAACAACGCCGGCCACAACTGCAACCTCGTCACCCAGGCCGAGTCGATGGTGATGGCGAAGGAGCGGCTCGTCGAGCAGTACGGCGAGCTGCGCTACACGATCGGCACCGGCTGTTCGGGCGGCTCGCTGACCCAGCAGCAGGTGGCGAACGCGTACCCCGGCCTCTACCAGGGGATCCTGCCCGCGTGCTCGTTCCCTGACGCGTGGTCCACGGGCCAGCAGCTCGCGGCGTACAACCTGCTGCGGCGCTATCTCGAGGACCCGACCAAGTGGGCGCCCGGCGTCGTCTGGGAGCCGGCCTCGATCGGCGCGGTCGAGGGGCATCCCGAACCACGTCAACTCGGTCGTCTTCGACACCGTCTACTGGACCTCGCTCGGCGTGCCGGACGACGGCTGCCCGGGCGTGCCGGCGGAGCAGAACTACAACGCCGAGACGAACCCGACGGGCGTCCGCTGCACGCTCGCGGACTACATGATCAACGTGTTCGGCCCGCGGCCCGAGGAGCTCTGGACGCCGCAGGAGCACGCGGCCGGCTACGGCTTCGCCGGCCTGCCGCTCGGTGACGAGGGCGTTCAGTTCGGCCTGAAAGCCCTCGAGAAGGGCCAGATCACGCCGGCGCAGTTCGTCGACCTGAACGCGAAGGTCGGCGGCGTTGACATCGACATCAACGCGATCCCCGAGCGCCTCCCGGCCACGCAGCCCGCGCTCGACCGCGCGTACAAGAGCGGCGCGATCAACCAGGGCAACAACCTCGACCAGGTCGCGATCATCGACCTGCGCGGCCCCGACCCGGGCGCGTTCCACGACGCCTACCGCTCATGGGCGATCCGTGCGCGGCTCGAGCGCGAGCAGGGCCATTTCAAGAACCACGTGATCTGGTTCGGCCACGTCGCGCTGATGGGCGACCCGAACTTCGTGAGCGAAGGAATCGTCGCGATGGACCGCTGGCTGGCTGCCGTCGAGGCGGACACCAGCGACAACTCGCTGGCGGAGAAGGTCGTCGCCGAACCGGCCGGAGGACATCCAGGACAAGTGCTCGCAGGTCCCCGGCGTCGAGCAGGTCGTGGTCCCGGGCATCGGGCAAGCGTCTGCGAGAACGACCAGGTCCAGACCCGCTACGGCACGCCGGTGACGGTCGCGGGCGAGAGCATCGCCACCGACACGAACCAGTGCCAGCTGAAGCCGCTGCGGCGCACCGACTACTACCCGATCGGTTTCACCGACGAGCAGTGGGCGCAGCTCGAGGCGACGTTCCCGACCGGCGTGTGCGACTGGTCGCGACCGGGCGTGTCGCAGCAGGACACGATCCCGTGGCAGACGTACCAGGAGAAGGATGGATCTGTCATCTACGGCGGCCGTCCGCTGGACGCCGCCCCGACCTCGGAGGCATTCAATGGTGCAACGGCTCGTGGCAGCGGTCGTGGGCGTGGTCGCGGTCGCGGTCCCCGCGGCGGCTAGCGCGCAGGTTCCCAACCCGACGGTCGAGGGGCCGGTCGAAGGCGGTGTCCGCGGGTACCCGTGGAACAAGAGCCTGTTCGACCTCGAGAAGCACGACTACTCCGAGAAGGAGTACTTCTTCGGCGGCGTAGCCACGAACCTCTCCACCGGGCTGACCGCGCCGTACAAGAGCCGGATGCTCGTGCGGCTGCCGCGCGACCCGAAGGACTTCTCCGGCACGGTGACGGTCGAGTGGCTGAACGTGACCGGCCAGAACGACCTGGAAACCGTGTGGCCGCCTGCGGGCGAGTACCTGATGGAACAGGGTGGCGGCTACGTCGGCGTCTCGGCGCAGCTCGCCGGCGTGTGCTGCGGCCCCACCACCCTGAAGGGCTGGGACGCAACGCGCTACGCGCAGCTCGTCCACCCGGGCGACGAGTTCTCGTTCGACATCTTCTCCCAGGCGATCGAGGCGCTCCGGGACCCGAAGCAGACCGACCCGATGCTGGGGCTGGAGCCCGAGCACATCGTCGCGAACGGCGCGTCGCAGTCGGCTGGGAGGCTCACGACGCACGTCAACGACGGCTACAACCGTGGCGGCATCGACCTCTACACGATCACCCGCGGCGGCGGCCCGTATGAGGACTTCTCGACGCCGATCTTCCAGCTGAACGAGGAGGGCCTGGGCGAGCTCCAGCCCGACAGCGACAGCTACCGCGCGTGGGAGGAGGCGGGCACGGCGCACGCGCCCGCGGCGTGGTGGAACTACGTCTGGGCGGAGCTCCAGCGCGACCACGTCGGCGCTCCGGCGCCGGACGCGCTGGACGTGGCATGCGCGGTGAACCGCGGCTCGGTGGACTACAGCGCGCGGGCGCTGGCGTACTGGACCGAGGAGTACCTCGAGAAGGGCACGCTCCCGCCCTCGGTCCCGCGGATCGAGCGCGACGAGAACGGGGACGTGGTCCGCGACGAGCACGGGCTGGCCGTCGGAGGGATCCGGCACCCGTTCATCGAGGTCCCCGTCGCTCACAACGCGGCCGAGGGCTGTCCCCTGTGGGGGACCTACAAGTCGTGGAGCGCGGACAAGATCAAATCGCTCTACCCGACCCACGAGGAGTACGTCGACCAGGTGACCGACTGGGCGAACCAGGAGGTCAAGCTCGGCTGGATGATCCCCGCCGACCGCGACGACGCGATCCACAAGGCGGAGGAGTTCGACGAGCCCGTGGACGGCGGGCTCGTGCTACGACACCTTCAACGAGCAGGCGAACGAGACCGGCCCGCTGTCGGGCCCGATCGGGCAGGCGAGCTTCGAGCCGAGCCTGCCGGGCGGGTCGCAGGCGGCGCTCAGGGACGCGAACTGCAACGCGGTGGTGCCACTCGGCCTGTAATCCGTGAGAGGATCGCCCCGTGGATGCCCAGCTCGAAGACTGGCGTTCGCGGGGCGAGACCTTCGACTACCTCGGGTTCGACGTCTTCTACCGTCATGAGGGCAGCGGGCCGGTCCTGCTGCTCGTCCACGGGTACCCGTTCAGCTCGTTCGACTGGAAGGAGATCTGGCCGGAGCTGACCGCGCGGTTCACCGTGATCGCGCCGGACATGCTCGGCATGGGCTTCTCGGCCAAGCCGACCGAGTACGAGTACTCCGTGCACGACCACGCCGACATGCACGAGGCGCTGCTCGCGCACCTCGGCGTGACCGAGTGCCACGTGCTCGCGCACGACATCGGCGACAGCGTCGCCCAGGAGATGCTCGCGCGGCACGAGGAGCGCGACGAGGCCGGCCGCCCGTACGCGATCAGGTCGATCACCTGGCTGAACGGCGGCATGTTCATCGAGGCCTACCGGCCGCGCGTGATTCAGACCCTGACCGCCAAGACCCCGGTCGGCGGCCTGTTCGCGATGTTCCCGTCGGTGTTCCTGTCCGACCGCGTCGTCCGTCCCGCGATCAACGAGGTGTTCGGGCCGAACACGAAGCCGTCTGACGAGCTGTGGCAGCAGCTCAGCGAGATCCTCAGCTACAACGACGGCCGCGTCGTGACGCACAAGGTCGGCCGCTTCATCGTCGACCGGGCGCACCACCGCAACCGCTGGGTGGCGGGCATGCGCGCGACCAGTGTTCCCGATGCGCCTGATCGACGGCCCGTGCGACCCGAACTCCGGACGACACATGGCCGAGCGCTACGCCGAGGTCGTCCCGAACGCCGACGTCGTCTTCCTCGACGAGGACATCGGCCACTGGCCGCAGATCGAGGATCCCGAGGGAGTCCTGAGGCACTTCCTCGAGTTCGTACGTCCACCGTGATCAGGCCGCGGTAGCCGCCGCCCTTCTCCGACAGCGTGAGCTCGAGGTCCTCGCTGTACAGGCCATCATTCTCGTTGAACGTCGTGCGCCCCTCGTGGGAGGCGTAGGGCTCGCCCTCGAACACCTTCTCGCTGAACTCGTCATCGAAGCTGAACTGCGTGGTGAGCACGGTCTGCCTGTCGATGTGGACCTTGGCATGGATGTGGACCGTCCTGCCGGGATACCAGCCCGGGTAGACCGTGGTGAACTCGGCGACGCCGTCCTTGTTGGTCACCTGCGCGCCGCGTAGGTAGGTCTCGCCCTCCGCGGAGTAGTTGCCAGTCGCGTCGCAATGCCAGACGTCGACCACGGCGTCGGCGAGCGGCTCGCACGCGGCGGCGTCGCGCACGCGAACGCCGAGAAGGAGCTTCGCGCCCTCCCGGTCCTCGCGGATGTCGCTGCGGATCTGGTCGACGTCGAAATAGAACGGGCCTTCGGTCAGCTCCGCGGTCTGCGTGCAGGTGGCCGCCCCGTCGAAGGCGTTCCCGTCGGTGGTCTCGACCTGGCGCCGCAGGCTCCTCGTCGTCATCGTCGCCGCCGCAGGCGGCCAGCACTGTCGCGAGGCTGACGCTGCCAAGTCCGGCGAGCGCCTGCCGTCTGCTCAATCCGTTCACTCACTGCGGATGATGACGGCTACGGCTGCTGCTGCTCGACCTGCTCGCGAATCCGCTGCTCCTGCTCGCGCAGCTCGGGCGTGAGCTCGTCGCCGAAGTCGTCGTCCTCGAAGACCTGACGAATCTCGACCTCGCCCTCGCGGAACGGCGCGCGCTTGAGCCACTCGACCGCCTCTTCCTTGGACTTCACCTGGATCAGCCAGAAGCCCGCGATCAAGTCCTTCGCATCCGGGAACGGGCCGTCGCTCACCGTCGGCTCGTCGCCGTCGTAGTTGATGCGGACGCCCTTCGAGCTCGGGTGAAGCCCTTCGCCGGCCAGCATCGCGCCCGCGCTCGCGAGCTCCTCGTTGAACTTGCCCATCTCCGCGAGCTCCTGCTCGGTCGGCATCGTGCCGGCCTCGTAGTCCTCGCCGCCCTTGACAATCACCATGAAACGCATGTCAATCTCCTTCGCCGTGTGCTCTACCGGTAAGACGGATGAGAGTGGCCAAAACTCGACGCGCCGGACGAGCGCGACGCGATCCTCGCGATCGTCAATGCCGCCGCCGAGGCGTATCGCGGCGTGATTCCGGCCGACTGCTGGCACGAGCCGTACATGCCCGCAAGCGAGCTCGACGCGGAGATCGAGGCCGGGGTCCGGTTCTGGGGCTACGAGGCCGACGGAGAGCTGGTCGGCGTCATGGGGATCCAGGACGTCGGCGACGTCACGCTGATCCGCCACGCGTACGTCGCGCCCGGCAGCCAGCGGCGCGGCGTCGGCGGCGCGCTGCTCGACCAGCTGGTTTCAGCCATTGACCGGCCGATCCTCGTCGGCACGTGGGCGGCCGCCGACTGGGCGATCCGCTTCTACGAGCGGCACGGCTTCGAGCTCGTGCCGCCGGAGCGCACCGCCGAGCTGCTCAGGACCTACTGGTCGATTCCCGACCGCCAGATCGAGACGTCGGTGGTCCTCACTCGGCCGCGCTGACGACGAGGCGGGCGAACGCGTCGAGCCCGACGTCGTCGTCGGGCACGTTCCAGCCCATCCGCGCGATCACGAGGTCGTGGCTCGGGATCACGAGCGCAGCCTGGCCGAAGGCGCCCGACGCGTAGTAGGTGTCGGGCGGCAGCGACGGGAATGCCTCTTGGCCGCTGTTGATCCACCAGAACCCGCCGTAGTGCGTGGCGGTGGGGGCGGGCGTGCGCACGAACTTCGTCCACTTTCGTGAGAGGACGCGCCGGCCGTTCCAGCGCCCGTCTTGGAGGTGCACGAGGCCGAGCCGGGCGAGGTCGCGCGCGGTCGTGAAGGCGGTGCCGCTCGCGATGAACTGCCCGTACGGGTCGGTCTCGAGTGTCGTCGTGCGCATCCCGAGCGGTTCGAGCAGGTGCCGCTGCGCCCACGCGGACATGTTCTTCCCCGAGCGCGCCAGCACACGCTTCGCGGACGCCGCCGCCGAGAGGACGTTCGCGTTCCGGTACTGCCAGCGCGTGTTCGGCGGCACCTCGAGCGGCGCCTCGAGCGCATCGGCGTAGGTGTCGAAGCCGTCGAAGTAGATGAAGGCGTGCTCGCTCTCCGGCGTGAACGTCTGGAGGCTGTTGACGGTGCCCTCGTACTGGTTCTGCTTCAGGCCGCTCGACATGTTGAGCAGGTTGCGCAGCGTGATCTCGCGGCGCTCGTCGCCATTCCACTCGCGCAACAGCGGCGGCCGGCGATCGAGGTCGAGCTTGCCGCGGTCGACCAGCAGGCCGACGATCGACGCCGTGACGCTCTTCGCCGTCGACCAGCTCCGCTGCTGGACGAACGGCCCGAAGCCGGGCGCGTAGCGCTCGCCGACGAGCTCGCCCTTGTGCACGACCACGAGCGCGCGCGTCCCCTCGCGCCTTATGTACGTGTCGAGCGCGAGGTCGAGTGCGCCCTGGTCGATGTCGCTCGCGCCGTGCCACACGCGCTCGCCGACGGGCCAGCGCTTGTTTCGCGGCGGTCCGCGCCACGGAAGCGCGCGCGGCTTGTAGTGAAGCTTGCCGGAGTAGCTCGGCAGGATCACGCAGCCCTGGTCCTTCGCGCGCACCGCGGTGCGCGGCGGCTGCCCCGGGTGCGAGACCGTCACACGCTGCGCCTCGCGGTCGATGTCGATCTGCGCGCTGTCGATCACGAAGCCGGGCGCGAGCACGAAGGCGCCGCGGAGGTCGTTCTTGATCGGCGCCGGGTCCTGCTTCGCGATCAGCGCGCGCGAGCAGATCTCCTTGGCGGCGAAGGCGGAGGCGTATTCGGCCGGATCACCCTCGAATTCGGGGCCGGGCGGGGTCGGGTGCCTCTCCTGCTTGCCCGACGGCCGGGCGCTACTACGCGCCCGGGGCCTCGCCGCGCAGCCCAGGATCCGCGGCAGCGTGCAGATCGCGCCGCCGCGGGAGCCGCGCGGCCTCGATCTGCTTCGGCCCGTCGCCCATCTCGAGCCGCCGGATCTCCCGGCGGCGCCGGATCGAGATCACCGAAAGCGTGTCGGCGCGGGTGTTCGCGACGAAGCAGCGCCCTCCGCGCGGGCTGATCGCCGACCAGCCGGGCGCGTCGTCCACTTCGATGAGCGCCTGCGGGCGCAACCGCCGCGTGGAGACGAGCGCGACGTAGTCCGACGCGCGGCCGGCGGCGCACAGCGTCTTCTCGTCGGGCGTCATCGCGAGGCCGTGGTGCGGCGCCTCGAAGTCGTAGTCGTCCTCGGTGACGCCCTCGTCGATCGGGAGCTTGCGCTCGCGCACGATCCGGCCCTTGTCGAGGTTGAACTTCGACGAGGCCGTGGAACTCGGAGAGCTGCGCGTACATCGTGCGCTCGTCGTGGGTGATCACGTACGGCCTGATGCCGCGCTCGAAGTCATATGAGCGCACGTGCTCGAGGGTCTCGGATTCGACGACGGTCAGCCGGTACGGCGACACGCCGCCCGCGGCCGCCTGGCGGCTTTCCTCCGGCGCGACGATGTTGCCGATGCTGCCGTTGTAGACCCGCTCCCCGTCAGGGCTCACGTGGTTGTCGTGCGGCCATTGCCCGGAGGGGAAGGTCGCGATGATCGCGCGCCGCTCGGTGTCGATCACCTCGACCTCGTCCTCGGTCAGCGCGGAGACGTAGAGGCGGCTTCCATCGTCCGAGATCGTCATGTGGTCGGAGCGGAAGCCCGGGATGGCGACCTTCCACAGGAGCTTCCCGCTCTTGATGCTGAAAGCGGCCACGTCGCCGCGGTGGCCGCGCGAGACGTACAGCGTGCGCCCGTCCGGCGACACGTCCTGATCCTGCGCGTAGTTCTTGCCCCCGGCCGCTTCGACGATCTGCTGCCCGAGGAGTGCCTGCGTCGGGTTGTCCGTGATGCCGGGCTCCGGGCCGTCGGGGAGGGTGTCGATCGTCTTGACCACACGCAGGCGGCGTGCGTCCACGATGCTCACCGTGCCGCCCTCGGCGTTCGCGACGAGCATGACGTCGCGTGCGCCGATGGTGCCCTTCGGCACGCCGCCGACGTCGGCCAGGGCCGCGGGTGCGGCCGCTAGCACCGCGGCGATCGTCGCTGCACATGCCCCTCGCCTCACGCAACTGAGAGGGTACGGACATGAGCAAGGTGAGAGTCCACATCTCGGTCTCGGCGGACGGCTACGTGGCCGGGCCCAACCAGAGCGAGGCGAATCCGCTCGGCGAGGGCGGCGAGAGCCTGCACGAGTGGGTGTTCGGCCTCAAGGCATGGCGCGAGCCGCACGGCAAAGAGGGCGGGGAGGCGGGCGCGAGCAATGCTGTGCTCGAGGAGGCGACTGCGAACGTGGGCGCCGAGATCATGGGCCGCGGGAAGTTCGGCGGCGGCCCCGGCCCGTGGGGCGACGACCCGTGGCGTGGATGGTGGGGCGACGATCCGCCGTTTCACATGCCGGTGTTCGTGCTCACCCACCACGAGCGCGAGCCGCTGACGCTGTCGGACACGACGTTCACGTTCGTTACCGACGGCATCGAGTCGGCCCTCGAGCAGGCGAAAGCGGGCGGCGGGCGGCAAGGACGTCACGATCGGCGGCGGAGCCGATGCCATCAACCAGTACCTGGCCGCGGGCCTCGTCGATGAGCTGGAGCTGCACGTCGCGCCGCTCCTGCTCGGCAGCGGAGCACGGCTATTCGACGGCGTCGGTCCTCAGCTCGGGCTGGAACAGATTCGGGCGATAGATGCGCCGGGAGTGACGCACCTGAAGTACCGGCTCAGCTGACCTCGTGAGGCTCATCCGGATCTCCGGCCCGCGCCTGCGGATCGCCCAGGCCGCCAGCCCGGCTACGGCCAGGACGATGAGGATGATCAACCAGATCGGCGTACCGCCGTCATCGTCCCCGTCATCGTCTGAGCTGGAAGCCGGCTCACCGGCGACGTCATCGTCCTCATCGCCTTCCGTCTCCGGGATGCCCTGCGTGTCGTCGTTGCCCTTGCCGCCCTCGTTCTTCTTCTTGTCCGGCTTGTCGCCGTCGTCGTCCTGTGACCCGTCCTGGCCTGGCGAGTCGTCCGGGCCCTGCGCCGGAGGCTGGCCGCCGCCACTGCCGCCGCCGCCACCACCGCCGCCGGCGCCCCGCCGCCGCCGTCGCCACCGCCGCCGTCGTCACCGTCACCGCCACCACCGCCGCCGCCGTCACCGTCGTCGTCGCCCCCGTCACTGCCGGGCTGTTCGCCGCTCTCGCAGTCGCCGGCGACGCTGTCCACGGGGTCGGCGGTGACGCCATCCTCGTTGCCGCTCCCACAGGTGACGACGTCGCGTTCGCCGTCGCGGACGTCGATCGTGTCGTCGTCGTTGCCGCCGGCGATGCGATCGGTGCCGGGCCCGCCGACGATGGTGTCGTCGCTCTCGCCACCATCGATGTTGTCGTTCCCACCGCCGCCATCGATGTCGTCCTTGCCGGACTGTCCGAGCATGCGGTCGTTGCCGCTGCCCCCGTTGAGCACGTCGTCGCCCGTGCCGCCGTCGATGTTGTCGTTGCCACCGGCGCCATCGATGCGGTCGTCCTTGCCGCCGCCGGAGAGGCGGTCGTCGCTGCCCGTCCCCTGGATTCGGTTCCGCTCGTCGGTTCCGCTGACGACCTTCGCGGCCGCCGGCACGGCGAGCGCCGCGGTCAGCAGGCACAGCAAGCCCGATGCAGATCTGCTTCGTCGTCACCGTTTGCCCCCTCGGGTTTCTTGTCGGACACCGCTTCGCGTGGTGCATGTTACGGCTGGCGCTGATGGCGCGGGCCAGGCGGGATGGCGAGGGCCGGAATCGAACCGGCGACACCACGATTTTCAGTCGTGTGCTCTACCAACTGAGCTACCTCGCCGCGCGCCGGGGATGGTAGCCGCGGCGGTGATCGGCGCTCGTCGTCCGCGGTTACTCGGACGTCGGGGTCTCGGTGGCGGCGGGAGCCGGCACGTTCTCGGGCGGGCGCGCCGGCGGAAGGCTCGAGATAGGCGCTCGGCTGCTCTCGGTCGGCTCGGCGATGTTCGGGGTCGGCGGGACGGAGTGTGGGTGCTCGGGCTTGTCGTCGGCGGGCTTGAGCTCGTTCTCGACGACGGGCACGGTCGAAGGCTCCTGCGCGATGGCGTCGGTCTCCGTCCGCTCCTCATCCATCGTCTCGTCGATCTGCTCGAGCGGCTCGTCCACGTGGCCCGGGGGTGTGCCGTGGGGGTTGCCAACCGCCGGCGGCTCGCCGTGCGGGTTGCCGATCGGGTTGTCGGTCAGCGGCGGCAGGTCGCTCACCGGTGGGATCTCGACCACGGCGGGTAGCTCGCCGAGCACGTCTTCGACCTGTCCCGGCTCCGGCTGGTCTCCGGCGGGTGCCGGGCCGATGAATTCCGCGACAGGAACGAGCGTCGGCGTAGGCGCAGGCGTGGCCGTGACCACGGGCTGGGCGGGAGTACTCACCGGCGCGGCGGGCAGAGGGATGATCTCGAGCGGGGCTGAGGGAACCGGCGAGGCGGGGCTGCCCTGCTCCACGTGTGCGAGGCCGCCGCTCTCCGCGCGGAGCGCGACCGTCGAGATGCCCCCGTCGGCGTCCGGGGATCTGGGCCCCTGGTAGGCGACGTCGCGCAGCTCCGGGAACTCCAGATCGGGAGTGAGGAGCGCGACCGGGACGATCTCGTGCACCTCGTCGATTGGGCGGAGCGAGAAGTCGTCGGCCGCCTTCGCCTCAGCGGGCTTCAGCACACTCCCCGGCACCACGACGTCCACGACGTCGCTGACGACGTGACGCACGCCCTCGGATGCCGCGTAAGCGCTGCTGCCGCCGCCGATCGCAAGCGCCGCGAGCAGCGCCGCAAGCCGGCGCGGCCGTGGCAGCGCCGTCGCGGCACGACGCACGTCACGTGCGACCGCCACCAGCGCCTCGACCACGCGGGGGTCGAACTGCTCTCCGGCGCTCGC
This sequence comes from uncultured Thermoleophilaceae bacterium, assembly GCA_963846865.1. Lineage (GTDB taxonomy): Bacteria > Actinomycetota > Thermoleophilia > Solirubrobacterales > Thermoleophilaceae > DASPHG01. The sequence goes on along the minus strand of CAWJXU010000006.1, from coordinate 216,505 downwards.
CTTGACCTCCTTGAGCGCCTCGTCCGCGGAGCGGCCCGGCCTGTACGGACGATCGGAGCGGATCGCGTGGAAAGCATCCGCGCACAGGATGATGCGGCTGGCGAGGGGAATCTCCTCACCCGCGAGCCCGTCCGGGTATCCGCTCCCGTCCCAGCTCTCGTGCGAATGGCGAACCATGTTGGCGACGGCCCCCATCTCTGGCACGGCACGCAGCATGCGCTCGCCGATGACGGTGTGCTCGCGGATGATCTCCCACTCTTCGTCGTTCAGCGGGCCGGGCTTGTTCAGGATCTCGGTGGGCATCGCCAGCTTCCCGACGTCGTGGAGTTGGGCGGCAGCCGCGAGGCGATCGAGCTGCTCGTCGCTCAGGCCGAGGCGTGTCCCAATCGACTCGCACAACGTCACGACATCGTCCGAGTGGGCGGCGGTCGCCTGGTCGCGTGCCTCGAGCGAAGCGACGGCCATGGCGAGTGCCGCACGGCAGGCCGTGCTGTCCCCGCCGCCGTCGTGGCTGTGGCCGTTCTGACCGCTCCGTGCGAGCTCCGTCGTCAGGACGACGCGATTGCCACCCGCGCGCTTCGCGGCCTGCAGCGCCGGCCCGACCCTGCCGAGCGCCACCAGGGGTTCTACGGGAGCACGCAGGACGGCGACGCCGCAGGAGACGGTGACCGCAGGCAGCGTGCTGTTCTGTGCCGCAATCCGGCCGCGCACACGCTCGGCGACCTCGCCTCCGTCCTCCTCGTCGCCGGGGACGAGCAGCACCAGCTCGTCGTCGCGGTAGCGGAACGCGAGATGTGCCGACGGCGCCTCGCACCGGGCTGCGTCTGCGCAGCTGCGCAGCACGGCGTCTCCGACCGACCAGTTGTAATGCTCGTTAACTTCGTTGAGGCGGTCGAAATCGACGACCACCACAGCAAGTGGCGAGCTATCCGAGCACGCGGTGGCTCGTCGTGCGAGTTCCTTCCACAGGACGCGCTGGTTGCGCAGGCCGGTCACCTCGTCGAGGACTGTGCCTGCGCCCTTCCATGGCGACGGGCGGGTCGGGCGCCCGAAGCGAAATAGTTCCCGGTCTGTCGTGCATGACGCCGGTGGGGACGATTCGAGCACGCCCGCCGCCCATCGGCAAATGCCGGAAACTGCGTGATCGAACATCTGTCGAGATGTACCAGCTTCTATCAAGAAAAAAGCCGCGCCGAGGCGCCCTACGCTAAGCACGTCCTCGAGCTACGCGGCGCGATAGCTTCTCTCGCATGTCCGAGCTGATCCACACCTGCTACCGCATAGGCGACATCGACCGTTCCGTGTCCTTCTACGAGAAACTCGGTTTCGAGGAGATCGGCCGGCTCCCGATTCGCGACGAGGCGATCAACGTCTTCATGGGCCTGCCCGGGGACGGGGCGCGGCTCGAGCTCACCTACAACCACGGCGTCGACTCCTACGAGCTCGGCACCGGCTACAACCACATCGCGCTGACGGTCGACGACATGGACGGCACGCTCGAGCGGCTCGCGAAGGAGGGCATCGAGCCGGAGAAGCCGCCTTACACCGTGCGCGAGGGCGGCTCCCGGCTGTGCTTCGTGCGCGACCCGGACGGCTACCGGATCGAGCTGATCGAGAAGGGCTAGGCCTGTCGAGCCCTAGGCCCGCAGTCCCACGGCTTCAAGGGCCTCGTCCGGGCTCGCATACATGTCCATTCTGATCGCCTGTCCGTCCCGGAACGTCCACACCTGAGCGAAGCGCATCTCGACGGGGACTCCGGCGCCCTTCGCGCTCCCCCGCTGGTTAACGATGGCGACGACGCGCTCCCCGGCGTCGATGTAATCCTCGACCTCGATCTCCCAGCCATCCCAGGCATCCGCCCACTCGGCGAGAAACTCGCGTGCGCCCTCGGGTCCGGCGTAGACCTGTCGGCCGGGCCAGCCGAGCTTGGACACATCCCAGACAAGATCGGGATGGCCGCGGACCTCACCGGTGGCCCTCCAGTGCTCCCAGCCGCGTCTGATGCTGTCGAGGGTCTCCTGCGACATCGTTCGCCCACTATCTCCGGTAACGGGACGCTAGGCCCACGACGACAGGAGGGCCCGCCGAAGCGGGCCCTCCACTCGCATCATCTGACCGTCGCGGGTTAACGCACGGCCCCGCCGGCGACCACGTTCGAGACGGCGCTGGCGCTCAGCGCGATCGTGCTCGTCGTGGTCGTGCTCGAGTTGTTCGCCTGACCCGTCGTGCACAGGTTCGGCGGGCTCGAAGTCCGGCCACGGTTGTCGATCCACACGTTCCCGTCCGTGGTGTCGTCACGGCAGTCGAACTCGCCGTTCTCGAACGACGTGTTGTGCAGGAACGTGTTGTCCACCGACGGGTTCAACAGGTCGCCCTGGACCACGATCCCGTCGCTCACCGATTTCCGGACGTTGTTGCGCTCGATCAGCGCGTCCGTGGTCGGTAGGGGCGTCGTGATCAGCCCGCCGTCGAACGGCTGCGAGGTGCTGAGCGATATCCCGTCGTCCGAGGAGTCCCGCACCTCGTTGTTCAGCACGCGGACCCCCGGAGCGCCTTCCAGCAGCGCGCCGACGTCGTTGCGGAACAGCCGGTTGAACCGGATCAGCACGCTCTGCTCGTCCACCTGCTCGGTTAGCAGGACGCCGTCGAGCTCGCATCCTCGACGCCCGTGTAGACGTTGTCGCTGATGTCGTTTTGTGCGACCGTCCCGGTCGAGCCGAAGCCGAACTGCACGCCGTTACGGGCGATGATCTGGTTCGGTTCGCGCCCCCGAGATCTGTGTTTTGCTCGACGACGCCGGCTCGAGCCCTCCTCGTTCACCGTCACACCATTCTTCTGGTAGTCGGAGATCTCGTTGTGCGGATGAACCCGTGCCCGGGCGACACGCTGCCCTCGATGAACCTGCCGATGCGCACCGCCTCACCCGTCTGGCAGCCCGCGAGGGCCTCCGGGAGCGTCACGTCGACGATCTCGTTGTGCTCGATGATGCCGGTCGCGTCCTCCCAGATGAGCACGCCGCGATAGCCGAGGGCGCACCCCGGCAGCGAGGCGTGCTCACCGCCGATCACGAAGTGCTCGACGCGGACGGTCGCCGCGTTTCGGATCTCGACGAGCGCGACATCGCTCGCGTCGGTAGGTATCGCGGGCGGGACGATTGCCGGCTTGCCGTGGCCCAGGAGCGACAGGTCCTTGTCGATCGTGACCTCCTCGGCGTACTGGCCGTCGCAGACCAGGACGCGCCCTCCAGCCGGAGCGGCATTCACCCCGTCCTGGATCCGGTTGAAGTCCGGCTGGGCACAGCTTCCGCCTGGATCCGGATCCGCCGTCCCGTCGTCGTTGACCCAGACGTCACCGGGCGCGGCGGTGGCACCCACGGGTGCCAGAGCCAGTGCGACCAGCGCAATTAGCGCAGAGCGCAGATACATAGCCTCCCCTTTCGTAAAGTACCCCCTGCCTACGGGACGCGCGTACCCTCGTGACGCCTGCCCAACCGAATGGGGGCAGGCTACCGATTTCTGCGCGATGCACTTGCCTTATGGAGCCTTACCCGCCACGCCTGGGGCGCGGCGCGACCTGCCCACGCGTCTAGCTGCCCCAACCTGTTGGACAGAAAGGTCGCCGCGATCCCCATTCTGGGCTAGCCGGATGTTCGGTGGCGCATTAACGCTCACGGCCACAGTGTGGGTGTGTGAGCGTTGACAGGCTGCCGCAGCCGGACCGGTACAGGTTGCCGTGGCTCGCGATACCGGGACTGCTGACGCTCGCACTCGTGGTCGGCTGGCTTGCGCCCGTCGCCGAGGCAACGCGTGGCCCTTGCATCCCCGACCAGAAGGAGCCGACGTGCGAGATCTGGAAGGCCAAGATCTTCGCGACGGCCGACGGCGACACCATCAACGCGAGGATACGGGAGCGCGGCCGCTGGTCCTCGCGCAAGGACATCCGCTTGCTCGGTGTGCAGGCAATGGAGCTGACGAACTACAGCCGCGTCCAGGGCCGCGAGGGCGATTGCCACGGGGTCGCCGCTGCCGAGCGGCTCGAGGACCTGCTTCAGGGTCCAAAGAGGGAGCGGCGCATCGTCCGCCTCGCCGCATTCAAGAAGAGCAGCAAGACGAAAGGCCCGCGTCAGCGCCTGCAGCGCGGCGTTGCTTACAAGAAGAACGGGAAGTGGCGCGACGCCGCGACGACGCTCACGCGCGAGGGCCACGCTCTCTGGAACCCAAGCGGACACGAATGGGCATGGAACTACCGGATCTCGAAGATGGCCGCCGAGGCCGCGCGCAGGAGGGCCGGCGTCTGGGATCCGGACTCGTGCGGCGCCGGCCCGTCGCACGGCGTCACTTTCGCGATGAAGGTCAAGTGGGACGCGGATGGCAGCGACGGCGTGAATGTGAACGGGGAATGGGTCCGGATTCACAACAGGAGCGCGACGGAGACGGTCTCGCTGCGCGGCTGGTCGATGCGCGACGCCTACCTGCGTGAGTACGACTTCCCGCACCAGTACAAGTTCCCGCGGGGAGCGATCCTCGGCCCGCGCGAGTCGGTGCGGGTGCGCGTAGGCAAGGGCAACAACACGCCGACGGAGCTCTTCTGGGGCGAGCCTGACCCGATCTTCGAGAACGTAGATGGTGGCCCCCGCGACATCGGCGACGGTGCCTACCTACTCGACCCGGACGGCGATGTGCGCGCGTACGCGCAGTACCCGTGCGAGTTCGACTGCATAGAGCCCTTGCAGGGCAAGCTCGCGCTCAAGGCACACCCGGACGCACCCGAGTCGATCGTCGTCACGAACATATCGACCGAAACGATCAATCTCCACCAGTACGAGATCGAGAGCGTTCCGTTCTTCTACGAGTTCGGCCCCAACTCTTTCCTGCTGCCAGGGCAGTCTTTCACGGTCGTAGTCATTGGCAACCCGGCGTGGGACGTAGGCCTGGTCAAGTGGTGGGGCCTCAACGTGTACATCCTGAGCGACAACAACGACGTGATCAGCCTGCGCAACCCAGTCGGCACGCCGTTTGCCTGTGATTTTTGGGGCCTCGGTCCCAGGACGCTCTGCCCGGCCGTTTAGCTAGACCACCGGCCGGGCGCCCCCTGGATCGCGTACTCTGAGCCGGCGAGATGCGCCGGACGCGCTCCAACGCACCCTTGGGGGTCCTGCTCGCACTCCTGATCCTCGCCCCTCCCGCCGAAGCACGGCGCGGTCCGTGCATCCCTGGGATCAAGCGGCCGACCTGCCATGTCTGGACCGGGAAGGTGATCGCAGGTTGCCGACGGCGACACGGTCAACGTCCGCATCCGGCAGAACGGCCGCTGGTCGGTGCGGCGCGACATCCGCCTGACCGGCGTGCAGGCGATGGAGCTGAGGAGCTACAGCCGCGTCCGCGGCCGCCGCGGTGCCTGCCACGCACGCGCGGCCGCCGAGCGGCTCGAGCGCCTGCTCAAAGGCCCGCGGAACAAGCGCCGGAAGATCCGCCTGGCTGCGCGCCATCCCAACAGCGTGTCCCGTGGCCCGCGCGGGCGGCTGCGGCGCTCGATCGCGTTCCGCCAGAGGCGGCCGCTGGCACGACGCCGGCGCGGTGCTCATGCGGGAAGGCCACGGGCTGTGGGATCCCAACCGCAGGGAGTGGCCCTGGAACAAGCGCTACTCGAAGCTCGCGCAGTTCGCGGCACAGGCGGGACGGCGGATCTGGAACCCCGGCGCGTGCCGGCGCGGGCCCGCGGCAGTCGAGCCCGCTGACGATGAAGGTCAAATGGGACGCGCGGGGCTCGGACGGCAGCAATCCCGAACGGCGAGTGGATGCAGATCAGGAACCACGATCCGGTGCGCGCAGTAGGGCTTCGTGGCTGGTGGGTGCGCGACTCCGCGCTTCGCCGGTACAAGTTCCGCCGCGGCGCCGTGATCCCGCCGCGCAGGGCGATCCGGGTGCGAATCGGCGGCGGCCGCAATCGCCCGAAGACCTTCCACTGGGGCCTCCCGGACCCGATCTTCGAGAACGCGAAGCGCCGCCACGGCATCGGTGACGGCGGCTACCTGTTCGACCGGCACGGGGACCTGCGCGCGTGGCGCATGTACCCGTGCCGAATCTGTTAGCGCCGGCGCACTCCGAGCGCGTCGAAGCTCACCACGCCGCGCAGCACCTTCAACCTGAACCGCAGCGTGCGCTTGTCCGTCCGGTTGAAGACGGCGACGACCCGTCGGTTGCGCACCTTCTTCCTGCGGAACGAGACGACCTTGCGCTCGCACGCCGCGACGGATGACGGCGACGCCGCCGTCCGGCCTCTTGCGCCCGATCACGTAGAAGCGGCCGCCGCGCCCGCGTCTTGAAGCGCATCGTCGCGCCGCGCACCGAGCTCTGGCTGTACCCGCCGCGCCATGCGCGCCTTGCTCTTATTGCGCGTCCAGCCGGACGAGTAGCCGCCGCCCCTTGCCGCGCTCGTCGTACGGGAAGACGATCCGCCTGAAGCGCCCAGTCGCTCTCGACGCCGCTCTTGCCGACCGCTCGGATCCGGAGCAGATAGGTCTGGCCGATCCGGCCCTTCTTGAACCGGATGCGCTTGGTCGTCCGGGCCTCAGCCGCGGCTTGAGCTTCTTGTACGTCCGCTTCGTCCCGCGGCCGGTCTTGCCGGTACTGCACGACGAAGTGGTCGATGCGCTTGCGGCCGTTCGCCTCCACACCGCACCTTGATCCGCTTGCCCGGCGCGACTTCTTGCTCGCGAGCAGCGGCGTCTTCAGCTTTGCGCTGAAGCCGCCTCTGCGCGGGGCCGGGCGGCCCGGGCGGGTTCGCGCAGCGGCGGCCGCGCCCTGCGCTCGTACTGGCAGCCGACGAGGTTGCAGAACAGGATGTACCCGGTGTAAGTCACGGCGTACGGCTCGATCCCGAGCGGGTGGTCGAACTCGGTGCTCGGCTGCGGCAGGAGCCCGCCGAGGATGCGGATCCGGCCGCTGCCGACGGGGATCTCGCCGAACATGGTTCGCGTCGGTACCGCGGCTGCGTCCCGCGCCCCGGCGTCCGTGGACGCACCGACCACGCGCCCGCCCACCTTCTCGAACTCGATCTGGTCGATGTCGAACTGCCGCGCGAACGACTCGTCGTCGCCGGTGCTTGAGTTCTGGATCGCGAACCCGACCGGTGTCGGCTCGTATGTCTGTCGCCGCATCCCGGTGTTGAAGCGCGCGCCCTGCTGCGCGACGTTCTTCGCGAGCGGGTCGTCGAGGGTCTCCTTCTCCTCCTCGCACAGGCCGTCAGCCGTGAACGTGGCGCAGACCGAGAAGGCGGTCTGGCCGACGTAGACGGTCTGGAGGCTGATCGCGTGCGCCGGGATGGCGGTGAGCTCCGCCAGGCCACGCAGCGCCGCGTCCGTGAGCACGAGGTTTCCGCCCGCTGCGACCCACTCCTTCAGCTTGGCGATCCAGGCGTCCTTCTCGGCCACGGTGTACGCGCCCGTCTCGCCCTCGGGCACCGGCGGCTTCTGCGTGAACTCGACCGTGCCCGAGAAGGTGTCCGCTCCCGCCGGCACGTTGCAGTTGACCACGACGATCACGTAGTTGCCGGGGCCCGGGTCCGGGTAGACGATCTCCTCTCCGGGGGGGTCGGGCGGCCCGCCCGCCGAGTCGCCGAGCTGCGGCCGGCCCGCGCTCGCCCGGTAGAGGTACATGTCGTAGTCGCTCGACGCGGAGGTCCACGTGATGTTGATCTTCACCTGGCTGTTGCGCTCGCTCGGCTGGACGGTGAACGGGAACTCCTCCGTCGTGTCGTCGCGCTGCTCGCAGCCCTCGGCGGCGCCGGTCTGGCTGGGCGTGGTCAATCCCTCGCCCGTGAACGCGAAGTTCGGGGTCGCGGGCCCGTTCGGCTCCGGCTCGCCGGCGAAGCGCCCCGTGTATCCCGGAAGCACCGCGTCGGCCAAGACGAGCGTGTCGAAGCCGGCGAGCGACTGCGTGCCCGCTAGAACCGCCTTCGGGTCCACGGCTGAGAACTCGTCGTTCTGCGGCCTGCGCGTCGTCGTTCAGGTCGGTGAAGAAGTCCGTGTTCGCGACGTCATAGCCCGCGAGGAAGGGCGGCTCGTCGCCCTCACTCGCGCCGTCGCTCGTCGCCGGCTCCGAGGTGAAGTTGAGCGTGAAGCGAGGCGCGCCTCCCGGCGCGTCGACGAGGGCGCGCCATGCTGTTGCCCGCCTGCGGCTGGTTGACGGCGGCGGTCAGCCCCGCCTGCGCGTACAGGAAGGACTGGTTGTAGTCCTCATGCGACCGTGACCCACTCGTCGCCCTCCTCCTGCACGCCGACGTGGCGGTCGCAGCCCTGGCACTGCACCTTGCAGGTCGGCGTTGCCGGAGCCGATGCCCTGCACGTTCGTCGCCCGCACGTCGACGCGCATGCCGCCGTTGTAGGTGTCGGCGTCCTCGCTGACCTCCAATTCGTAGACGCTCGAGGCCGCTCGCGGGGTCGAACGTCGGACGGAATCTGGTCCTCGACGTTCGGTCCTGCGGCGAGGTGCCGGCGGGCGCCCCGGCCTGGATCTGCTGCTCGGTGCGGGTGAGGCGGGGGTTCGGGACGTAGCCGTTCTTGCCCTCGGTCGAGTAGCGCGCGCCCGGGCGGGCGGAGCAGGTCCGCGATGTGGGAGTAGATGATCGCCTTGTTGCCGGCCACGTGCAGCTGCTCGCCGTGCGGCTCGAACGCGATGTTGCGGTCGATGTGGGAGAACGACATCTCGTTGTCGATGCCGTCGCGCCTTCAGGCCCAGGCTCGAGTCGAACCAGTCGCCGAGCGTGCCGGTGGTCGTGTAGTTGATCGTGTCGTAGACCGACCCCCAGGTCTGGGCGTAGATGCCGTAGCACGCGGACCGCACCGTGAGCGGTTCCTCTGGCAGAACGTGGCCTCCTGGTCGTTGCTCGATGATCATGGGCGACCACTTGACCGCCTGTACTGCGCGCGGTTGATCAGCTTCGACGCCTCGCGGATCCGGAAGTCCTTGTCGAGGTCGTGCCGGCCGTGCGGCATCAGCGTGTACGAGAGCGCGTCCGCGAATGGCATGCCGTGGAGGTCGTCGCCGGCCGCGAACGGCGCCGCCCTTCTGCTGCACGCTCGCGGTAGAACGCCTGGAACGCGCGCGTCTCCGGCTCGGAGCCGCCGCTGTAGCGGCGGAACGAGAAGCCGATGTCCGGCCAGTCGCGGTTCGGGTCGACCCCGTTGCCGTTGTAGCGCTGGAAGAAGGCGCCCGGGCCCTGACCGCTGTCGTCGATCGAGCCGCGCCGCCAGCCGTCCGGGTTCGGGAAGGTGAAGTAGATGATCGTGTTCGCGAGCACCTCGCGCCACGAGGCCGCGTTCGCGCGCACCTCCTCGGGGAGGATCGACTCGTCGCCACGGCCCTCGCTGACGGCCGTGACGATCTCCTCCATCGCGCGGATCCCGCCCTCGGCGCCCGCGCGCTCGATCCCGTGGATCGAGAGCGACAGCGCGTAGCGCTTCTTGTCCTTGTCCGGGCACGTTCTCGTCCGTGACGCGGATGACGATCAGGTCCGACCGCAGCTTGCCGGTGCCCTGCTCCGGTTGGTCGTGGCAAGGCCGGCGGACTGGTACTCCGCCTTCGGGTTCCACTCGAGCTTGGAGAGGTTGTTGCCGGGCCACATCGCGTCGCCCGCCTCGGTCCCCGAGCCGGGCCCTTCGCTCCGTCGAGCGGCCAGACCTCCATGTAGCGCTGCCAGTCCTCGTTCTGGTTCATGAACGTGATCGCGTCGTTGAACTCCTGCCACTGGATGAACTGTGTTCGCGCTGGTGTTGCCGCGCGAGTTCGGGTCGCAGTTCTGCTGGCAGACGGCGAGCGGGTCGGGGAAGACGGCGCCGTAGGCCCTGGTACTGCGGCATCGAGGTGGCGACCGGCGCGGCGACCGCCGGCGTCGTGAGACCAGCGAGTGCGGCCGCGACGGCGGCGACTACGACGAACGAGCGAAGCACGGCAACCCCCCACATACCCCTGACAAAGCCCCTGATCCCACGATGGTAAAGGCATGCGCGCCAAGCCGGCGCCAGCGCCTCCGTCGCTAGGATCGCCGCCATGCTCTCTCCCAGGCTGTCGCGCACGATCCCTGCCCTTTTCGCCGCCGCCGCGCTCGCTTTCGCGGGCTGCGGTGAGGACGACGAGGCGTCCTCGCCGCTCGACGAGGCGCTCGGCTACCTGCCCGAGGACGCCGGCTTCGCGTTCGTCGCCTCGACCGACCTCGACGACTACGACGAGCGTGCGCCGACATCGCCGAGAAGTTCCCCTTCGCGGGCCAGGCGGAGGAGGCGCTGAAGCAGAGCCTCGAGCAGGGCGACGTCGACTTCGACGAGGACATCGGCCGCTCCTCGGCAACGAGGTCGTCATCGGCACCGACGACAACGCGAGCTTCCTCGACAGCGAGTCGGAGACCCCGTTCGTCATGGCGCTCGAGACCCAGGACGCCGGCAAGCTCGAGGACCTCGCGACCAGGACGGCGGCGCGAAGCACGGGCGAGCAGCGAGGGCTACGACGTCTACCAGGGCCAGGAGGACGACACCTGGCTCGCGATCAAGGACGAGGTGCTCGTCCTGTCGAACAACGAGGAGACGCTGAAGAACGCGCTGCAGCAGCGTGGGGAGGACGACCGGCTGACCGAGGACGACGTCGAGGCGGCGTTCGAGGACCTGCCCGAGGACGCGCCTGTCAAGGCGTACGCGAACGTGAAGGCGCTGCTCGCGGCCGCGCCCGAACGCGGAGAAGGCGCTGAAGGTCGAGTGGGTCGACCACATCGAGACGTTCGGGCTGAGCGCCGACGCGACCGATGACGCGGTCGCGATCGACTGGTCGCTGCGCACCGACCCCGAGGGGCTGTCGGACGAGGACCTGCCGCTCGCGAGCGGCTCCGAGGCGCCGCAGCTCCTCGAGCGCGACGAGGGCAGCGCCGAGGTCGTGCTCGGGCTGCGCGACCCGTCCCAGATCGTCGACTTCGCGCTCGCGACGGCCAAGGTCGTCGACCCGGCGGGCTACGCCGAGTTCGAGGCCGGCAAGCAGGCGATCGGGCGGCGGCTCGGCATCGACGTCGACGAGGACGTCCTCGCCCAGCTGACCGGGGACGTCTGCGCCGTGGTCTCGATCGACGGCAAGTTCGGCGTGCGCGCGGAGCTCGAGGACCCGGACGGCGTTCGAGGGGACGCTCGCGAAGATCATGGACGGGCTGCCCGAGTTCTCCGACGACGTCACCGTGACCGCCAAGGCGGGCGACCGCTTCTACGGCGTCGCGACCGACGACGGCAAGAGCTACGCGCGTCGGGCGTCGCCGAGGGCGCGCTCGTGGTCGCCAACAACCCGCTGCTCGCGAGCGAGGTGGCCACCCGCGGCGCTCGTGGACGCCGAGGGCCAGGAGGGCGCGTTCGTCGCGGTCGGCCGACGCCGAGCAGCTCGCCAACGCCGCGCTCGCGCAGTTCGGGGGCGGGCTCGCAGGCGCTGGGCGGAAGCCTGTTCACGGGCCCGCTGGGCGACCTGCTCACGTCGGCCAGCGCGTCGACCGACGGCCTGACCGGCCGGCTCGAGCTGAAGATCGAGTAGGCTCGGGCGCTGGCGCTAGGACCAGCGGTCCCAGCGGCGCAGCGACGGGTACGGGTCGATCGGCTCGCCGCCGCCCCACCACGCGCCCTGCCAGATCTCGAAGTGGAGGTGGGCGCCGAACGAGGCGCCGGTGTTGCCCACGTTCCCGATCCACTGCGCCGGTCGCGACGCGCTGGCCCTCGCGGACGCGGGTCGAGTCGGTCTGGAGGTGCATGTAGACGTAGTCGCGGTTCTGCTGCCCGGCGCCGTCGATGACGATGTAGTTGCCGGCGCCGCCCGCCTGGTAGGCGACGGTCTTGACGATGCCGCCGCGCGCCGCGCGGATCTGGGTGCCCTCGGGCGCGCCGATGTCCTGGCCCTGGTGCTTGTGGCCGCTCCGCGGAGCGCCGAAGCGCGAGCCCGGGTCGCCGTAGGGGAAGTTGCCCTTCAGCGGGAAGCGGTACGGGAAGACGCCGATCTCGTCGACGGCGCTCGTGCCGGCGCTGCGGACGAGCGCGTTGCCAGCGCCGTCGCGGGCGCGGACCCGGACGCGGTAGCGGCCGGCGGGCAGCGCGCCGCCCTCGCGGCCCGTGAAGCGGTAGCTGTGCGCGACGCCGGTCGCCTGCGTCACCGAGGTCGATCGTGCGCACGCGCGCGCCCGTCGTGGCGGAGACGACGACCAGGCGGACCGAGACGGTGTCGGCGCGGTCGTTGATCTGGAAGTTGATGCGGGCGGCCTTGCCGTACAGGTAGACGCCGCGGGGAGCCGACGCCGAACGTCGTCGAGCAGCGGGTTGCCGCCGCTGCCGGTCGCCTGCGGCGCGTGCTTCGGCTCCGGCTTGGGCTTGGGCTTCGGCTTGCGCTCGGACTGGGCGGGGTTGCGGTCGACCGCCTGCATCGGGCTTCTCGAGCTCGCCGTAGCCGGCGCCGCCGTAGGCGGGGACCTCGGCGCGAGCCGTCGCCGGCCGAGGCGGTCGGGGCCGCGACCAGAGCGAGAGAACTGCAAGTTTTACGAAGGTTCGGCGGAACACCCTCCCTGCGTCGGCATCTCGGCCCGCGAGTCCTCTACGCTGGGCGGCGGACCTAGAACGTCCGTCCACATTCCCCCTGCAAATCGCTATGCAGCCTGCATGCGGGTCATCACTTCGAGCGCGCCGTTCTTGTTGAGGGGCTCGTTCAGGTTCCCGCATTTGGGGGACTGGACGCACGACGGGCAGCCGAGCTTGCAGGGGCACTCGGCGATCAGGCGGCGGGCGTCGTCCACGAGCGTCTCGAACATCCGGAAGCCGATCCGGGTGATGCCCACGCCGCCGGCGTGGCCGTCGTAGATGAAGACCGTCGGCCGCGCCGTCTGCGGGTGCGAGTTCGTCGAGAGCCCGCCGATGTCCCAGCGGTCGCACATCGCGATCAGCGGGCAGCACGGCGATCTGGGTGTGCTCCGCGGCGTGCAGCGACCCCAGCAGCACCTCGAGCGGGAACTCGGAGCGCAGGAGCTCGTCGGGGACCTCGTACCAGAGCGCCTGGGTGACGAACTCCTGCTCGGGCAGGTCCACCGGCAGGAGGTCGAGCACCTCGTGGTCGGCCACGCGCTTCTTCTGGAAGGCGACGACCTGCTCGGTCACCGACACGACGCCGAACGACAGCTCGACGCCGTAGACGCGTGCGGCGGTCGAGGACCTCCTCGATGTAGGTCTCGGTCTCCTTCTTCGGCTGCGTGTACCAGTCGCCCGAGAACGGGCCGCACGAGCGCGCGGCTGCCGCGCAGGTCGAGCTCCTCGACCTCGAAGCTCTGGCCCGAGGTGCAGGTAGACCGCGCCCGGATGGATCGTCGAGTGCGCGCGGCCGATCTCGACCGAGCCGATCAGCTCGCCGCCGTCCGCCTCGACCACCGCGATCGAGTCGATGCCCGCGGAGCGCAGCGAGATCCGGCCGGCGGGGAACTCGTCCGTCCGCGGCGTGTAGCGCCCGCCGCGCTCGCGCAGGCGGCCCTGCGCGACCAGCCGCTCCGCGTACGCCTCCCAGCGCGGGCCGAGCGTGTCGGCGTCGTCGGCCGAGAGCGGCAGCTCGTAGGCGGCCGCGACGCAGGTGCTGGATGTGGATCTCCTCGGACTCGTGGTCGAGGATCGCCTGCTCGACCGGCCGGTCGAGGAACTCGTCCGGGTGGCGGCAGAAGAACTGGTCGAGCGCGTCGTCGCCCGCCACGTACAGCGCGAGGCCGGTCTGCGCGCCGGCCCGCGCGGCCCCACATCTGGCGCAGGCTCGCCACCGTGCCCGGGAAGGTCACGCAGATCGCGGCGTCCAGGTCGCCGACGTCGATCCCCAGCTCGAGCGCGTCGGTGGCGACGACCGCGAGCAGGTCTCCCTCGGCGAGCCGCCGCTCGATCTCGCGCCGCTGCGTCGGCGTGTAGCCCGCGCGGTAGGGAGCGATCCGCTCGGCGATGTCGCCGCGGCCCGCGTCCTCGAGCCGCAGCTTCGTGAAGCGCTGGATCAGCTCGACGCCGCGGCGCGACTTGAGGAAGCAGATCGTGCGCACCTCGGCCTGCATCAGCTCCGCCAGGAGCTGCGCTGCCTCCGACAGCGCCGAGCCGCGGATGCCCGCGTCCTCGTCCACGAGCGGCGGGTTCCACATCACGACCTGGCGCTCGGCGTGCGGGGCGCCGTCGCGGTCCACGAGCGCGAGGTCGAGCCCGGTCAGCCGCTCGCCCAGCTCGAGCGGGTTGCGCGATCGTCGCGCTCGTCAGCACGAAGCGCGGCTCGGTCCCGTACGCGCGCGCGAGCCGGCGCAGGCGCCGAAGCACGTTCGCCACGTGCGAGCCGAACACGCCGCGGTAGACGTGCGCCTCGTCCACCACGACCCAGGCGAGGTTCGCCAGCACGTCGCCCCAGTTGCGGTGGTGGGGCAGGACGCCCACGTTCAGCATGTCCGGGTTCGTGAGGATCAGGTTCGACCGCCCCCGGATCGCGCGGCGCTCCTCCTTGGGCGTGTCGCCGTCGTAGATCGCGTGGCGCAGGAAAGGCGCGCGCAGCTCGTGCAGCTTCCGCGCCTGGTCCTGGGCGAGCGCCTTCGTCGGGTAGAGGTAGAGCGCGCGGGCGCGCCGGTCGCGGGCGAGCGTGTCGAGCACGGGCAGGTTGAACGCGAGCGACTTCCCGCTCGCCGTCCCGGTCGTGACGATCACGGGCCCCTGCATCGCGGCGTCGAACGCCTCGGCCTGGTGCGAGTAGAGCTCGCCGATGCCCGCCGCGCTCGAGCGCCTCGCGCAGCGCCGGATGGAGCTCGTCAGGCAGCGGCGCGGTCTCGGCCGGCCGCGCGCCGTAGCGCGCCTGGCGCACGAGCTGCTCGCCGCGGCCGGCCTCGATCACGTCGCGCCAGGGCGTCTTGACGACGGTCTTCGGCATCGGCCGGCCATCGTAGGCCGCTAGCCGGACAGCTACTGGCAGTTCAGGTAGTCCTCGCCCGGGTGGCCGGCGGCATGGTCCGGGCAGTCGTTGAGATGTCGGGTCGGGGGCGGCTCGGGCTCGGGCGGGCGTACTCGGGCGGCGTTGCCCTCCAGCTCGGCGCACTGCTCGGCCTCGAGCTGCGAGCGCGGCGGGTCGCACTGCAGGCCCTGGGGCTCGGGCGCCGGTGCCGGCTCCGGCGCGGGTTCGGGCAGGGGCGCAGGCTCGGGCTCGGGCGGCGGTCGGTAGACGGTCACCGCGGTCACCACCGGGGGCTCCGGATACGCCTTGTAGCAGTCCGAGTACGGGCTCGATCTGCTGCTGCGAGATGAACACCTCGTCGTAGCCGCCGTTCGAGTAGTAGTCTTGCGGTAGTAGGTCTCGTCGTAGCTCTCGCTCGCGGGTCGAACTTGCACTGCTTCGGCGGCTTGTAGTCCGGCGGGCAGCCCGTGCACTCGGCCTCCGGCATGTAGACCGCCGGGCCGAGCGGGTTGCCGCAGTAGCAGCGCACCACCGGCACGCCGTACTCGTCCACCAGCACGGCGGTCCCGGCCTGGAGGATCGCCTGGAACGGCACCGCCTGGCCGTTCGTGAAGGCGTGGTTCGTGACCTGGGTGTCGCGCGTCAGCGTCACGGGGTGGAGCTTCGCGATGTACTTCTTGACCGCCGCTGATCTGCGGCGCGACCCCGAGCACGCGCGCCCACTCGGCCATCCGCTCGGGGTTCGCCTCGAGGAACTTGATCAGCTTGTCGCGGTCGCAGACGCGGTTCGACCCGCTGCCGCCGAACGGCTGCTGGACCTCGACCGTCTCGTCGCCCTCGACGTCCGCCGGCGGCGTGAACGGGTCCTCGCCGGGGTCCTCGGGCTCCTGGAACGTGATCGTCTGCGTGTCGGCGGCCTCGGTCGACGCCGTCGTCGTCATCCCCGCCGCCGCAGGCGCCCAGCGCGAGGCAGGCCATCACCAAAGCGAGCCAGCAGGTGTACCGCGGGAGCCAAGACACCTGTCATCGAGTGTCCCAGCGCCAACCAGCCTCGTCAACTAATTTGCGCCGCCATGCCGATCCGCTGCGTGTACACCGACCTCGACGGAACGCTGCTCGGGCAGAGGCGCCTCGCTCTTCCGCGACGCGGACGGCAACTTCACGCTCCTTCCCGCGCGCGCGCTCGAGGCGTGCCACCGCGCGGGCGTCGAGGTCGTGATCAAGTCCGGCCGGCGCAAGGCGCAGGTGATGGAGGACGCGCGCCTGCATCGGGCAGACGCGCCTACATCTACGAGGTCGGCTGCGGGCTTCACGTGGACGGCGAAGACACCTACCTCGGCGAGCTCAAGCCGCGGGACGGCAAGACGGTCTGGCAGCAGATCGAGGAGTCCGGAGCGCCACAGCTCCTGCTCGAGCGCTACGAGGGCAGGCTCGAGCCGCACGCGCCGTGGCACCGCGACCGCCAGTTCTCGCACCTGCTGCGCGGGCTGGTCGACGTGGACGAGGCGAACGCGCTGCTGCCGGACAACCTGCGCCTCGTGGACAACGGCGACATCTCGCCGAAGGAGACGCTGCTCGGCCTCGAGGGGCCGCCGCACGCCTACCACCTGATCCCGCGCGGGGCGTCGAAGGCCGAGGCGGTGGCGGCGCACATGCGCGCGCGCGGGTACGCGCGCGAGGAGTGCATGGCGGTCGGGCGACTCCGTCGAGGACATGGGCGTGGCCGAGCACGTGGGCCGCTTCTTCCTGGTCGCGAACGCGAAGGTGCAGCCCGCCGGGCGACAACGTCGAGGTCACCGAGGCGCGCCAACGGCGAGGGCTTCTACGAGGCCGTTGTACGAACGCTTGCAGAGTCCCGCTAGCTCGTAACCGTCGTCACAAGGGCGGTGTAGTTCGTGCGCATCGTCAGTTGGGAACCCCTAAAGGAGGTTCTGATGTCACGCCTTTCTGACTCGCACCACTTCCGCAAGACGGTTGCGGGCGTGT
Source organism: uncultured Thermoleophilaceae bacterium (assembly GCA_963846865.1). Classification (GTDB taxonomy): domain Bacteria; phylum Actinomycetota; class Thermoleophilia; order Solirubrobacterales; family Thermoleophilaceae; genus DASPHG01. Next base: position 199,565 of record CAWJXU010000006.1, on the reverse strand, counting down.
GCATGATCGGCGCGCCGCTCCTGCTCGTCATCGGGATGATCGTCCACCCCGAGAGCAAGACCGACGTCGGCGATCAGCTCGCTGTGATCGCGGGGAACATGGACGAGTGGTACGCGGCGCACCTGATCGTCGCGATGTCGCTCGTGCTCGCCGTGCCGGCCGTGCTCGGCCTCATGCACATGCTGCGCGAGCGCGAGGTCGCCTACGGGCATCATCGGCGGCGGCCTGGCGCTGCGTCGGCCTGCTCGCCACGACCGCGCTCGTCGCGATCGAGGGCTTCGTCGGCTGGCAGGCCGGCGCGGCAACCGGTAGCGACGCGGCCGCGATGACCGCGCTGTTCGAGCGGGTGACGGAGACGACCGGGGTCGTGATCCCCGTCTTCGTCATGTCGTTCGCGTTCACCGTCGGCATGCTGTTCCTGGCCGCCGGCCTCTACCGCGCTCGCGCGGTCCAGTCGTGGACCGCGGCGATGCTCGGCATCGGCTCGCTCGTCCTCGCCGTCGGGTCCGCCATGGCCGAGGACATCGTGTCGATCATCGGCGCCGCCGTCCTGATGGTCGGCTTCTTCCAGGTCGGCCGGATGGTGCTCACCGAGTCCGACGAGGACTGGGAGCACACGCCCGAGTACCACGGCTTCCGCCCGCTGGCCGGGACCCGCTAGCTGGAGCTGTGGCCCGCGCTCCACCCGGGCGCGCGGGCCGTCCAGTGGCGTTCAAAAAGGACCGTGACGCGCCGATAAGGCCCACCCCCCAACCTGCGAGCGCCCTCCCCGCCTCCCGCAGCCCCTCGACGTCGCCTGCCTCGTGCACGCTCGCCAGGTCGAGCACGCGGCGGCCGAACAGGTCGAGCTCGTCGCGGCCGACGACGGCGTGGCACCAGACTCCGGCCTGGCGGCAGCGAGTCGCCACCTCGGCGACCGCCTTGCCCGCGAGCGTCGTCTCGTCGAGCTTTCCCTCGCCGGTCACGACGAACGCCGCGCGCGCGCATGCGCTCGTCGAACCCGATCGCGTCCAGCACGTAGGACGGCCCGGCGACGAGCTCGGCGCCGAGCTCCGACCAGAGCGCTCCCGAGATGCCGCCGCCGCAGCCCGTCATCGGCACGCCGCGCGGGTCCTTTCGCATCGAGCGCGCGCGCGCGGGCGAGCCGCGCGCTGCAGGCGCTTGACCGCGTCCGCGGCCGGCGCCCTTCTGCGGCCCGAAGTCCGCGGCCGCCCGCTCCCACGGCGTGCGCACGTCGCACACCGCGGTGAAGCGGACGCCGCGCGGCGCCTTGCCGAGCGCGTCGAGCAGCCCCGCCGCCGCCGTCCACGGTCGCGGTTCCGCCGCACGCGACGATCACGTGCCGCGCGCCCGCGTCGATCGCGGCCGCGATCAGCTCGCCGGTCCCGGCCGACGTCGCCGTCGAGCGGGTCGAGCTCGTCCGGCGCGAGCCGCCACAGCCCGCTGGCGGCAGCCGCCTCCACGACCGCGGTCTCGCCGTCGTCGAGCCACGAGAAGGACGCCTCGACCGGGCGGCCGAGCGCGTCGCTCGCGTGGCGCCGGCACGGGCGTGCCGCCGAGCGCCGCGGCGGTTCCCTCGCCGCCGTCGGCGACCGGCAGCTCCTCGACGTCGCGCCCGGCTGCGCGCAGGCCGGCGGCGATCGCCGTCGGCGACCTCGGCGGCGCTGAAGGTGCCCTTGAACTTGTCGGGCGCCACGAGGACCGGGCGCGCCGCTCACGTTGCCTCGACGGCCTCCCGGAACGCGCGCTCGGCGGCCTCGCCGTGGACCGCGAAGATGATGCGCTCGAGCTCGCCCTCGTGCGAGCGCGGCCACCCCGACCATGATCCGGGCAGCCTCGTCCAGCGGGAAGCCGCCGACGCCCGTCCCGAACGCGACGAGCGCGAGCGACTTGCAGCCGAGCCTGCTCGGCCACCCGCAGGTCGAGCGCGTGGCGCGCTCGATCGACCTCCGCCGACGTGGGCCCTCCGAGCTCCATCGTGGCCGCGTGGATGACCCAGCGCGCGGTGCATGTCGCCGGCGGTCGTCTCGACCGCCTCGCCCAGCCCGATCGGCGCCCGCTCCTTCGACTCGCGCTCCAGCTCCGGACCGGCGGCGCGCTGGATCGCGCCAGCCACGCCGCCGCCGTGCAGGAGCTGCGTGTTCGCCGCGTTCGTGATCGCGTCGACGTCGAGCTTCGTGATGTCTGCCTGAACCACCTCGAGCGCCGCCATCCTGGGAAGCTTCGCGCAAATGCCTGCCTCGAAAGGCTGTGACCGTCGACGCCGGTGGCGCGCGAGGTGCGCGTGTCGAGCCCCGACCGCGTGATCTTCCCCGCGACCGAGCGCACGGACGCGGTCACGAAGCTCGACGTCGTCGAGTACTACCTGGCGGTCGAGGACGGGATCATGCGCGCGCTGCGCGATCGGCCGACGACGCTCGAGCGCTGGCCGAAGGGCGTCCAGCCGGGGTTCGTGCTCACCACTCGCGACGGCAAGAAGGGCGACGCCTTCTACCAGAAGCGCGTCATGTCGGGTGCGCCGGACTACGTGCAGACGGCGCGCATCCAGTTCCCCTCCGGCCGGCACGCGGACGAGATCTGCCCGACCGAGATCGCCGTCGTCGCCTGGTGCGCGCAGATGGGGACGATCACGTTCCATCCGTGGCCGGTGCGCTCGGGCGACGTGGACCACCCCGACGAGCTGCGCCTCGACCTCGACCCCCAGCCCGGCACGGACTACGAGGACGCGGCCCGCGTCGCCGGCGGAGGCGCGCGGCTGCTGGACGAGCTCGGCTACGTCGGGTTCCCCAAGACCTCCGGCGGGCGCGGCATCCACATCTACGTGCGGATCGAGCCGCGCTGGACATTCACGGACGTCCGCCACGCCGCGATCGCATTCGGCCGCGAGCTCGAGCGCCGGCTGCCGGGCGAGGTGACGACGAAGTGGTGGAAGGAGGAGCGCGGAGAGCGCGTGTTCGTCGACTACAACCAGAACGCGCGCGACCGCACGATCGCGTCCGCCTACAGCGTGCGGCCCAAGCCCGGCGCGCCGGTGTCCGCTCCGCTCGAGTGGGACGAGCTGGCAGACGTCCGGCCGGAGGACTTCACGGTGGCGACGATGCCGGCCCGCTTCGCCAAGGTCGGCGACCGCCATGCGGCGATCGACGAGGCCGCCCACTCGCTCGAGCCGCTGCTCGAGATGTGGCAGCGGGACGAGGAGGGCGGGCTCGAGGACATGCCCTACCCGCCCGACTACCCGAAGATGCCGGGCGAGCCGAAGCGCGTCCAGCCGAGCCGCGCGAAGAAGGACTAAGCGCGCAGCTGGTCCATCGTGCATTCGCGCGGGTCCTTGTCCTCGCGCCAGCGCACGAACTTCGCGCCGTGGCGGATGCGGTTGCCGGTGATGTGGTCGAAGCCGATCTCGCACACGAGCTCCGGCCGAAGCCCTTCCCACATGAGCTCCTCCTCGGACTTCCAGCGGCTCGGCCCGCCTGAGCCGTGCTCGCCCGTTCGGTACGGCTCGAGCAGCGGCAGCAGCTCCTTCTTCTGCTTCGCCGTGAAGCCCGACGTGTGGCCGACGATGTGGAGCTCGCCCTTCTTGTCGTAGAGCCCGAGGATCAGCGAGCCGACCGTGTTGTCCGCCTTGCCGAAGCGGAACGCCGCGACGACCGCGTCGAGCGTGCGCAGCCGCTTGATCTTCACCATGCCCTTCCGCTCGCCCGGGAGATAGGGCGCGTCCGCCTCCTTCGCGACGACTCCCTCCGACTGTCCCTTCAGCCACCCGCCCGCGCCCTTGCGGTCGTCGGTCATCGGCGTGAGCTGGATCGGGTCGCGACACGACCTCCTCCAGCCGCGCGCGCCGCTCGGCGTAGGGGAGCTTCAGGAGCTTCTTCCTGCCCTCGGCGAGCAGGTCGAACGCGACGAAGTAGGCGGGCGTCTTCTCGGCAAGCATGTCGACGCGCGACTTCGCCGGGTGGATTCGCTGCGAGAGCAGGTCGAACTCCTGGATACCGTCGACCTCGATCACGAGCTCCCCGTCGAGCACGAGCTTCTTCCCGGGCAGGGCGAGGATGTGCGGGATCACCTCGGGGAAGTAGCGGTTCATCGGCTTGCCGTTGCGGCTCTGCAGGTGAACCTCGTCGCCGTCGCGGAACACGATCGTCCGGAAGCCGTCCCACTTCGGCTCGTACCGCCAGCCGTCCCCGTCCGGCAGCTCCTTCGCGGAGCGGGCGAGCTGAGGCTTCACGGGGGGCGAGAGCGGGAGAGATAGCATGCGAGGCAGTGTCGCAAGAGGCCGCAACAGCCGCCGAGGAGGAGTACCTCCAGACGATCTTCTGGCTCGAGGAGGCCGGCCCTGCCGATCACGGCGGCGAACATCGCGCGCGCGATGCAGCTCTCGGCGCCGACGGTGCACGAGATGGTCGGCCGGCTCGAAGGCGACGGGTACGTCAAGCGTGCGGAGGACAAGTCGCTCTCGTTCACGGACGCGGGACGCGAGCACGCCAGCCAGATCGTCCGCCGCCACCGGCTGATCGAGCGCTTCCTCACCGACGTGCTCAAGATCCCGTGGGACGAGGTGCACGAGGAGGCCGAGCGGCTCGAGCACGCGATGTCGCCGACGCTCGAGGAGCGGATGCTTGCCGCGATCGGCGACGCGAAGACGTGCCCGCACGGGCACCCGATCGTCGCCGGCACGCGCGAGCAGGGCGTCCCGCTCGCGGACGTAGAGGAGGGCGCGAAGCTACGCGTCCTCCGGTTCGAGAACGAGGCCGAGGACCTGCTCCACTACCTGAAGGAAGCGGGGCTCCATCCCGGGTTCGAGGGGACGCTCGCCGCCGCGGGCGAGGACGAGGTCGCGATCGAGTCGAACGGCGCGCGCCACGTGGTCACCCGCAGCGTGGCCGAGACGGTTTCCGTGACAGCCGATCCCTCCCCGCCGCCCCGGGTAGCACTACCTGACCAGCTCGTACTCGGAAAGGATCGATATGGCCGGTAAGAGGTCGGTGACGGTTTCGCGTGTGATTCCCGCGCCCAGCGAGCAGATCTGGCGGGTGCTCGACGACACGAGCCGCTACGCGGAGTGGGTCCCGCAGACGCTCGAGGTCACGCGCAACGACGGCGAGGCCGTGGTGGGCGCCACCTACGACGAGCGCAACCGAGTCGTCGGGCCGATAAGGGCAGCTCGCGCTGGCGCGTGGTCGAGCGCGACCCCGGCCGCTCGTCGCTGCACGAGGGCGAGGGGCTACCGCTCGTGGACAACATCTCGATCGAGTTCCGCACCGAGCCGGCCGGCGAGTCGACCGAGCTCATCTCGACGCTCCGCTACGACACGACGCTTGGCCCGCTCGGCGCGCTGATCGACAAGCTCGTGCACGGCCAGACGACCGCAGCCCAGGAGAAGGCGCTCGAGAACCTGGAGCAGCTCGTCCTGAGCGAGTCCGCTCAGGCGGCGGCAGCCGCCACGCCGCGGTAGGCCTCGGCCAGCCGGCCGACGCCCTCCTCGATCTGCTCGACCGTCACGCCCGAGTAGGCGAGCCGCAGGCTGTGCTCGCCGCCCTGCAGCAGGAAGTCGGTGCCGGGCACGAACACGACCCCGCGCTCCTTGGCGGCCGCGACGAGCTGCGCGACGTCGGCGCCCTCCGGGAGGTCGACCCACAGGAAGTAGCCGCCCTCGGGGGGAGTGAACGAAGCGTCCGGCAGCTCGCGCTCGAGCGCCGCGCACAGCGCGTCGCGCCGCTCGCGAAGCGCGCTCTTGACGGTCTCGATCGCGCCCTCGAGCGCGCCGGAGCGGCAGAACTCGTTCACGATCGACTGCGACACCATGCTCGGCGAGATGTAGGTGTTCGTCGCCATCTTCACCATGTCCGCGATCAGCGCCTGCGGGCCCGCGAGGTAGCCGACGCGGATGCCGGGGCAGACGGTCTTGGAGAACGACGAGGCGTAGACGACGCGGTCGGCCGTCGTCGAGCGAGAGCATCGTCGGCAGCGTCTCGCCCTCGAAGCGGAGCTCGACGTAGGGGTCGTCCTCGAACACGATGAAGTCGTAGGTCTTCGCGAGGTCGAGCAGCCGCCGCCGCTTCTCGAGCGAGAGCGTGGAGCCGCCAGGGTTGTGGAAGTTGGGGATGATGTGGGCGAGCTTCGGGCGCGCGCCGCTCTCGCACGCACGCGCGATCGCCTCGACGTCCACGCCGTCCTCCTCGAGCGGGATCGCCATCAGCTCCGCGCCCAGCTCGCGCAGGTTGAGAAGCGTGCGGTCGTAGCTCGGCGCCTCGACGATCACGAGGTCGCCCGGCTCGACGAGCAGCCGGAACAGGAACGCGTCCGCCTGCATCGACCCGTTCGTGACGACCACCTGCTCGGGCGCGACCTGCTGGTACTCGGCGATCCACTCGCGCAGCGGCACGTAGCCGATCGCGGTCCCGTACGCCGTAGTCCCGCCCGGATCGTTCTCGAACGCACGCTGGGCAGCGGCTCGCAGCTCGTCGACGGCGACGATGTCGAGCGAGGGCGCACCCCTGGCGAACGAGATGGGAGGCGGCGTCTCCATCAGGCCGACCGAGCGTACACGAGCACGTTGTCCCGGTACCCGCGGCCCTTCTTGAACGGGCCGCCACAGGTCACGAGCACGAGCACCGGGTGGCTGGAGGGGCCGTACACGGCCTCGGTCGGGAACCGCCGCTTGCGCACTCGCGTGACGCCCACGACGCGGTAGGTGTGCACCGCGCCGCGGTTGTCCGTTACGTCGATGCGCGCGCCGCGGTCGAGCGACGGCACGCCCTCGAAGACGCCCGGCCCCTCCTCCATGTCGAAGTGGCCGACCACGACCGCCGCCCGGGCTCGCCGGGCCGCGCGCCTCCGGAGTACCAGCCGGCCCAGCCCTGTCGGCGGCACCTCGAGGCCGTCGCGGTGGGCCTGGACGGGCTCGATGCCGGCATCGACATCTGCGGCGGGAATCCGGATCCGGCCGGGTGGAGCGGGCCGGATGCCGCCGACGAGCGGCTCGAGCTGCCCGACGCGGATGCTCATGCGCCCCTCGACCGGAACCACCGGGCTGAGCGCGCGCGGCTGGGGCGGGACGCGCAGCGGCGGCAGGTCGGCAAGCCGGGCGAGTGCGGGCGCGCCGATGCCCGTCCGGCACGTTCGGCCGCCCCTCCCGCGGCGCCAGCAGGACGAATGCGACCGCCACGGCCGCGGGGATCAGGGTCGCCGCGGCCCAGCCGCGCCAGGTGCGGCCGGCGCTACAAGTCACCGCCGCGCGAGCGAGCGGTAAGCGCCATGTAGATCACGCCGCCGGCGAGGGCTCCCAGTAGGCCCGCGAGCAGGGCGAGCAGCACCTCGGGATCCTCGCCTGCGAGACCGCCGAGGCCCGTCGCAGGCGCGCCGCGCGGGGCCGCTGCGCGGTCGGAGGCGACGATCGTCTGCGACGGGCTCGCCGCCGGTGCCGATCACGAACGCGGTGGATGACGTGCCGGCGGTGAGCGTGACGGCGCCCTCGCGAGGCTGATCGGGCTGCCGCCGTCCGGCCTGGTCACGCTGAGGGCGTAGGCGCCCGGCCCGACGTCCTTGTAGCCGGTGACGTCACCCATGCCGAGGTCGTTGGCGACCGGCAAGCTCCCCGAGCCGCACGTCGACCCGGCCGAGCTCGGGCGCGGCGTGCATGACCCGCAGGTGCGACTGCCCGCCTTCCGCTCGGCCGTCCCGAAGGACCACGGGGCTCTTGTCGACCACGGCGACGACCGTGTAATGCCCGCCGTTCGCGAGCCGCTCGCGCGTCGCGGTGACGGGCCTCCCGCCGGCCTCGCGGACCTCGAACTCGACCTCGCCCGCGGGCACGTCCTCATAGCTGCCGATCTGGCCGAACCCGAGCCGGCGTCCGACCCGCTGGCTCGATCCCGCCCTCGGTCGCGTGCAGTTCGAGGGCGCCCGCGCCAGGGACTGTCTGCACAAAGCGGACTTTCGCGTCCCCCCAGGCGGAGGCCGCTGGTCCCACAAGTAGCATCAGAATGGAGGCGATGAGCGCAGGAACCCACCGACCCACCGCGACTCCAGAGCGCATGGACCGCGCATGCTAGCTGTGCCAGCTGATCGCCTGCCAGCCGCCATCGGCGATCTCGACCCCGGTAACCGGGCGCTCCTCGACCTGTCGCTTCGGCGAGGGGTGTCCGATGCGGAGATCGGTGAACTGCTGCGGAAGGAGCCCGCCGAGGTCGCGCGTGGCCGCGACGCCGTCCTCGAGCTGCTGGCCGACGCGCTCGACATCGGTGGGCACGACCGCCGCGACCGCGTCCGCGTCGCGGTGGCCATGCTGCCGGACCACGCCTGGCGCCGCGCCGGCCCCCACGCCACCGTCCTCCACGACGCAGCTCGACGACGGGCCGGAGCCGGAGGCCAAGCCGCTCAAGCCCCCGCCGCCGCCCCCCGCGCGCGAGACCCGGGAGCGCGCGGCTGCCGCGCGCGTGCTGGACGACGAGCACCGGTTCGACGCCGACGAGCCACGGCGCTCCCGCAGGGGCGGCCTGCTGGCGGTCGCTCGGCCTGCTCGCGGTGGTCGTCGCGCTGATAGCCGTGCTGCTCGGGTGGCGACGACGACGAGTCCGAGGGAGGCAACGGGACCGGCTCTCAGCCGGCGCAGAACGACGGGCCCCGCGCCGGAGGGCACCACCGAGGAGCTGGCCGCGGTGGGCGGCGGCAAGGGCTCGGGCACCCTGTCGGTCACCGACGAGGGGGCCACGATCGCGATCCGCGGCCTCCCCGACCCGAAGGGCGGGGTCTACGGCGTCTGGCTGTACGACAGCATCGTGAACGCCAAGTCGCTCGGGACCATGGAGGACGGAAGCGGTCAGCTCGACGGTCACGCTTCCGCCCGACGCGCGCGACTACCGCTTCCTCGACGTGTCGCTGGAGCCCGACGACGGGAACCCGAACCACTCGGGCGACAGCGTCATGAGAGCGCCGCTCAGCGAGCTGCTCGCCGACTAGGGCCATGCGCGAGCGGACGAGGCGGGAGCTCATGCAGCTCGCCGCCGCGGCCGGAGCCGGCTCGCTGCTGGCGGGCCCGCTGGCGCGCCCGCTCTTCGCCGCGGAGACGGCCGAGTACGACGACGGCAGCGACGCCGTGCCGGATGGCGCCGCCGGCGACCCGGAGCGGGTGATCATCGTCGGCGCGGGCTGGGCGGGGCTCACGCTGGCGAACGCGCTCAGGAACGCGGGCGTCGAGCTACGTCCTCCTGGAGGGGCGCTCGCGCATCGGCGGCCGCGCGCACACCGTCGACGTCGGCGGCGTGCCGATCGATCTCGGCTGCTCGTGGATCCACGAGCCGGTCGGCAACCCGCTGACGCGGTTCGCCGAGCAGTCCGGCGTGGCGCGCCGCAACGCCGACATCGAGCTCGACGTTGCGACGATCCGCGCGTACGACGCGTTCGCGGACCGCGAGGCGACCCTGCCCGAGAAGCTCGCCGCGTTCGCCCACGCGGTCAACTTCGGCGACAACGAGGCGTCGAGCATCTCCGCCGAGCTCGGCCCGGGCGCGTCCGTGTACGACGGCGCGCAGGTCTACCTCGACCGCCAGGGCCTTCAGGGCGATGCCCGCCGGCAGGCCGAGTTCGTGATCCACCTGATCGTCGAGAGCGGCGACAACTACGAGTGGGAGCGGATCTCACTCGACTACTGGGCGAACTACGAGTCGCCGTACACGGGCGTCGGCCAGGGAGAGTTCCCGGACGGCGGCTACGGGCGGCTGATCGAGGCGATGGCGGGCGACACGCAGGTGCGCCTGCGCCACCGCGTGCAATGCCATCGAGCGGCACCGCCGCGGCGTCGTGGTGCACTGCGCGGCGGGCGGGAAGCGGCGGCGGATCCACGGCTCGCACGTCGTCGTCACCGTGCCGCTCGGCGTGCTCAAGGCCGGCTCGATCGCGTTCGACCCGAAGCTCCCGAAGCGCAAGCGGCGCGCGATCCGGCGGGTCGGGTTCGGGGCGTTCGAGAAGGTCGCGATGGTGTTCGACGAGCCGTTCTGGAGCGACGCGACGCACACGCACATGCTCTTCATGTCCGACCACGCGCCGCTCGAGCTGCCGCTCTGGCTCGACCTGAACGAGATCAGCGGGGCGCCCGGGCTAGTCGCGCATCGGCGGCGGCCGCTGCGCGCGCCAGCTCTACGCGCTCGAGCCGGACGACCGGCTGGCGCTGGCGCTCGCCCGCCTGAAGGAGATCCTCGGCCGGGACGTGCCCCAGCCGACGGCCTGGAGGTCGACCGACTGGCACGGCAACCGCTTCACGCGCGGCGCGTACTCGACGATCCCCGTCGGCTCGACGCTCGACGACCTAGACGTCCTGGCGCAGCCGGTCGGCGGCCGCGTCCTGTTCGCGGGCGAGGCCACGCATCACCGGCTCGGCTACGCCGACGGGGCGATGAGCGAGCGGGATCAGGGAGGCCAAGCGCCTGCTGCGGCGGCCGTCGGTCGTGCTCTCGGCGCGGCTAGGCGGCGGCTACTCGCAGAACGCGATGTAGGGGACGCCGATCAGCGTGATCTTGTCCGTCTTCGTGCTCACGCCGAAGCGGAGCTTGCCGCCGCCGTCCCTCGGGATCTTCACGAGTGTGAGCTCGAACGTCTCATCCGTCGAGTGGTCCACCTTGGCCTTCGGGTACGCGTCCTTGATGTCGCGGATCCGGTCGCCGATCCCGACGCCGCGCGCCTCCGCGCCGCCGGTGACCGTGATGTCGCGGACCTTGCGCGGGATTCCTCCGCGTGTAGTTGACCGAGCCCTTGAGCGGCGCCTTCAGCCTGGCCGACCTCGTGTCGTCGCCGCCGAGTGGACAGCCGGGCCGCTTCCTGCCCACGAGGCCCATCTCGCGCGCCTCCTGGTGCGTCATGCCGAGGCGCAGCTTGCCGACGCCCTTGCGGGTGATCTTCTCCGGGTCGTCCGCCTGGGCGGCCGCGAGGGACCCGCCGACGGCGACGGCCGCGAGGGCGAGGCAGCGCTACGCGCCTCATGCCCGCGCGCCGACGGTCTCGACCGCCAGCTCGGCGACCTGGGTGGGGTTGCGGCCCACCCTGCACGCCCTTCGCCTCGAGCGCCTCCGCCTTCGCCTGCGCCGTCCCCTTCGAGCCGGAGACGATCGCGCCGGCGTGGCCCATCGTCTTGCCCGGCGGCGCCGTGAAGCCGGCGATGTAGGCGATCACCGGCTTCGTGACGTGCTCGGCGATGTAGTCGGCGGTGCGCTCCTCCTCGTCGCCGCCGATCTCGCCGCACATCACGATCAGCTCGGTCTCGTCGTCCTGCTCGAACAGGCTGATGATGTCGATGAACGACGAGCCCACGATCGGGTCGCCGCCGATGCCGACGATCGTCGAGTTGCCGAAGCCGCTCTGGGCGATCTCGTTGCCGATCTGGTAGGTCAGCGTGCCCGAGCGCGAGACGAGCCCGACGTTGCCCTCGGAGAAGAAGTGCGCCGGGATGATCCCCACGTTCGCCTTGCCCGGCGAGAGCACGCCGGGGCAGTTCGGCCCGATCAGCCGCGTCTTGCCGCGCTTCAGGTGCGTGTAGACGCGCAGCATGTCGTGAGCCGGGATCCCCTCGGTGATGCAGATGACGAGGTCGACGCCGGCGTCCGCCGCCTCGAGGATCGCGTCGGCGGCGAAGCGCGGCGGCACGAAGATCATGCTCGTGTTGGCGCCGGTCTCGGCGACGGCGTCGTGCACCGTGTTGAAGACCGGGACGCCCTCGACGTCCTGGCCGCCCTTGCCGGGCGTCACGCCCGCGACGAGGTCGGTGCCGTAGTTCTTGTTGTTGAGGCCGTGGAAGGTGCCCTCGCGGCCGGTCAGGCCGGAGACCACGAGCTTCGTGTCCTTGCCGACGAGGATCGACATCAGCCCGCGAGCTCCACGACCCGGTCGGCGGCGCCGAGCATCGTCTTCTCGACGTGCACGTTCGGCAGGTTCGCGTCGGCGAGGATCTTGCGGCCCTCCTCGTCGTTCGTGCCGTCGAGGCGGACGACGAACGGCACCTTCACGTCGATCTGCCCGAACGCGGTGACCAGGCCGTTCGCGACCTCGTCGCAGCGCGTGATCCCGCCGAAGATGTTGAAGAGGACGGCGGTGACCTTCTCGTCGGAGAGGATCACCTCGACGGCGTCCACGATCGCCTCCGCCTTCGAGCCACCTCCGGCGTCGAGGAAATTCGCCGGCTTCGCCGCCGGCCTGCGCGACCACGTCGAGCGTCGACATCACGAGCCCGGCGCCGTTCCCGAGGATCCCGACGTTGCCGTCGAGCTTCACGTAGGTGAGGCCGCGCTCCTTCGCCATCTGCTCCTGCGGGTCCTCGGCGCCGACGTTGCGGAACGCCGCCGTGTCGGGATGGCGGTAGAGCGCGTTGCCGTCCACGGTGAACTTCGAGTCGAGCGCGACGACCTCGCGGCTCTTCGTGACGAGCAGCGGGTTGACCTCGACGAGCATCGCGTCCTCGGCGACGAAGGTCTCGTACAGCTTCGCCAGCATCGCGCCGACCGGCCGCATGACGTCCTCGGCGATGCCCGACTTGTAGAGGAGCTGCCTGGCGTTGAAGTCGGAGAAGCCGATCAGCGGGTCGATGTGCGTCATGCGCATGGCCTCGGGGTCCTTCTCGGCGACCTCCTCCACGTCCATGCCGCCCATCCGCGACAGCATCACCATCGGCTTCTTGGCGCTGCGGTCGAAGACGATCGCGGCGTAGTACTCCTCGTCGATCTCGGAGGCCTTCTCCACGTACAGCTCGTGCACCGTGAAGCCGCGGATGTCCATGCCGAGGATGCTCTGAGCGTGCTCCTCGGCCTCCTCGCGGCCCGACGCGAGCTTGATGCCGCCCGCCTTGCCGCGCCCGCCGATCAGCACCTGGGCCTTGATCACGCACGGGTAGCCGAGCGCCTCGGCGGCCTCGACGGCCTCCTGGACGGTGGCGGCGGGCCGTCCCTCCGGTACGGGCACGCCGTGCTTGGCGAAGAGCTGCTTTCCCTGGTACTCGAGGAGGTCCATCGGAGCGGCGCGGGACCCTATCGAGTCGGGCGAAAACGTAAGATGCCGCGCTCGCATGGCGCTTCCGCGAAAAGTCGAGTTCGTCACCTTTGACTGCTACGGCACCCTGATCGACTGGGAGAGCGGCGCGTACGACGCCTTCCAGAAGGAGGCCGACCGCGACGGCTTCACGATCAACCGGGACGAGTTGATCCCCCTGTTCGTCGAGATCCAGCACGAGGTGCAGAGCGGTTCCTACGAGCTCTACGCCGAGGTCCTGCGCCGCACGGCCGTGCGCGCGGCGAAGGAGCTCGACTGGGAGCTCGAGTCCTCGCGCGCCCAGTTCCTGCCCGACAGCGTGCCCTACTGGCCGACGTTCCGCGAGACGAACGCGCAGCTCGAGCGGTTCGCGAAGAAGTACGAGATCGGGATCCTGTCGAACATCGACGACAAGCTGCTCGGCGCCACGCGCCGCCACTTCCGCGTCGACTTCGACCTGGTCGTCACCGCGCAGCAGGTGCGCTCCTACAAGCCCGACGAGGCCCACTTCAAGGAGTGCGCGCGCCGGATCGAGCAGAAGAAGAAGAACTGGGTGCACATCGCGTCCGGCTACGAGACCGACGTCGAGCCGTGCATCAAGCGCAAGGTCCCCGTGATCTGGGTGAACCGCCACGGCCGCAAGCTCGAGCCGGGCCAGAAGAAGCCCGACAAGGAGGTCAAGACCTTCCGTGAGGCCGGCAAGCTGCTGAAGGCCGTCTAGCCGTGCGTGCCGTCGGCGTCCACCGGGACGCCGTCGTCATCACCAGCAGGATCTGGCAGACGACGTGCACGGCGATCCGTGCCGGCGACGAGGCGATGCTGATCGACTCGCCCTACTTCCCGGACGAGCTCGAGGCCCTGCCGGCGCTGCTCGACCAGGCCGGGTTCGCGATAACGGCGCTGCTCGCCACGCACGCCGACTACGACCACCTGCTCGGGAGGGCGGCATTCCCCGGGCTCGCGCTCGGCGTGGGGGAGTCCACCGCGATCAGGCTGCGCAGCGAACCCGGTGTCGCCCAGAAGGAGCTGCGCGATGCCGACGACGAGCACTACGTCGACCGTCCGGCGCCGCTCGCGCTCGGGTCGTACCAGTCGCTGCCCGTGCCCGGCTACGTCGGTCTGGGCGGGGAGGAGCTCGAGCTCCATCCCGCCGAGGGGCACACCGCCGACGGAACCGCCGTGTTCGCGCGCTGGGCGGGGGTCCTGTGCGTCGGCGACTACCTCTCCGACGTCGAGATCCCGATGGTGCACGGCCTCGAGGAGTACCGCGCGACGCTCGCCCGGCTCGCGCCGCTCGTCGAGGCGGCGGAGACGATCGTCCCCGGCCACGGGTCGCCGCACGACCGCGACACCGCGCTGCGGCTGCTCGACGAGGACCTCGAGTACCTGGACGGCTTCGCGAAGCTGCCCGCGAGCCGCGACACCACGCGCCAACGGCAGATCCACGAGCAGAACCTGCGCCTGGCTGGGTAGGGGAGGCCGCACCACCCGCCCCGAGCGTTCGCGCTGACTTGTGGGCCTCCTGGACCCAAAACCCAGCACGGACACCCTTCTAGCTCGGGTCGCTGACGCCCGCGACGAGCGCCGCGGAAGCGACCATGCCGGCGAGCAGCACGAAGCCAAGCGCACCGAAGCCGGACACGGCCAGCACGGCGCCGCCGATGATTGCGCCGAACATGTAGCCCAGCTGTGCGCTGGCGGTCCGCGCCGCCATCATGCTGCCCGGCTGGGCCCGGAGCTGGTCGAGGCCGAGCGAGCTGGAGCCGGTCGAGCGGACGCCCGCCATCAGCGCCATCACGAAGAAGAGGCAGAGCGTGAACACCACGGCGGGTGTCACGTTCATGATCACGGCGACCATCACGCCCATTCCCAGCGCGGCGCACACGATCAGGCGGCGGCGCTCGAACCGCTGCGTCAGCGAGGCCGTCGAGAGCGTCGAGATGGCGAACGCCACCGATCCGACGGCCAGCAGGAAGCCGACCGTGGCCTCGGAGATGTCGTAGGTCTGGATGTAGAAGGCGCCGATGTACGTGAGCTCGGCCGTCCAGGCGGAATACGCGACGAGCTCGGCCAGCGTCCACCGGCGCGCGGAGCGGTCGCGGAAGACCGCGCGCAGGCCCTCCCGCTCATCCGGAGGCCGCTCGACGGCTGCGTCGCGATCGACCGGGGATAGCAGCGCCGCGCCGAGCGACGCCAGGCAGATCACGCCCGGAACCGCGTAGGCCAGCCGCCACGAGACGACGTCGGTGAGGATCCCGATGGCCGGGATTCCGATGATCCACGAGACCGACTGCGCGCCCACGACGAAGCCCATCGGCCGCGCCATCTCGCCCTCGGGGAACCACGCGCCGACCCCCGCGAACCCGGCCGAGAGGAGGCACGCCACGCCGACGCCCGTGATGACGTGCGCGAGCAGGTAGAACGCGAGCGACGGAGCGGCCGCGCTGGCCCCGGCGCCGAGCAGCGCGAGCGTGCTGCCCCACGTGAGAAGCGGCCGGACCCCGAGCCTGTCGATCAGCGGGCCGATGAAGAGCGCCGCGACGACGGCGGTGAGGGCCAGCACGGTGCGCGCCTGCCCGATCGCGCTGACCGACGCGTCGAGGTCGCGCCCGACCTCGACCACGATCGGGACGAGCACGGCGATCGACGCCTGCGCCGCGATGGTGGATAGAACGAGCGGGAACAGTGGGCGGCGCAAGCTGCACAGGATTTCAGGCCAGGCTCACGCGGCGCGGGTAGGGTTGGCCAATGGTTCAACCGATTCCCGAGGGTTACCCGCGCGTGACCCCATACCTGATCTGTGACGGCGCAAGCGACGCGATCGAGTTCTACAGCTCGGTGCTCGGAGCGAAGGAGCGCATGCGAATGGGCGGGCCGGACGGAAAAGTCGGCCATGCCGAGCTCGAGATCGGCGATTCGGTCGTGATGCTCGCTGACGAACATCCCGAGATGGGAGCCGCCGGTCCCAAGACAGTGGGCGGCACACCCGTCTCGCTACACGTATACGTCGAGGACGTCGACGGCGTCTTCCGGCAGGCGCTCGACGCGGGCGCCACCGAGCGGCAGCCACTGGAGGACAAGTTCTACGGCGATCGCTCCGGAAGCTTCGAGGATCCCTTCGGGCACGTGTGGCACGTCGCCTCGCACGTCGAGGACGTCCCACCCGAGGAGATGGAGAAGCGGGCGGCGGAGGCCGCCGCAAGCGGCTAGCGGCGGAGGTTCACTTGACGACGGCGATCGTGTCCCCGGTGGCGATCGAGCCGCCCTCGGACACGTTCAGCTCTTCGACCGTGCCGCCGCTCGGAGCCGTGATCTCGTTCTCCATCTTCATCGCCTCGACGACGCAGATGAGCGCGCCCTCCTCGACGGTCGCACCCTTCTCGACCGCAACCTTCAGCACGGTGCCCTGGATCGGCGAGACGATCGCGCCCGGGGCACCGCCTCCGCCACCTCCGCCGCGCTCGCGGCGCTTCGGCGCCTTCTTCGCGGCTGCCGCTGCCGGGGCGCCGCCGTTCGGCAGCGCGGCGCCGATCACCTTCACCTCGAAGCGCTTGCCTGATACCTCGACCGCGTAGTCGCGAGCGACCTTCGGCTCCTCGTCCTCGTCGTCACCGGCCGCCGGGGGCGGGTCGAACGCGAGCTGCTTGAGCCAGTCCTTGTCCTCTACGAGGTCGCGGCACGTCTCGCCGTTCCGCCACTGATCGGTGTCGAGCAGCGCCACGTGGAACGGAACAAGCGTCTTGAGGCTGCCGATCTCGTATTCGTGCAGCGCGCGGATCATCCGGCGTGTGGACGCCTCGCGGTCGACGTCCCAGACGATCAGCTTCGCGATCATCGGGTCGTAGAGGGGCAGGACCTCGTAGCCCTCCTCGGCGCCCGAGTCCACGCGCACGCCGGGGCCCGACGGCTCGCGGTAGGAGCCGATCTTGCCGGGTGCGGGGGCGAACTTCTTCGACGCGTCCTCGGCGTTGATGCGGCACTCGATCGCGTGGCCGCGGATCTCGATGTCGTCCTGCGCCGAACTGGAGCTCCTCGCCGGCGGCGATCTTGATCTGCTCGCGCACGATGTCGATGCCGGTGACCATCTCGGTCACGCAGTGCTCGACCTGCACGCGCGTGTTCATCTCGAGGAAGAAGTACTCGCCGTCCTGGAGCAGGCCCTCGATCGGTGCCGGCCGAGCGGTAGTCCACAGCCTTCGCCGCTTCGGTGCCGATCTTGCCGATCCGCTCGCGCAGCTCGGGGTCGACCGCCGGCGCCGGGCTCTCCTCGATCAGCTTCTGGTGGCGGCGCTGGACCGAGCAGTCGCGCTCGAACAGGTGCACGACGTTGCCGTGCGAGTCGGCCAGCACCTGGACCTCCACGTGGCGCGGATCGGGCAGGTAGCGCTCGATGTAGACGGTCGGGTCGGAGAAGAACTTCTCGCCCTCGCGCGAGGCGCCCTCGAACGCCTTCTCGAGCTCGTCCTCCGACTCGGCGACGCGGAAGCCCTTGCCGCCACCGCCTCCGGCTGCCTTGACGGCGATCGGATAGCCGATGTCCTTGTCGATGATCTTCTTCGCGGCGGCGACGTCCTTCACCGGGTCGGTCGTGCCGGGCACGATCGGCACGCCCGCCTGCTTGCATCAGCTCGCGCGCCTTCGTCTTCGAGCCCATGGCGTCGATCGCGTCCGCGGGCGGCCCGATGAAGACCACTCCGGCCTCCTCGCACGCGCGCGCGAACGCGGCGTTCTCGGCGAGGAAGCCGTAGCCGGGGTGGATCGCCTCGGCGCCGGACTCCTTCGCGACCTCGAGGATCTTCTCGATCACGAGGTAGCTCTCGTTGGCCGGGCCCGGGCCGAGCAGGTACGCCTCGTCGGCACGCCGCACGTGCGGCGCGTCGCGGTCCGGCTCGGAGTAGACGGCGACCGATCCGATCCCCATCTCCTCGAGCGTCCGCATCACGCGAATCGCTATCTCGCCGCGGTTCGCGACGAGGACCTTGGAGAACATGCGGCGCCGGAGATTACCGGCGCCGCATGTGGCTAGACGATCGAGTCGGTCAGCATGCGCCCCCGACTGCCCGGCACAAGTTGACGCGCCCGAACCCGAAGTAGTTGTCGCGGCCGGGCGCGCCCAGGTCGTCAGCCGTCGCCGTGAGACTGCTGCGGACCTGCGCGGCGGTCGCGCTCGGGGACTTCTGGCGCATGATCGCGGCGACGCCCGCCACGTACGGCGCGGCCGCCGAGCGTGCCGGACCGGACCGGAAGCCGCCGCCGAGCGTCGTCGAAAGGATGTCGACGCCGGGAGCGGCCAGCTCTACGTCCGCGTTGTGGTTCGACCCGCCGTGGCCGTCGGCCTGGTCGGTCGCGGCGACCGAGATGACCTCCGGGTAGCCGGCCGGGTAGATCGTGCCGTAGGTGCCGTCGTTGCCCGCAGCTGCCACGAGGACGGCGCCGTTGCCGCTGCCCACGCGTTCCGGATGGCGGTCTCGAGCGTGGTCGAGCTCGCGCCCCCGAAGCTCATCGAGATGACCTTCGCGCCGTCGGTGCGAAGCCAGTTGATGCAGTTCACGACGTTCGAGGTCGCGCCGCGCCCGAGACCGTCCTCGAGCGCGCGGCAGATCGCGAGCGGAGAGTTGAATGCGACACCGGCGATGCCGATGCCGTTGTTCGCCCTCGCGCCGAGGATGCCCGCCACCTTGGTGCCGTGGCCGTGCGACGTCGTCGCAGCCCGAGCGGATCGCGCCGCTCGAGCCCGAAGAACGCCGTCGACTGGGCGCAGTTCGAGATCCGGCCGGCGAACTCGGGATGCGACCGGTCGATGCCCGTGTCGACGATGCCGACCTTGGTCCCGCCGGTCGACGGGAAAGCTGCCGAGGCCCGCGGCGCTCCAGCCCTGGGGGCGTCGATCAGATCGAGCGCGTACTGCTCTGGCGAACTCGCGGATCGTTCGGGGACCGAGGCCGCGTAGGCGGTGAGGATCTTGTCGACCTCGGCGTACTCCACCGCGGCGGATGCGGAGAGCCGCGCGGCCGCTGCCTTCGCATCGCCCGTGACGCGCACGAGCTTCGCTCCGACCCCGGCGACGCGCCCGCGCGTGTCCACGGCACCCGCATCGGCGAGAGCAGCCGTCTGCTGCGGCGATCGTCGTCCCGGGACGGAACTTGACGATGACCTGCCCGGGCACGTATCCCGACGCCGCCGCCGGCGATGCGACCACGACGGTCGCAAGAATTGCGGCCGCGGCCGCGCCCCGAACACTGCGAAGCACTCGTTCCCCCTGCCTTAGTGTGCGAACCGACTCCCGAGCGCCGGGGAGTCTGCCCGCTCGGAGGCGTCAGGGCAAGACGGAAAAAAGTGCGTACGCCTAGGCGGGCGCCGGCTCTTCGGTGTACGCCTCGATCAGCACGTCCGCGACCTCGGGCCGGGAGAACTCCTCCGGCGGCCGCTCGCCGCGGCCGAGCATCTCGCGCACGGCGGTGCCCGAGAGGAACACCTTGTCCTCGTTGCTCGCCGGCGAGGTCTTCGCCGTGGCCATCGTCTTCGTGAGCTTGCAGAAGAACGAGTGCTCGTACTTGAGCGGCTCGATGCCCAGCTCGCCGGGCTCGAACTCGTCGAAGATGTGCTGGGCGTCGTAGGTGCCGTAGTAGTCGCCGACGCCGGCGTGGTCGCGGCCGACGATGAAGTGCGTGCAGCCGTAGTTCCGGCGCACGAGCGCGTGGAAGATCGCCTCGCGCGGGCCGGCGTAGCGCATCGCGGCCGGGTTCACGCCGAGCAGCACGCGCTCCGGCACGTAGTAGTTCTCGATCAGCACCTCGTAGCAGCGCATGCGCGTCTCGGCCGGGATGTCGTCCGACTTCGTCTCGCCGACGATCGGGTGGATGAACAGCCCGTCGACGATCTCGAGCGCCGACTTGGTGATGTACTCGTGCGCGCGGTGGATCGGGTTGCGCGTCTGGAACGCGACGACGGTCTTCCAGCCGCGCTCCTCGAACGTCTTCTTCGTGTCCGCCGGCGAGAGCAGGTAGGGCTTCACCGCGTCGATGTGCTCGGGCAGCTTCTCGACGGAGATCGGGCCGGCGATCGTGCGCGCGCCCTCGCGGTAGGTCATCGCCACGCCCGGGTGCTCCTCGTCGGTCGTGCGGAAGACCTTCTCGGCCTCGCGCTTCAGGTCGCGCTCGTAGACCTCCTCGACGGTGATCGTGCCGAGCTTCGAGCCCTCGTGGCCGATCAGCTCGATCGTGTCGCCCGACCTCGCCGGTCTCGGACGCGAGCGTGACCGGGATCGGCCACGGCTGCCCGTCGGGCAGCCGCATGTCGTCCACGACCGACTTCCAGGCGTCGGAGCCCTGGAAGCCCTCGAGCGGCGCGAAGCCGCCGTTGGCCAGCAGCTCGAAGTCGGCGGTCTGCTTGTGCGACAGCTCGAGCTCGCTCACGCTGCGCAGCCCCGACCTTCTCCTCGACGAGGGCGATCACCTTCTGCGCCGACTCCTCCGGCGTCTCGTTCTCGGTGTCGACGATCAGCTCCGCGTGCTCCGGCTCCTCGTACGGGTCGGAGACGCCGGTGAACTCCTTGATCTCGCCCTTGAAGGCCTTCTCGTAGAGGCCCTTCACGTCGCGCTCGGCGCACGCCTCGACGGACGCCTTGACGTAGACCTCGATGAAGCGGTCGCCCATCGTCGCGCGCGCCTCGCGGCGGATCTCGCGGTACGGCGAGATCGCGGCGGTGATCACGCCGACGCCGTTGCGCGACAGGAGGTCGGCGACGAAGGCGATGCGGCGGATGTTGGTGTCGCGGTCCTCCTTCGAGAAGCCGAGCCCCTTCGACAGGTTGGTGCGCACGACGTCGCCGTCGAGGACCTCGATCTTCAGGCCCTTCTCGCGCAGCGCCGGCGCGACGATTTCGGAGATCGTGGTCTTGCCGGCGCCGGACAGGCCCGTGAACCAGATCGTGAACCCAGGATGCTCGCTCATGTGTGTATTCCGCACTCCTCTTTGTCAGTCCCTGCCCATCGCCCTTGGCGTCCTGCTCCCGGCTTCGTGCAGTGCGTGCAGCCGATCGACTCGAAGCCGTGGTCGTGCAGAGGGTTGTAGGGAACGTCGTTCTCGAAGATGTATCGCCAGACGTCCTTGTCGGACCAGTCGGCGAGTGGCGCGACCTTGTGCAGGCCGTGCTTTGCGTCCCACCCGAGCTTAGGGATCTCGGTTCGAACCGGGGAATGCTCCCGTCGAACACCCGTCACCCAGGCGTCGGCCTGGGCCAGCGCCTCGCGCATCGGGACGACCTTGCGGATCTCGCAGCACTTGTCCGGGTCGCGCTTCCAGAGCTGGTCGCCGTGCAGCTCGGCCTGGCGCGCCGGGCTGATCCCCTGGTAGACCTCGATCTCGATCCCGTAGCGGTCCTCGAGCCGCTTCCAGGTCTCGTAGGTCTCGGGGAAGAGGAAGCCGGTGTCGAGCGTGAAGAAGCGCGCCTCGCGGGTCGATCTTCAGGAGCATGTCCATGACGACCGAGGCCTCCTTCTGGAACGAGCTCGCCACGTAGAGCCGCGGCGCGAACTCGTCGACGGCGTGCGCGAGCACCTCCTGAGGCGCTGAGCGCCTCGAGGTCGGGGATCTGGGTGGGAGCGGGAGCTAGACCGCGCACTCGCCCTCACCTCGGATCACCTGGTACGGCTCGCGCCGGCTCCAGTCGATGAAGTGCTCGATGTTCTCGAGGTTGAACTCGACGGGGATCGACAGGTCCTTCGCCCTCGTCTCGAACTCCGCCAGCCCGACGCGCTCGGCGAACTCGTTGAACGTCTCGCCGTCGCTCGCGCTCGGCCTCGTAGAAGCGGATCCAGCGCTCGACCGCGTCCGGCACGCGCTTGGCGGGCAGCCGGATCTTCAGGCGCTGTCCGAAGGCGACGCCCTGGCCGCCCTCGTAGCGGCCGCCGATGTGGGCGACGTACGCGGGGATCGTCTTGTCGCCCACCTTGATCGACGCTCCGTAGAAGCCGATGTTGCCGATGTGGTGCTGGCCGCAGCCGTTCGGGCAGCCCGACATCTTGATGTGGATCTTCTTCGTGAGCGGGTCGGTGATGTCCATCGCCTCGACCCGGTCGTGTATCGCACGGTTGAGCCCCATGGAAGAGGTGATGCCGAGCTTGCAGGAGTCCGTGCCGGGGCACGAGACCGTGTCGATGACCGTGTCGGCGCCCGGATTGGCCAGCCCGATCTCGCCGAGGCGCTGCCAGACGGCGTAGGTCGCCTCGTCGCGCACCCAGCGCAGGACGAGGTTCTGGCTGACCGTCGTGCGCGCGTAGCCGCCGCAGAAGTCGCGCATGATCGGCGGCGAGCCCGCGGAACTGCTCGGGCGTCAGGTCGCCGCGGATCGACGTTCACCTGGACGGTGCTGAAGCCCGCCTGGCGCTGCTTCTTGACGTTGTCCTCGGCCCACCGCTGGAACGTCGGAGCGGTCGCCGTTCGGCTGCGCGAAGTCGGTGGCCATCGGCAGCTTCGTGACGACGGCCTCCTCGTCGTCGTCGAAGCGCAGCTTCGCGACATCGAAGTCGCGCTCCTTGACCCAGTCGCCCTTGCGCTCCTCGTCCACCTGCCGGCGGAGCTCGTCGATGCCGAACTTGTCGACGAAGACCTTGATCCGGGCACGGGCGCGGTTCACGCGCAGCCAGTCCTGGCGGTTGAAGATCCGGAAGACGGCCTCCGCGGCCTCCAGGTACTCGCCGCTCTCGGCGTCGACGAAGTCGTAGAGCACCGGCGCGGTGCGCGGCATGATCGACGTGCCGCCGCCGACGAGCATCTCGAAGCCCCTCTTGCCGTCCTTGACCTTCGCCCGGAACGCGATGTCGTGGATCTCGGAGATCGCGCGGTCGGCGGGCGTGCCGTCGAAGGACGTCTTGATCTTGCGCGGCATCAGCTGCGTCTCTGGGTGGCGGACGAAGTAGCGGACGTAGGCGCCTGCGTAGGGGGTGCAGTCGAACACCTCGTCCTCGCAGACGCCCGGCCCACGGGTCGGCGGTCACGTTGCGGACGGTGTTGCCGCAGCCCTCGCGGCTCGACAGGCCGGCATCCGAGATCATCCGGATGAACGCGGCCGCGTCGCGGAGCGGGACGTGGTGGAACTGGAAGTTCTGCCGCGTGGTGATGTGGCCCTTGTTCAGCGGCACGTACTTCTCGACGCCGTCGGCGAACATCTCCATCTGCTCCGGCGTGACCCCGCCGAACGGCAGCTTCACGCGGATCATCTGCACGTCGGCCTGGCGCTGGCCGTAGACGCCCTGCTTCAGGCGGAAGCCGATGAACTCGGTCTCCTCGATCTCGCCCGCCGAGGAAGCGCTCCGCCTCGTTGTCGAAGTCGTCGAACTCGCGCTCGAGGATCGGGATCACGTGCCCGGGCACGTTCTCGTAGACCTCGGGGTTTTCGAGCGAGCCCCTGCCCTTCGAGCTGGGGCTCGACGGATGTCGGTTCCATCGGGTTTTCCATCGCGGGGGATCGGGGCCTCCGGCTGCGCCGGCAAGCATAACAGCTAAAACCCGGTCAGTTTTTACCTATTTAGGCGGGAGGCCGCTTGGATTGCCGACCTCGCCCTCGACAGAGCGGCCTGAGCTCCTCCCAGGCGACGATCCCGCCCGCGAGGCTCATCGCGTCGTAGCCGGAAGCCGCGAAGGCGTCCGCGGCCGCCGCTGAGCGCTCCCCGACGCGGCAGTAGAAGACGATCGGCCGCTCCTTGTCGAGCTCCGCGGCGCGCGTCAGCAGCTCGTCGAACGGGATGTGGGCGGTGTCGCTCGCGATCCGGCCGGCGTCCCGCTCCTCCTGCGTGCGGACGTCCACGAGCTGGACCTCGCCGGCCGCCTCGAGCCCGTCTGCGTCGATCTCGCGTGCCATCGCTCGGATCGTAGACTGCCCGCCTCGTGCAGATGATCTTCAACGTCGGTGCCCGGCGAAGCGGCACCTACTGGCTCCAGCGGATCACCTGCGCGCACC
The DNA here is from genome assembly GCA_963846865.1 of uncultured Thermoleophilaceae bacterium. Lineage (GTDB taxonomy): Bacteria > Actinomycetota > Thermoleophilia > Solirubrobacterales > Thermoleophilaceae > DASPHG01. The sequence continues at coordinate 175,597 of CAWJXU010000006.1, read as the reverse complement.
CGGCCGTCGCCGAGGTGCCCGTCCGAGACGTACGTCTTCTCGCACGGGATTGCGCCGCTGCAGGAGCGCTTCCAGCACGACGACCGCGGCCGATCGAGGAGGTCGGGCAGGTCTACGCCGACCGCGACGCGCGTCATCGCGTCGGTGCGATCAGATCCCTGTGCGACACGGTGTTCGGCGAGTTCATGCGGGACCCGGCCAGACGCACATCGCCGAGCGCACGCCGTGGCACGTCGTACCACCTGCCGCTGATCGCGGAGGTCTATCCGGACGCGCGCTTCGTGCACATCGTCCGCGACGGCCGCGACGCGAGCGCGGTCGCTCGTCGCACAGCCTGGGGCCCGACGACCGTCAAGGAGGCGGCGGAGGAGTGGCGCAGCTCGGTCGCGGCCGGCCGCGCTGCCGCGCCCGCGCTGGGCGAGAGGCTGCTCGAGGTGCGCTACGAGGACCTGCTCGCCGACCCCGAGCCGGCGATCCCGCGCATCTACGCCCACGACGGGCTCGAGGGCGCGGTCGACGAGGCGCTCGCAGGCTGCCGGCGCCAAGGCGAACATCGGCCCCCAGGACAACCGGGTCGGCGCGGGCAAGTGGCGCGAGGGCTGGGGCCGCCGCGAGCTGCGCGACTTCGACCGGGTGGCGGGCGACCTGCTGCGCGAGCTCGGCTACGACCAGGGCCCGAGGCGTGTCGGCGGGGTAGCCGACGCCCTCGTACAGCGCCGCGCGCAGCCACGGGTCGATCGTGTCGCCCTCGGGTGCGGGCGCGGGCGCGGTGTCGCGCAGGAACTGCTCGATCGCAGCCGCGATCGCGGCCGCCTCCTCCGGAGTGGCGGCGCCGGTCCGGACCTCGATCCGCGGCCGGGGCGGATGCTGGCTGCCGTTGCGGCTCATCGTCGGCGTGCAGGGTATCGTCGCGCCGCCGTGGCCGACGTACCTGTCTACGACTACGAGACCGTCCTCGCGGCCGTCTCGCCGCTCGACGCGATCGAGCGCGTCCGCGACGGCTTCGTCCGCTACGAGTCGGGCGAGTGGGGGATGCCGCCGAAGGTCTACCTGGCCGTGCCGCCGGCCGGCGACTTCCGCGCGATGCCGGCGAAGGGCGGCGGGCTGGCGATCCTGAAGTGGGTCACGTCGTTCCCCGGGCAACCCGGCGCGCGGCCTGCCGGTGGTGATGGGGATGATCTGCGTCTCGAGCGCGGAGACGGGCGAGCCGCTCGCGCTGGTCGACGTCCGCGCCGTGACGGCGCTCCGCACGGGCGCGGTCGCGGCTGTCGCCGCGCAGGAGCTCGCGCGGGAGGACGCGCGCTCGGTCGGGATGGTCGGCTGCGGCCTGCACGGCGCATGGGCGGCCCGCTGCCTCGCGGCGGCCGAGTTCGGGCCGGGCGTGTGCTTCGACGTCGATCCCGAGGCCGCCGGAGCGCTTGCGGGCGAGCTCGGCTGGGAGGCGGGCGCGCGCGAGGACGCGCTCGCGTGCGACATCGTGACCTGCGTGACGCCCGGCCACGAGCCGGTCGTGCTCGCGAGCGACCTGCGGCCCGGCGTGCACCTGAACATGCTCGGCGCCGACGGCCCGGGCAAGGCCGAGGCCGAGCTCGACGCGATCGAGCGCTGCCGGCTCTTCTGCGACGAGTGGGCGCAGGCCAGCCACGGCGGCGAGCTGACGGGCGCCGTCGCAGACGGGCCGCGTCACGCCGCGACGACGTGACGGAGCTCGGCGCGGTGCTGACGGGCGAGGCGGAGGGCCGCACGGCGCCCGACGAGATCACGCTGTTCGACTCGACCGGCCTCGCGATCCAGGACCTCGCGCTCTGCCACGCCGTGCTCGAGTCCGGCGCGAAGGTCCCGACGGTCGCGCCTTAGCTAGAGCGGGATGTTGCCGTGCTTGCGCTTCGGCCCGGGCACGCGCTTCGTCTGCAGCGTCCTGAGCGCCTGGATCAGGCGCGGGCGAGTCTCGTGCGGGACGATCACGTCGTCGATGTAGCCGCGCTCGGCCGCCGAGTACGGGTTCGCGAAGCGGGCCTTGTAGTCGTCCATCAGCTTCCCGCGCCGCTCGTCGGGCGTCGGTGAGCTCGCGATGTCGCGCCGGTAGATGATGTTCACGGCGCCCTCGGGGCCCATCACGGCGACCTCCGCCGTCGGCCACGCGAAGTTGAAGTCGGCGAGCATGTGCTTCGAGTTCATGACGTCGTAGGCGCCGCCGTACGCCTTGCGCGTGATGACGGTCAGCTTCGGCACGGTCGCCTCGGTGAACGCGTACAGGAGCTTCGCCCCGCGCCGGATGATCCCGCCCCATTCCTGGTTCGTCCCGGGCAGGAAGCCCGGCACGTCGCAGAACGTGAGCAGCGGGATGTTGAACGCGTCGCAGAAGCGCACGAAGCGCGCCGCCTTCTCGGACGCGTCGATGTCGAGCACGCCCGCGAGCTGGTTCGGCTGGTTGCCGACGACGCCGATCGAGTGTCCGTCGAGGCGGCAGAAGCCGCACGATGATGTTCTTGGCGAAGTGCTCGTGCACCTCGAAGAACTCGCCGTCGTCGACGATCAGCGAGACGACGTCGCGCATGTCGTATGGCTTGTTCGGGTTGTCCGGCACGACCGTGTCGAGCGCCTCGTCCATCCGGTCCGGGTCGTCGCCCGTGTCGAGCTTCGGCGGCAGCTCGAGGTTGTTCTGCGGCAGGAACGAGAAGAGGTAGCGCGCGTCCTCGAGGCACGCCTCCTCGTCCTCGGACGCGAAGTGCGCGACGCCCGACTTCGTGTTGTGGGTCATCGCGCCGCCGAGCTCCTCGAACTCGACCTCCTCGCCGGTGACGGTCTTGATCACCTCGGGGCCCGTGATGAACATGTGCGAGGTCTCCTTCACCATCAAGATGAAGTCGGTCATCGCCGGCGAGTAGACCGCGCCGCCGGCGCACGGGCCCCATGATCAGGCTGATCTGCGGGATCACGCCCGAGCACTGGACGTTGCGGACGAACACGTCGCCGTAGGCGCCGAGCGAGACGACGCCCTCCTGGATCCGCGCGCCGCCCGAGTCGTTGATGCCGATGACCGGGCAGCCGATCTTGGCGGCCAGGTCCATGATCTTGCACATCTTCTCGGCCATCACCTCGCCGAGCGAGCCGCCGAAGACGGTGAAGTCCTGGCTGAAGACGCAGACCGGGCGGCCGTCGATCGTGCCGTGGCCGGTGACGACGGCGTCGCCCCAGGGCCGGTTCTTGAGCATGTCGAAGTCGGCCGTGCGGTGGCGGACGAACGTGTCGAGCTCCTGGAACGAGCCCGGGTCGAGCAGCTTCTCGACCCGCTCGCGCGCGGTCATCTTGCCCTTGGCGTGCTGCTTCTCCTCCGCCTCGGGGTTGGTGTGCGCCGCCTGCATGCGCAGCTCCTCGAGCTGCTGCAGCTTCTCCTCGTAGGTCTCCGGGGTCTTCTGCCGCGTCATCGAGGGCGGCGGATTGTACGGAGCGCTGCCTAGGCGCGCGAGAAGGGGCGGTGGTGCGCCTGGCCGAGCGAGTCGAGCACGCTCTCGAGGAGCTGGGCCGTGTCGCGGCGCCGTCAGCGGCCGGCTCTGGCTCGGGCTGGGGCTCAGGCTCGGGCTCCGGCAGCGGGTCGGGCGTCTCTACAGGCTCGGGGTCGGGGTCGGGCTCGGGCTGATGCTCCGCCTCGACCTCGACGGTCTCGCGGGCCTGCTCGATGACGGTCTCGACGCGGTCGCCTTCCCAGCCGAAGAGGCGGGCCAGGAAGCCGCGCCGCTGCGCAGCGGCCGTCATCGGCTGGAAGGCGGGCCGGCTCGGGCTCGACGGCGACGGGCTCGGGTTCCGGTTCCGGCTCGGGCTCGGGCTCGGGCTCCGGCTCCGGCTCGGGCTCTGGTTCCGGCTCCGGCTCGGGCTGCTCAACGTCGACGGTGAAGACCACCTGGGTGCCCCATCCGGAGGACTCGATCTCCACGCTCCCGTTCACGCGATCGCCCTCCCAGACGACCTTGGTCTCCGGCTCGAGCCGCGTGATGCGGATCTCGCCGAACTCGCCAAGGTGGCGGGCCAGGGCCGCCGCATCGCTCAGCTCGGTCCAGAGCTCAGGGGGCGACTTCACCAGCCGTCGCTTTGCCTGCACCTGGGGCATCGGCGGGACGATTCGACCGTCGCCCGCGGCCGTCCTGCGGATGCAGGCGATCTTTCAGCCGGGCTTGACTTCCATCAGGTAGACGACGAACAGGAGCACGATCCCGATCGCCGGCATCAGTGCGTTCGGCAGCCGCATCCGGTCGCGGTAGGCATCCGAGAGAGGCAGGTGCTCCGTCGTCGTCTTCCGCCTCGTCCAGCATCCGGTCGGCCTCGTCGGCCGCCTGCGCCCGCAGCGGCTCGACCACGAGCACGAGCACGCCGAAGACGAGCAGGTAAAGGACGAATCCGATCGTCATCCACACGTCGTCGTCGAAGGTGTATGGCCCGTCGATCGCCATGGTAGACGCCCGTGAATCCCACGAGCGCGCCGACCGGCACGACGATCGCCCGCTCGGTGCGATTGACCGCGCGCAGGACCACCGGAAGCGAGAGGAGGTCGCGCCGCTCGGTCACGCTGATGAAGAGCGGGAACGCGAACAGCGGGCCGAACGCGACTATGGCCGCCATCACGTGGATGGCGACGGAGACGTCGTAGAAACCGACCGCGACCGGCAGCACCGCCGCGCGATCGTAGTCGTGCGGCGCCGATGACCGCTACGGGCTCTCGAGCAGCACACTCCCGGTGCCGCCGAGCGACGCATCCGCCAGATCCCGCAGTGAGACGGATCGGGAAGAGGGGGCACGGAAGCGGACGATCGTGAAGTGTCCGGCTTCCTGCCGGTCGGCGAGCCGGAAACCGGGCGCAGGGGCCGGAACCGAGACGGGGCGCGGCGGGCGCGGCTTGCGGCCAATCTCGCGAAACGGCGGCGCGAGGCCGACCAAGGCGATCTCGCGCAGCACACGCCGGCCCGCCGGGGCCTCGTCTGCTCGTGGCCGGTAATAGCGGAACGCGGCCGTGCCGATTCCGGGACTCAACACGAGTGCGCGATGCGGATCCGGCGGGCCAAGGGCGGCGGCAGCGCCGCGCCAGTCGTCGCGGTCGAACTTCGGCTCCCACGCGCTTCCGAGATCCACGGCTACGAACACCGCGCAGAGCAGGGTTGCCGCGAGCGGCCCAGCACGGCCCGCCGCCCGCGCCCCGAAGCCGACCGCGGCGACTGCGGCCACGACGATCCACGCGCCGGTGAGGTAGCGGGTTAGCACGTAGTCGACTCCGACAAATGCGAGCATCGCGGGCCCCACCAACGCCGCCGCACCGATCGCGGCGGCGATTACCGCCGCCCGGCGCTCGCTCTCGTTCCCGCGCCGGACGAGGACGCCGACCGCCACCAGCGCCAGCAGGGCTGCCACGACCGACGCGGCGATCTGGAGCGGGGGCTGATACCCGACGAGAAACTGGGCCGGCACCTGGACGATGCGTGAGCCGAGATCGAGGTCAGCGACGAACCCTCCCTGCCCCAGATTGCGCTGGACGGCGATCAGGGGCGCGAGGACGGCGACGGCCGCGGCGACCCCCCCACGGCAACCGCAACCGGCCGGGTCCGGCGGGTCCAGAGCAGCCACGCGGCCTCCGCGGCAACGAGGAAGATCGCGAGGTAGTGGGTCGCCACGGCGAGCGCCGACGCGGCCGCCCAAGCGGCCAGCACCTGCCCGCGACCAGTCCGTAGAGAGCGGACGAAGAACAGGAACGACAGCCCGCCAAGCAGCACGAGCAGGGCGTACTGGCGGGCGTCCTGGGACTGCCAGACGAGCAGCGGGCTGACAGTGGCGAGCGCCGCCGCGATGAGTCCAACGCGGCGCGAGACGAGCTCCCGGCCGACGGCGTATGCCACGGGGATGGTGGCCGTCCCGAGCAGCGCCGGAAGTGACCGCAGCCCGATCTCACCCGTGCCGAAGAGCTTGGCCCACGGCCAAGCGAGGAGGTAGTAGAGCGGGGCGGAGCTCGAGCGGCTCCTCTCGGTGAGGCCGGACAGCAGGGCCCCAAGGTCGCCGTCGAGCATGTCGGCGGTCAGCGCCTCGTCGAGCCAGAGGCTCCGCGCGTCGAGCGTCGCGAAACGGAGCAGCGCGCCCGCCACCATGAGGCCGACGAGCGCCTGGAGGTGACGGCCCCCGGGTGCTACTACGCCTCGTAGTACTCGCCGAACTCCTCGCGCATCACGCCGCAGACCTCGCCGATCGTCGCGCGGTCCTTCAGCGCGGCGCGGATCGGATCGAGCAGGTTGCCCGTGCCCTGGGCGACCTGGCGCAGCTCCTCGAGCCTCTTGTCCACCGCCTCCTGGTCGCGGTCGGCCTTGAACTTCTTCAGCCGCTCGACCTGCTGGCGCTCCGACTCCGGGTCCACGCGCAGGATCTCGACGTCGTCCGGCTCGTCCGAGACGAACTCGTTCACGCCGACGACGATGTCCTGCTTCTGCTTGTAGCGCTCCTCGTAGCTCCAGGCCGACTCCTCGACCTCGGCGCGGATGAACGGGATGCACTCGACCGAGCCGCCCATCTCGTCGATCCGGTCGATCAGCTCCTGCGACGCGTGCTTTCGATCTCGTCGGTGAGCGCCTCGACGAAGTAGGAGCCGGCGAACGGGTCGACGGTGTCGGCCGCGCCCGACTCGTGGGCGAGGATCTGCTGCGTGCGAAGCGCGATCCGCGCCGCCCTCTCGGTCGGCAGCGCGAGCGCCTCGTCGAAGCCGTTCGTGTGCAGCGACTGCGTGCCGCCGCACACCGCCGCGAAGCCCTGGAGCGCGACGCGGACGATGTTGTTCTCCGGCTGCTGCGCGGCCAGCGTGACGCCGCCGGTCTGGGTGTGGAAGCGGATCGTCTGCGACTTCGGGTTCTCCGAGCCGAAGCGCTCGCGCATGATGCGCGCCCACATCCGGCGGACGGCGCGGAACTTCGCCACCTCCTGGAAGACGTTGTTGTGGCCGTTGAAGAAGAAGGCGAGCCGCGGGCCGAACTCGTCGACGCCCAGCCCGGCGTCGATCGCGGCCTGCACGTAGGCGATCGCGTTGGCGAGCGTGAAGCCGACCTCCTGGACCGCCGAGCAGCCCTTCTCGCGCATGTGGTAGCCGGAGATCGAGATCGTGTTCCACTTCGGCACGTGCTCGCGGCAGTACGCGAACAGGTCGGTCGTCAGCCGCATCGCCGGGACGGGCGGGTAGATGAAGTTCCCGCGCGCGATGTACTCCTTGAGGATGTCGTTCTGCGTCGTGCCGCGCAGGACCTTCGACTCCACGCCCTGCTCCTCGCCGACGAGCTCGTAGAGGAGCAGCAGCACCGCCGCGGGAGCGTTGATCGTCATCGACGTCGACACCTCGTCGAGCGGGATGCCGTCGAAGACGCGGCGCATGTCGTCGATCGAGTCGATCGCGACGCCGGTGCGGCCGACCTCGCCCTCGCACAGCGGGTCGTCCGAGTCGCGCCCGAGCTGGGTCGGGCAGGTCGAACGCCATCGACAGGCCGGTCGAGCCGTGCTTGATCAGGTAGTGGAAGCGCTCGTTCGTCTCCTGCGCGGTCGCGTAGCCCGCGTACTGGCGCATCGTCCACTTGCGGCTGCGGTACATGTCCGGGTGGATCCCGCGCGTGAACGGGAACTGGCCCGGCTCGCCGAGGCGCTCCTCGAGCGGCTGGCGGACGTCCTCCTCGGTGTAGAGGCGCTCGAGCTCGATGCCGGAGTCGGTGAACCGGCGCGGGTCGTCGGGGCCGACGACGGGAGCGATCGACGGCTTCTGGTCGGGCTTGGTCGCCATGGGACGGCGGATTATCCCAGACGGCCGCGCGATGACGTGCACGGCGAAGGGGTCGCCCCACTGCTCGACGGGCTCGAAGCGGGCGGCGCGGAGCATCGCGTGGAGCGCCGAGTGGGAGATCCCCCACCACCAGGGCGCGTAGGGATCCTCGCCCGGCTCCGGTAGCCGCAGCGACCTGGCCGCGTCCTCGCCCCAGCGCGCGTACAGGCGCGGGTTGGGCACGCCCGGGTAGAAGACGAGCCCCTGTTTCACGCCCGGCAGCTCCGGCAGCGTCATCGTCTGGAGGATCAGGAGCTCGGTCGTCAGCTCGCGCAGGCGCTGCAGCGTGAGCACCGGGTTGGGCGCGTGGTAGAGGACGCCGCTGCACCAGACGACCTCGTGCGGACCGACCTCGGCGACGGTCGCGGGTCGTGCACGTCGCCGCGCACGAACCGGACGCTTCGACGAGCGACGCTCGTGCTCGGCGCGGAACTCGGGCGTCGCCTCCATCACGTCGACGCCCGGTGACCGCGGTCGCGCCCGCCTCCTCGGCGACGAAGGCGATCCGTCCGTGCACCTTCCACATGCACCCGACGTCGCAGAACGTCTTGCCGGCGGCGTGGCGGCGGACGACCTCCTCGCGGTCGGGCTGCGGCCCGGCGAGCCGCCGGCGCGCGCGTGCCGCGAGGAGCTTGAGTCGCCACATAGTGCGCCGTAGCATCCCGGACGATGCAGGTCACCGTCCGCCTCTTCGCGCAGCTCCGCGAGCGCGCCGGCACCAGCGAGCTCTCGATCGAGCTGCCCGACGGCGCGCGCGTGCAGGACGCGATCGAGGAGCTTGGGCGACCTCGCCGGCGACCTGCCGGTCGTCATGGCCGTCAACCGCGAGTACGCGGACGGCGAGGCGCCGCTCTCCCCGGGCGACGAGCTCGCGCTCGATCCCGCCGGTGAGCGGCGGCGGGCCGGAGCCGTGGGCGCGCGTCACCGCCGAGCCGCTCGAGCGCGAACGATCTGATCGCGCGCGTCCGCGACCCGCGCGCGGGCGCGGTGGTCACGTTCCAGGGCGTGACGCGCGAGGTCGAGCGGCTCGAGTACGAGGCCTACGCGGAGATGGCCGAGCCGCGGATCGAGGCGATCCTGCGCGACGCGATCGAGCGCCACGGCCTGTGCGCCGCGGCTGCCGAGCATCGCGTGGGCACCGTGCCGCTCAGCGAGCCGAGCGTGCTCGTCGCGGTGTCCGCGCCACACCGCGGCGAGGCGTTCGCCGGCGCGCGCGAGGTGATCGACCGGATCAAGGCGGAGGCGCCGATCTGGAAGAAGGAGGTCGCGGGCGGCGAGGAGCGCTGGGTCGAGGGGACCGCGCCCGGCAGCTGAGCCGCGCGGCTAGGGCTCCACGAACACAGCGGCGCGGCGCATGACGTCGAGGTGCGCGGCGGTCAGCCCCTCCGCGGTAACCGGAATCGGCTCCGGCGCCGTGTAGCGGAGCAGCGTGAACGTCTCCTCGAAGCGGGTCTCCGCGAGCTCGAAGCCGGGCGCCGGCGGCGGGTGCGCCTCGGGCCGCGGCGGCGGGCCCGGGCTCGCGACTGGGTGCGCTCCCGGAGCGGCAGCGCGACGAGGTCGACCTCGCTGCACGGACTCGCCGGCCTCGCCGGCATCAGCTCGAGCTGCGGACGCGTAGACCGCGAACGGCTGCGCGCGCCGTGAACGGGGTGACGACCACGGCGCGCGGTTGGTCGCGCTCGCCGAGCGCCGCTCGCCGACGCCACGCCAGTTGTCGCGCTGGAAGTCCTCCCGCGCGATCGACGAACACCACCGTCGAGCGCGCCGAGCGTCGACGAGCGCGGCGGCCGCCGCCAATCCGAGCCTGCCCGCTGCGGCGTGCGCCCAGCCCGGCGGCGACGGCCAGCGCGAGCGGCGGCCAGGCGACGAGCACGTTGCGCGTGTCGAGGTAGTCCACCCCGATCACGGCGAGCAGCGCAGTCGTGACCAGCAGCGTCCCGCCGACGACGGCTCCGATCAGTGTCGGCGCGCCGCTCGCGGTCATCGCCGCGCGACCATGACGAGCCAGATCGCGAGCACGACGAGCGCGCCGGCGATGATCGCGCTGATCACCTCGCCCGGCGCGTCGAACCCGACGAGGAACTGCTTCGGCGTGCGCGCCACCCGGTAGCCGAGCGGGATCTCGTCGATGAAGTCGGCGAGGTCGAGCGAGCGCTGATGGAGCAGCAGGGGGAGATGCGCCAGCTCGACGACGGCGAGGCCGATGCACGCGATCGCGATCGGCCGCCGGTGCGCCGCGGCTGGCGAGCAGCCAGGCCACCTCGATGGCCACGAGGAAGGCGGCGAAGTAGTGCGTGGCGAGCGCGATGCCCGAGATCACCGCCCACAGGACGAGCGTGCGCCGACGCGGGTCGCCCGTCAGCAGCCTGATGAAGAACAGGAACGACAGCCCCGAGACCAGCACGAGCATGCTGTAGACGCGCGCCTCCTGCGAGTACCAGACGAGCAGCGGGTTGACCGCGGCGAGCGCGGCCGCGACGAGACCCACGCGCACGCTCGCGGCGCGGGCGCCGATCAGGTAGACGACGGGACGAACGCCGTGCCCAGGAGCGCCGACAGCGATCGCAGCCCGACCTCGCCGGTGCCGAAGAGCTTCGCCCACAGCCACGCGAGCATGTAGTAGAGGGGCGGCGTCGACTCGCTGTCGGGAATGCGGTCGAGCATGTCCCCGAAGTCCATTCGGATGAGCCCGACGGTGACCGCTTCGTCGTACCAGTAGCTCTGCTGGTCGAGGGTCGCGAAGCGCACGATCGCCGCGACCGCCACGATCCCTCCGAGCACTTGCAGCTCCCGGCGGCGCACCGGCGGGAGCTTAGGGTCGCTGAGCGCGCTCAGCCCTTGACGAGACGGAGCGGACGGCTTGCGACGTCGACCCTGCCGTCCTGCGTGGTGAGCTGAGCGGTCAGCATCACGCGGGACGCGCGGTGGGCCCGCAGCATCTTGCGGCGAGCGTTGCGCTTGGGCCGCAACCGCACCGTGTACGTGCCTGGGCCGGTGAGGCGGCGGCTGGCGCGAGCGACCAGGAACTGGCGCGGCTCGGGGGCGGTCCGGCCCCGCTTCCGCGAGGCGAGGACCTCGCCGGTGCGAAGGGCCAGGGACACGGTGCCGGGCTGGGTGATCTCGACCCGCACCTTGACTCCCCGCCGCAGCAGCCTCGGCAGGCCCATCCGGCGGGGGGCCCGAAGGCGAACGGCCGGCTCCTTGGCAGGCTCCTGCGCAGGCTCGTCGCCGGGCTTCTGGGCGGGAGTTGCGCCGAACACGAGCGGCGCCGCCGAGGGACCGTTGCCCCGGAACGGCCCGGACACCTCGTAGGTCGCCCCCTGGCCATAGCCGCGCATGGAGCTGAAGTAGAGGCGCGTGCCGGAGGGGTCGAAGGCGACGCCGCTCGAGCTCCGAGTCGCCGTGGGCGGCGCCTGTGAGCTTCAGGAAGCGGGAAACGACCCGGTCCGGGGTGATCATGCAGACGTCGAGGTCGTCCCCGTCCTCGCAGAGGTAGAGGTCACCGGAGCGCGAGACCGTGATTCCGTCCAGCCCTGAGAGCGGGGAGCCCGGGGTCGTCGCCTCGTCGTAGATCAGCTCGTAGCGGCCGCTGCGCGTGTCGTAGGCGTGGACCTTGTTGTCCTTCTTGGTGGTGAAGTAGACGATGCCCGAGTCGAACCACATCCCCTCGCCGCCGGCGAAGCGGGTGCCTGCAACCTGTTCCCGGGTGGGAGCGTTGATCCCGCTCGGGTCGGGCACGGCCGCCCAGCTGACCGCGCCGCCGGAGCCGACGGTGGCGATCTCGAGCACGCCGCTCGAGAGGTCCGGATAGCTGTTCGGGGTGAAGCGGTAGAGCCGGCCGTCGTCCTCGTCCTCGGTCATGTAGACGCGCTTGCCGACCGGGTCGACGCAGGCGGACTCGTGAGTGAAGGTGCCCATCGCCGGCCGCAGCAAGGCAGGGCTCCTGCCCAGCGGGTCGCACTCCCAGACCTGTCCACCGTCCCACTCCTCGCACGAGAGATAGGTGCCCCACGGCGTGTGCCCACCGGAGCAGTTCCGGTTGCTGTCGCCGAGGATGCGCTGGGCGCGCTTGATGGATCCATCCGGGCCGAACTCGATCGACGAGGCCCCGCCTCCCTGCGCCGCGTCGGCCTCGGCGTTCGAGACCAGGATCCAGCCACCGTCCGGCGTGCCGAAGGTGGCTTGCCCGTCCGGGAAGACGTGCCACGGGTAGCCGGCCACCGGGCTGCCCCGAGCGGGCGATCTCGCGCGAGCGGAAGCCGGCCGGCAGCATCAGGCCGTTCGCGTCGGGCGCGTTCAGCGGGCCGTAGGGCCCGGCGCCCGCGGACGTCGGCGCGGCCAGGGCGTCACGCCAGAACGAGGGCCCGAACGCAAGCGCGGCGGCTGCGAGCGCTCCCGTGCCTACGAACTGGCGACGGCTAAGGACGTGGGCGGTGGGGGTCATCCATGCCTCCTTGCGTCCTCGTCCCCATTGAGCGGGTGGTGGGAAACTTGCTCATGCCCCCGCCTCGACGGCTGGCGCCTGGGCGCGCAGCTTCCTGCAAGAAAACTGGACGAATGGTCGGCTTCCCGCTGGTGAGCGCGGCGGTGGGCGGCATAACCTGACGAACGAGGCAGGTCGCCAAAACTGGCGCGTTCAGGCTGGCGTCAGTGGCTGGAAGTGCAGAATCCCCCGTGGTCAACGGCATCACGAGAGGATCGGCGGTCGCGGCTCGGCCGCGAATACCTCAGATGTGCGATTCGGCTTAGGAGAGCGCCGGCTAGCGCGCGGTTTACCTGCTCACAGCCGATGACGACGTCGAGACGGTCGACGCGGGCCAGGTCGTCCCCCGGACCGCAGTCCGACAATGTCCCGGACGCCATCGCGGGCGTTGATCGTGTCGCCGCCGCCACCGCCTGACAGCTCGTCGTCCGCGGTGCCGCCCGTGATCGTGTCGGCGCCGCCGCCACCGCTCAGGACGTCCTCCTCCTGGTCGCCCTTGATCTTGTCGCGGCCGCCTCCGCCGGTCAGCTCGTCGTTGCCGTCGGCGCCCTTGATCGTGTCGTTGCCGCCGCCGCCGTTCACCTGGTCGTCGTCGTCGCCGGCGGAGATCCTGTCGCGGCCTCCGCTTGCGAGCACCTCGTCGTCGCCGGTGCCGGCCGAGATCCTCTCCACCGCCCTTGCTGCCGAAGATCTCATCGTCGCCCGACCCGCCGATCAGCGTGCCGTTGTCGGCCCCGGTCACGTTCGCGGCGCAGCAGTCAGTGGCGAAAAAGGACGCGTAGAGCTCGTCCTCGCCGCCCCCGCCGTCGAGGCGATCGACGCCAAAGCCCGAGGGGGAGCAGGCGTTCGGGCCCGAGCACCGGATCACCTCACCGGCCAGCACGTCGTCCGAGGCGTCCCCGAACAGCCGGTCGTTGCCGGCGCCGCCGTCGAGGCCGTCGTCGGCGTCGCCGCCCCGCAGCACGTCGTCGCCGCCCAAGCCGCTCATCTGATCGTCTTCGACCGTTCCCGAGAGGTTGTCCGGGCCTTCGGTACCGGTGATCTGGGCGGCGAAGGCCAGGCTCGCCGCCATCAGGATGGCCGCCGCGGTCGACATCAGCACGAGCGCTCTCACAATGTTCCTCCCTTGGTTACTGGTCCTCGAAAACAGGTCAGGCGGAGAAGTTTCGCTCAGTGACGTTCTCGTCGATCCACCTGATTCGCGCCTTGAGCCACGACTTCAGGTAGTCGACCGCCTCTGCGTGGTTGGGGCGGGGCGCCTGTGCGCGGATCAGGCCAGCGCGAGAAGTTTCGCTGCTGGGGCGCCGCGAGCTGTCCGGCGGCGCCGTCGATCGTCTCCATGATGTGGCGCTCTGAGGCCTCGGCTCCGGAGCTCCTTCCAGCGCGCGGCCATCCTCCTGCGGAATGCGGCGTGCGGCGTAGAACCGCTCGGCCCACGGGGAGGCGGCTGTACTCCCAGCCCGGATCGTGGCGTTGTCCTCGGCGTCACCGTCGTTTCCGATGGCGTGGTCGAAGTCCCATAGGGGGCCCAGGACGAGCTTTTCGTCCACGCTCTTGTGCATGTAGGTGCTGTTCCGGAACGTGTCCGCGTTCCGGAAGAGCTCGTTCAACAGCATGTAGTCAACGGCCGCGTCCACGTCCAGGTAGCGCCGGTAGCCGCGCCGGCGGTCCCTGAATTGGTCGCCGTACAGCCTGCGCTCGAACCGGTTGACGTAGTCGCGGATCCAGTCGGCCCTCCCGAACGAGAGGTCGTCGCGGCGTCGGGTCCTTGTAGACGACCGGCTGGTTCTGCACCGGCGTCGTGAAGAACTGCTCGCCCCGCGTTCTGCCCATGCTGATCATCTCGAGCAGGTAGCCGCCCGAGATGTCGACTGTCGTCGACCGCGACCCGGTCGTCATGGAGCTTGAGGTCCTCGGCCAGCATGTAGACGCCCTCGTAGCTGCCGTTGACCGCGATCTCGACGAGCTGCGCGTACGGGCCGCGTACCGCCCCAGCCAGCGCGACGCCGAGTAGGCGACGAAGTTGCGCAGCAGCGACTCGTCCACGTAGCCGGCGATCAGGACCCAGTCGTCGTCCTCCGGCATCCCGAGCAGGGAGACATTTCGGTTCTCGCCCGACTCCTTGCGGGTCTCGACCGCGTAGGACTTCTTCGGATCGTCCTGCTGGGAAGTGAACCCGCGCAGCTCGATGCCGATACGACCGTTGTAGTCCTCGCGCCGTCGCGATCGAACACGCGCATCGTGGCGCGGCGCTTCGGCTCGTCGACGATCCCTTCGGGAGCGTCTATGCCCACGACCGGGAGGTCCAGCTGACCATTCTGCGCCGCGACCGCCAGCGGCCCGCCCTGCGCCGCCGCGCCGGCCGGGAGGGCAGCGACCGCGGTGGCTGTCAGGAGCGCGAGGCCGAGGCTACGCATTGACTGCCACGGCCAGGTTCCCGCCGGGCTGCGAGGGCTGGTAGCGGCGTCGGGTCAGCTCTGCCGCGGCGTCGGGTCGAAGTGACGCCGCAGCAGCGGCCGATACGGATTGGTGGGTAGAGCGGGGTGCGCAAGCGCGATGCCGAGACAGTACTTGCTGCACATCGTGAGCGGACGCGCGCCAAGCCGGGGCAGGAGCCTGTCGACCGTCCCGAGCCCTGTCGTCCGACTTCGCCTCGATCAGGACGTGGTCGGGGCGCATCCGGTAGCGCTCGCCGCGGCCGACCCTGTCGAGCACGAGTCCGAAGTCAATCGTGAGGCGCTCGGGCGGCGGGAGTGGGTCAGCGCGAGCCGAGCGAAAGAGTTGTGCAGCGTCGGAAGCATCCGCGTCGGCGCCGCAGCGCCGTACTCGTGCAGCAGCTCGCGCTTCAGGAATGCGCGCGCATCGGCGGTGAGCGACGCCATGCGCCAGCGGCGGGAGCGCGCAGCCGGCGCTTGACCGTCTCGCCGCGCTTGCCCTTCATCTTCAGGTCGAAGAAGCACGCCGTCCCGCCGTAAAGCCGCGTCCGGCACTTGAACCGCTTGCGCCGGCCCTGCAGATGATGCCTGTAGCCCGAGTCAGCGCCGGGGTGTCGAAGTAGACCGAGTCGTACTGCTGCAGCCGCTCGCCGTCGATCTCGAGCGCCAGGTAGTCGTCCCCGAGCTGGGCGAGCAGCCGCTCGAGCGTCTCGAAGTCGACGATGTACTTGCGGTCCACCCGCGCCTGCAGCCCAGCATGGCTCTCGAGCGCCGGCAGTGAGATCGGCTCGAACCCGTCCACATGCCGCATCAACTCGGTCGCCGCGTCGCCGTGCGCCCGCCCTGTTGTGAGCTTCCCTGATCACGTTTACAGGATCGGTTCGCGCGGGCCTTGCAGCGCAATAGGCGAGGTGGGTATGAGTTGCGTTCAGACGTCTGAACGCTGCGTGCGCCGGGCGGCCTATTGGTCCGGGTGCAGGGCGACCGGCTTGCCCCGCCGCCGGTACGCGACTCGCGGGGTGTATCTCGCCTCGAGCTGGGTCGTCTCGCGCACGAAGTCGATCTCGCGCACGGAGATCTCGAGGATGTCGGCGCCCAGGCGCCGCTCGAGCTCGGCTCGCAGGAGCGCCTCGTCGTCGTAGACCGCGTCCAGGACCAGCTTGATTCGCCGTACGTTGTGAGCCCGGGTCCACCCGGTCCACGGCGTAGACCGTGACGAGCAGGATGGCGTTCAGCAGAACGGTAGTGAGCTGGTTGTCCAGACCGAAGCCGTTGATGAGCGCGAGCGCGAGCGCGCTGAAGAAGTAGGCGACCTCGATATAGGAGAGCTCCTCGCTGCGCAGCCGGATCAGCGAAACCGCGCCGAACAGGCCGATCCCGGCCGCGAGTCCCACTTCGGACGGGCCGTGGGCCAGCACGGTCACCACGAGGAAGAGCGCCACGTTGAAGCTGATGCAGGCCATCAGCAGGTCGCGACGACGGTGGCGCCGGTAATAGATGGCGTAGAGGAGCACCCCGATAGCCACGAGGTCGATGGCCAGGTGGGCCACGAAGGTCTCGGTACTGATGTTCATTCAGATCCCATCCTGGCCGGTTCTTCGGCGGCAAAGGAGCGAGATCCTACTTGCGCCCTGTTCTTACGGCGCGAATTCCTCTGCGCCGCCGCCGGCGCGCGATGGTTCCGGTGCCGGCGGCGGAGCCGCCCGTCGCCATGTCCGTCGACGCCGTCGCGGTCGCGGTGTCCGGCTCGGGCCCGCTCGCCGCCCAGGCCGGCTCGAACTCCTGCCGCGCCGGCGGCGTCTTGCGCTTCGCTTCCCGCGCACGTCTTTCTGCCGCGAGAGGGCGCCGGCGTGGACTGCGCGGACTGAGGAACCGCGTCGGGCGCGGTCGAGGGCACGGTGGAGACGGGCGAACGTGGCTGCGGGCTCCGTCGCGCTCGACGCGTGCGATGCGCTCCGGCTTATCCGGGCGCACGTCCGACGCGCTCGACGGTTATCGCCGCGCCGCCGCCGAGCACGGCCGTCGAGGCGGCGACCGCCGCCACCTTCTGCGCGCTCGCCATCTCGACCGCGGTGTGCGCCTTTTGCGTCCACCCGGCGATGCCCTCCAGCAGCCGCGCGGGCGCCTCCAGAAAGGCCGGCCGGCCGGGAAGCGCGAAGGCGGCGGCCGGCACAACGGCCGCGGCGGTTGCCGGCGCGCTGCGGTACTCGCGCAGCGCCGCGCGGCACGACAGGCAGGTGCGGATGTGCGGGCGCAGCACGGCGAGGTCGTCCGCGTCCGCCTCGCCGTCCGCGAGCCTCGACAGGAGCGGAGCGAGCCGCTCGCACTCCGATCCAGCCTCGATCCCGGCGACGCGCGCGAGGAACGCCTTGCGGCCCTCGGTGAGGCAGCGGTTCACCTTCGTGTACGTCCAGCCGGTCAGCTCCTGGATCTGCTTGTAGCTGTAGCCCTCCGCCCGCAGGACGAGCGCGCGGACCTCCTGCGGCTTGAGCTGCTTCAAGGCCTGCGCGCCGATGCGCAGCCGGTCGAGCCGCTCGGCCTGGTCGTGCGTGAGCGCGACGTCGGACGGCGGCTCGGGAACCTCGACCGTCGTCCGCGACCGGCGCGGCGCGCCGCCGCTGGCGGGCGAGCGCCCACGCCTCGTGCTTCACGACCGTCCGCAGCCACGGCACGAGCTCCTCCTCGGCCGTCGTGGGCGCCTTCGTCAGGAGGATCTCGACGCCCGCGCTGGTAGGCGTCCTCAGCGTCCTCCGGCGTGGCGGCGAACCGCCGCGCGGTCGCCATGATCGTCGCGCCATGGCGCTGCAGCAGCGCCAGCGCCGCCGGTTCGATCTCAGCCCTCGTGGGCCGCCTCCGTGTGGGACGGCCTTCTTCAGCCCCCTGCCGCATCTGCCCCCTCGTCCGTTCAGACGCTGCTCGCGTGACCGGCTTGCGACGAGACGCCGCCCGATCTTCGCTATTTGCGCACTTTCCGGCCCCGGCGGAGGTGCTTTGACGCACGGTGAAGCAACGAGACGCACCCTTTCGCCCCCGGTCTATGTTCCGAACCGTGAGCGAGCCGTACGACCCCGACAACCTGCTCGACCGGGTCTCCGACCCGGACACGCTCGAGCTCCATTACGCGCAGGTCAAGCGGCGCGAACAGGATCTACTCGCGCGGCTACTCCCGCTCGACGGTGGCGACGTGCTGTCGGTCGGGGCCGGCTGGCATGTGGGGCGGCATCTGTTCCCGGCACCGGCGTGGCGGCTGACGGCGGTCGACCTGGACCTCAATGCCGTCCGGCACGCGACCCAGACTGGCCAGGCCGATGATGCGCTCGTGGCGAGCGCGGGAGAGTTGCCGTTCGACCCGGAGTCCTTCGACGTCGTCCTCTACAGGCTCGTGCTCCACCACGTCGCGTACAAGCGCCCCCTTGGCCCCGTCATCGCGGAGGCCGCCCGCTTGCTTCGCCCTGGCGGCGCGCTCGTCGCGGTCGAGCCCGGGCTCTTCCATCCCGTCGGCGCGGCGCTGGCGGTGGCCAATCGGATCGGCGTGGCGGAGCGCGTGCACGGCACGGTCGACGACCTACCGCTGTCGCCGGTGGCGCTGCGTGCGCACGCGCGGCGTGCCGGGCCTCGAGCCGCAGGTGCACACGGTCACGTTCGCGTGGCGGCGCCTACCGCCCGTGATCCAGCGTGCGGTCTATCCTTTGGACCGATTCGGCTCGGTCCCGCTCCTGAGGGACCTGGGCCACCATCTCCTGTTCTTCGGACGGCGGCCGCCGCGACATTCGGACGGCTCGCCGGTTGGTGGAGGATGATCGGACCGGCGTGGCAAACGGCCTTGTAAGAGAGCTTCAGGAAGCACGACCGGCGGGCGCCTCCGCCGACCTTGGCGTGTCCCGCGACGTCCGCGCGCGCCGGCCGCTTCTGTTCGCGAGCATCCTGCAAGCTCGACACCGCGCGCCGGATCGCGCGCGTGCTCACGCTCGGCGTCCTCGACGCCGTCGGCGTCTTCCTCGCGATCTTCACCGCGCTCGAGGTCAAGCTGATCGTGCAGAGGGGCTCGAACCTCGAGCTCGCGTGGCAGCGCGCGGACGACCTTGCGCCGCTCGCCGTGCTCGTCACGATTCTCCTGTTCGCGCGCTCCGGCTTGTACGGCGACCGGGCGGTGCGCCCGGGCTTCACGCGGATCGTCGCGTCGCTCTTCCAGGTGGCGGTGATCCTGTTCGTGTACGCGCTCGTCGAGGGCATCGACTTCTCGTCCTACTACGTCTTCTACGGCTCGCTCTTCTTCGCCCTCTTCTACGTGTCGGCGTTCCGGTGGGGGTTCGACCGCGTTACCGGCGCGCTGCTGCGCGCCGCCGGCTACCACCGGCGCGCCGTGCTGGTCGGCCGCGGCGAGCACATCGATGCCGTCGCGCACGCGCTCCAGGACACCGAGGTCAAGCCGATCGGATTCATCGCGCTCGAGCCCCGCGAAGAGAACGGGCTCAAGGACATGGGGCCGTTCGAGCAGCTCGAGCGCCACTTCGACATGGTCGACGAGGTGCTGATCGCCGATCCTGACTTTCCCGCAGGACCGCGCTGTCGAGCTGATCGACACCTGCCACCGGCACGGGATCAAGGTGCGCGTGGCGCCGACGACGATGGAGATCATGATGGACCGGGTCGAGTTCGTGCCCGGTCAGTCGCTGCCGCTGTTCGAGCTCAAGCCGCCGGTCTTCGAGGGGATCGACTTCTTCATCAAGCGGTCGTTCGACATCGTCGGATCGGCGCTCCTGATCGTCGTGCTGTCTCCGGTCCTGGCCGCGACCGCGCTGGCGGTCAGGCTCACCTCCCGCGGGGCTGTGATCTACCGCTCCAGTCGGCCCGGCATGGGCGGCGCTCCGTTCACCTGCTTCAAGTTCCGCACGATGTATGAGGACGCGGAGGGACAGCAGGACGAGCTCGAGGAGCTGAACGAGCAGGAGGGCGCGCTCTTCAAGATCCGCGACGACCCGCGCGTCACGCCCGTCGGCCGCTTCCTGCGCCGGTGGTCGATCGACGAGCTGCCGCAGCTCTTCAACGTCCTGCGCGGCGAGATGTCGCTCGTCGGCCCGAGGCCGCTGCCGGACAGGGACTACGAGCGGCTCGAGGACTGGCACCGCAAGCGGTACCTCGTGCTGCCGGGCGTGACTGGGCTCTGGCAGGTGTCCGGTCGCTCCGAGCTCGACTTCGACGAGCTCGTCCGGCTCGACTTCCTCTACCTCGAGCGCTGGTCGGTCTTCCTCGATCTCTCGATCATGCTGAAGACCATCCCCGCCGTCCTGAGGCGCCGCGGCGCCTGGTAGTCGGAGGAGTCGCCGGGGCGGGCCCGAAGGCCCGCCCCGGCTCTCCAACCACCGCGTTCGCTACGCGGTTGCGGTCTGTTCAGCCGATCAGCCTGAGATGGCCGTGACGCTGAAGCCGCGTCGGTGCCGTCAACGCTCGGCACCGTTGCCGATCTTGACCAGCACGTCGGCTCGTGTGTCCGGCCGGCCGAGATCGCGTTGCACGTCCCTGCGGCCAGGTGCGCAGTTGACTGCCGATTTGCCGCACGTCACCGTGCGTCCCAGGCGTAGTACCCGGGAACACAGTTCGACCGAGTACATCCGCATCGAGACGTTGTTGTTGAAATCGACCACGTAGGTGCTGGGCGCGCCGATGCGCGGTGCCGTGGAATGCGTCGCCATCCGGCCCGTGACGGCGGATCCGATCCGTTGACGGGCCCGTCCCACCTTCGGAGTCGCAGTTCACCGGCGAGAGCCGAACGCGCCGAATTGCGGCCGCGCCAGGTTCAGGCCGACGAGACCGGTGGTCCCATCGTTCAGCGCGTCTTCGATGTCGGCGAAAGCGGTCGCGACGGGTCCCTGGAGCGCGGCCTGCAGGGCGACCAGTCCGCCCTGCAGCGCCGTGAGTGCGCTGGTGACCGTCGGCACAGCGGCGACGATCGTGTCGATCGTCTCCTGCTGAGACTTGTTCCAGTCCTGAAGAATGAAGTTCCACTCCTTCAGATCTGCGATGCGCTCGTGAGCTCGCTCCGCTTTGTTGTCCGCCTTCTTGATCTTCTTGTTCTGCTTCTTGTCCGCCTTCTTGTGCGACGCAAAGCCCTTGATGTTCACAGAGCCGGGCCGTTCCGCTGCTTGCGCAACCGGCATGGCGGCTACGCCGACCGCGACGGCGATCGATATGACCAGGGGAAGCCTGGTGGTGGTCCTCATTCGAGTCCCTCCTGTAGTTGGGGTTGGAGGACTCCGGATTCTCCCCCTGCGCAGGCAGCTCCGAAGCGGGTCCGAGAGTCAGGAGCTGAGAAAAAGGTAGCAGGGCCGAATCCGGCGATCGGCAAGATTGCTGCCACGATAAGCCCGTGTTAAGGCACCGCTTTCCTCTTCGAGCAGATGGTGCGGCGAGAGCTGCGCCAGAAGTACAAGGGCTCCGCGCTCGGGATCGCGTGGTACCTCGTCAACCCGCTCGTGTTGATGGGTGCCTACGCGCTCATGTTCAAGGTGCTGCTCGACGTCGCGAACATCCCCGACTACCCGATCTTCCTGCTCGCCGGCCTGATCGTGTGGGTGTTCTTCGCGCAGGCACTCCTCGCTGCGGCGCCGAGCCTGGTGCTGAACGCGCCACTCGTGCGCAAGGTGAGCTTCCCGCGCGAGACGATCCCGGCGTCGGTCGCGACCGTGCAGCTCGTCACGTTCCTCGCGATGCTCGTGCTGCTTCTGCCGGTCGCGCTGTTCGTGCGCGACATCTTCGACCCGGCGCTGCTGCTCCTGCCGTTCGTCGTGCTGTTCCTCTTCTTCCTGGTGCTCGGGCTTTCGATGCTCGTCGCCGTCCTGCATGCGCACTACCGCGACGTCGAGCCCGTGCTCGCCGCCGCGCTGCTGCCGTGGTTCTTCCTCACGCCGCTGTTCCTGCCGGTCGAGGACTTCCCGGGCATCGGCGACCACGAGCTGATCGGCGATCTGCTCGAGTGGGGCAACCCGGTCGCGCCGTTCGTCGAGTCCGACCCGGACGATCCTGTGGGAGGGGACGGCGCCGGACGCCGCCCACCTGCTGTACGTCGCGTGCGCCGGCCTGATCTCGCTTGGGCTCGGCGTGCTCGTCTTCCGCCGGATGGAGCGCGACCTGGCGGTGGTGCTGTGAGCGGCCTCGCCCGCGGCGAGATCGTGCTCGAGCGCGCGACGCGCTCGTTCAAGCTCGTGCACGAGCGGCGCGCGCACGCTCAAGGAGCTCGCGCTGTCGCTCGGCCGGCGGCACGGCCACGCCGCGTCCACGCGCTGCGCGACTTCGACCTCCACGTGGCGCCCGGCGAAGCCGTCGGGATGGTCGGCCGCAACGGCGCCGGGAAGACGTCGCTGCTGCGCTGCCTCGCCGGGATCGTCCCGCTCGACTCGGGACGGGCGGAGTGCGGCGGCCGCGTCGTCTCGCTGCTCGAGCTGGGCGCCGGCTTCGGCCAGGACTTCACCGGGCGCGAGAACATCTGGCTGAACGGCGCGCTCCACGGGTTCTCGCGCGAGGACATCGAGCAGCGGATCGACCGGATCGTCGAGTTCTCCGAGCTGGGCGAGTTCATCGACGTCCCGGTCAAGGCGTACAGCTCGGGGATGTTCCTGCGGCTCGGCTTCGCGATCGTCGCGCACCTCGACGCCGACGTACTCCTGATCGACGAGATCCTCGCCGTCGGCGACGAGTCGTTCCAGCGCAAGTGCCTGAACCGGATCTCGGAGCAGATGGAGCAGGGGGCGACGCTCGTGCTCGTCTCGCACGACCCGACGGCGATCGAGCGCGTGTGCGACCGCGTGGTCGTCGTCGACGGCGGCCGCAAGGCGTTCGACGGGCCGGTCGCAGAGGGGCTCCTCCACTATCACCGCATGCTCGGCACGGAGACCGGCGCGTCGAAGTCGCTGCGCCCTGCGGCCGACAGCGCGATGACCCTCGCGGAGCTCGAGATCCAGGACGCCGACGGGCGCCGTCGCCACATGTTCCGGCCCGGGGAGCCGCTGCGCGCTGCAGCTCATCGATCGACGGGCACGCCGTGCGCGCCGTGCTGGCGCTCGAGGTCCGCGACCAGCGCGGCGAGCTCGTCTTCCGCACCGACCAGACGATCGGCGCGGTGGACGGCCGGTTCGAGGCGAGCTTCGACGTCGAGCGGCTCGCGCTCCTCGGCGGCGACTACGACCTGGCGGCCGGGGTGCTCGACCAGGACGCGCCGCAGGGGCCCGACTCTGGCTCGCGTGGCGCGCTTCTCGGTCGCTAGCGTGTCGGACGGAGAGGGCGTGGCCGACCTGCGCGGGAAGTGGAGCGTCGCCGTTGAAGCCTGAGGAGGCGATCGAGCACGCCGCGGCGGAGGCGGCGCGGAAGCGCGCCGCCGGGTCGCTATCGGGAAGACTCCGACGCGGTGCGCGAGCTCGAGGAAGCGATCACCGGGCCCGGTCACGCCGGAGCAGCTGCGCGAATGGGCGCTGATCGAAGTCGACACCTCGCTGCATTCGCTCGACGCGGCGCGCGGGCGCACCGGTCACCGTGGCTGCAAGCGGCGGCTGCTGCGGCTCCTGCGCCAGTACACGAACGAGCTCGAGGCGCAGCAGACGCGCTTCAACGTCGGCGTGCTGGGACGGCTGGGCGAGCTCGAGCGCCGGATCGCCGAGCTCGAGCGCGACGGCCGCTAGCCGTGCGGATCCACCAGCTGCTCTCGGCCGCCGGGCCGTTCGACGCGGTCACGCGGCAGGCGCTCGCCTACAACGACCTGTTCGCGAGCTGGGGGATCGCCGGCGACATCTACGCATCTGCGATCGAGCCGCGCCTGCCCGAGCCGGTGCACGCGCTTCACCGCCTGCACCCCCGCCCCGAGGACCTGCTGCTCATCCACTACTCCGCGTACGCGCCGCGGCTCGAGCCGACTGCTCGACCTGCCGAACCGCAAGCTGCTCGTCTACCACAACGTCACGCCCGCTCGGTACCTGTGGAACTTCCAGCCGCACGTCGCCGCGCTGTGCGAGATCGGGCGCGACCATCTGCCGCGCTACGCGCAGGCGGTCGACGTCGCCGTGGCGGTCTCCGAGTACAACGCGCGCGAGCTACGCGAGGCCGGCGCGAAGCGACGTGCGCGTCGTGCCGATCCTGTTCGAGCCCGGATCTGTTCGGCGCGCCGGAGCCGCAGCCACGATCCCGAGCGGCCGCTCGTCCTGAACGTCGGCCGGCTGGCGCCGCACAAGCGCCATGACCTCGTGATCCGCGCGTTCGCGCTCTTCCAGCGCGAGTTCGCGCCGGAGGCCCGGCTGCTCTGCGCCGGCGAGCCGATCAGCGCGCCGGCTATCGCGAGCAGCTCACCGAGCTCGCCGCTCAGGTTGGCGCGCGACAACGTCGAGCTTCCGGGGCCGCTCGATAAGCGACCGGCTCACGCGCACGTACCGCGAGGCATCAGTCGCGCTCTACCTCTCCGAGCACGAGGGCTTCTGCATCCCGCTGATCGAGGCGTTCCATTTCGGCATCCCGGTGATCGCGCGGCCGGCAGGCGGGATGCCCGAGGTGGCGGGCGACGCCGCGCTCTGGACCGACGAGGACCCCGATCTCGGCGTGGTCGCCGAGCTGCTCGCGCTCGTCGACGCGCGACGCGGAGCTGCGCGGGACGCTGGCCGAGCGGGGCCGCGCGCGGCTCGAGGAGTATTCGCCCCGGAGCGGACCGAAGCGAAGCTGCGCGAGGCGATCGACGCGGCGCGTGTCTAGCGGCGTGCGGTCGTAGACGAGGCGGCTTCGAGCAGTTCTCGGGGCCCGGGACGCTCGCGCTTCATCCGGTAGAGCTCAGAAGTCCATGTTCGCGCGCAGCGGCGGGCCGGCGGCGTCCGGCGGCGCGCCGCCGTAGAACTCGCGGCCGTCGCTTGTCGAGCAGGATGTAGTCGGCCTTGCGCGAGACCTCGACGCGCGGGTAGTCGGTTCGAAGAGCGGAAGCTGGCTGCACAGTGGCTGGCGCGCGAGCATGTAAGAGCCCCACAGCTGGTTCGCGGCGGCCAGGTGTCGAGCCGGACCGACGCGTCGGCGGGCAGGTCCGCGGCCCACTCGCGCAGCTCGAGCTGCGCGGGGTTGAGCTGCCTGCCGGTGTCAGAGGACGGGTCGCGCGCCGACAGCTGCGCGGCTACGAGCAGGCCCGCGAGCAGGAAGGCGCCTACGCGGCGGAGCCGCGACAGCGCGACGACCGCGCACGTGACCAGGAGCGGCGCCGCGAACGCGAGCGTCTTGAACTCGAAGTACTGGCCGTGGTCGCGCTGGCGGAACCACGCGGCCGCGCGCCGAGGAACGCGACGAGCACGGCCGCGATGCCCCAGCCGAGCGGGCGGGGCAGCTTCGTCAGGAGCCAGATGGTGAGCACCGGCCATGGCCGCGACGGCGAGCCACCACAGCGTGTCCGTCGGCGAGCCCGAAGAACTCGTGCGCCGGGATGAACTGCAAGATGTCGCCGGCCCAGCCCCGGAGCGAGCTGTTCGGGTCGAGCAGCAGCCGCGCCGCGTCCCAGGCCTTGTCGGCGCTCGCCGCGCCGGGATCGCGAGCAGCGACCGCCAGCCGGCACCATCCAGCGAGCCCGCGCCCGCCGCGCCAGAGGGCCGCCGCAGCTCGGCAGGCCGGTCGGTCTCCGCGGCGCCGGCGCTCGCGCAGGTCGAGCGCGAAGAAGACGATCAGCGCGAGCGCCGGGATCGGCAGTGCGAGCGGGTAGGCGAGCGCGCCGAGCAGCATGAAGAGCGCCAAGCAGCGCGACGGCGCCTCGATGGCGGTCGCGCACGGCCCACCACGCGAGCGGCAGCGAGAACAGGAACGCGAAGTAGCCCCAGGTCTGGTTGAAGTAGGGGTGCAGCACGGTCTCGAGCACCATCGCGTTGAGGCCGGTGATCGCCATCGCGAGCAGGCCCGCAGCGCGCGATCCGCGCCGAGAAGCGCCGCGCGCGAGCAGGAACATCCCGAGCGAAGCGAGCGCGAACACGACCGCCGCGACCGGGCGCGAGCGCCTCGTAGGGCTCGAGCCCCGACAGCGTCGCCGTCGGCGCCGAGCGACGTAGTAGATCGGCTGCTTGGAGCCCCACTTCGGCGGCATCTCGTCGAGCGGCGCGTCCGGCGTTGACCGCGGTCGGGTGGTTGTGCTGGAGGAACTCGGCGGCCCCGACGGCGTGGAACGCGTCGGAGCCGTCTCCGGTGACCGTCGGAAAGCCGGCCGCGAAGTACGGGCGCAGCGCGACTGCGGCGAGCAGCACGCCGACGTAGAGCGGCCACGCCGCCGGCCGGACCGGCGGCGGCTTTCCATCTCGGTGCGCCGCAGCGCGACCACCGACAGCGCGAGCCCGGCCGCGATCGTGATCGCGAGCGAGAGCTTGAACGGGCACGTAGGCGAAGCCGAGGCACGGTCAGCGTGAGCGCCGCCACGCAGGCGCCGGTCGCCGAGCGTCCAGAGGAGCTCGTACTGCGCGCGCGTGCGCCGGGAGGAGCAGCCGCGTCACGCCGAAGCCGCAGACGGCGAACAGGCAGCACCGTCGGCGAGCGACGCCCGCAGCGCCGGCCTGCACGGTGTCGAGGATGTCGGCGGCCGGGACCGTGTGGACACCCCGGCGGCGGCGGCGAGCAGAAGCGCGAACAGGGCGGCGGCGGCGGCGGCCGCGCGCGGTGCCCAGCCGCGGGCTCAGCGCCGGCGCCTCCGCTCCTCGAGCACCCGCCGCAGGAAGACCGGGTTGCCGAGCAGGTAGCGGCGCCACATCCGGCGCGGCTCGACCGCCAGCCGGAAGATCCACTCGAGCCCGTTGTCGGACATCCAGTGCGGCGCGCGTCGGGATCCGCCCGGAGACGTACTCGAACAGCGCGCCCACGGTCCAGACGACCGTCGCGTCGACCTCGTGGAAGTGCCGCTGCGCCCACACCTCCTGCTGGGGCGTTCCCATGCCCGACGAGCAGGATGTCCGGCGTGTTCGCGTTGATGTGCTCCACGCACGCGCTCGTCGTGCGGGCTGCCGAGGTCGAAGTAGCCGTGGTGGGTCCCGGTGATGCGCAGCGACGGGTACCAGCGCTTCAGCTCGGCGGCCGCCTCCGCGGACGCGCCCGGGGTCCGAACCGAGCAGGTACAGCGACCGCCCCGCGGCCTCGCAGAGCGCGGCGACGCCCCAGATCCAGTCGGCGCCCGGTCATCCGGTGCGGCACCGGCAGCCCGATCGCCTTCGCCGCCAGGCGGACGCCGTAGCCGTCGCAGTAGACGAGGTCGGACGCGAGCAAGCGCCCGCCGGACCTCCGGGCTCGTCGAACGACTGGTTGATGACGTGCGCGTTCACGTACGCGACGCGTGCGCGCTGGCGCTGCTCCGCGCAGTCGATGATCGACCGCAGGAGCTGCGCCGGCGGGCTCGGTCTCGATCGGGAGGTCGAACAGCCGGCTCGGCTGGCCGCGCCCGATCGTCCGCTCGCGAGCCAGCTCCGCAGGCGGCAGTCCATTCGTAGACGGACCTGCGGTCACGACGCGCCACGCGAGTCACGGCCGCGGTCCGAGCCCGTACGGCAGCGTGGCCGCGCGGCGGCGTCGCTGGAGCATCCGCCGCTTGCGCGCCATGCGCGGCAGCGAGGCGCGCCGCGTCCACGTACCCGCGCAGGAGGTGGCGCTCGCGCAGCAGGACGTGCCGAGGGCGAGCGAGCTCGTAAGCGCGATGCGCGGAAGGCCGCGCGCGAGGCGGGGCAGCGGATCGTTCTTGGCGATCATCAGATAGCGGTTGCGGAACTGCATCCGGCGGTCCGGCTCAGGCATGCGCGCGCGAGTCGAGGGGCTGTAAGCGCGGATGTGGAAGGCGACGCGCGCGCGGCTCGTACGCGCATCGCCAGCCCGAGCAGCCGCACCGCGCCACGCCAGGTCCGCGTCCGCCGCCCATCTCACGAGTCCTCGTCGAACACCTCCCCGTCGATCGCGCACTCGTCGAGCATCTCGACGGCGGTAGAGCGCGACCGCGCCGTCCGCACCGAACGCCTCGCCGGCGACGTCATAGGCGAGCGCCGGGCGGCCGTGTCCGACGAGGCTGTTCTTGCGCCGCGCGGTCCACGACCATGCCGGCGGCGTCGAGCAGGTCGAGCCGGTCCGCCTCGCTCCGGGCCCGTCGTCCGGACCAGCTTCGGCGCCACCGACGCCGACGTCCGGCTCGGCGAGCCGCGCGCGCGCGGCCTCGAGGAAGCCCGGCGTCGAGGAAGCAGTCCGGCTGCACGAGCAGGACGGCGTCGCCGCTCGGCCTCGCGAAGCGCGGCGTTCATCGCCGGCTGAAGTCGAGGCGCTCGCTCGAAGCGCCGCAGGCGCTGACACCGAGCTCGCGGGCGACCTCCGCGGTCGAGTCGGTCGACGCGTTGTCGACACACGACGACCTCGACATCCGGCTGCGCCAGGACGGCCGGGAGGCGAGTGGCGCAGCAGCTCTCCCTCGCTCGGTGCTGACGATGGGAACAGCGATCGTCATCGCCACCAGCTCGCGGTAGACGGCGGCGGTCTGGTCGGCCGCGGCCTCCCAGGTGAACGTCTCGGCGCGCGCGCGCCCGCGCTCGCGCGAGGTCGTCGCGTACGCGCGGTCGGTGACGACGACGCGGATCGCCTCCGCCATGTCGTCGCACGTCGAGCGGGTCGAAGTAGAGGGCCGCGTCGCCGCCGGTCTCGGGCAGCGCGGTCGCGTTCGAGCAGGCCACCGGGCAGCCCGCGCGCCATCGCCTCGACGATCGACGAGGCCGAAGCCCTCGTAGAGGCTCGGGATAGACGAGCGCGTCGGCGCCGCGCATCAGCGCGTCGAGCTCGTCGTCCGTCGTGCGGCCCGTCAGGTCGACCGGCGCGCCGCCCGCCGCCTCGGCGATGCGCGCGCCGCGCCGCAGGACGTCGCGCGCCCGCGATGACGAGCCGGTGCTGGATGCCGCTCGCCGTGCAGCCGCCGGAACGCCTCGACCAGCCGCAGCAGGTTCTTCGCGCGGCCGCAGGTCGCCGGCGGCGAGCAGGTACGGGCCGGGCGGCGGCTCGGCGTCGCCGTGCGGGAAGGCCAGGGCGCCTCGCCGATCACCCGGACCTTCTCCGGCGTCCACGCCGTACGCTCGCACGACGTCGTCGCGCGTGAACTCGGAGACGCAGATGACACGGTCGGCCGACCGGACCGCGCGCGGCACGATCGTGCGCGCCTTCCAGCGCGTCTTCCGCGGCTAGTCCTCCGGGTACACCTCCCAGGCGAGGTCGTGGATCGTCACGACGCCCGGGCAGGGCCGCTCGAGCGGCAGGAAGTCCAGTTGAGCGAGTGGATCGCGCGCCGCGCCCCGGCGGCGGAGGACGAGCGGCAAAGCGACCTCCTCCCACACGAGCTCCGGGCCCCGGCCAGCCCTTGTCGAGGAAGCACAGCTCGACCCTCGCCCGCGCCGCGGCTCCTGAGCGCGCGGCAGAGCTCGCGCGCGTAGCGGCCCGATCCGCGCCGCTCCGGCCAGCGCGCATCGCGGGCGTCGATCGCGACGCTCGGCACGGGCGGCAGGTCTGACCGCTGCGAGCGGCCGCAGGCGGTCCACGATGCCGGCGGGCCGCCGCGATCAGGCGCGAACGCATGTCGATGCCGAGGCCACTCCGAGCGGGTCGTCGGCGGCGTCGGGCAACGCGACGGCGCCGCCCGCCTCGCGCACGATCAGCTGTCCCGCGGCGGCGTCCACCGACCGGCAGGCGGAGAGTGTCACCAGCGCGTCGAAGCGCCCCGCGGCCACGAAGCAGAGCGACAGCGCGACCGAGCCGAGCGCGCGCAGCCGCGCCGCTCCGGTATCGGCCAGGCCTCACCGGTGCGCAGTCACGTCAGCGCGCGCGCATCATCTCCAGGGCGAGCACCTCGAGCTCGCGTCCGCGGGCAGCTCCGCCAGCGGCTCGCCGTCGAGGCGCGCGCCTGCGCCGCGCTCGGCGCACCACTCCTCGCCGGATCCGAGGTCCTTCACGTAGCCGAAGGCCACTCCGCCCATCGTGGCGTCGTCGGCGACCGCGATCGACACCGCGTGCAGCGGCATCCGCCGTCTGCGTTGCGCGAGCCGTCGATCGGGTCGATCACCACGTGCACCGGCCCGCCGCCCGCGATCGGGCACGTGGCCGCGCTCCTCGGAAACGGCCGTGAGCCCGACGCCGATCGACTCGAGCTCGGCGAAGATCGCATCCTCCGCCGCGGTGTCGATCACTAGCGTTCGGTCCCCGCCCTCCCCGCGGCTCCCCGTCGGACCGAGCGGTCGGCGATCTCGGGGTATCGCTCGAGAGCGGCCTCGACGCTCGACGACGCACGGCGGCAGATGGCGAGCCAGTCCTGACCGGCGGGAGTCATGCTCTGCGCGAGGCTAAACCGAACATACTCCCTGTATGCGCATCGGCCTGATCATGCCCGTGAGACCGCCCGGCGCCCGTTCCTGCGACGAGGCGCTCCGCGTCGGCGCTCGACCAGGATCCGCCGCCGGACGAGCACGCGGTCGTCCACGACGAGCGTGGCGAGGGGCCGGCGCGCGATGCGCGACGCCGCGCTCGACCGAGCTCGGCGACTGCGACTGGGTCGCCCTGCTCGATGCCGACGACGCTTGGGAGCCGGGCAAGCTGGCGGCCCAGCGCGAGGCGATCGCGCAGTCATCCGGAGGCCGTCCTCTGCTTCGGCCGCGCGACGGCGGTCGGACGAAGGCGGCCGGCGCCACGGGAGAGCAGCTGCCGGAGCTGCGGGCCGGGGTTGCACACGCGCCGAGGAGCTCGCGCCGGTGCCTCTACTGGTCGAACCCGATCCCGACGTCGAGCGTGCTCGTTCGCCGCGACGCGCTGGAACGCGCCGGCGGCTTCGCGGGTCCGGCGCCGCTCGCGTCCGACTGGGACCTCTGGCTGCGCCTCGTCGCCCAAGGCGGCGCGTTTCGTCTGCGAGCCGCGCGCGCGAATCCGCTACCGGCGCCACGCCGGCGGCGTGACCGCCGACGTCGCGGCGATGGCGGAGTCGATGCTCGCAGGTGCACGCGGCGCACGCCGACCTCGTGGACGAGGACAGCCGCCGGCGGGCCGAGGCGCGCGACCTCGTGCTGCTTGCCCGCGGGCGGGTCAGGCAGCGGCGCTACCGCGACGCGGCGGAGGCGCTGGCGCGCGCCGACACGCTGCTGCCGCTGCGCGGCCGCGCGCGCGTGCTGCGGCGGCTGGTCGGCGTGCCGGGAGTGCGCTCCGCGCTCGGCCGCCGCAGGCCCTACCGCTGAGAGCCGGCCGCGCGCTCGTACACGGCGAGCGTGTCGCGGGCGACGTCGGCCCAGGTCCGCGAGCCGGAGCTCGCGGCCTCGTGGCCCGCAGATCTCCTCCGCGGCCGCCAGCAGCGCGTCGAGGTCGCCGGGCGGGACGAGCCGGACGCCCGGGTTGTCGGCCAAGGGTCTCGACGAGCGCCGGGATCGCGTACGCCGCGACGGGCGTGCCGCACGCCAGCGCCTCGTGCGGCGTCAGCCCGAATCCCTCCTCGTCTGAGGGAAGCACCAGCGCGTCGGCCGCCGAGTAGAGCGCGGCGAGCTCCTCGTCGCTCACGCGGCCGGTGAGGACGACGCGGCCCGCGCACGCCGAGGCGCGCCGGTCGCTGCGTCGTGGCGGCCGACGAGGACGAGCGGCGGACAGTCGCCGGCGGCGGCGCGCGCCGCGAGCGAGCTCGATCTGCTTCCTCGGGTCGAGCGGGTCGAGCCCGCCGACCCATAGGAGGAAGCGCTCCGGCAGCCGCAGCCGAGCAAGTAGCCCGCGCGGCGCGGTGACCGGCCGGAACGTGCCGGCGGGCGCCTCCGGCACGACGTCGATCGTCGTCCAGGCCGAGCAGCCGCCTTGCGTCGTCCGCGACCGCCCGCGACGGGACGATCACGCGCGACGCTCGCTTCACGGCCTCGTACCTGAGCCGGTGCTTCAGCCCTGTGCGCAGGTAGCGGCGCGGTTGCTTCAACGGGACGAGGTCGTGCAGCGTCACGACGTAGGGCATGCCCGGCCGGACGGTCGCGTGGTCGATCGACGGGCTGTGCAGCAGGTCGGCGCCGGCATCGCGAGCGTCGCGGGCCAGGAGGGCGTGGTCCCAGAGCTCGGCCACCCGCCTGGGCG
The DNA here is from genome assembly GCA_963846865.1 of uncultured Thermoleophilaceae bacterium. GTDB lineage: Bacteria > Actinomycetota > Thermoleophilia > Solirubrobacterales > Thermoleophilaceae > DASPHG01. Next base: position 143,760 of record CAWJXU010000006.1, on the reverse strand, counting down.
CCCATGGCCGCCGCAGTCCGCGCAGCTCGGCCACCGTGGCGCCCTCGGCGGCGAGCGCCGCGGCGAGCTCGCCCGCGTAACGGCCGATGCCGCGCTCGGCGAGCGCGGGCTCCTCGAGCACGCGCAGGTCGAGCGCGACCTTCATCGCGCCGCGGTCTCCCGCAGGAGCGCCGCCGTCTCGGCGCGCCGCGTGCGGCGGTGGCGAAGCGCGCCGCGTCCTCGCGCGCTGCGTCGGCCATCGTCGAGGCCTGGCCCAGGACCTCCTCGAGCGCGGCGGCGAGCGCCTCCGGCTGTCCCGGGCTGCACCACCGCGCCGCTGCGGCCCGGCGTGACGTACTCGGGCATCCCGCCCGAGTCGGTGACCACCGCGGGCGTGCCGGCGGCGAGCGCCTCGGCCGCGACCGTCCCGAACGGCTCGACGAGCGACGGCACGCAGAGGACGTCGAACCACGGCATCAGCCCGCGCGCGTCGTCGACGGGCCCGGTCACGACGACGCGCTCGCCGAGCGCGCGGTCGCTTCCTCGACGCACGCGCTTCTTCGTATCCGCGATCCGGCTCGAGCTCCGGGCCGCTGACGATCACGACGCGCGTCTCCGGCATTCGCGTGACGAGCATGCGGGCCGCGGTGAGCAGGTCGAGCACGCCCTTGCGCGGCTCGATCCTCCCCACGAAGCCGACCACGGGGCGGCCGTCCGCCCATGGCGGGCGCGGCGCCGGCTCGACCGCCTCGACCGGCACCGGCAGCGTGCGGAGGCGTTCCTGCGGCGCGCCGCACGGACGCGGCTGCGCGCGCCACCGCGTGCGGACGCGCATGCCACGAACGGGACGCGCCGCCAGAAGCTCCGCAGGCGCCACTGAAGCGGGCGATGGTCGAGAAGGTCGTGCAGGTGCAGCAGCGCCGGCGTCGCGCCGAGCGCGGGCACGAGCCGCTGCGGGACGACGCCGTTCAGCCACGCGACGTCGGGGCTGCATGCCGCCGGCGAGCCGCCGCGACGCGCGGCCACCCGGCCACAGCGCGCGCCAGCCCGCCGCGCCGCAGCGATCCGATCGGTAGCTCGTGGACGCGCAGGCCGAGCGCGCGCGCGGCGTCCGCGACTCCACCCTCGCCCGGGGACCGCGAGCTCGAGCTCGACTCCCTCGGCCGCCAGCGCCGGGGCCGAGCCGCAGCAGCGCGCGCTCGGCGCCGCCGGGCTCGGCCGCCTGGGCGACGGCGAGTACGCGTAGCGCCATGGCGGCATGATGCCCGCATGGCCAGCCGCTACGACGACGAGCTGTGGGAGCTCGTGCCCGAGGACCGCGCTCCGCCGCCTGAGCTGTGCGCATGGCTGGCATCGCTCGAGCCGGCCCGGCACGCCCTCGACCTGGGCTGCGGCGACGGGGCCGTGTCGAGCTCGATACGCGCCGAGAGGCTGACGCTCGCCGACGTCTCGGCGCGTGGCGCTCGAGCGTGCACGGTCGCGGCTGCCGGACGCCGAGGCGGTCGAGCTCGATCCGGACGCGCCGCTGCCCTTCGCCGATGGCACGTTCGACCTGGTCGTATCCACGGAGACGCTGGAGCACGTGCGCGACCTCCAGCTGTTCCTGTCCGAGGTGCGCCGTGTGCTCGAGCCGGGCGGCCGCTTGGCGGTCACCACCCCTGCCCACCGGAGGCTGATCGCGGCGCCCGACCCGCTTCTCGCCGCATCTGCGGTTCCTGACGAAGCGGACGCTGCGAGGGCTGCTCGACCGGATGGGATTCGACGTTCGCGTGCTCACGCGCCGGGCGGGCGGGCTGTTCGCGATCGCATCCCGTTAGAAAGAGGGCAGGATGAGAGTCCTTATCGACACGAGCTTCGCCGCACGCGGGCCGTCGGGCACGGCGGTCTACATCGAGCGCCTGACCGAGGCGCTCCGCGCGCGTGGGAACGTGGAGGTGGTGGAGGCGCGCCGGCGCAGGCGGCCCGCCGCCGGGGCGCACGCGCCGGCGCGGGCGGGTGCTCTGGAGCGCGGTCAACGCCGCGCTCGACCTGGCCTGGCTCCAGGTCGGGCCTTCGCAGGCGCGCGCGCCGCGCCCGCGCGGACGTCGTCCACCACCCGCTGCCCGCGTGGATGTGGCGCGCTCCGTGCGCGCAGGCGATCACGGTGCACGACCTGTCGTTCGAGCGCTTCCCGGAGGGCTTCGGCCGGGTCTGGCGCGCGCTCGCGCGCCGCAGGCACCGCGCCGCGGCCAGGCGCGCCGGCGCCGTCGTCTGCGTGTCGCGCACCGCGGCCGCCGACGCCGTCGGGATCCTCGGGGCCGACCCGGCGGTCGTCGTGGTCGCGCCGCACGGCCCCGGCCAGGCGCTGCCCGTTCGACGGCGAAGCAGGGGAGCCGCGCCACTTCCTCTACGTCGGCGATGACGAGCCGCGCAAGCGCGTCCCCGCGTTGCTCGAGGCGCACCGGCGCTACGCGGCCGGCCGCGAGGACCCGCTGCCGCTCGTGCTCGCCGGCGCGGCCGCTGCGCGCGCGAACGGCGCGCCCCTGATCGTCGGCGAGCCGCGGCCGGACGCCGCCCGCCTCCGCGAGCTGCTCGCGGGCGCCGCGGCGCTCGTGCATCCGTCCGCCGACGAGGGCTTCGGCCTCACCCTCGCGGAGGCGATGGCGTCCGGCGTCGCCGTCCTGGCCGTCCGGAACCCGGGCACGCACGAGCTGTGCGGCTCGGCTGCGCTGCTCGTGGAGCCCGACGGGCTGGCCGAGGGCATGGGGCGGCTGCACGAGGAGAAGTCCTTCCGCGACGAGCTGGCGCGGCTGGGCCGCGAGCGCGCCCGAAGCCTCTCCTGGGAGGAGAGCGCACGCCTTCACGAGGACGCCTACCGGGAGGGCGCGCGCGATGAGGGTCGCGGTCCTCGGGACGCGAGGCATCCCCGCCAGCTACAGCGGCTTCGAGACCGCCGTCGAGCAGATCACGAGCCGGCTCGTCGCGCGCGGACATGACGTCTCCGTGTACTGCCGCCCGCACGTGGTCGATCCCGCGATCGAGGAGTGGAAGGGCGCGCGCCTGATCCATCTGCCGACGATCAGGAACAAGTACCTCGACACCTTCGTGCACACGTTCCTGTCGGCCGTGCACGCCGGCTTCGTGCTGAAGCCCGACGTGGCCATCTTCTTCATCGCGGGTAACAGCCCGCTCTGCCTGGTCACGCGCGCTCGCGGGATCCCGACGCTGATCAACATCGACGGACTCGACTCGAACCGGCGCAAGTGGAACCGGTTCGCGAAGGCGTACCTGCGCTGGGCGGAGCGCGTCTCGCCGCGGATGGCGACCCGCGCGATCACCGACTCGCACGCCGTCGCGCAGATCTTCGAGTCGAGCTTCGGCAGGCGGATCGGAGTCGTGCCGTACGGAGCCGAGGCGCCGCCGGAGACGGGCACGCAGACGCTCGACCGGCTCGGGCTCGAGCCGCGCAAGTACGTGCTCTTCGTCGGGCGGCTCGAGCCCGAGAACAACCCGCACCTGCTCGTCGAGGCGTGGTCGCGGATCCCCAGCGAGAGGACGCGCGGCATGAGCCTGGTCGTCGTCGGAGGCGCGCCCTACGCGTCCGACTACATCCTGCGGGTGAAGCGCGCGGCGGACCCGCGCGTGCTCTTCCCCGGCTATGTGTTCGGCCGCGGGTACTGGGAGCTCCAGCGCAACGCGTACCTGTTCTGCGCGCCCGACCGAGGTTGGCGGCACGCACCCGGTGATCCTCGAGGCGCTCGTCGCGGGCAACTGCGTGCTCGTGAACGACTACGAGCCGAACGCCGAGACGGTCGGGGATGCCGGCGTGTACTTCTCAGGCAGGCAGGGCGTGCTCGACCTCACGCGCCAGCTCGAGCGGCTGCTCGACGACCCGGAGGATGTCGAGGCGTACCGCGGGCGGGCGCGCGAGCGGGCGCGAGCAGTACTCATGGGACGCGGTGGCGACCGCTTACGAGCAGCTGCTTCTCGAGGTCGGCGAGGGCACGGGCCATGGGCCGCTGCCGCTCGACCGGCTGGAGGAGATCGAGCGCGCGACCGGCGCGGCTCTCAAGGGCTGACGCGTAGGCGGGCGGCGCGCGTGCGCGCGGTGCGGTCGCCGGCGCGGAAACGGATCCGGAAGGCCCCGTCGCGGCGCGCTCGGCGGCGCACGACGAGGAAGCCGCTCTCGTTCGTGCTCGCCGTCGTGACGGTCCGCCAGCGGGTGCGCCCCTCGCGCCTGAACTGCAGGCTCGCCTCGACAGGCTCCGTCGCCGGGCGGTAGAGGCCGAAGATCCGCACGCGCTTGCCGCGGCGCGCGCGCCCCGGTACGTGGATCATGCGCTGGTAGCCGGCGTAGGCGGCCTTCTTGTCTCCGTCGGCGGTTCGCAGGCCGGTCTGGAACGTGCCCCAGTGACGCGGGTCGTCCGCAGCGAAGTCGCGCCGGGGCGCGTCGTCGTAGAGCAGGAACTGAGCCGTCGAGCGAACGCGCGGCTGCCGGTAGGCGAGCCACTCCGCGTGCGCGAGGAAGCGCGTCTGGGTCTTCCATGGCCAGCCGAGGTAGGGATCGGGCGGGTCCGTCTGGTAGCCGTACTCGGTGAGCCAAACCTTGAACCGCTTCTGAGAGCCGTGCCGGGCGGTCGACCCGATCGAGAGTTCGGGTGAGGCGGCCGAAATCGCCGAGCACGGCATGGTCCTTTGTCTTGTCGGTCCGGCCAGGGGGCGCCTCGAACGCGTAGGGATGGTGCGCGAATGCGGTGGCGTCGAAGAGGACAGGGTGAGCCGCCGCGAAGCCGTCGCTGCCGTCGGGGCAGTCGCGCCGCTCTGCGGCGTCCCCTCGGAACGGCTCGAAGCTCCCGTCGAGGCAGTAGAGCTCGCGTATGAACAGCAGCGGGGGAAGCGATTGCGTCACGGTGCGCTCGCGGGCTCCCCGCGGAGCGGTCTCGCCGAGAAGGATCGTGTCGTCTCCGTGCCCGGACTCCCGCAGCCCGGTGTACATCGCGTCGGCGAGGCCGCGGTAGACATGGGGCGAGGCGGCGAGCTGGTTGTCGTCCGGGTGCGACTGCGGCGTCAGCCACCCGGGCATGTTCGGCTCGTTCCAGATCGACCAGGTGTCGACGCGCGGCAGGATCGGGCCGGTGTTCGGCGGGTTCGGGTTGTCCGGGCTCGGGTCCGAGCTGTCCGGCGGGCACAGCGGAGGCGGCACGGGGAAGTTCGGCGTCGGCTCGCAGTCGTCGAACAGGGACGAGGCGTCCTGCGCGGACCGCCTCGTCCGCGAAGGCGCCCGAGTAGCGCGTGCCGACCGCTTCGACGAAGTCCCGGAACTCGTCCGCGTTCGGCCGGTAGCTGTCCTCGAGGTCGGCACGCGGCGGTGACGGAGTAGCCCAGTTCGGCGCCGGCGACGTCGGGTTGAACAGGACCTTCAATCCGAGTCCTTGCGCCGTCGTCACGATCCGGTCGTAGCGGTCCCACTTCTCGGCCGAGTAGTTGCGCGGGTCCGCACCGCCGCCATCGGAGAACGGTCGCGTCTCTGACTTCGCGTCGGGCGCAAGGAGGTGCCAGAAGACGGACACGCGGACGCGGTCCGCGCCCAGCGCCTTCATCTCGGCGAGTGTCCCTTCGAGGTTCTCCGGCGCCGAGAACACGATCTTCGGGTCGTCCATGAAGATCGACTCCTGCGACCGAGAAGCGACAGCCGGGGAGGTCGGGACGGCGATCAGCGCGGCGACGGCGGAGAGTGTGCTGATGGCCGCTCGTGGTCATTCGGCCGGGCGCACTTGGTGCGGTGTCGTCCGGCAGTTCGCCGAGTGGCGCGGAACCGGTCGCGGATGTCGATGAAGCTCTGACGCACGGCGGCGGACTGCGGATCGAGATAGATGGCGGGCTCGACGGCCGCCAACGCCCCGTGAGGGTCGTTCAGTCGATCAAGCCGGAAGTCTGCCAGTCGCAGCCATGCCTCGGCGAGGTTCGGATGTTCCGCCGCAGCCTGCTCCAAGACGTCGTGCGCAGTGCCGAAGCTGGACGGCTGACGTGAGCGCCGCGGCCTCCGCCCAGAGCGGCTTCGGCGACAGGTCATTCACGTCGCGTGCCTCGTCGGCCTTGCGGAGGGCGGCCTGGGTGTCCGCCGCAATCAGGGCGAACGCCTCGTTTGCCAGATCGTCCGCTCGTTTCGGCTGCCACGCATTCCAGGCGCATGCAATCGTCGCCAGCACGATCATCACGGCGATCGCGAGCCGCCACGGAGCGAACTCCGCCACCGAAACGGAGTCGGGCGGGTCCGCCGGAGCGCGCGGTGGCCGCCTGCCCGGCGACGTAGCCCGCAGCCACGAGCGCCATCGCGGTCGGCGCGGGGACGAACCACGTCCAGTCCGCCGCCGCCTGGAGCCCATAGGCGAGGGCGACGAAGAAGAGCGCCGTTACCGCGATGCGCTCGTCCGTCCATGTGGGCGCGCGGTCGAGGTTCACGCGCCGGTCGCCGAGCAGGAAGCGCTGGCCGATGGTCGAGCGAGGCGTCGCGCCGATCGCGCGCAGCGCCGCGAACAGCCACGCGCCGAGTGCGACGAGGCTCACGAGCAGTCCGACCACGCCGAGATCGGCCAGCGTCTGCACGAAGTAGCCGTGCGCGTGACGCGAGACGTTCGCGCTCTTGCGATAGCGGAGATTCGTGACCGCAAACGCGCCGGCGCCGGCCCCGGCGACGGGATGGTCCTTGAAGACCTCCGTTGCGGCCCGCCAGTAGCGGCTTCGCGCGGAAGCCGTTGTCCCGAGCCGGCCCGGTCCGCCGGTTGACTGCGCGGAGTCGTCGGTCAGCTCCTCGAACCGATCGGAGATCGTGCCACCGATCCCGCGTTCCGTCGTCGCTATCGCGCCGAACCCGGCGACCAGGAGGCAGCTGGCCGCCACCGCCGCCCCCCGGCCCGCTCGTCGGCGTGCATCCGGTGCCAGCGCATGGCGCTCACGCAACTTGAACGCCGCCAGGCAGAGCGCGTAGGCGAGCACGATCCCGAGCAGCAGCAGCAGCCCGAAGGTCGGTCCGGCGTCCGCTCTCACCGAGATGTCGGCGCCGTCCTCGGTGAACGCATCCTGGGACAGCGCCCACGCGATCGTGGGTATGGCTCCCGCTACGGCGGACCCGACAACCACGAGCGTCCTCAGCCTCAGCGGTACGACGAACAACCACAACGCGAGCACGACCGCCGCTGCGACGAGGCCGCTGCGCGAGTAGGTGAGCAGGAGCGCCGTGACGAGGAGCGCGCCCGCCGGCGCGGCCAGCGCCGTGAAGCGCGACGGCACCTCGCGCCGGGTGCCGAACCAGACAGTGCCGATCAGTCCCATCGCGGCGATCACGCCAACCGCGTTCCAGTAGCCGAACGGCTGTCCCAGGCGCGCATAGAACTCGAGCTCGCCGAGCGACTCCGGCCATACACGAGAGGCGAGGCCGTACGCGACTATCGCGACGATCGCAAGCGTGATGCCGGACAGCACTGCGCGCAGGCTCGCGGGGAACAGGTTGCCGGCAGCGACCGCCGCCGTGAAGACGAAGAGGTATGTCAGCGTCCGGTTCGCCTCGATCCAGCTCTCGTCCGGGGCCAGCGACCACTCGATCGAAAAGCCGGTGACGAGGGCGAGCAGGGTGAATCCGATCACCGCGCCGACGCCATACAACCGGGGGGCGGATCCGAACAGGGCGGCCGCGGCGAGCGCGAGCCCGGCGGCCAGGAAGAGCCCGATCTCGACGGTGACCAGACGGCCCAGCTCCGTGCCGCCCTTGCCGACGAACGCGACTGCTACGAGGAGCGCTGCGACACCGACCGCAGTGACCGCGGGCCCACGGCCGCCTACGGCGGTCACGGGCTAGACCTGTGAGTCTGGCTTGAGCGGGCCGGGGAGTCGCGACGCGATCGATGCGGGAAGCTGGTCGCGCAGCAGGTAGAGCGCCCCTGCCAGGGCGCCGACCGCCGCAAGGATCAGCGCGACGATGAGGGCCGGGGACATCCCGTTGGACGCTGCGTCAGTCGTAAAAGTCCCGCCGTCGTCTACGGCCGTTTCGCCGGCGACGGTCGCCTTGGGAGCATCGTCTGACTGAGCACGGTCGCCCCGGTTCTCGAGCTCCTCCGAGTCGGTGCCCGAACCGCCCGGCGCGCCGCCGCTGCCGTCGGACGAGCCGCCCGAGGTGATGCCGCCGCCCGAGGAGCCCTCGTTGCCGCCGCCGCCGACGCCGCCGCGCTCGCGCGCGGCCTCGATCACGGAGCGACAGTTCGAGTACTCGTCGATGTCGCTCGGCATGTTGTCGTGCGCCTCGTCGAGCTCCTCCTGCGTGTAGTTGCCGTCGAGGTCGCCGTCCTGGGCGCAGTCGCGGATGACGTCCTGCCCGTCCTGCGCGGACGAGATGGCAGGGAGCGCCAGCGCGACGGCCGTCGCGAGCAACAGCAAGAGTCGTGTGCCGGTTGCGAAATGCATCGTCAGTCGAAACAGCTCTGGCCGCGAGAGGTACCGGCCGGCGTTCCGCGTCGCCTCGCGAGGCAACCTAGCAGCCGCATCCGAGGGGTACGTAGACGCTACTTGCCTCATTCGTCACTAGCAGGGACGACATCCCTATACGCCGCGATCGTGGCGCGGCCGCATGCTTCCCAGCTGAAGTGCTCGTGGGCGGTGCGCCGCGCGGCGGCGGCCAGGCGCTCGAGCGCATCGGCGTCGGAGAGCAGCTCCCCGATCGCATCCGCGAGCGCCCGTGGATCCCGCGGCGGGACCAGCAGCATCCCCTCGCCGGCGGCGGCGATCTCCTCGGGACCGCCCTCGCCGCGCGACCCGATCGCGGGCACGCCGCACGCGAGCGCCTCGATGTATGCCACGCCGAACGCCTCGTCGAGGCTCGGCAGCGCCATCACGTGGCAGCGCCCGAGCTCGCGGAGAGCATCGCGTGCTCGAGCTGGCCGAGCCATATCGCGTGCACGCCCGCTTCGGAGGCGAGGCGCTCGAGACGGGCGCGCTCGGGCCCGTCGCCTATGACCACCCAGCTCACCCCGTCGGTAGCTCGCGAGCGCGCGCAGCACGTCCTCGTGCCGCTTTCGCGCGATCACGTGCCCGAGCGTGGCGACCGTGGGCGTATCGTGCTTCGGCGCCAGGTTCTCCGGAGGACGTGCCCCAAGTCGCACGACGCGCCCGCGCATCGAGCCGCCGGTGAGCGCGTTCGCGCGGGCGAGCGTGTCGGCGCTGTTGCACAGCACCGCGGCCGCGTCGCTCAGCACGTCGCCGACCCGTGCCCGCGCCGTCTCGCTCTGGAGAAGCGGCCCGTGAACGTCTCCGCCGTGGACGGAGACGACGAGAGGCTTGCCGTGCGCCGCCGCCCAGCCGCGCGCTGCCGCTCCAGCCGGGAGCGCGTAGTGCGCGTGGACGACGTCGATCGGCCACTCCCCGTGGAGCCGCGCCAGCGCGCGCTCGAGTGGACGGCGCGCCCAGCGGTCCCAGTGCACGTAGCTGCGGTCACGAGGCGGCGCAAGGAAGCGCACGTACTGGACCTCCAGGCCGTCGCGGGTCTCGCGCCGCGGCTGCGAGGCGATCCCGCGAAGCGCGCGCGCCGCGCGGCGCGGGCTCCGCAATGCCCCGAGTGGAGGCACCGGTCGCTCGAGCGCGAGCACGCGCACCTCGGCGCCGGCATCGCGCGCCGCCAGCGCCTGCAGGTGCGCCCACACGCCCAGCACGGGGTCGCGCCGGCGCGGGTAGTACTCGGCGACGACGCAGACGTTCATCGCGGCAGCGTGGTGTGGACGGCGACCGTCTCCTGCGCGACGTCGGCGCGGGAGGTAGGGGCGGTCGCGCAGGAACTCACGCGCCTCCGCGACGGCCGCCTCGTGCGAGTAGCCGGCCGCGACCGGCTCCCAGTCGTGGCGCACGGGCAGCGCGTCCACCACGCCGAGCTTCCAGCCCCGGTCACGGGCGAGTGCCGACCAGTGCACGTCGAGGCCCCAGCCATAGCGCAGCGGCGGGAACGGGAACAGCTCGGCGAGAGCGTCGGCGCGAAGCGCGGTCACCGGGCCGATCTCGACGAAGTGGGTCTCGCGCGCGACGACACCGCCGCGGCGGCGCGTGACCCGCCAGGCGGCGTGGCTCCGCCAGGTCTGGGCGGGCTGCGCGAGCGCGAAGTCGAGCGCGTCGCAGATCGCGAGGAAGCGGTCGAGGAACCGGCGCGGAAAAACTATGTCGTCGTCGACCACGACGAGCCAGTCGCGCTCCGCCGGAGCGCGGTCCGCGAGCACCGCGTTCAGGTTCTCGAACTTGCCGCCCTCGAGGTGCTCGGCCGCCGTCAGCTGGGCAAGCTCCGGCGCCGTGCCCTCGCGCGCGCCGAGGACGATCTCCACGTCGTGGTCGGTGCTGCGCAGCTCATCGACTGCGCGGGTCATCCGCTCGGTCTCGCGCGCCGTAGATCCCGGCGACGAGCACGTCCCGCGGCGGCCCGGACGCGCCTCTCGCCGCGCGGCCCGGCGGAGCCGAGCGCGAGACGCAGGTCGAGCGCAAGGTCGCGCAGCGTGTTCCTGGTGAGGGCGCGAATGCCGGCGACGTGCCCGGACTCGCCGGAGAGGAAGTCGTCCGCTGACACCCCATCGGAGGTTAACTTCCGCCGATGCCTGCACCGGACGTCGTGCTGCTGTCGCTCGGGACGACGCCCGGCCTGCGCCGTGCCGACACGGCATTCGCCGAGCAGCTTCGCGAAGCCGGCGTCGACTGCCAGCTAGTCCCGGTCGAGATCGGCCGGGCGGCAAGGGCGCTTCGGCGCAACCCGGCTGTCACCGACTTCGTCGAGGCGCTTGCGGCCCGTCGCACCGTGCGCCCGCACGCCCGCATGACGGTCTACTCCACGGTCACGGCTGCCTTCCTCCAGCCGCGGACGGGCGAGTACGCGGTTCGCTTCGACTCGCCGGCCGCGCTCAACCGCCCGGGCGTCTCGGGCGCCTGGCAGCGGCAGGCCGAGCGGCGGGCGCTCGCCGGTGCGCGTTGCCTGTTGCCGTGGAGCGAGGGCGCCGGGCAGGCGGCCCCCGGTGATGCCGCCCGCGTGGTGCTGCCGGTGCCGGTGCGCGGAGCTCCGCGGCGGAGAGCTCGCGCGACATCGATGCGCTCGCGTACGCCGGCGATCCGCAGAAACGCGGGCTCGACGTGCTGTGCCGCGCGTGGGCCAGATCAGGCGGTGCAGCCCGGCTCGTCGTGGCCGGGATCGAGCGCGAGCGCGCGCTCCGCTGGCTCGAGGGACGCGGTGTCACTGCGCCCGCGAACATCCAGTGGGCGGGCCTGCTCTCCCGCGAGGACTGGCTCGCGAGCGCCGCTCGCGCGCGGCTCTTCGTCAACGCGTCGCGCCGTGAGGACTACGGCATCTCGCAGCTCGAGGCGCTCTCGGCCGGCGCGGCGCTCGTGACCGTGCCGTCCGCCGGCCCGTACGAGGCGCTGCCGATCGCGCGCCGGCTCGCTGCCGGGCTCGTGGATGAGGACCTCGCCGCGGCGCTCGCCGCGGGCCTCGCGCTCGACGATGCCGAGCTGCGGGACTACCGGAAGCGGGCCCTCGGGGAGCTCGAGCCATACCGTCCGGCGGCGGTCCAGGCGACGGTCGCGGAGCGCGTCATCCCCGCGCTGGGGCTCGCCTGACCCGGTCGCTCGGGCCGACCGCGACGAACGACTTCGTGAGCGGCCCAACGCGCTCGCGCACGATCACCGCATCGGGAAACAGCCGCCGCAGCTCGCCGATGCCGAGCAGGCGCACGTCGTCGTAGGGGTCGCGCGACACACCGAGCCGCCAGAGCGCACGGCCGAGCGGGCGAGGCAGCCAGTGCACGAAGGGGAGAAGCGCGTGCGGCTCAACCGGGAACAGGCGGTTCGGCGTCTGCACGAGCCAGCGCCTGCCCACGCGCATGAGCTCGGCCGCGTAAGCCGCGCGATCGCTCTGGCGGCAGGTGCTCGACGACCGAGTTCGAGTAGGCGATGTCGAACTCGCTGTCGGCGAACGGCAATCCAGTGGCGTCCGCCTGCACGAAGCGCGCGCCGGGGTAGCCGGGCCGGGGGTCGCGGTCGACGCCAGTCACCTCGAGCGCCGTGCCGGTGGTGGCGAGGCCGGCGGTTCCGCAGCCGATGTCGACAGCGGACTCGCCGGGCTTCGGATCGAGCAGCTGCTCGAACAGCTCGAGCCGCCGCCGCCGCGCGCGCAGCGAGAAGCGGTCGGCCAGCCGTGTGCGGATGCCCGTGCGAGCAGTCGCATAGGGCTTCGGCGCGCTCACCCCCGGCTCCGCCCGACCGCGGCCAGCGCCCGCCGCATGCCGTCGGCCCACGCCTCGGGCGTGTACGGCGCCACGTCCTCGCGGGCCGTCCGCCCGAGCTCCGCTCTCAGCTCGGGCGCGCGGACGATCGTCTGCAACCGGACGGCCAGCGCCTCGGCGTCGCCCGCCGGGAACACGAGCCCGTTTCGCCCGTCGCGCACGAGCCCTCCCGCGACGGCGCCGACGCGGTCGCTCGCGAGCACAGGGGTCGCCTGGTGCATCGCCTCGTTCGCGACGAGTCCCCACGGCTCGCGGAAGCTGGCCGTCTCGATCGACGGCAGGACCAGGGCGTCCGCGGCCGCGTACAGCGCGGGCAGCTCGTCCTGGCCCACGAACCCGAGTGTGCGCGCCCCACTCGCCGCTACCGCGCCGCGCCGCGGGCCATCGCCGGCGAACGCGAGCGCGGCGTCCGAGCCGAGGTCGGCCCGCTGCCATGCGTCGATCAGGGTCTCGACTCCCTTCTCGCGCTCGAGCCGGCCCACGAAGAGGAAGAGCGTGCGCCCGTCGGACGCGCCTGCCCGCTCCCGCGCGGCCGCTCGCTCGGCGTCGGGAACCTGTCGCCCGAAGTGCTCGCCCGAGACCGCCTGGGGCGCCACGAAGACGTCGTCGCTCTTGCCGCGGCGGTCCGCGACGTACGCGCTCACGTGGGGCCCATAGGTGACGACCGCGTCCGCCCGGCGGTAGAGCGCTCGGGTCGGCAGCCACGAGAGCGCGTGCGCGGCGGTCCGCGGATGCGCCCAGATGGTCGCCCAGAGGACGAACGGCACGCCCGCCCGGCGCGCGCCGAGGTATGCGCCGGGCAGCGCCAGCCTGCCGCTCATCCCACAGATGACCGCGCGGTATCGCCCGGACGCCGCGAGCCGCGCGGCGCCGCGCTGGGTGGGCACGCGCAGCGGGACACCGGGAGGCGCGGGGCCGCGGTGGCCCCAGGCGACGACCTCGACGTCCTCGGCCTCGCACAGCAGCCGGAAGGGCTCCTCGCGGTAGTGCGACACCACGTTCGTGACGAGCGCGGCGGGGCGCGAGTCGCTCACCGCGGGCGCACCGCGGCGCGCACGCGGCCGAGCGAGTGCGCGCCCATGACGATCCCCTGTGGGCAGCCATAGCGGAGCGTGTGCCACCCACAGCCCGCCAGCACGCGCAGCTCGCGCCCGAGCGAGGGCGCCGTCCCCTTGCGCGCGTCATGGCCGCGCAGGTTGCGGCCGCGCACGTACGCGCCGCGCATCAGTGCGCCGAGCCGGGCGTCACCGCCCTCGCGGCGATGGTCGAGGCCCGCGGCGGCGAGGTACACGACACGCCCGCCCGCGGCGTTCAGGCGGCTGAGCCATTCCTCCTCCTCGCCGAAGTGCGGCAGTGTCGCGTCGAATTCGCCGACGCGCTCGAACGCGCTCCGGCGCACCGCCATGTTCGCGCCCCACACGAACTCCACCTCGCGGTCGTCCGGCCCGAGGTCGAGCGTCGTGATCGGTGGCTGCTCACGGCCGCATGAACGCGGGGTCGGTCCCTCGAATCGTGCCCGGATGGGACCGCCGAAGGCCTCGGCGCCGGGGTGTCGGCGGGCGCCCTCGGCGAGCGCGGCGAGCCAGCCGTCGGGCGCCTCGACGTCGTCGTCGACGAAGACGATGAGCTCGCCCGAGGCGGCGAGGACGCCGGCGTTGCGCGCGGCGTTCGGGCCCTCCGGGGAGTCATGGCGCACCAGCAGCACGCCGAGCTCGGCCGCGAGTCGGGGCGTCTCGTCGCCCGACGCGTCGTCGACGACGACGACCTCGAACGGCTGGTCCAGGCTCTGGCGCATGAGCGAGCCGAGGCTCGTGCGCAGATAGCGCGCCCGGTTGCGCGTGGGCACGACGACGCTTACCGCGGGCGGGGCCGACACGGGGGCAGGTTAGCCTCGGCTCGTGTCCCATCCACGCGTCCTCGTGCTGCACAACCGGTACCGGCTGCCGGGGGGCGAGGAGCGCGCGGTGCAACTCCACGCTGAAGCGCTTCGGCGCGCAGGGGTCGAGCACGAGCTCCTCGAGCGCGACTCGAGCGCGGTTTCACGGAGGCGCGCCGGGGTCGCCATGGTGCGCGGCGGCGAGGACGTGGACGAGGTCGGGCGAGCGGTCCGCGCCTTCTCCGCGGACGTCGCGCATTGCCACAACATGCTGCCGCTGCTCGGCCCACGGGCTCTGAGCGAGGCACGGGATGCCGGGGCGAAGGTCTTCCTCCACCTCCACAACTACCGCCTCTTCTGCAACATCTACGCGGGCTTTCGCGACGGGAGGCCGTGCTTCCGCTGTCGCGGGCGCAACACGCTGCCGGGCCTGGTGCTGAACTGCCGCGGCTCGGTTCCTGAGAGCGCGGCCTATGCCGTCGGGCTCTCCCGCCACCAGCCCGACGTGCTGCGCGCCGTCACGCGGTTCGTCTCCCCGAGCGAGACCGCGCGGCGCCGGCTGGCGTCACTCGGGCTGCCGACGGAGCGGATCGCGGTTCTGCCGAATTACCTGCCGGACGAGTGGATGGCGGCGAGCTCGTCCGCGCGCGAAGGGACGTACGCGCTCGTGGCTGGCCGCGTCACGCCCGAGAAGGGCTTCGAGCGGGCGGTCGCCGCCGCCGACCGGGCGGGCGTGCCGCTGCGCGTGGCCGGTGACGGGCCGGCCATGACCTCGTTGCGCGAGTGCGTGGCTGCGAGCGGCGCGCAGGTGGAGCTCCTCGGGCAGGTGGACGAGGGCCGGATGAGGGACCTCGTCGTGGGCGCCGCGATGGTCGTGGTGCCGTCGCTGTGGGAGGAGACGTTCGGCATGGTCGCGCTGGAGGCGATGGGCGCAGGGGTGCCGGTTGCCGCATTCGCGACCGGAGCGCTTCCGGAGGTGGCGGGGCCTGGTTCGTGTGTGCCCGCGGCCGACACGGCCGCGCTGGCGGAACGCGTGAGCGAGCTGTGGCGGGACGCGGGCCGGCGGCAAGCGGAAGGCGAAGCGGCACTCGCGCGCGCGCGGGAGCGATTCGGCAGGGATCGCTTCACCGATGGGCTGCTCGCGCTTTACCGCGAGGCCTGACCGACCACCACGACCGTTCCGCCCCGGCGAAGCGCCGCCGCGAGAAGCTCGAGCGCGATGGCGGGAAGGAGGAGCAGCGGCCCGGCCAGCAGGAGCAGCGCCAGATCACGCGGGCGCGGCGCGGCGTTTCGCTTGAGCAGGTGGAACGGGAAGCCCGGCGTCATCCCGAGTCGGCTCAGCAGCGCGAACCACATGCCGTGGAAGTTGTGCTCGGGGACCAGGTGATACGTCCGCGCGGGCTTGATCCCGGAACGCGACATGAGCGCGCGGAGGCCCGCGGGCGTGAAGTGCGTGCGGTGCCGCGGCAGGTCGAGGTGGAACCAGGCCCGCCCGCCCACCGATGCCTGGAGCGAGGCGATGTTGGGCGCGCCTACCACGAGCACGCCGCCGGGACGAAGCATCTCGCGCGCACGCGCGACCGCCGCCGCCGGGTCGGGAACGTGCTCCAGCGAGTGCCACATGACGACCGCGTCGAGGTCACGCGTGGAGTGCTCCTCGATCGTTGCCTTCGTGACCTCCTGACCGCGCGGCGACGGGTCGATGCCCTCTGCCTGGTAGCCGAGGCTGCGCAGGTACGCGACGAGCCGTCCCCTCCCGGCGCCGACGTCCAAGACCCTCGCGCCGGCCGGCACACCGGATCGCGCGAGCGCACGACGGGGCAGTCGCAGCGTGAGCCGCTGCAGCGCGCCTACGAGCCGCCCGAGCCGAGGCTGCCCCTCGGCGTAGATGCCGGTCGAGTACGCGGAGGAGGTGGGATCGCCACCGATCGTCACGGCTGTTCCGCAGGCATCGCACCGGACGAGCTCGTACGTCGCGTCGTCGGCCGGCTCGCTGCCGGGGGCGCGGCGCCACGCCTCGGTCTGGCCTCCACAGGCCGGACAGGTCATTGCGCCGGCGAGCGACGCCAATGCGCGAGCGCGTCGGAGACCGTCTGCTCGAGGGGGACCTGCGGCCGCCAGCCGGTCGCCTCGCGGAGCTTCGCGGCCGAGCCGCGGACCTCCGGGACGTCGTGGCTGCGAACGCGCTGCTCGTCGACCTCGTGCCGCACGTCGAGCCGGGTCTGGGCGCGCACGATCTCGATCAGCTCGCTCACGGCGACCGCGCGCTCCGACGCGACGTTGTAGGCGCCGGGCTCCAGGTCGATCGCGAGCGCGTAGGCGGCGACGACGTCGCGCACGTCCGTGAAGTCGCGTGCCGAGTCGGGGTTTCCGGTCCGAAGCGTGACCTCGCCTCTGCCCGCCGCCTCGGCCTCCGCGACCTGGCGTGTGAGCGTGCCGACCACGTACGTGTCGGACTGGCCTGGCCCGGCGTGGTTGAACGCGCGCGTCCGGACGACGTGGAGCCCGCGGGCGTCCGCGTACAGCGCGCCCAGCAGGTCCGTGGCCACCTTCGACAGCGCATAGGGGCTCTGTGGCCGGAGTGGCGCATCCTCGGTGACCGGGAGCTCGGCCGGCGACCCGTACGCCTCACCCGAGCCGGCGAGCAGGACGCGTGCATCGCCGCGCCTCCTCGCGCACGGCCTCGAGCAGGTTCAGCGTCATCTCCTGGTTCTCGGCGAGTGTGCGGCCGGGGTCGTCCCAGGAGCGGCCGACGCTGGCGAGCGCCGCGAGGTGGAAGACGCGTGCCGGCTGCGCGTCCGCGACGGCGTGCCGCACGCGCACGGGGTCGAGCAGGTCGAGCTCGGCATGCGCCGGCGCCACCACTTCGCCACCGCGCGCCCGCAGATGCTCGACCAGGTGACGGCCCGCGAAACCGCCGCCGCCGGTGACGAGTACGACGTCGGGCACGCCGAGCTAGCTCTCGAAGCGAGCGAGCGGCCCCGCGGTCTGCAGCCGCTCGAGGTCGGCGTCGACCATCAGGTCGATCAGCTCTTCGAAGGTGGTGCGCGGCTCCCAGCCGAGCTTCTCCTTTGCCTTCGAGTAGTCCCCGCGCAGCTCGATCGACCTCGGCCGGCCGGTAGTGCTCGGGGTCCGTGCCGACGTACTCGGACGGATCGAGCCCGACCCGCGCGAACGCGCGGTCGACGAGCTCCCGCACGCTATGGGTCTTGTTCGTCGCGATCACGAAGTCATCCGGCTCGTCCTGCTGGAGCATCAGCCACATCGCCTCGACGTAGTCCTTCGCGTAGCCCCAGTCGCGCTCCGCGTCCAGGTTCCCGAGCAGCAGCTTGTCCTGGAGCCCCAGCTTGATCGCGGCCGCGGCGTTGGTCACCTTGCGCGTGACGAACTCCAGCCCCCGGCGGGCTGACTCGTGGTTGAAAAGGATGCCCGAGCACGCATACAGCCCGTAGCTCTCGCGGTAGTTGACGGTGATGTAGTGGCCGTAGGTCTTGGCCACGCCGTACGGCGAGCGCGGGTAGAGCGGCGTCAGCTCGTTCTGCGGCACCTCGCGGACCTTCCCGAACATCTCGCTCGACGACGCCTGGTAGAAGCGCGCTTCGGGAGCCGCCTCGCGCATCGCCTCCAGCATCCGCGTGACGCCGACGCCGGTGAACTCCGCCGTCAGCACGGGCTGGATCCACGAGACGTGCACGAAGCTCATCGCGGCGAGGTTGTAGATCTCGTGCGGCTCCGCGTGGCGGAGCGCGTCGACCAGCGAGCGATGGTCGAGCAGGTCGCCCTGGTGGAGCGTCACCCGGTCGCGGATGTGCTCCAGCCGGTCGAACTTCTCGGTCGACGCCCGCCGCACCATGCCGTGGACGTCGTAGCCCTTCTCGAGCAGCAGGTCGGCCAGGTACGAGCCGTCCTGCCCGGTGATCCCGGTAATGAACGCGCGCCGTTCGCTCATGCGAGCTGACCTTACGGGAGCGCGCGGCGCGAGCGTTCCCTCGCCATCTGGCGCGCCAAGGCGGCCAGGAAGCGAGGGTTGTAATAGAGGTAGCGCGGCAGCAGCCGGCGCGGCTCCTGGACGATTCGGTAGGTCCATTCGAGCCCGCGCTCCTGCATCCAGCGCGGCGCCTGGGAGATCCGGCCTGCGTGGAAGTCGAACGCCGCGCCCACGCCGCACATGACCGGCACCTCCACCCGGTCGCGCATGCGTGCCATCCACTTCTCCTGCTTCGGCACGCCGATCCCGACCCACAGGACATCGGGGCGCGACGCGTTGATCTGCTCGGCGAGCGCTACCTCTTCCTCCTCGGTGAGGTCGCGGAAGGGCGGGGAGTAGCCGCCGACGATCTGGATGCCGGGGAAGTCGCGCCGCAACGAGAGCGCGAGCTGCACGAGCGAGCCCTGGTCGCGGCCCCCATAGAGCCACACGCGGTGGCCGCGGGTGACGCAGCGCTCGCTGTAGCGCTCCATCAGCTCCGGCCCGTAGACGCGATTGGGGAGGTGCTCGCCGAGCATGTTCGCCGCCCAGACGAGCGGCATGCCGTCAGGCACGGTGAGGCTCGCGTCCGTGAGCGCCGTGCCGCATCTCGGGGTCGGACTGGGCGACCATCACGGCGTGAACGGCCACCGCGCACAGCCAGCCCCGCTCTCGGCGCGCGATCATGCCGTCCATCACGTCCATCGCCTCGCCGTAGTCGGTCATCGCGATCGGCAGTCCGAGCACCTCGCGCGTCCGGATGTCGCCCGGGCGGGGCAGCCCGTCGGCCACCGGGGCCGGTGCATCGGGCGCGCCTCCAGGCGCGCGGTAGCCGAGTGTCTGCCGCTCGAAGGAGTTCATTGCTCAAGCTCAGGAACCGGCGCCGAGCACATAAGTGCCCCTGCCCGGTACGCGGCAGTCTACGCACCCGCGTGAATTTTGCGCACTATGCGAACGAGATTTCGTCCGCGATTTCCGCGAGGCGCGGGGCCGCGCGGTCGCGGTCCGACACCGTCAGGTCGATGTCGGGCCAATCGACCCCCACGTCGGGGTCGTCAAAGGCGATTGCGCGTTCCTGCTCCGGGTCGTAGTAGGTCGAGCACTTGTAGAGCACGTCCGCGGACTCGCTCAGCACGCAGAACCCGTGCGCGAACCCCACCGGCACATACAGCTGCAGGTGCCGCTCGTCGTCGAGCTGGACCGCCTCCCACTTACCGAAAGTGGGCGACTCGGCACGTACGTCCACGACCACGTCCACGATCGCGCCGCGTCCACACCGGACCAGCTTCGCCTGGCCGCGGCCGAGCTGGAAGTGCATCCCGCGGAGAACGCCGCGGGCGGACCGCGAATGGTTGTCCTGGACCCACGTGTCGGTGATGCCGAAGCTCGGCCAGGCGGTCCTCCCGGTACGTCTCGTGGAAGGACCCCCGAGCGTCACCGTGGACCACCGGCTCGAGCAGAACCGGGCCTTCGAGCTTGGTGGGCAGTTTCTTCATGAAGGTGTCTATCGTCTAGCCGATGCAGCGAGAGCGAACCCTCACGATCGACGGAATCGAGATCTCCGACGCTAGCGAGTGCTACGTCATCGCGGAGATCGGCCACAACCACGGTGGGTCGATCGAGACCTGCAAGGAGCTCTTCGACGAGGCGAAGGGCTGCGGCGCCCACGCGGTCAAGCTGCAGAAGCGCGACAACCGCTCGCTCTACACGCGCGAGTTCTTCAACAAGCCGTACGAGAACGAGAACAGCTACGGCGCCACCTACGGCGAGCACCGTGAGGCGCTCGAGTTCGGCAAGGCCGACTACCAGGAGCTGAAGGCCCACGCCGACGAGATCGGCATCACCTTCTTCGCCACCGCGTTCGACATCACGAGCGCCGACTTCCTGGCCGAGCTCGACATGCCGGCCTACAAGATCGCCTCGGCCGACCTGATCAACACGCCGCTGCTCAAGTACGTCGCGCAGATCGGCAAGCCGATGATCATCTCGACCGGCGGCTCGACGCTCGACGACGTCCGTCGCGCGCACGACGCCGTGGCCGAGATCAACCCCGAGCTGGCCGTCCTCCAGTGCACGGCCGGGTATCCGGCCGCGTGGGACGAGCTCGACCTGCGCGTGATCGAGACCTATCGCGACCTGTTCCCGGGGACGGTCGTCGGCCTCTCGAGCCACGACAACGGGATCACGATGCCCGTCGTCTCGTACATGCTCGGCGGCCGGATCGTGGAGAAGCACTTCACGCTGAACCGCGCGTTGAAGGGAACCGACCATCGCTTCTCGCTCGAGCCGCAGGGCCTGCGCAAGATGGTCCGCGACCTCACGCGCACGAAGAAGGCGCTCGGTGACGGCACCAAGACCATGTACCCGAGCGAGGTCGAGCCCGTCGAGAAGATGGCCAAGAAGCTCGTTGCGAGGACCGCTCTGCCCGCCGGGCACACCCTGACCGCCGAGGACATCGCGATGAAGTCGCCGGGCAACGGCCTTCCGCCGTACGAGTTCGACCGGCTCGTCGGCCGCACGCTGCGCCATCCCGTCTCGGAGGACCAGGCGCTGACGTTCGAGCTGCTCGAAGAGCCGCTGCCGGGTGACGCCAGGGAGCTGGCCGAGTCCGGCGCCCCACATGACGGCTGAGCGGCCGCTCGAAGGCCGGCTCGCGATAGTCACAGGAGCGCTCGGGAACCTCGGGCCCGTGTGGACCGAAGCGCTCGCCGATGCGGGCGCCCGCGTCGTCGGCATCGACATCCAGGACGGCGACCTGCCGGGCGGCGAGCTGGAGACGGCCGACGTCACCGACCGCGCCGCGCTCGACGCCGTCGCGGAGAAGCACGGCGCGCCCGACGTGCTCGTCAACAACGCGGGCATCGACCAGCCGCCGGCGGCCGGGTCGCGCACGTTCCGGATCGAGGACGTCCCGACCGACGACTTCCGCACGACGATCGACGTGAACCTCGTCGGGACGTTCACGGCCACGCAGGCGTTCGGAAGCCGAATGGCCGACGCGGGACGGGGCTCGATCGTGAACATCGGCTCGCTCTACGCGTCGATCGCCGCCGACCCGTCCTTCTACGACCACATGGAGGCGGACCCGCCGTTCCTCAAGCCGCCCGCGTACGGCGCCTCGAAGGCCGCCGTCGTGAACCTGACGCGCTACTTCGCGCGGCTGTGGGGGCCGCGCGGCGTGCGCGTGAACGCGCTCTCCCCGGGCGGCGTCGCGGGCGGGCAGGACGAGGACTTCGTCAAGAAGTACTGTGCGCGCGTGCCCATGGGCCGCATGGCCGACCCGGACGACCTCGTCGGGCCGCTGCTGTTCCTGGCGACCGACGCGTCGCGCTATCTGACGGGTCACGAACTGCGAGTAGACGGAGGCTTCACCGCATGAGCATCACAGCCCCGACCGCCACCCGGACGGTGTCGAACTTCATCGACGGCGAGGAGCGCGCGGCCGCCGCGGGCGGCACGTTCGAGAAGCTCTCGCCCGCGACCGGCGAGGTGCTCAGCGTGGTCGCGCGGTCGACCGCGGAGGACGTCCACGCCGCGATCGAGGCCGCGAAGCGCGCGCAGCCGGCGTGGGCGCGCGAGACCCCGGCCCAGCGCGGCGCGGTCCTGCGCCGGATCGCCCAGCTGCTCGAGCGCGACCAGGACGAGGTCGCGGCGGTGGTGGCCGCCGAGACCGGCAAGTCGCCGAAGGAGGCCGCCGGCGAGGTGGGCGGCGCGATCGAGATGGGCTACTTCGTCGCCGGCGAGGGCCGGCGGCTGTACGGCAAGACGACCACCAGCGCGGTGCCCAACCGCCAGGCGATGATCACGCGCCAGCCGCTCGGCGTCGCCGGGCTGATCATCGCCGCGAACACGCCGATCGCGAACGTCGCGTGGAAGGTGTTCCCCGCGCTCGTGTGCGGCAACGCCGCCGTCCTGAAGGACTCCGAGGACACGCCCGAGACCGCGCTCGTGTTCGCGCGGCTCGCGAAGGAGGCGGGGCTGCCGCCGGGCGTCCTGAACGTCGTGCACGGCTTCGGCGAGGAGGCCGGCCAGCCGCTCGTCGAGCACCCGGACGTCGCCGTCGTCTCGTTCACCGGCTCGACCAGCGTCGGCCGGATGATCGCCCGCGTCGCCGGCGAGCGGCTCGCGAAGGTGTGCCTCGAGCTCGGCGGCAAGAACCCGCTCGTCGTCTGCGACGACGCGAACCTCGAGGCCGCCGCCGACGCCGCGGCGCTCTCGGCGTACTCGAACGCCGGCCAGCGCTGCGCCGCGGGCAGCCGGCTGATCGTGTTCGAGAAGGTCTACGACGAGTTCGTCGAGCTGATGCTCGAGCGCACGCGCGCGCAGCGCCTGGGGCCGGGCGACGAGCACGACCTCGGCCCCGTGATCAACGAGGGCCAGCTCGAGCAGATGGTCGCCGGAGTCGAGCGGGCGAAGGCGTCGGGCGCCACGGTGCTCGCGGGCGGCGAGCGCCTCACCGACCCCGAGCACGAGAACGGCTTCTACATGGCGCCGACGCTGATCGAGAACGCGCCGCTCGAGTCCGAGATCGCCTGCACCGAGCTGTTCGGCCCGATCGCCACGCTGCACAAGGTCGCGGGCTTCGACGAGGCGGTCGAGGCGGCGAACGACACGCCCTACGGCCTCACCGCCGCGATCTGGACGGCCAGCGTCCACCGCGGCCAGGAGTTCCTCGCGCGGATCCGCTCCGGGGTCGCGTCGATCAACGGCCCGACCTATGGCTCCGAGCCGCACATGCCGTTCGGCGGCCTGAAGGACTCCGGCACCGGCTGGCGCGAGGCCGGGACCGAGGCGATCGACGTGTACTCCGACCTGAAGACGGTCTACGTCAACCACGACCCCGCAGCCGGGTCTAAGTGCCGAGCGCGGTCGCATTCGTGCCCGCGCGCGCGGGCTCAGAGCGCGTTCCCGGCAAGAACGTGCGCGAGCTGGCGGGCCACCCGCTGATCGCGTACTCGATCGCGGCCGCGCGCGAGAGCGGGCTCTTCGACGCGGTCGTCGTCTCGACGGACTCCGAGGAGATCGCCGAGGTCGCGCGCCGCTACGGCGCCGAGGTGCCCGCGCTGCGGCCGCCCGAGCTGGCGACCGCGACCTCGCCGGACATCGAGTGGGTGCGGCACATGCTCGGCGTGCTCGCCGACGAGGGGCGCACGTTCGAGGTCTTCTCGCTGCTTCGGCCGACCAGCCCGTTCCGCGGCGCGGACACGATCCGCCGCGCCTGGGACCAGTTCCTCGCGCTCGACCCGCCGGCGGACTCGATCCGCGCCGTCGAGCTGTGCCGCCAGCACCCCGGGAAGATGTGGGTGATCGAGGGCGAGCTGATGCGGCCGCTGCTTGGACCAGAAGCCGGGCGAGGTGCCGACGCACTCGCGCCAGTACAAGTCGCTGCCCGAGGTCTACGTGCAGAACTCGAGCCTCGAGATCGCCTGGACGCGGATCACCGACGCGAACGAGATCGCGGGCGAGCGCGTCGTGCCGTTCCTCACCGACGAGGCGGAGGGCTTCACGATCGACTACCCGTCCGACTGGGAGCAGGCCGAGCGGATGGTCGAGACCGGCGCCGCGCGCCTGCCCGTCGCCGCCTGATGGAAGCCGCAACCGTCACAGCCCCGCAGCAGGTCCAGGACCTGCGCTACGTCCCGCTCGACGAGCTGCGGCGCCTGCGCGAGCTCGACGCGGATCCGGTCGAGCGCGCGCACGCCTTCGCCGACGCCTGCCGGATCAACATCCTCTACATGATCATGCGGGCGGGCTCGGGCCACATCGGCACGAGCTTCAGCTCGATCGACATCGTGTCGTGGCTGCACCTCGAGGTGCTCGAAGGCGACGACGTCTACTACTCGTCGAAGGGCCACGACGCGCCCGCGCTCTACTCCGTGCTGATCGGCACCGAGCGGCTGCCGTTCGAGAAGCTCCACGGCCTGCGCCGGCTCGGCGGGCTGCCCGGGCACCCCGACATCGCCGCCACGCCGGAGGTCAACACCAACACGGGCTCGCTCGGCATGGGGATCTCGAAGGCGAAGGGGTTCGCGCGCGCCGCGCGGCTTCGCGGCGAGCGCCGCCGCGTGTGGGTGCTGACCGGCGACGGCGAGCTGCAGGAGGGGCAGTTCTGGGAGTCGCTCGCGCAGGCGGCGAACGAGGGCTTCGGCGAGATCACGGCGATCGTCGACCACAACAAGATCCAGTCGGACACGTGGGTCGAGCGAGGTCTCCGACCACGGCGACCTCGAGGCGAAGCTGCGCGCGTTCGGCTGGGAGGTGGGCCGCTGCGACGGGAACGACATCCGCGCGCTGTCGGCGGCGCTCGAGGAGCTCGAGCGGCGAGGCGGTGACGACCGGCCGAAGCTGCTCGTCGCCGACACCGTCAAGGGCGCCGGCGTCGGCTTCATGGAGCCGCGCGACCTCGAGCGCACCGGCACGGCGCTCTACGCGTTCCACTCGGGCGCGCCGTCCGAGGAGCAGTACGGCCGCGCGCTGGCCGAGCTCGAGGCGCGGCTGAACGAGCGGCTCGAGCGGATGGGCGCGGAGCCGGTGCGGCTCGAGCGCGAGGAGGTCCCGCCGCGGACCGCCCCGCGCAACCCGCAGAAGCTCGTCGCCGCCTACGGGGAGGCGCTGGCCGAGGAGGCCGCCGAGGAGGAGCGGCTCGTCGCGCTCGACGCCGACCTCTACCTCGACACCGGGCTGATCCCGTTCCGCGAGCGCTTCCCCGAGCGCTTCGTCGAGTGCGGGATCGCCGAGATGGACATGGTCTCCCAGGCCGGCGCGCTCGCGCTCTCCGGCCTGCATCCCGGCCGTCCACTCGTTCGCCTGCTTCCTCGCGCCGCGCGCGAACGAGCAGATCTACAACAACGCCACCGAGCACACGAAGGTGATCTACGCCGGCTCGCTGGTCGGCATCGTCCCCGGCGGCCCGGGGCACTCGCACCAGTCCGTCCGCGACATCGCGCTGATGGGCTCGCTCCCGGGCGCGGCGCTGATCGAGCCGGCCACCGACGACGAGGCGCGCGCGGCGGTGCGCTGGGCGGTGCGCGAGGCGACCGGGCCCGGTCTACATCCGGCTCGTCTCGGTGCCGTGGGAGCTGCCCTTCGAGCCCGAGCCGGTGGAGCGAGCTCGAGCCCGGCCGCGGCCGCGTCGTGCGCGAGGGCTCGGCCGGCTTCTTCGTCACGACCGGCCCGGTGATGCTGTCGCAGGCCTGGCTGGCGGCCGAGCGGCTCGCGGCGGACGGCGCCGAGTTCGGCGTGGTCGCGCTGCCGTGGCTGCGCGGCGTCGACGGCGCGTGGCTGAACGAGGTCACCGGCGGCGCGCCGCTCGTTCACGCTCGACAACCACTACCTCGAGGGCGGGCAGGGCGACGCCGTGCTCGCCGCGCGTCGCCGGGCTCGGGCAGCAGGTGACCAAGCTGGGCGTCGACGCGCGTGCCGGTGTCCGGGACGAACGACGAGGTGCTGCGCGAGCACCGCCTCGACGCCGAGTCGCTCGCAGAGCGCGTGCCGCGCGATGAGCGACCTCGTCCTCTTCTGGGACATCGACCTGACGCTGCTCTCGACCGCGCGGGCCGGGATCTTCGCGCTCGAGGACGCCGCCCGCGAGGTGCTCGGCGCCGACCCCGACTACAGCGAGCTGAAGACCGCCGGCCTCACCGACTCCCAGATCGCCCGCGATGCTGATGGAGAGCACGGCGTCGAGGAGAGCCCCGAGACGGTGGGCGCGTTCCTGCGCGCGTACGAGGCGCGGCTGCCCGACGCGGCTGCCCGAGCGCCAGGGCCGCGTGCTCGACGGCGTGCAGGCGATCCTCGACGACCTGCGCGACCGCCCCGGCGTGCACTCGCTCCTCCTCACGGGCAACACGCAGGCCGGCGCCGCGGCCAAGCTCGCGCACTACGGCCTCGACGGCTACTTCGAGAGCGGCGCGTTCTGCATGGACATGGACGACCGCGACGCGATCGCGCGGCGCGCGCTCGAGCTCGCCGAGGCGACGATCGGCGAGTCGCCCGACCTGGAGCGCACGTTCGTGATCGGCGACACGGCGCACGACATCGCCGCCGGCAAGGCGATCGGCGCGCGCACGGTCGCGATCGCGAGCGGCGTCGTCTCAAGCCGAGGAGCTCGAGCGGCACGAGCCCTGGCTCGTCTGGGAGGGCCTGCCGGCGCCGGAGGAATTCGCGCGGGCGCTAGCCCTGCCGGCGCGCGCCGTCGCGGGCTAGCCGAGCGCGACGAGAGCGGCGGCTGCGGCCTCCGACTCCGCGAAGTACCAGCCCTCGAAAACGACCATGCGACCGGCCGCATAATCACTGCGGATCATCTGGCGTAGCTCATCAGCCGTCGACGGGCCCCCGCGGCTTCCCGCGAGCATCCTGCGAGTCACTTGCTTCTCGGCTGGTGATGCCTGGATGAGCACGCAGGTAGGCTCGACCTAGCCACGGGTCAGCGTCGCCGAATAGTTCCGTAGCGGCGCTGCGAGAGCTCGCGCCGCTTCGTCCTCGTCATCGTCGTGGAGCCCCCAGTAGGCGGTTCCGACGGCCCCGGCACACACCGCGCGCGGTCCCCGCCAACAGCAGGCGTCGGCGAGTGATGTTCACTGTCGGTTCCTCATGCTGCAAGCGTGCGCTCGAGATGGTCTGCCAACCGAGCGGCCAAGGCGCAGATCGTGAGGGTCGGGTTCGCGAAGCCGACGGTAGGGAATACAGAGCTACCGGCGACGTAGAGCGCGCTCGTGCCATGTACCAGGCAATCCCTATCGACAACGCTCGTCGCCGGG
The DNA here is from genome assembly GCA_963846865.1 of uncultured Thermoleophilaceae bacterium. GTDB lineage: Bacteria > Actinomycetota > Thermoleophilia > Solirubrobacterales > Thermoleophilaceae > DASPHG01. Next base: position 116,904 of record CAWJXU010000006.1, on the reverse strand, counting down.
TCCGTCCCCATGCGGGTCGTCCCCATGTGGTGCTAACCGCCCGCTGACCGTCTCGCGGTATCGGGGGTTGACGCGTAGCCGTCCTACCCCTGCGGCACCCAGGGCCTGCGCCAGCACCTCGAGCGATGCCTCGATGCTGTGAAAGTCGCGATCGTTCAGCCGCCAGGACAAGACGGGCCGCCGGACCCCGAGCCTGTCCCGTTCGCGGCCGAGGACCACCCGACTCTCCGGATTCGGTGACGGCTCGCTCCGGGCGAAGACGGTCACGAGCTGGGTCGCTCGACGCTCGGCCGACGTCATGACTGACTGCACTTCGTCCACTCGCTCGCCGTGTCGACGTCTCGTAGAAGTTCGGGTCGTCGAGCGTCAGGCTGCAGCGGAGCAGCCCTCTGTCCCGTACAACGGCAGTCCGCCACGACGAGCCACCCCCGCGTCGCCTGGCCCTCCGAGACGGCGTACGTCGCTGCCTGCGCAGCATCCATCTCGACCACCGCTGTGCCGATACGGAGTATGGGGATGGTCCATGAAGTACCTGCCGACCGCCCTTCCCCCAATTCCCTGCCCACCGCGCGCCGAGAGGAGAAGACGCGCGTTCTCGATGCCGCCGCAACAAAGGACCAACGCCGAGCTCGTCACCCGGAATGAACGGCCCGACAGCGTTCGTACCTGAACCGTCGATCGCGAGGATGGCCGAATGTCGACGACGTTCGCGTTGAGATACACCGCGATGTTGTCAGCTGCGACGAGCTCGTCCCGATAGAGAGCGCCAAATCGCGTTGGGGGGCTGTACCAGAACAACTCACTTCGGACATACGCCGGGTCAAGTGGTAAGCCGGAATCAGGCTCGCGGCGGCTGGAGTCGACCGAGAAATCCTGGAGCTCCACGAGCTCGGCCGCGATGGGGTACCACGGTGAGAGTTCCGCATGCCGGATCGGCCAACCTGTGCCTGGAATCTCGGGACGTTCTTCCAGATCGATCGGATCGAGCGGACGACACCAGCCAGTCCAGTGGTTCGTCGTCCCGCCGAAGTACCTCAGGCGGCTGGCGTCGAGGTGGGGTCTTGGTATGGCCGTCCCGCGCTGTCGCCCCGGTAGAGCGCCTGAGTGCGCTCGTCAGGCTCGAAGCCCCCGCTTTCGAGGAGGATGACCCGCAGGCCGCTGTCGATAAGTTGCCGCGCAACCGTTATGCCCGCAGGACCCGCGCCGACGACGCATACGTCCGCGTCGAGCGACGAGCCGCTCGTGACGCCGCGAGCATCGATCAGCACAAGGGGATCCCGATCGCGCGAGACGGGCTAGGGCGTGTCATTCAACCGCAGCGCTTGGGCGATCCTGCCGTAATTACGCCGGAACCAGTCACGGCGCAGGCAGTGTAAAGATGCGGCTGTGGCGGCGATGATTGGACGTGAAGGCGGCGACCTGATTCCCGTTTCCGTTGTCGTTCCGGCGTTCAACGAGGAGTCCCGTCTGCCTCGGCTCCTTGATGTGGTCGAAGCCACTGGTTCCGAGGAGTTCGCCAAGGCAGGGCTGCAGCTGCTCGAGGTGATCGTCGTCGATGACGGGTCGACCGACGGCACTCCGCGCGTGCTCGATGCGGCGTCGGGGACGACTTGGCTGCGATCGGTGATCACCCGAAAACCCAATGTGGGGAAAGGGTCGGCCGTGCGGCGCGGCGTCAGAAAGGCGCGTGGTGAGTTGCTCCTGATCTGCGACACCGACTTGGCTACACCCCTCCGAGAAGTGCGCAAGCTCTACGACGCTCTGGCCAGCGGCGCCGACATCGCCATCGGTTCGCGTGCGCTCGAGCCTCGGCTCGAGCGAGAAATGCCGCGCTACAGAAGGTTCGCCGGGAGAGTGTTCAACCTCGGCATGCGCGTATTGACCGGCCTGCCGTTCCGCGACACCCAGTGCGGGTTCAAGTTGATGCCCACGGCGGTAGCCCAGAGCCTGCTGCAGGACCAGCTGGTGTCGGGGTTCGCCTTCGATGTCGAGATTCTCATGCGGGCTCGCAACGCCGGCCTCTCGGTCGAGGAGGTGCCGGTCGTGTACATCCACGACCACGACACGCGTTGAAGATGGCGTCCGCGACGGCTCAAATGGGCCGAGACGTCATCAAGTTGGCGACGCGGCTTCGACTCATCCCTCGACGCGGAACGGGGGAAGCCGCGACGCGACGTCATACGGGTAGACGTATACGTGCGCGCCGGTCAAGAGACGATGGGTAGAGAGTGGCGGTCCGAGCGCCGCGGGGGGTTCGTAGGACTCGACCTGCTCGGGCCTCGGACCGATTAGGAAGGTCCGGATACCGTCCCGCGGCTCGTACCACCCGCCGTGCACGAAGAACGAGTTCGGACACGGGACGCCGTCGGCCGACTCGCACTCGTAGTCGACCGGGAAGACCTTCACCCGCATCTTGGTCGACCAGCTTGACGAGGCGGCCTCCCAGTACCCGCCATAGCCGATGTGGGCTTGCTCCTGGTCGGCGATCGAGTCAATTGATTCGCTTGTATGGCAATTCGACCGGCGGAGCCTTCAAGGTCGTCGTCCGTGTCGAATCCAACCGGGTCGGTAAAACCGGCGAGCGCGCGCTGCGGGGCCTCGCCGCGCACGTCGATGTTGTGCACCCCGAGAGCGGCGTAGATCGAGACACCGGCGATGACGAGGTAGCGAGCGGTGGCGACCGGGCGAGGAGCGGCAGCGTCGCAGCGGCTGCCAACACCACCGGGAGGAAGTAGCGCGCGCCCCCGACGACGTTCTGGTCACTCGCGATTCCCGCGAGCGGGACGATCGCCATCGTCGCGGCCCAGAAGAAGATGTACGCCGACTTGCCAAGCTCCACAGGCGTAGCGGCCGGCGGCGGATCGTAGATTCGCCGGCGTAGCAGGATGAACGGCGCCATGAGCGCGACGATCACCCCGATCGCGGTGGCGAAAGTGAGCGCGCTCTCGGTCGTCAGCTGGCGCCCGAAGAAGTGCCCGTTGAACATCCGTAGGGCCTCCTCCAGGAACACGGCGGTCTGTGAGAGGAACACGCTCGCGTCCTTCCAGCCCTCGACTCTCGTAGTGGTGACGAAGCCGGACGCCTCCATGATCTGCATGACGCCCGCGGCGATAGCGACCGCCCCGACGGCGACGAGCCCGGCCACGAGCCCGACCATGCGTCCCTCTCGCGTCGGATGCCTGATTGCGACGCCGGCAGCGGCCAGGAGCAGCGGGCCGATCGCGCCCACGAGCACAAGCTGGTCCGAGGCGACCGCGCCGCCGAGGACGACCGCAGCAGCGACGGCAATGACCCAGGTGCGGGTGCTCATGCGCGCCTGCTTCGTCAGGAAGACGACCAGCGCGACTGCGATCGCCGAGCTGTAGAGCGTCCACGTGTGGTAGCTCGACGTGAAGAGGATGTAGAGCAAGTAGGGGCTTACGCAGAGCCCCAGGACACCGCTGAGGACCGCGGCGTGCTTCCCGAACGTCCGCCAGGCCGCCCACACGACGAGCCCCAGGCTCGCCATCCACAGGATGAAGGGCATCGTCTGCCAGACCTCTCGGTAGAACGGCAGCCAGTCGGTGGCGCGCGCGTACCCCAGCGCCATGTAGTGCCCGAAGGTCGCCATGTGGATGTCCGCGTCGGGGACCTCGTCCATGGTCGCCGCGATGAAAAGGGGGCTTACCGCGTCGGAGTCCCCCCCTGCCAGCGTGAGCCGTTCCTGGAATGTTTGTGCCAGGCGCGCCAGGTAGACCGCCGCGATCAGCAATGGCAACCCGAGGGCAAGCTGCTCTGGATCCCTGTGCTTGGCCCAGGCGAGGGCGCGCCGTGCGTGCCGAGTTCGACCGGCCGTCGTAACGCTCATGAGCCCGTCACGGCGCGGCAGTGTAGAGGTGGACGCGTAGGCACAGGCGCTCTGGCAGGCACCCGGCTTTGGCTAACCTGCCCGCGGTGAACGGCCTCCCGCTCGTCGTTGCCGCTTGGATTTTTGCAGCCCTGTCGTTGGCGACCAGTGGCGTGGCGAGCGCGGCGACGCCGGGTGCTCCGAGGATCCTTCAGCCCGCCAAAGAGGGGGCGGTCGCCAGCGCGGGGGACGTGCACATGGAGGCGGCGGGCTTCTCTGACGCGGACGGCGACGAGCACGAGTGCTCGGACTGGCAGATAGTCGCGGCCGAGCCGACCCCGAGGGGCCACGCCCGGGGGGAGGTCGCTTGGGAGGCGACGTGCGCCCCCCTCCCGTTCGCGCTGCACATCCACCTTCCCGACGGAGAGTTCAAGCCCGACAACCTGCTATCCGATCTGGACCATGACACGAAGTTCCGCGTCCGCGTTCGGTTCATCGACAGCGCGGGCGAGGCGGGCCCGTGGAGCGAGCGGGGCTTCAGGACGGACCCGCCTGGCCCTCCTGGAAAGCCGTCCAAGGTTCCGTGGGCCGTGCGACAGAAGGGGTTCAAGGTCGAGCGCGTAGCCGGCGGCCTGCGGCTCCCGGTCAACATCGCGATGGTCCCGCACCCCAAGCCGGGACCGAGGGCACCACTGCTGTACGTCACCGAGCTGTCCGGGAAGATCAAGCTCGTCCGGCGGAACGGCAGGGTCACGACCTATGCGCGCGGCCTTCTGAACTTCAAGTTGCCGGAAAACCCTGACATCGGCCTGACCGGGATCGCGGTCGAACCGAGGACGGGGGACGTATTCGCGAGCATGGTCTATAAGCCTTCGCCCGAGCAGATCCCACCTGGAGAGAAGGTGCGGCATTACGCCCAGGTGGTGCGGTTCCACAGCAGCAAGGACGGCGGGGTAGCGACCCGCCGGACGACCGTGCTCGACATCCCGGAATCGCAGGGACCGTCGCATCAGATCGGAAGCGTGAGCATCGGCCCCGACAGGAAGCTGTACGCCCAGGTTGCCGACGGACTGAGCGTCGAGTCCGCACAGAACCTCGAGTCGCTTCGGGGAAAGGTGCTGCGGGTGAACCTCGACGGCTCGCCCGCAGCCGACAACCCGTTCTACAACGCGTCCGACGGGATCACCCCGAGTGACTACGTCTACGCGTACGGCTTGCGAAACCCGTTCGGCGGCGCCTGGCGCGCCGCCGACGACAGCTTGTACATGGTTGAGAACGGCCCCTCAGTTGATCGGTTCGCGCGCGTCGTGCCCGGACGGAACTTCCTGTGGGACGAGACGAACGACAGCATGCGTGCCTTCGCGCTCTACGCCTGGGAGCCGAGCCATGCGCCGGTGAACATCGCTTTCGTCCAGCGTGACACCGCCGCGCGGAGCGGGTTCGCGGCACGCAAGATGGACCACGCCTTCGTCACCGAGGCCGGTCCGCCCTGGGCGCCCGGGCCCCAGTACAACGGAAAGCGAATCGTCGAGTTCGTGCCGGACAGGCGCGGACGCTACAGGGCTCGGCCGCGCACCTTCGTCGAGTACACGGGCGTCGGTAGGGCTACGACGCTAGGCCTCGCCGTAGCGCCGGACGGGCTCTACTTCACCGACCTCTACAAGGACGTCAAGTACGACTCGCCAACCGATCGCGGCGCAAAGGTGTGGCGGGTACGTCCGATTCGGAGCGAGGCGCAGCGACATGGCTGATACCGGGAGCAACCGCTTCCGGATCGTTCGGTAGCTGCCCGAGCCGCTAGCTTTCGGCGGCGTTTGAGGATGGCGCTCCGACAACCGCTTCGCGCCGCGCTCGGCGATCCGGCGCGGGTGCGGGCGGCGCGGGCGGCGCTCGGGGCCTTCGCCCTCTCACGCGGGATCGTCGTGCTCGTCGCTGTCCTCGCGTCTCGCAACGTCGACTCCGTGACATCGCAGCACGACGTTCCCCGCTTGACTCATCCGTTCGGAGGGTGGTCGCTCGAGGGGCTACTCGACGGGCTTCTGGCTCCGCTCGCGCGCTGGGATGCCGTCTGGTACCTCCAGATCTCGCAGGACGGGTATTCCGGGGGCGAGCCGCTTCCCGCGGAGGAGCGCGCCGCTTTCTTTCCGCTATATCCCCTGGCGATCCGCGCCGCTGCCGGGTTCACGGAATCCCCGGGCGGGTCGCTGATCGCCGCCTACGTGGTCTCGCTCGCCGCTTTCCTTGGTGCGCTCTATCTGTTCTATCGGCTCGTCGACCTCGAGCTCGGGCCTGAGATCGCGCGCGTCGCGGTGCTCCTGCTCGCACTGTCGCCGTCGACGCTCTTCTTCAGCGCGCCCTACAGCGAAAGCCTCTTCCTGCTCGCGACCGTGGGGGCGTTCTATGCGGCGCGCACCGGTCATTGGGCGTGGGCGGGCGCGCTCGGCGCGGCGGCTGCGGCGACGCGCAACACCGGCATCGTCCTGCTGCTCCCGCTCGCGCTGCTTTATCTGTACCGGCCGGATGGCGGCGGGGTGACCGGCGTCCGACAGGGTCTCGCGCGGCTGCGCCCTACCGTCCGTGTGCGGCCGGACGTCGCGTTCCTGGTGCTCGTGCCGCTGGGCCTCGCGCTCGTCTGCTTCCACATGGCGAACGTCTACGACGATCCGTTCGCGTGGAGAGACGTGCAGGGGGCCGAGAGCTTCGGGCGGTCGGTCGAGGGGCCGATCGCCGGCCTCGTCGAGGCCGGCGAAGCGGCATGGTTCGGCGTGCGCGATCTCGTCGCAGGCGGCGGGACGGCCGACGGGCTCCAGCGGAACACGCTCGCGTTGGCGGTCCTCGCCGGCGCCGGCGCGGGGGCCGTGTGGCTGTTCCGCGCCCTCCATCCGGCCTACGGCGCCTACGTCGTGGCGGCGCTTCTGCCCGCGATCTCGGCGCCCGACGACTACACGCCGTTGTTGAGCCTGCCGCGCTTCGTGACAGTGCTCTTCCCGCTCTTCATGTGCCTCGCAGCGGTGTGCGTGCGCCGGCGCGCCACCGAGCCCGTCATAGCGTGCTCGGCCGTGCTCGTCGGCCTCTTCACCGCCCAGTTCGCGACTTGGCAGGGGAACGCGAACTGACGGCTGCGCCGGCGGCTCCGGCTACGAGATGTAGGGCGGCTGCCATCAGGAGTGTCTGCGCCGCGCCGGCCTCGACCACCAGCGGCCCCGACAGCGCCGCGCCGATTGCGAACGACGCGGTCTTCAGCCCAGCGCCCGTCATGAACACCTGGCTCTGTAGTTCGGCCGGCGCCTCCTCCTGACGAACGGAGAAGGTGGCCACGAGGCCCGGCCCATAGACGAACCCGCCGGCGGCGACCAGGAGGAGTGCGAGCGCAGGGCTGGAGGCGAGTGGCCAGAGCAGCATCACGACCCCGGCCGCCCCGGCCGCCCAGACGACGATCTCGTGCGGGCGTCGGCGCGCCTGGATCCCGAGCGGCCCGACGGCGCCCAGGAGCGACCCAACGGCGAACGCCGCCCACAACCACCCCGAGAAGCCCTCCGGTTCGCCGAGCTCCTCGACGGCAAAGAACGGGAAGGCGAGCGACAGCAGCCCGCGCCCGATCAGTGCCGCCGACCCCGCGACGGTCGCCGCGAGCAACGGCCTCGACGCGGTGAGCAGCCTGAAGCCCTCGAGCGTGATGCGCCGGACAGAGATGTCGGGCCGAGAGGGCAGCCGCCCGCGCTGGCGCAGCATGAGCGTTAGAACCAGGGCGCAGAGCTTCAGGCCGATCTGGACCAGCACGGCGGCGAGCGGGTCAAACGTCGTCGCCAGCGCGCCTGCCAGCGCGGGGCCGGCGACGATCGCCGTGTTGTAGCTCGAGGCCTCGAGCGCGTTCGCCTGGACGCGAAGGCTCGCGTCGACGTAGGAGGGAATCAGGCTCGAGAAGCCGCCCGTCGAGAGCGGGAACGTGATCCCCGCGGCCAGGGCCACGAGCGGGAGCATCGCGTCAGGCGCTTCGCCCGCCAGGGCCACCACGAGCGCGAGCGACGCGGCCGAGATCGCCTGGTCCAGCCTGATCGCCTCGAGCCGCCGACCGCCGCGGTCGAGCCACGCCCCCAGAATCGGGCCGGTGACGATGCTCGGCAACGTGATCGCGGCAAGCGTTGCCCCGGCCCAGGCCGCACTGCCAGTGCGATCGAGCACGTACAGAACAACCCCCACGGGTGCCATCTCGTTTGCGACCCGGGCGAGGGTCGCGGCGCACCAGAAGCGTGTGTAGCCAGGCGAACGGCGGAGCGGGGCGAGCCGCGGCCTCAACCCGCGCTCTCGGGCTCATCGCCGAATGGATCCGCGCGGTCCGGGCGGAACGGCGGAAACCGCGAAGCGATGTCATACGGGTAGACGTACAACTGCGTGCCGTTCAACAGACGATGGGTAGAGAGCGGCGGCCCGAGCGACGGAGGGGGTTCGTAGGAGGCGGCTTCGTCAGGCCTCGGGCCGATCAGGAAGGTCCGGATGCCGTCCCGTGGCTCGTACCACCCACCGTGCGCGTTGAACGAGATCGGGCACGGGCCCTCCTCGTTCTCACACTGATGCTCGACGGGGAAGACCTTGACCCGCATCTTGGTCGACCAGCTTGACGAGGCGGCCTCCCAGTAGCCCGCATAGCCAATGTCGACTTGCTCCTGCTCAGCGATCGAGATCAGTTGGTTTGCCTGTATGGCGATTCGACCGGCGTTCTCTCGAACGTTGTCGTTCGTGTCAAAGCCGGGTATGGACTGGCCGCGCTGTTCGATGTCGAGCACTCCGAGAACGGCGTAGATCGAGACACCGGCGATGACGAGGTAGCGAGCGGTGACCGACCTGGCGAGAAGTGGCACCGTCGCAGCGGCCGCGAACACCACCGGGAGGAAGTAGCGCGCACCGCCGTGGGCGACGTTCTGGTCACTCGCGATGGCGGCGAGCGGGACGATGGCCATCGTCGCCGCCCAGAAGAAGATGTACGCCGACTTGCCGAGTTCTCGAGGGGCTGTCGGCCGGCCGCGCAGCGTCCAGCCGTCGGCGTAGCACGATGAACGGCGCCACGAGCGCGACGATCACTCCGATCGCGGTGGCGAATGCGAACGCGCTCTCGATTGACAGCGACCGCCCGAAGAAGTCCGCATTGAAGAGCAACAGGCTCTCCTCCAGGAACGCAGCCGCCTGTGAGAAGAAGAGGTGTGCCTCGATCCAGCCCTCGGTTCTCGGAACGGTCAGGAAGCCCGACGCCTCCACGATCTTCGTGACGCCCGCGCCAACGGCGACCGCCCCGACGCCGACGAGCCCCGCCACGAGCCCGGCCATGCGTCCCTCCCGGGTCGGATGCCTGATCGCGACCCCGGCGCCCGGCCAAGAGCAGGGGGCCGATCGCACCTAGAAGGACGAGTCGGTCCTCGGCGACCGCGCCGCCGAGGAGGAGCGCAGCAGCGACGGCGATGATCCAGCTGCGGGTGCTCATGCGCGTCTGCGTGGTCAGGAAGACGACCAGGCCAACCGCGATCGCCGAGCTGTAGACGGTCCACGTGTGGTTGGTCGAGGTGAAGAGTGTGTAGAGCAAGGAGGGGCCGACACAGAGCCCCAGGACACCGGTCAGGACCGCGGCATGCTCCCCGAACGTCCGCCAAGCCGCCCACACGACCAGCCCCAGGCTCGCCATCCACAGGATGAAGGGCATCACCTCCCAGACCTCCCGGTAGAACGGCAGCCACTCGGTCGCGCGCGCGTATGCCAGCGTCATGTAGTGCCCGAAGGTCCCCATCTGGATGTCCCCGTCGGGGACCTCGTCCATGGTCGCCACGATGACCAGCGGGAAGATCGCGTCGGAGTCCCCGCTCATCAGCGTGAGGCGCTCCTGGAACGTTTGTCCCATGCGCACGAAGTAGACGACGGCGATTACCAACGGCAAGCCGAGGGCCAGTTCGTCTGGAGTTCTTTGTCGGGCCCAGGCTCGGACATGTCCCACGGCGCGGGCAGTGTAGGGACGTGCGCTCACCGCGCGAGTTCGGCGGCCCGCGCATACACCGCGGTGTGTTTGCGCGCGGCGTCGCTCCACCGAAAGCCGGTTGCGCGCTCTGTGCCGGCGGCGCGGAGTCGCTGCCCGTAGGCCTTCGTCAGCGACGATCCGATCGAGCGCGTCGGCGATCGACTCGACCGATTCGGGATCCAGCTCGAGGACGGCGCCCTCGCATACCTCCCGAAGCGACCCTTGCAGCGACGCCGCCACTGGACAGCCGCACGCCATCGCCTCCAGCGGAGGCGCCCCGAAGCCCTCGTAGAGACTCGGGAAGATCATCGCCTGCGGCGGCGCGATAGACCGCCGGCATCGTCTTCGGCTCGATGTGGCCCAGGTGACGCACACGCGCCGCTACGCCCAGCCGCTCAGCGCGCTCCATGAGCTGCTTGAGCCGGTTCCAGGGCTGCCCGGTCAGCACGAGGTCCACGTCCCGTTCGCGATGCACAGCGAGCGCGTCGACGAGGCGCTCGTGGTTCTTGTGCGGCCACAGGTTCGCCGGGTACACGACGAAGCGCTCCGGCAGGTCGAGGTTTGCGAGCAGCGCTTCGTCGCCGTCGTCGTCTGGGCTGAATCGCTCCGCGTCGAGGCCGTGCGGAACCACCTCGATCCGCTCGGGCTGGATGCCGAGAAGCTCGACCAGGCGCTGCCGCGTGTACTCGCTTATCGCGACGACCATCGTCGCGGAGCGCGCCGCCCCGTCGTACGCCCAGCGCCGGTAGGCGCGCTCGGCGCGGGAGAAGAACTGTGGGAGGTCGTGATGCTGAAGGTCGTGGATCGTGACGACCGTCGGGCGGTCGCTGCGCGGGATCGGCACGGTCACCGGGTAGTGGACGACGTCCACGGGCGGCACGTCACGCGCAGCGAGCCGGGGCAGCGCGCGGGCCGCGGCTATCGCGAGCGCGCGGGTCGGGATGCTGTTTCCCGGGCGATACGAGCGAACGTGATGCAGCGACACGGGGCCGCGTTCGTACTCGCCGTAGGCGGCGGCCACGAAGCGATTCGCGAATACGGTGACGCGCGCGGGGCCGTTGCCGTCGGCGAACTCCCCGAGCAGCCCGCGGACGTTGGTCTCGGAGCCGCCGACACGTCCGGGGAATAGCGTCAGCAGGCTGTACCCGAGGTGCACGGGGCGTCGATGCTAGTGGCGGCTATACCGGCTAGTCGCATAGCTCACGTGCGGCATCGCTCGGATCTGGGGCGAAGCGCGCGGCGGTGGCTTTCGGGGCGAAGGCGATGTTTTCGAGGAAGCGCGACATGCTCATCGGCTCTGTGACTGCCACGAGGACCTCGTCCAGGACACCGCAGCGGAGGGCTTTCCTAGCGGAACCGGCTCGATCTTTGATTTCGAGGCGCCGTTGGAGGCAGTCACCGCAGTCGGGGGGGATGCGGACCAAGAGCGACTCGGGGTCGCTGAAGCGTGCGATCGCCCAGGCGTGGTCCATCTCCTTCTCGTGCCCTGGTCGGCCGCGCTGCTCGAGCCTGAGTCGCGACGCGATCGGGTCGGCAAGACCGTAGCGGTCGACGACGCGCAGTTCGGGTCCGGCGGCGTAACTGACCATCCCGATCGCGTTTACGAAGGCGACGGTGGGCGGGGACAGCCCTGGCCGGGAGGGAAAGTCATAAAGGCCCTTGTTCAGGTCCAGCATCACGGCCTCTCCGCGCTCGGCCTTCTGCTTCGCTTCGGCACCGAACCTCGCGTACTCGTGACCCTTGTGGTCCTCGAGCGTGACCGGGTTCTGCTCGAGCTTGACCGGTTTCTCAGGGTCGCTGTTGTAGCTCTCGGGCTCGTCGGAAATTCCCCGCTCCGACAGATAAAAGGTGCCGGCGTAGGGGGTGCGGAGTTCGGTGGCGGCGACCGGGACCCAGATGGCGATTGTGGCGGCGGTGAGTGTGGTGGTGGCGCGGTGGGGGGAGAGTGGCAGTGCGGCGACGGGCATCAGGATCGCGAAGAGCCCGGGCAGCATCAGGCGGCCGTGCATGAAGTCGCCGCCGACCTTGATCACGTAGACGATGTGGAGCGCGCCGGCGAGGACGGGAAGCAGGACGAGCAGGGTCTGTGTCCGGTTGAGATCGGGCAGTCGGCGGACGAGCCAAGCGCCGAGCAGCGCGAGCGGGACGTAGAGCCAGTAGGTGCCGAGCGTGTCCCATGCGTAGGCGGCGCCCTGGCCCCAGCGGCTGAGGCCGGCCTCCTTGGCGAGCGCGGTGTTGGGTAGGAGCATCGCGAAGTAGCCCATGCGGAACACCTGGTAGGCGATGGGGAGCGCGAGCGCCAGTAGCAGCGGACGCAGCGCGGAGCGCACCGATGCTGGCCGCTGGATCGCTAGCAGGATGGCGAAGAACGCCGCGCTGAAGATCGCGAAGTCCGGCCGCACGAGCGGCCCGAGCCCCACCGCCACCGCAAGCAGGTCGAGTCGGCTTGGACGCCAGCGGCGGCGACGAGCCCAAGTTGCGGGATCACGGGCGGCGGCGACCAGGGCGAGGAAGACGCCACCGAGCCAGCCGAACGAGAGCCCAGTCTCGAGCCCCGAGGTGGCGTAGTCCCACGCGGGCGGGAGCGCCGCGAACACGATCGCTCCGGCCGGGAGGAACACCTCGGACCGCTGCTCGCCGTGCAGCAGCCGCGCCGCGATCGTCGCAGCGGCGAGCCCGGCCACGGTGAGCGCCAAGCCGAGCACGACCGCGATCCACTCCAACGCGACAAAGCTCAGGAGACCCTCTCCCGCGGCGAGGATCGCGAGCCAGAGCACGCTTGTGTAGGCCTCGACCCGCTCGCCCGCGTTGAATACGGGGCCGTTGCCGGCCAGAAGCTGGTCGACCACGCGGAAGTTGATGAAAGCGTCGTCGTTCGTCCACCGATGAGTCCAGCCTTGCACGGCAAGGACAGCACTCGGGAAGAGCAACAGTGCCCAAACCCCAGCGCGACGCGCGCCCCCAAACCGCTGCCGCACCGCTACTCGCATAGCTCACGTGCGGCAGCAGCGGGTTGCTTGGCGAAGCGTGCGGTGGTGGCTCTCGGGGAGAGGGCGATGTTTTCGAGGAAGCGCGACACGCTCATCGGTTCTGTGACCGCCGCGATGACGTCCCGCAGGACGCCGCAGCGGAGAGCTTTCTCGGCCCCGACGATGGCTTCCATGTGGCGCTCACGGCAGTCACTGCAGTCACGGTATAAGTCCGCCGCGCGCAGACCGGGGGCGCCGAACCGGGCGAGCGCCCACGTGTAATCCGTGAGCTTCTCGTGGCCCGGCCGGTCGCGGTGCTCGAGGCGGAGGCGCGAGCCGATCGGATCGGCGAGCGATAGCCGGTCGATAACGCGCACGTCGGGGCCCGCGGCGTAACCGATCACCCCAATGCCGACTGCGAAGACGATGGTGGGCTGCGGCAGCCCCGGCCGGGACGCAAACTCGCGGATGGTCGCTCCCTGATCCAGGAGGACGGCCTCTCCGCTCTCGGCCCGTCGCTTCGCTTCAGCGCCGAGTCTTGCCGACCCGTCGCCCCCGTAGTCCTCGAGTGTGACGGGGTGCTTGTCGCCGCTTTTGGTCTCGTAAAGCGTCCGCTCGTCGGAGAACCCCTGGTCCGAGACCGTGTAGACGCCGGCGTAGGATGTGCGGAACTCGGTAGCGGCGACCGCGGCCCAGATGGCCACTGCCGCGGCGGTGGCTGTCGTGGTCGCGCGGTGCGGGGAAAGTGGCAGCGCGGCGACGGGCATCAGCAGCGCGAAGAGCCCGGGAAGCATCAGGCGGCCGTGCATGAAGTCGCCGCCCACCTTGATCACGTAGGCGATGTGGAGGGCGCCGGCGAGGACGGGAAGCAGTGCGAGCAGGAGGTCGGTGCTGGACCGGCGCGCGAGATCGGGCAGGCGGCGAGTGAGCCAGGCGCCGAGCAGCACGAGCGGGATGAAGAGCCAGTAGGTGCCGAGTGTGTCCCACGCATAGTCGGCGCCCTGGCCCCAGCGGCTGAGGCCGGCCTCCTTGGCCAGCGCCGTGTTGGGCACGAGCACCGCGAAGTACCCCATGCGAAACACCTGGTAGGCGGCGGGCAGCGCGACCATCACGAGCAGCGGGCGCAGCGCAGACCGGACCGACGTCGGACGCTGCACCGCGAGCAGCGCGACGAAGAACGCCGCGCTGAAGATCGCGAAGTCCGGCCGCACCAGCGGCCCGAGCCCGATCGCGACGGCAAGGAGGTCCAGTCGGCTCGGACGCCAGCGGCGGCGATGAGCCCAACCTGGATTGCGCTCTGCGGCCACCAAGCCGAGGAAGACGCCACCGAGCCAGCCGAACAAGAGCCCGGTCTCGAGCCCAGACGTGGCGTAGTCCCACGAGGGGGGCAGCGCGGCGAAGACCAGCGCCCCGGCCGGAATGACCAACCCGGACCGCTCGTCGTGCAGCAGCCGCGCGCCGATGGTCGCGGCGGCGAGGCCGCCCACACAGAGCGCCAAGCCGAGCACGACCGCAATCCACTCCAACGCTACGAAGCTCAACACGCCATGGACAGCGGTGAGCATCGCGAGCCAGAGCGTGCTTGTGTACGCCTCCACCCGCTCACCTGCGTTGAATACGGGGCCGTTGCCGGCCAGAAGCTGGTCGACCACGCGGAAGTTGATGAAAGCGTCGTCAGCCGTCCACCGATGAGCCCAGCCAAGCACGGCAAGCAGGGCGCTCGGGAAGAGCAGCAGCGCCCAAGCCTCAGCGCGACGGGCCGGTCCAAAGCGCTGCCGCGCCGCCAACAAGGTCAAAGCGAGCAAGCCAACGCCAAGCACGATCGCCGCCTTGCCGCCGAACAGAACGTCGCCGTCAGCGGGCGGATCTAACAGCTCGCGCAAGATCACCGTCACCGCCGCGCCCGCCAGCACGATTCGCATCAGACCGGCCTCGCGCCAGCGCGGAACGGCACCACATCCGATCACCCCCACGCAGAGCGCCACGAGGATCAGGTCGCTGCGGTGGAACGATTCCCAGCCGCTAAGGCGTCCCTTCCCTGCGACGTCGAACCAATCAAGGAAAAGCGTCGCAGGCAACATCGCCGCGACGACAAGCGTCAAACTGCGCACCGCGAACCGATGCTAATGCCCGACCGCGCGGCGGTAGGCGGCGACGGTGAGGTCCGCGCAGCGGAGCCAGCTGAACTCGCGGGCGCGGGCGAGCCCGGCCTGCTCGAGCTCCGCGCGGCGTGCCGGTGACGAGAGCACCTCCGCGAGCGCACGCTGCGAACGCGGCTGTGTCGTCGGGGTCCGCGAGCACGGCGGCATCGCCGGCGACCTCCGGCAGGCTCGTGCGATCTGCACATACCACCGGCGTGCCGCACGCCATCGCCTCGAGCACCGGGAAGCCGAAGCCCTCATACAGCGAAGGGAAGACAGAGGCAGTCGGCGCCACGGTAGAGCTCGACGAGCTGCTCGTCGGTCACCGCGCCGAGCAGGCGGATGCGCGGCTTCTCGGAGCATCCCGGCCAGCGCGTCGTCGCGCCAGCCGCGCGCCCCCGCCACGACCAGCGTGTGCGGAGATCCCTCGGCTGTCGCGCGCTCGAATGCAGCCACCGCGGCGGGAATGTTCTTCCGCGGCTGAAGCGTCCCCACGGTGAGCACGTAGGGACTCTCCACGCCAAGCCGTTCCAGCGCCGCGGAGTCGGCCGGACCAGGCGCGAACACGGACCCGACGCCGTAAGGCACGACGTCCACGTTCGCCGCGTCGAGGCGGCAGGTCGCAAGCAAGCGCTCGCGCGTGTAATGGGACGGGACGATCACGCGTGCCGCCGCCGCCAGCGCGCGCGGCAGCACGAGCCTCTGCTGCAGCGCGTTCGCGCGCGTGAACCAATCGGGGTGCTCGAGCGCCATCACGTCGTTGACGGTGACCACGAGCGGCACCCGGGAGCGCGTGGTCGCGACGCCCACGGGGCAGTGCAGGAGGTCAGCACCGGCGTCCGCCGCCCTCCGCGGTAGCTGGATCGGCAGGTAGAGGAGCTCCCGATGGAGCCCGCGCACCACTCGCCGCCAGCCGTGGCCCGGCTGCCCCCGGTGGGCCAATGTCATGCAGCTCGACGTCGTCGCGCCGCTCCAGCTCGGCGTGAAGGGCGGCAATCGCCCGGGCGGACCCGCCGGCGTCGAGCTCGAGGCCGGTCAGTTCGAGCGCGACGCGCAGAGGCGCCGGGCTCAAGCGACGGCTGGCGCGGCCCGGACGCTGCGGTCGCCGCGGGCGGCGGAGTCGAGCGACTCCGCGAGCGCGAGCGCGTTGGCGTCGGAGGAGTCCACGAGCACCGGCGCCCCCGGGTAGCAACGGCGCATCGCGGCGTGCAGGAACTGCAGGATCCGCTCCCGCTCGGGCCTGAACTCGAGCAGCGCCGGCACCTGGTCGCGGATCTCGCGGAAGCTGTCGACGTCGAGCGTGACCCCGTAGCCCGAGTAGAAGGGCTGCCCGAGCGTCAGCACCGGCTTCGCGTACATCAGCGCCTCCAGCCCGACCGTCGAGCTGATCACGACGATCCCCTCAGAGCCTTGGATCAGCTCGTGCGAGCTGGTGTGCGGGTCGAGCAGCCGCACGTTCTCGATCCGCGCCAGCCGGCGGAGCATCTCGAGGCTGTTGCGCCCGACCGACATCGGGTGCTCCTTGAGAACCAGGTCGTAGCCATGCGGAAGCGCAGCGGCGACCTGTTCGATGAGCGAGGCCTGGTCGACGCAGTGCGGGATGACGCGCTTGATCTTGTAGTCGTCCGTGACATGAAGCGGGAAGTAGACGAACCGGCGGTCCTGCTCGAGCTTCGAGTACAGCCGCCTTGCCGCCAATGCCCGAGTCCGCTCGCGCGCATAGTTCGACGACGAACCGTGAAGGCCGGAGGTACTCGTTGTCCCGGTCGCGCAGGAAGCGCACGGCGATATGCCGCCCGAAGTCGCGGAGCGTTGCGCGGGTGATGCGCGGGCGCCGGTACGGCCGGATCGGCGTGGCGCGCGCCGTGAACTCCGCGATGAAACGCTCGACCTCCGCGCGCTCCTCCGGCGCCAGCTCTCGGACCTCCTCCGGCGGCACGATCGGTGAGTGCATCGTGTTCGCGTAGAGCCGCAGCGGGTTCGGGAAGATCGTGTAGAAGAGGAACAGGACGGTGGCGCCGCGGTCGAGCCCGATGAGATGTGCCGCCGTGCGCATCGTCTCGCTCCCCACCTCCGGCACCACCGTTTCGGGGCGCACTTCGTCGAAGACCTTCTCGAGCGCCAGGAAGTGGCGCACCGTCCGCTCGACGCACCACTCCTCCGACCGTCCGTCGCACGCGATGTCGGTGCGGTACACGTCGCGTAGCGTCGGCGTGTCGTACGAGCTCCCGATCCTCTCGGCGTGGCGCCGCGACATCAACCGGCCCGAGCTCGTCCATCAGGTCGCGGAGGCAATAGGCCGTGAAGCCTTTGCGGCTCAGCATGTCGCTGGCGCGTCGCGAGTACGCGACGTGCGCGACCTGGTGCCCCTGGCGCTCGAGATGGGCGCCCACTCGGCCGTAGAACTCGCTCTCTATGAACTGAAGGGTCGTGAAGAGGAACCGCACGAGGCTCCTAACGTAGCGTCAGCGGCGCCGCCGAAGGCTTGCTGCGCGGGCCAAGCCGCCCCTCACCCTCCGCGACAGCCAGTCGATCACGCGCCCGATCCGGCTATGCATCGCGAACGCGAAGTTGTGCCATGCATGCGTGGCGACGAGGCGCAGCCGCCCGAGCGTGCCGGCTTCCGGAGCTGCCTCCCCGCGGGTGATCGCCCAGCCGAAGGCGGCGGTGTGCACGGCCCACCAAGGCAGCCTGGTGTATGCCGGCGCGTCGTCCCGGAACAGGCTTGCCCGCTGCCGGGCCAGCGTTGCGCGGCCCGTGATGCGCCTGTAACGAAGCGCGCGCGGCACGTGGAGAAACTCGCCCTGGACGCTCAGCTCCGACAGGAGAAGGCGGTCCGGCAACAGCAGCCTGCGGATGACGCCCGAGCGCTGCATGGGCTCGCGGCGGTAGACGCCGTAGACCATGTCGCCGGCGCGCATGCCGCGCAGTGCCCGCGCCAGGCGCTCGCGCGGGTCGGAGAGGCCGGCGGTCTCGAAACGGTCCACCTCGTGCACCACGTGCCGGTCCGCATCGAACTGGTACGTGCGTCCGTACGCCAGCACCGCCGCCGGCGACCGGTCCAGGGCATCCACCAGGCGCTCGGCCCAGCGGGGATGGCAGGCGTCGTGGTCACTGGCCCAGCCGAAATATCCCGCCTCCGGGTGCAACTCGCCGGCAACCTCGAACGTCCGGCGCCAGTTCTCCACGAGTCCCAGCCGACGCTCGTTGCGGCGATACGTGACCCGGGAGTCGCTGCCGGCGACCGCCTCCACGATTGCGCGAGCGCCGTCGCCAGGGCCGTCGTCGCAGAGCACCAGCGCCAGGCCGGGTTGCGTTTGCGCCAGCAGTGACTCGAGCGCCTCCTGAAGATGCTCGCCGCTCCCGTACAGCGGCACGCCGAGGACGACCGAGACGTCGCTCACGGCGAGGCGCGCCGCCATCCGACCACGTGGCGGTACTCGATCGACGAGTCGCGGGCCAGTGCCGAGCGCACGCGCTCCGGCAGCGAAGCCGTCTTCAGCTCGAGCAGCGGCACCTCGTGCATCCAGTAGTAGCGGTCCAGCACCTCGCGCCGGTCGCAGCTGAAGCTGTAGATGAATGGGCACCCGAGCTCCCACACGAGCCGCGCATAGTCGTCAGCCTTGAGTGTGAGGTCCGGGCGGAGGCCCTGGAGCGAGTCGCTCATGTGTGTGGGTACGAACGCAAAGTCAACGCTTTCCCAGTCCGCCAACGCGTCGACGTCGCCGTTGCCGTGGACGACCTTCGCCTCCGGGAACAGGGTCGTCAGGTACGCCGCCGACAACTGGAGCAGCTCGGGCGAGTCGACGATCACGTAGGTGACGTCGGGGAAAAGCGTCTTGAACTGGTACGCGAACCCGCCCCAGCCCGCGCCGATCTCCCAGACCAGCCTGCGGCCCGGCGCGCGGATCTCGTCAAGCACCGCGCCGCGTTCCAGGGCGATGAGCGCCTCGAAGAACTTCAGCGTGTCGATGTTGTAGAGCCCGCCGTCGATCTCGTAGCCGAACCCGCCGAGCGCCGCCGGCTCCGGCACGAGCAGCGCGTCGCCCTCGAGCTCGCTGAGCATTTGCAGCCTGGCCTCGAATCGCCGGCGGCTCTCATCATCGCGTGGCCCGTACTCGTCCGGCCGCGCCCCTCGGAGCGCGGCGATGCGCGACGCGACCTCTTCTTCGGTGCCCACGCCTACCGCGCCCGAACGATTCCCCTCGCCGCGGAGCGGTCGTCCGCTTCTCCGGCCGCGGCGCCGGCGATCCGCTCGATCGCCTCGATCAGCCGCGGCGCGGCCGGGGTGTCGAGACCGAAGGGCCGGACGAACTCCTCCAAGAACGGCTTGTTGCGGTTGGCCGCGTCGGGGGCCGCAAGCCCGCGCTGCAGCTGCTCGGCGTGCTGCTCGAGTGAGTTCGCTACCTCGAGAACCCCGCCACCGGCCTGAACGAGGTGGCGGAAGTGGAGCGTCCCCTCCTGTCCGCGGCGGACCTCCGGCAGCGCAAGCGTGTAGACCGTGCGTCCAACGATCGCGCTTTCGATGAGTGCGCTCGTGTTGATCCCGACCACGCCGGCGGAATGGTGAATCGAGTCGTAGAAGGACGACTTCGACGCCCGGTCCACGGGATCTTGGCCGCCGCGCGGATGAACCGCGACACCCGCGAACGCCGACGCGTCGAAGTCCTCCCATTGGGCGGCGTTCTGCGGGTGTGGCCTGATGACCACGCCCAATTCCCGGAGAGCGGGGTCGCTGTGGCTACGAAGGAACTCCAGCCATCCCACGACGAACGGCACCTCGTTCGGAGCGATGAAGCGCGAAGAGCCGACGTACAGGACGAAGGGCCGATCTGCGGGTATGCCGACGCTCGCGCAGAACTCCTCGCGGGAGGTGGTCGGCTGCCACTCGAACCAGTGGTCGTACGCGTTCGCTCCGGTCGCGACCACGCGCTCGGGCGACACGCCGTGCAGCTCGATGGCCTCGCGCCGCTGAGCCTCGTTCCAGACCGCCACCAGGTCGAGCTCCTCGCGTATCCCACCCTTGTTCGTGAGGTTGTCCCAGCTCGCGACGCACAGCGCCACCGGGATCCCCGAAGCCTGGGCGGCGCGGACAATGGCGGTCTGCGGCGAGCCGAGCTCTATGAGTGGCGTGACGAGCACGGCGTCCGGTGCCTCCGCGGCCAGGAATCGGACGATCTCCCTCGGCGGCCGGAGACGCCGCTCCAGCCGCCCGAGCGCCCTGTCGAGTCTCGCCAGCCCGGCTCGGGACCGGATGCCGGGCATGTGAACCAACGCGCGGATCGAGAGCGGCGCCTTTCCACGTGCGCGCGCCCGGAGCGGCTCGGCGTCGTCGTACGCGGGAGTGAGATAGCGCAGATAGTCGCGCGCGACGCGAAGCCGCCGGCCGAGCACCGTGGCCACTCCCTTCTGACGCGGGGCCGCTCGGAACTCGAGGGTCGGGCACGACGCGGCGAGCGGGTGCGAGGTCGCCGGGGCGCTGCCGAGCCACGGGGTGGCCACTTCCCCGAGCGCCACGACCACATCGTGCCCACGCTCGGCCAGCCCGACGAGCATCGATTCGAAGTTGCGGACGTAGCCGCGGTGGCGCATGAAGAAGACGATCTTCAAGCTGTGCGCGCGGACGCCGTCTCGACTATCGACGGCTGGTCCCGCAGGTTCTCGCGGCTGGCTATTCGGCCGACGAGCTCGGCGAGCCGCTGGCGGTAAGGCCGCTCGTCGTGGTAGATCCAGGGATGGACCTGGGCGCGCATCGAAACGCCCTCAGGCAGCGCAGGGCTCTCGGCAAGCCGCTGGAAAAGAGTGACGAGGTCGTCCATCTGGTCGCACATGTGGAGGCCCTCGATTCGGTCCATCCCCTGGAAGTGGTCGTAGTTGACGATCACGCCCGGGGAGTCCTTGTGGATCCCGTCGTGGTAGGCGATCACGATCACCTGTCGCTCGAAGATCGCGGACTCGAGCACCATCGTCGACAGCGGGCAGATCACGAACTCGGCGTGCTCGAGCAGCGCCGGGTAGTACTCGAGCGCGGGCATCGGCGCCCTGCCGCCCTCGAGGGCGTCCGGGTCGAATGAGCGCAGGTACTGGTCCCGCACCTGCGGATCGATCACCACGTGCGACAGCCGCGATTCGTCCACGCGGTCCGGCACCCGCCGCTTGCGTCGCTGCGGGTGCGGCCGGTAGACGATCTTGAGGTCGAGCCCCTGCCGTTCGATCTCCCGATCGAGCAGCTCGAGCGAGGTCCGCTCGTCGAACGGCATGTAGCAGCCGGCGAACAGGACGTAGCGGAACGGGAACGGCGCCTCTGTCGAGTTTGGCTCGCGGTGGAAGTACCCGTCTATGTAGGGCGCCCCCAGGATCGAGACGCGTTCCTTCGGGATCCGGTGGATGCGCTGTGCGTGGTCGACGCTCTGCGGCCCCACGACGCCGAGGTAGTCCGGAAGGATCGGATAGGCGCTCTTGCTCGACAGGTTGTCCCAGTTGAACGGGATCAGCAACGTCGTGATCCCGAGCTCACGCGCGCTGCGGAAGGCGTCCAAGACGAGCGGGTCCGTCCCGCCCGACGGCGCGATGACGATGTCCGGGCGAAGCTCGCTGATCGCCTCGTGGAGCTTGGGCAGGACGCCCAGCTTCCGCATGTAGCGCCTCGCGATCAGGTGCCGCAGCCCGGGCAGGGACTTCAGCTTCAGCACGGCTCGCTCGACCGGCGGCATGAAACGGAGCTTGATCCGCTGCGTCCGCGAGCGGAAGCGGTACGAGGCCAGGTAGAGCCTCCGCAGCTCCCGGTACGTGTTGCGGCGTTCCGTCGTGCCATCGATGACGCCGAGGTAGCCGGAGCGGCGCTCGAGCTCACTCGTGTCGTCGAGTCTCCCCGCGATGTAGTACGTATCCTCGTCCTCGATGTCCGCGAACGCGCCGGCGGCGACCATGTTGCGGACGTACTGGTCGAGGGCTATGACGATGAGCTTGCGCACGATTCAGACGACGGGCGATGGTAGCGGCCGCGCCATGGCCCGATGATCCCGCGGATCCTGCACCAGGTATGGGTCGGGCCGGATCCGCTGCCGGAGGAGTTCGCGGGCTATCGCGAGTCATGGAAGCGGCACCATCCCGACTGGGAGATGCGCCTATGGACCGAGGAGTCGCTGCCCGATGATCTCTCGCGCCCCGAGGTCTACGAGCGCCTGCGAAAGCCCACTGAGCGCTCCGACATGATCCGCCTGGAGGTCCTCTTCCGGTTCGGTGGGGTGTACGTCGACACGGATTTCGAATGCCTGCGCCCGCTCGATCCGCTGATCGAGGGGGTCGAGTTCTTCACCTGCGACCTGAAGCCGGGCAGGGTGAACAACGCGGCGCTCGGGTGCGTTCGCGGGCATCCGCTGCTGGAGCGTGGGCTGCGAGAGCTGAAGCCGCGCACCGAGTACGGCTACGACAAGTACGGGACGGGGCCGTTCTTCCTGGACGCGCTGGTCCGCGACCAGCCCGGAGTGAAGATCTATCCGCCGCATTTCTTCTACCCGACGACGCCTGGGCAGCGGGAGCAGGCGTTCGCCGCCCACGGCTCGGCCCGCAGCTGGAAGGACCCCGAGGATTGGCAGAAGACGGCGCTGCGGACGGAGGAGCGACTTGACGAGGCGCGCGCCCGGATAGAAAAGCTCGAGAACGCGCTCGGGCGCCGGAATGGTGGCGGCATCCGTGCGTCGTTGCGGCGCGCCGTGGGCACGGGGCTGCGCAAGAACCGCCGGAGGTGAAACGCCACTGGAAGTTCGTGGCGGTCTTCGCGGTCATCCTCGGAGTTGGCCTCCTCATGTTGCGGCCGTCGGAAGGAAACGGGTGGTTTGCCGACGATCTCTGGCACATCCGCTCGTACACCGGGTCGGAGCTCTCCTCCACATGGAGCGGGTCCTGGGACCCGACCGGAATCGGGACTCCGGGCTATCGACCGCTTGAGACCCTGACGGCCCACCTCCGGGCGGAGCTGCTCGGCGAGGAGTCCCCGAAGAAGAACCGGTATGTGAGTGTCGTCGTGGCGGCGTTGGCGTTGGCGGTGCTGGCGGCGGCCCTCTTCTACCTGGGCGTGCCTCTTTGGATCGGGCTCGCGGCCGCGGTGATCGAGTTCACGACCAGGAACTTCGCGTACACGTACGCGTGGCCGTCGAGCGGCTACCACGCGCTCCAGATGCTGAGCTTCGGGCTGCGTGCTGCTCGCGCTGTGCGCATCCCTCGGACGCGAGACCTACCGCCGCACGCTGCTCGCGGCCTCGGCGTTCATGTGGGCGGTGACCCTGCTGCTGAAGGACCAGGGCCTCTTCCTGCTGCCAGTCCTGCTTGCTGGTGGCGTTCGTCGGCCACGCGCCGCGGCGGTACAGGTCGTCCTATCCGGACGGCGCCCTCAGCTATCGAGCGGTTGTGGAGCGTCGTGCGGGCCGAGGCGAAGGCACAGTGGGCTCGCGCGGACATCCGCGTGTACTCAGTCGGCACTCGTCGCGTTGTCCGCGGCCGATGTCCTCGCGCGTTTCGTGTTCATCGGCTCGCCCACCACGGACGGGCACAGCCCCTTCTCGGAGATCGTGTCGCAGACCGGCCATGTCTTGGCGCTGGCCGGGAACGCGCCGTCGGCCACCCCGATCTATTGGGCGCTCGCCGCGAGCGTCCTCCTGCTCGCGCTGCTGGCTCCAGCGTTGGCACCGAGACGGGCCGCGCGCGGACCTTGCCGCTCCCTGGATGCTCGCCCTGCTGGCCATCTTCGGAATCGTCACGTCGCTCGGCTTCAGCTACGCCCGCTCCGCTGCGTACCTGGTGAGCTTCCCGCTCTACTTCTACGCGCTGCTCCTCTGCGCGACGGCCGTGCTCCTCGTCAGGATGCTCGCCCATCGTCGCCGCGCCGCCCGCGCCGCCGGCGCTTGCGGTCGCGGTCGTGGCCGCGGTCTCGCTGGTGGCCTCGATCGGGAGCCGCCGCCGATCTGCAGCGAGCGATGAGCCCCTGGTCGATCGAGACGCTCAAGTACGAGTACGACCTCACCTACGGGCCGCTCGCCGAGCTGGCGCAAGCTGCCGAGCGCCCGCCAGGAAGCGGTGAACGCACACCTCGCCGAGGTCGGCCTGAGCGCAGCGCGACAGGCGGAGCCGGACGATTCCCTGCCCTACCTCTACTGCCGTGCCCAGCACGACTCCCGGATCCGGATTCCTGAGACGTTCGCTGTATACGGCGGCCGAGACGTCCTCGCGAACCTCGAGTTGATGTGCCCCCACGTCTACCCGGCGCCCGCTGAGTAGATCGTCTACCCGGGCGGCTCGTCGAGCGCGTAGGTGAAGTTCGGATCGGGCTCGCATGCGTCGCCGGTCTTCATCAGCGCCGCCCCGCCGCCGGTGTCTCTGATGGCGTAGTTGTAATAGGTCGGCGACGCGGGCGCATTGTCCGGCGCCGTAGATCGGGACTTGACGGTGGAGCAGGTAGTAGCCGCCCGTCCACGGGAGATCGATCGGCTCTACGAACAGGCCGCAGATATCCGCCTGTCGCCCGGCGTCCATCAGGACGGCGTTGATGTCCGAGTAGTACTCCGGAAGGTCCGGCGTGCGGAGACCGGAGACGAAGGCCAGAGCGGCCAGTACGGCTGCGCAGGCGATCCCGACGCGAGGCTTGAGTCTGGCCGCGAGCCTCGAGAACCCGACCCCGGCGAGCGCGCACAGGAAGGGAAGCGTCGGCAGCACGTACCGCAGCTCCTTGTTGCCGATCAGTGAGAGGAACAGCACCGATCCGGCGGTGACGACGAACAGAGACGGGGCGCGAGAGATCCCAGGGCACGGCGCCGATGACCAGGATCCCCGTGACCGCCGGGGCGAGATCCCGCAACTCCGTCGCATACCACCCGAAAGGCCGAATTTGCCAATGCGCCGCGCCCTCGCCGCCCAGCCAGAACTCGAGGTACTCGCGCGTCGAATGAGCGGGTTCACCCCAAATCGCAAGGTCGACTATCGCGAGGACAAGCAGCGCGATGCCGAACGCGAAACAGGCGTGGAGCGAGGCGCGCCATTCAC
The DNA here is from genome assembly GCA_963846865.1 of uncultured Thermoleophilaceae bacterium. Taxonomy (GTDB): domain Bacteria; phylum Actinomycetota; class Thermoleophilia; order Solirubrobacterales; family Thermoleophilaceae; genus DASPHG01. The sequence goes on along the minus strand of CAWJXU010000006.1, from coordinate 91,929 downwards.
TCTTCCATCCGAGTACGATCAGGAGGCCAAGACAAAAGAGCGCGTTCTGAAGTCGCAGATGGACTGAGAAGCCGAGCAGCAGCACTCCTGCCCAAAACAGCTCGCGCGCGCGCGGATGGTCGCGCCACCGGTCCACGGCCCCGACCGCCAGCGCGAATCCCAGCGTCAGCGGAAGCATCGACGCGGCTTCGGCGAACGCCCGGTGGCCGAAGTACACGAACAGGGTCGCGAACGCGACGAACGCTGCGCCGACCAGAGCCGGAACCCGCTCCGGCGCCGAAGACGCGAGCGAGCAGATAGACGGCGGGTGCGACACATGCGCTTGCGAGCACAAGCGCGCCGCGCATGACGTCCGTGTACTGCCCCGGGTCGTCCATGCCGAGGAGATTTGCCAGCTCCAACGGGCCAGCAAGCAGCGCGGGCCATGCCCAGCTCCGAACACCGCGATCGAACTCCCAGGGGATGAGCCCGTAGTCGTAGACGAGCCGGTGTGCCTGTTCGACGCTCTGGTGGATCTCGTCAGGCCAGAGCGATGCTGTAGTTGCCGTACGCGTACCGAACACGCAACACGAGGCCCAGCAAGACGATTGCTGACAGGACCACGTGCTCCGGCCTGACGTACCGACGCGCGCGCCCGAGTCGGCCGCCGGAAGGAGCAATCGGCCTAACCCCTTCCACGGCTTAACCGTCGTGGTCACCGGACGCAGGTTAAAGCCCGGCGTGTAGCGTTCGCCGGCCTTTGAGGGGGGTTCTCCGACAACGGCTCGGCGCCGCGCTCAGCGATCCCGCGAGGATGCGCGCGGCGCGGACGGCGCTCGGGGCGTTCGTCCTCTCGCGCGGGCCTCGTCGCGGTCGTCGCGATCCTCGCGTCGCGCAACATCGACGTCGAACCCGAGCCCTGCTGCGATGACGCCGCGCTTTACGCATCCATTTGGGGGGTGGCGGCTCGAAGGATCTGCTCGACGCGCTGCTGGCTCCGCTCGCCCGCTGGGACGCCGTCTGGTACCTCGAGATCTCCCAAGACGGATATGTGGGGGGCGAGCCCGTGGAGGGCCGGGTCGTTACTGACGAGAGCCGGGCGGCCTTCTTCCCGCTCTATCCGTTGGCGATCCGGGCCCTTGCCGGCTTCACGGAGTCCCCGGGCGCGTCGCTGATCGCGGCGTACATGGTCTCGCTCGCCGCCTTCCTCGGCGCGCTCTATTTGCTCTATCGGCTCGTCGACCTCGAGCTCGGGCCCGAGATCGCACGTTTCGCGGTGTTGCTGCTCGCCCTGTCGCCGTGGACCTTCTTCTTCAGCGCGCCCTACACCGAAAGCCTCTTCCTGTTCACGAGCGTGGGCGCCTTCTACGCTGCTCGCACCGGCCGCTGGGCGTGGGCCGGTGCGTTCGGAGCGGCGGCGGCCGCGACCCGCAACACCGGCATTCTCCTGCTGCTCCCGCTGGCGCTCTTCTACCTGTACCCCGGCGGCCTGTCAGGCGTCAGGCGCGGCATGGCGCGGCTGCGCCCGACCGTTCGCGTGCGCCCGGACGCGGCCTTCCTTCTGCTCGTCCCGCTGGGACTCGCGCTCGTCTGCGTGCACATGGGGAACGTCTTCGACGACCCGTTCGCGTGGAGGGATGCGGTGGAGGAGCCCAGCTTCGGGCGGTCCGTCGACGGGCCGATCGTCGGCTTCATCGAAGCCGTCGAGGCAGGGTGGCTCGGCGTGCGCGACTTCGCGAGCGGAGGCGGGAGTACCACAGGACTCCAGCAGAACACGCTCGGGTTGCTGGTCCTCTTGGGCGCGGTCGCGGGCGCGGTGTGGCTGTTCCGCTCGCTCCATCCCGCCTACGGCGCCTACGTGGCAGCCGCGCTCGTGCCCGCGATCTCGGCGCCCGAGGCCGAGATTCCACTCTTGGGCCTTCCGCGCTTCGTGACGGTCCTCTTCCCGCTCTTCATGTGCCTCGCGGCGCTGAGCGTGCGCCACCGGGCGACCGCACCAGTGATCGCGTGCTCGGCGGCGCTGGCCGGCCTCTTCACCGCCCAGTTTGCTACCTGGCAGTTCGTGGCGTGACCAGCACCTCGACGCTGTTAACCGCCTGGTCGTCGCCGACGACCACGACGTCGTCCTTTGCGAGGCGGATACGGCTTTGCGGGCCGAGCGAGACCGGCGTGCTGGAGCGATAGCGCTCCAGCCTGATCGACCCGCGCTCGAGCGTCTCCACGTGGTCGAAGGTCGAGGCGAACGCCTGCGAGAGCTCGTCTGGATATGCGGGAGGTCCGCCGGGTCCCAGCACGTCATTTGCTTGACATGGAGCACCCCACCAGCAGAAGTCATCCGCGGGGCGGCGATCTGGACGTCGGATCGTCGCCAGTACGACCTCATCGACCTTGACATCACCCATCGCGCCCGGGTCATACGCTTCGAACGACCCGAGGTAGTGCGCAGCCGGAGCGAGCCAGGGTCCCACAGCAAGCGACGACCATGTCGGGCTCACCGATCTCGGCGATGGCTTCAGCGGCGGCCCCCCAAGGAGGTCGCTCCACGTCGTGGTCGTACTCCCCCGCAATGCTCATCCCCGCGAGCAGGCCCACCAGCGTCAAAGCGACGATTGGCCCGGCGGGTCGCAGCCGGGGAGCACCAAGTCCTACGCTGACGGCAAGGAGGAGTGGGGGGATCGCACCGAGCAGATTCCGGCTGATTACGAAGTCCTGGCTCACCGCCTTCGCGAGAAGCGGAATTCCAACGCTTACGGCTGCGACGCCGAGCAGCCCGCCCGCCACGAGCTTGCCTCGCGTGGCCATGCATGAGCAAACCCACCCCGCCCGCGGCCGTGAGTAGCCCGGCTACGAGAACCACGACGAGCGGTGGGTAGGTGAACCCCGTGAGAAAGTGCTCAGGGATCTGCATCAGCCGCTCCGGCAGGCCAATCTGGGCAATCCAGTCCGTCTTTTCGCTGGTCCGCTGAGCGGCGACCACCGGCAAGAGGGCGACGCCGGTGACAGCGGTTGGCAGTAGCGCGAGCGCGATCCGTTGCCACTGGGCCCGGTAGCGATAGAGGAGCACGGCGGTCATGCCGGCGATGGTGAAGAGGGCGAAGTAGTGGGCCAGGAGCATCGCGGCGCATGCGATCGACCACCCGGTCAACGCGCGCGCGCTGAAGTTCGCGAGCAGCCGGACGAAGAAGAGCAGGCCCACCGCGGTCAGCAGCGCGAAGAGCGCGTAGACCCGAGCTTCCTGCGAGTACCAGACGAGCAGCGGGCTTACCGCGGCGAGCGCGCCTGCGATGAGGGCTTCGGTGCGCAGGCCTACCTGCCGCAGGGTCACGTAGGCCACCGGGGCCACGAGCGCCCCAGCGACCGCGGAGAGGGACCGAAGCCCCGCCTCATCCGCGCCGAGGATCCCAGACCACGCCCACGCGAGCATGTAGTACAGCGGCGGGGAGCTCTCAGTGTCCAGGACCGTGTCGGCTGCGTCACCCAGTGACTCGTCGACGATCGCGCGCGTAAAGAGCTCGTCGACCCAGAAGTCGTCTTCCCCCAGTCCCACGAATCGGAGAGCGAGCGCGACGGCAGTGAGGCCTGCGACGACAAGGACTTCGCGGTGGCGATCCGTCATATGCAACGCGCCATGATCACCGGACGAAGTAACGCTCGCCGTCCGGGCCATTCACGACGCGGCCGTCCGGATAGCGCGATTCCAGCTCTGCCATGACCGGGTCTGGCCCGCCGGGCACGCTACTGCTGATCACCCCGACGACGGCCGGCTTGTCGACATCCAGCCCCGGCACCTCTCCCGTCAGGACGTAGACCAGCCGGCCCGCCTGCCACTCGTCCCACAGCAGGAACTGGCTGACCGCCGCGGCGACCGACAGACCGTCTTCGCGCGCGAGCGGCCGGTCCGGCTCGAAGACCAGGTAATGGCGTCCCGGACGGGACTCCAGGAAGCGCGCTTGCTCGACCAGCCCCGTGCTGAAGGCCGGGCCGGTGTCGTCCCGCTCCGGCCACTTGTCGAAATAGAGGCGTGTATCGGCAATGACGGCCCACAGGATCGCCGCAACCAGCGCGGCCACGCCGGCCGCTCGTAAGGCGGTCGCCGTCCGCAAGCCGTACAGCCATTGGCCGAGCACGGCCGCGCCGAGGCCAGCCAGCAGATAGGCGAACGGCGCCGCGCCGAGCGCGCGCAGGGCGTGGGGCAGGGCGTCGGCGGTCAACGTCACCGGCACCAGCATCGCCACCAGGCCGACCAGCAGCAGCCCGCTCGACAGGCGCCGCCAGTCGGCGCGCGGGCGGCGGAACAGATCGGCGAGGCAGATCGACCAGGCCCAGCCCGGCCAGCACGGCCGTGACCGGGTGCAGCTGTGCCCGGCAGGGGAAGTTGTGGCGGGGATTGCAGTCGCCGGGACCGGTGAACATCAGGGCCGTGTCCTTGACGCCCTCAAGCCACGTGCCCCATGGGTCCGGTGCGTTCCAGACGGCGACCTCCTGGCGGGATCGGAGGTGCTCCGGGTACTGGAGGAAGTGGATGAGCATCGGGCCCGCCGTGACCAGCCCGCCAACCGCGAAGGCCGCCCAGCCGAGGGCCCAGTCGCGGCGATTTCCCATCAGCACGTAGCTGCCCGCAAGGGCCGCCAGGACGATCAGGCCCGCCCCTCGAAAGGCCGGGTACGTGTGCAGCCCCAGCCCGAAGACGGCGCCCGCTGCGGCCCACCAGGCATGCCGGCGCCATCGTCCCGCCTCGGCCGGCTGGCGATAGCGCCGCAAGGCGGCCAGCAACAGGACCAGGAACCAGACCACCACCAAGCCGACCATCGTCGCGCGGAACCCGACTCGCGACAGGGCCAAATGCCAATAGCCGAATCCGGCCAGCGTGGCCGCGGCCAGACCGGTCAGGGTGCCGCGGGTCCCGGGAAACATCAGGTAACCGAGCAGGAAGATCCCGGTCACGATGGCCGCGCCGACGACCGCCGCGACGAGCCGCAGGGCCCACGGCTCGTGACCGAAGGCCCGCACGCTGAGGCTTTGCAGGTTGATGAACAGGCCCTCGCGGCCGTTGTGGTCCGGGTACCACAGCCGTTCGTCTCCGGTGTCGATCGCCTTGCTCGCGTCGACGCCGTTCAGCGCCTCGTCGAAGTACAGGCCCGGCGGCGTCTGCCCCAGGTCATACACGCGGACCGTCAGCGCGGCGGCGAAAATTCCGACGCAGGCAAGGGCGACTACGGCGGCTCGTCGAGTGTGTAGGTGAAGTTTGGGTCGGGTTCGCATGAGTCGCGCGTCTTCATCAGCCTCGCGCCGGCGTCGGTCTCTCTGATGGCGAAGTTGTAGTAGCGCGGCGACCCGGGGAAGTTGTCTTCGCCACCGTAGAGCGGGACTCGGCGATGGAAGAAGTAATAGCCGGGGGTCCAGGCGAGGTCGTTCGGTTCGACGAACAGGCCACAGATGTCCGGCTGGCGGCCGGCGACCAACATGAGGCTGTTGATGTCCCCGTAGTACTCCGGCAGGTCCTCCGACGTGCGTAGACCGGACACGAAAGCCAGGGCGGCCAGTACGGCCGCGCAGGCCGCCACCAGACGGGGCTTGAGCCTGGACGTCAGTGCCGAGAACCCAACCGCCGTGAGCGCGCACACGAAGGGAAGGACCGGGAGCACATACCGCAGCTCCTTGTGGCCGACCATCGAGTAGAACAGCAGCGACCCGGCGGTGACGACGAATAGCGACGGCCAGCGCCCGGGGATCAGCCTCGCGCCAACCACGAGGAGGCCCGTGATCGCGGCTGTGGCCAAGAGCGCCGTCGTGTACCCCTCGAGGCCCAGAGTTCCCCAGTTGTAGGCCGCACCCTGCGCTAGCTGAAACTCGACGTACTCACGCGCTGAAGAAAGTGGTTCTCCCCAGCTCACGAGGTCGGTTATCGCGAGGGCGAGCAGCGCGACGCCGAATGCGAGAGTTGCGTGGAGCACCGCGCGCCACTCGCGCCTCACCGCGAGCACGAACAGGAGGCCGAAGCAGAAGAGCACGTTCTGGAGTCTCAGATGGACGGCGAAGCCGAGAAGCAGCGCTCCAGCCCAAAGCAGCTCGCGCGCGCGCGCGTGGTCGCGCCAGCGGTCCGTCGCTCCGACCGCCAGGGCAAATCCCAGCGTCACGGGAAGCAGCGACGCGGTTTCGGAGAATGCCCGGTGGCTGAAATAGACGAATGGGCCCGCGAAGGCGGCCAATGCCGCGCCGGCGACGGCCGGAACTCGTTCGGCGCCGAAGACTCGCGCCAGCAGGTAGACGGCGGGGACGACACATGCGCTTGCGACCACAAGCCCACCAGTGATGACGTCCGTGTACTGCCCGGGGTCGTTCATGCCCAGGAGCTCTGTCAGCTGCAGCAGGCCCGCCAGCATCACCGGCCATGCCCAGGTGCGAGCGCCTTGGTCGTACTCCCACGGGATGAGTCCGTAGCCGTAGACGAGCCGGTGCGCTTGCTCCGTGCTCAGATGGAACTCGTCAGGGAAGACGATGCTGTAGTTGCCGGAGGCGTACCGGACCCGCAGCACGATCCCGAGCAAGAAGACCGCGGCCAAAGCCATGTGCTCCGGCCTGATCGACTGGCGCGCCCTCACCGGGCGCAAGCTAGCGAGAGCGCCAGGGGCGTTAGCTAGGATCGGCAATTCTTTGACCGGGGTGGGCTCAGAGGTAACCGAGGTACGAGACCGCGCTCACGCTGGCAGAACGGCAGGGCGGGAGGTCAGCGTTCGGGGCATCGCGCATGCCGGTGTGATCGCGGCGATTGTCCTGCTGGCGGCGCTCATCGTCTTGCCGCCGTTCGGATTTCCGCCGTCGATCCCGCCTTTCACGCCAGACAACATCGATGCGCTCTCGCTCGGCGCATTTCACGATCCGTGGTTCTTCCTCACTCACGGGGGCGCAGTGTGGCGGCCGCTTACCTACTCAACTCTCTGGGCGCAGTATGAGCTCGGCGGTCTGGACATCGGCGCGTTCGTCAGCTTCAACGTCCTGCTGTGGGTCGCGTGTGCCTCTCTCGTCTACACGCTCGTCTACTTCCATACGCGTCTGATCTGGGCCGCCGCGCCGGCTGCTCTCGTGATGCTGACGGACGACCGCGTTTTTTCGGCACTCGTGTGGTTCATCGAGCGACAGAGCTTGCTCGCGTCCATCTTCGGCCTCCTCGCCATGTTGATCGCTTACCGGCTCACTCAGCAGGAGCGCCCATTCCGAGGAGCGCTGGCGGTGGTGGGTCTATTGCTCCTGGCTGCCGCAATGAGCAAGGAGTTCGGTCTCGCCTTCGCCTTCGGCGTCGCGACGATCGGGATGCTTCACTCGAGCCGACGGCGGGAGCTCGTCGGCGTCGGCGTCGGCGCGCTCGTGGTCTACGGGTTGCTGCGCGGCCTCGCCGGCGGCTTGAACTTCGGAAGCGGAGCCGAGACCAACCGCGGGTTCAGCGACACGGAGAGTGACCTGGGCTTATGCGAGGTGATGGGCTGGGGGGCCAACCCGCGCGAGGTTTGCTACGGGGAGCTGGGCCTGATCGAGCAACTGGGCCAATACGCGTGGAACATGGGCGCGAGCTTCGTCGGGATCTTCTTCAGTCCCCTCATCCACGGGAACGGCTACCTCCTGGCGCCGGACGTTCTCGGGACGACACTCGGCGGGCCGGATTGGTACGCGGGGTTCGCAATCCGGGACCTCATCGTGCCGTGCATCATCACGGGGCTGGCCGTCGTTGCTTTCTGGAAGCGTCCGAAGGTGGCGCTGCCGTTATTGGCCGTGATCGTGGCCAACGCCGTCTTGGACTTTCAGTACTACCGGCCCCGAAACGTCGTTGTCGGAATGGTCGCACTGCATGTGGCGGCGGGCATTGGGATTCCACCCACCTTCGAGATCATCAAGCGGTATCTCCGCGTGCGTCGCGTCCGTGTGGTCGCCGCGACCGTGGTCGTCCTGGGCCTTGCCGCGATCCTGACGTCGCAGGCGACCGACCTGTCCGAGCAGCTCGAGGGCGCTCACACGGGGTATGGCGAGCGTGATCCGTGCGATGCGGCCGATCAGTACGGCTCCGAGATGCCCAACCGCCTGAAAGAGAAATACGGGCTGCCGGGCAGGTGCCCGTTCAGGCCGGCGCCCTACTAGTCCCGCGGCCGTCGTCGCAACCGAGACCGCCACGCCCTGATGCCGGCGGCCGGTCCCCGCGAGGCCGACGAGAGCCTCGAGCCGTTCGTTCCATTCCCTTGCCTCTGCGAGCTTTCGCTCTCGCAGTAGGGCTTTCTCCTTCCAGTGCTCAGTCGTCTTCCAGCTGGACACGTAGTGGTGGACTGCGTAGGCGTGCTCGCGCTCGCCGTCGGTCATCGGCGAGAACACCTCCTGCGGGTGGATCGTGACCTCCGGGTACTCGCGCAGCAGCGCGGTCAGGAACCACGGCCCCGTTCCGCGGGTCGGGTCGGCTCCGTATTCGGTCACCGGCCGCAGCTCGCGGAGCGCCCGCTCCAGCACCGGGTGCCCGGCCGTGGCGGCGATCACCGCGTTCTCCACCTTTCCCTGCACGGCGCCGACGAAGAAGCCACGCGCCCTCTTCGAGGAGCGGGTCGATCGGGCGCAGGCATTCGACGTCGGTATCGACGTAGACGCCACCGAACCGGTAGAGGACTTCCAGCGGATGATGTCCGAGCGCTCGGCTGGGCTTCGCAGGCGCTCGTAGGCCTCGGGCCGCACGAAATCGTCCGGCAGGATGTCCTCGGTCCATAAGCGCATCTCCCAGTCCGGGTGGTGGCGACGCCAGGACTCCCGGTAGCCGAGGAACTCCTCCGGCATCTCGTTCGCGCCCACCCAGACCTGATGGAGGATCCGCGGGATCACGGTCCGGCGACCCTAACAACCGGTTACCGGCCTGCCAGAATGCGCGCGCGATGGAGACGACTCCCGCCAGCGACGTCGAGGAGCGACTGGCCGCGGCGGAGGCGGCGCTCGAAGAGGCGCTCCGCGAACGCAACCGGCTGTGGGAGGAGCTGAAGCGGCAGCAGGCGGACCAAGCTGAGCTCGAGTATCTCCGCGCCGAGCTAGAGCTGTCCGCACGTCGCGCCTGTGGCGGCTGGCGCGCCTCTACCGCGAGTGCAGGAGTCGTGCTCGCCGGGTCCAAGGGCCTGCGCCGACGCTAGATGGCCGGCCTGGTCAGCGTCGCGGCGAAGGGCAAGGCGATCGACGTCGACCCCAACTGGCCGTGGGAGTTCGTGCGGCGCCGGTACCCGCGGCGGGACGTTCGCGTCGAACCGCGCCCGGCGCGCAGCTCGGGGCCGATCACGCTCTCCTGGGTGGTTCCGCCCTGGAAAGTCGGCTCGGGCGGCCACACGGCGATCTTCCACCTCGTCGAGCAGCTCGAGCGGCGAGGCCACTCATGCGCGATCTATGTCTTCGACTCGTTCGGCCGGGAGAAGCGTCCGGCGCACGAGCTGCGCGAGGAGATCATCGAGAGGTTCATCCCGGTGGAGGCGCCCGTCTTCACGGGACTGGACGAGTTCACCCCCTCGGACGTCTGCCTCGCCACCAACTGGCGAACGGCGTGGGCCGCCCGGGACCTGCCGGGCTGCGGCGAGAAGCTCTACCTCGTACAGGACCACGAGCCACAGTTCTTCGCCGCCTCTGCCGAGGCGCTCTTCGTCGAGGAGACCTACCGGATGGGCTACCGCTGCATCGCGGCCCACACGTCGTGGATGGCCGAGCTCCTGCGCAATCGGTACGGCCTCGAGACCCATCATTTCGAGTGTGCGACGGACCTCGACGTCTACCGCTTCGCCGGCGAGGAAGGCCGCGAGCCGGGACTGATCACCGTGTACGCGCGGCGGGGACCGGCCGCCGGGCCGTTGACATCGCATTCGCCGGGCTGATGGAGCTCTTCGAGCGCCGGCCCGGCATACGCGTGGTCCTGTTCGGATCCAGGTCCAAGCCGAGCGTGCCGTTCCCGTGTGAGGACCGTGGGTGTTCTGCCCCCGCACGAGCTGGCAGCGCTCTACCGGCGTGCTTCGGTCGGGCATCGTGTTCTCGCTCACGAACATGTCGCTCGTCGGGCAGGAGATGATGGCGAGCGGCCTGCCGCTGGTCGAGCTCAACCGCCCCAGCGTGACGTCCGAGCTGGGCGAGCCCGGCGAGTACGCGCAACTCGTCGAGCCACGCCCCGACGCCATCGCGGACGCCCTCGAGCGGATCCTCGACGACCGCGAGACGGCGGCGGCTACGGCGCGCCGCGCGCGCGCGTTCGTCGAGCAGCGGACGTGGGATCGCGCGGGCGATCAGGTCGAGGAGGCGCTGTTCAGCTTCCTCTCGCGTCCGCGCGCCGCTTGAAGCGGTTCCTCAGGAAGCGCCGAGCCGGTCACCCAGCACATCCAGGCCGTGTACCAGAGGACGAGCGACATCGCGCGCGCGCGACCCACCTCTGGGACGGGTCGACCCTCGCACCAGGACGAACCAGGTGAGGAAGGCGCCGTGGACGAGGGGAAACGGAAGCCTCGTGTAGAGCGGTGGGCGCCCGCGGAACAGAACGCGCATCTGCCGCGTCCTGATCGACCTCCTTGCGAGAGAAGTAGCGCCGCGGCCACAGCACCTCGTCGACCTGGCGGAACTCGCCGATCATCGCGAGCTGCTCGTTGAGGATCCGGTCGGGGATGATCGCCGGGTGGAAGACGCCGCAGCGCTCGAGGAGGTCGACGCGGTGCAGGCCGTAGATCACACAGCCCGACCTCATCCCGACCGTGGCGCTCACGAACCGCCGCCGTACTCCCGTCACCCCGGCGGTGTCGAAGCGCCAGGGGCCGCGGAACTGCTCGCCGTCGGCCGTGATCCCGACGTCGAGCGGATAGGCGACCGACGCCTCGGGATGCTTCTCGAGCTCGGCGACGAGGAGCTCCAGCCAGCGTGGATCCCAGACGTCGTGGTCGCCCGCCCACGCGAAGTAGCGCATGGACGGGACTGAGCTCGCGCGCGAACCGGTACGCCGCGAGCCAGTTCTCGACCATGCCGCGCCGGGTGGGGATGCGCCGGACCTGGATCCGAGGATCCTCAGCGGCGTGGCGCTCGAGGATGTCGGGCGTCCCATCCGTTGACGCGTCGTCGGTGCATGCGATGACGAAGTCGCCGTAGGTCTGCGCCCGCAGCGATGAGATCGCGTCCTCGACGTAGGCCCCGCCGTTGAAGGAGGGCAGCCCGATGCCGACGGTCACGCGCGGCTTAGGCCGCTCGTTTGGAGCCATCCGGCACGGCAAAGCGTGCGACTTCGCTGAGCCGCCCGTTGCTGCCAGATCCATCGACGACGATCTGAGGCCTCGTCCGCTCGGCGGCGACGGAGGCCGGAGAGACATAGGTGTGGATCGAAAGGGTCCTCGGCTTCGACTTGGCGAACCCCCCACGATGCCACCCGCTCGTGTCGCAGAAGATGATCGTCCCAGCGCGGCCCTTGGCCGATACGCGGTCGGAAGGAGCCACGAGTTTCTCGAGCTCGCCGGTCGGCGGGTACCCGCCCCCTCTCACGCGCCACGGCCAGGCGTCGCCGTAGCGACCTCCTTCGGCGCTCCCCTGGACGTACTGGAACGGGCCCGCCTCGTCGTCGACATCCGAGAAGTACAGAAAGACCTTCACGACGTGGAGGTCCTCGGGATCCCTGTGCCAGTTCTGGGCACCTACTCGTTGCTCGCTTCCCGGGAAAGGAACCGTGTAGACGTTGTCGACGGACAGCAGCTTCGTCCAGAGCCCCCGGTAGGCGTTCACGACGTCCAGCATTCGATTGGAGAGGCCGAGCGTCAGCCATGGATCGTCGATCGGTACCTGTCGCTCCCGCGCGGAGCCGCGATGACGTGCGGCCCACCGCGAGATGTAGTAGTCGCGCTTGCCGGTGGGCTGGTCCGGTCCACCGCTCACGTCGGTGGCAGCCCCTTCTGCGAACGCCTCGATATCCGTCGACAGTGCGTCCCACAGTTCGCTGTCGCCGACCAGCTCCGAGAAGCTGGTAATGGCTATGCCGTCCTGTCGTAGGTCTGCGACAAGCCGGCGTTGAAGGTCATCGAGAGAGGGCTCCGACCGTCGGAACCGGCGCCGGCTCGCGCGGTTGCTCAGGGCGCGTCGATGGGCCTCGTACTTGGCCACGATCCGGATCCACTTCGTCTTCGCCAGGACGCTTCGCCACGCTCGTCGCATCGGCGCGATGCTAGCGACCGCGACTTACGCGGCGGCGCCCCTGGCTACGATCCTCCGGCAGCCTGATGAACCGCCCGAACCAGGACGAGAACGGCCGTATGACTGACGCCGGGCGCCGCGACGGCGGCCAGCGCCTACGTGGCCGAATGAGACGGCTGTTCGTCGACAGCGAGGGCGACACGATCGTCACCGCCGCGCCCCTGCTGTCGCTGACCGGGATCTGGCGATGGGCCTGGCCGTACATGAAGCCGTTTCGGCGTTGGCTGGCGGTGGCCGTCGTGCTCACGCTGATGGTCCCGGTGATCGAGGCCGCACGGATCTACATGCTCAAGGTGACGGTCGATGAGGTTCTCGTTCCGAGGGATCTCGAGCCTTTCGCCTGGATTGCCGCGGTGGTGCTCGGCCTCACCGTCCTTTTCGGCTTAACGAGCTATTTCGCCACGTATGCAGCCGCCTGGGTCGGGCAGCGATTCGTCCGCTCCATGACGACCGATTTCTTCCGCCACCTTCAGGGTCTGTCGCTCGACTTCTTCGAACGTCACCGCCTTGGAGACATCCTCGCTCGGCTCGTAGCGGACGTTCGGTCTATCGAAACCCTCGTCCTCTCCGGCGTCAACAACATTCTCTTGGCGGTGTTCAAGATCGCGATCTTCACCGGGATGCTGTTCTACATCGACTGGCAGCTTGCATTGGTGGTGTTGGTCGTCGCCCCGGTCTTCTGGCTTGTCATGCGGTGGCTGACGCGGCTTGTCAAGCGCGCTACGCGCGAGCGGTCGCGCCGGGGCGGCAGCCTCGTGGCGGTCGCGGAGGAAAGCCTCTCGAACGCCGCTCTGGTGCAGGCATACAACCGTCAGGGATTCGAGATCGAGCGTTTCGATCGCGAGAACCAAGGGGCGATGCAGTCATCGCTCGTGACATGGCGCTTGAAGGCGCTCGTCACTCCGCTGATCGACACCATGCAGGGGGTCGCGGCGCTCGCTGTGCTTGCGTTGGGAACGCTCGCACTCCGTGACGGTGAGCTGACGGTGGGAGGCCTGCTGGTCTTCATCGCATATGTAACCCAGCTCTTTACGCCGGTCCGACAGCTCGCGGCGCAGTACAACTTGATCGCCGGAGCTACCGCGGGCGCGGAGCGCGTGATCGAGTTCTTCAACCATCGCCCCACGGTTGTAGATGCCCCGGGCGCTGTAGCCCTCCCGCCGCGCGACGGGTTTCATCGAGTTCGATTCGGTGACGTTCCGCTACCCGGGAACCGAGAGGAACGCGCTGGAGGGTGTGTCGCTGCGTGTCGAGCCCGGCGAGACCGTGGCGTTGGTCGGCGACAGCGGGGCAGGCAAGACGACCTTGACGAAGCTCCTGCTGCGTTTCTACGACGCCCGAGGGCGGCGCAATCCGCATCGATGGCACGGATCTGCGCGAAGTCCAGATCGAGTCACTTCGCGAAAACATCGCCGTCCTGATGCAGGAGGCCTTTATCTTCGAGGGCTCGATCCTCGAGAACATCCGCTATGGGCGGCCGGATGCTTCACGCGAGGACGTGGTGCGCGCGGCGGAGGCGGCGGATGCCCACGACTTCATCACGAGCCTGCCCGACGGATACGACACGCTCGTGGGTCAGAAGGGCCGACGCCTCTCTGGCGGGCAGAGGCAGCGTGTCGCGATTGCCACGGGCCATGATCCGCAACGCGCCGATCCTGGTCATGGACGAGCCGACGACGGGCCTTGACGCGGGTTCTGGCGAGCGAATCATGCGACCGCTCGACAACCTCATGAGCGGGCGAACCACGATCGTCATCTCCCACAACCTCGTCACAGCCGGTCGCGCCGATCGCATCGTCGTGATGGAGAAAGGCACCGTCGTTGAAGAGGGGACCCCGGCGGAGCTCGTCGCCAAGGATGGAGCGTTTGCACGGCTTCGCCGTTTGCACGAGGCGGGTATCGCGGTCATATCGTGAACGAGCAAGAGCTGATCGACCGCTTCCATGTCCTCTGGCACGAGGAGCGTGGCCGAGATACGTGGCGCTCGACCTCGTGGCTGGGCACCCAGATCCAACAGTGTCCACTCGACCTCTGGATCTACCAGGAGCTCCTCCTCGCCGTGAGACCGCAGGTCTTCGTCGAGGTGGGCGTCAAGCGCGGCGGCCTGACGCGGTTTGTCTCGGACGTCCTTCGCTTGGATCGAGGATGGCGGGGCTGGAAGATCGTCGGGGTCGACATCAATCCGCGCCATGCGGAGCGCGTCGTCCGGTTCCGGCCCCGCGTCAGCGTTATCGGCGGTGATTCGACCGACCCGGAGGTCTTCCGCAAGGTCGCGAAGAAATGCAAGGGGAAGCGCACGATGGTCCTGCTCGACTCCGATCACCGTGCCGCACACGTGCGCCAGGAGTTGGAGCTCTACGGCACGCTCGTCTCCCCGGGCAGCTACCTGATCGTGAACGACACGAACATCAACGGGCACCCTTCGGTCGTCGGCAACAAGGGGAGAGGGCCTGGGCCTTTCGAGGCGGTCGAGGATTTCCTTTCAGAGCATCCTGAATTCGCACCCGATCCCCGCTGTGAACGGTTCCTCCTCACGATGAATCCCAATGGCTATCTGAGGCGGAACGGCACCACGTCGTGAGCGTCGAAAGCGCTCGAGATGCTGATGCGTTGACGATTGGCGGTCTCGACCTAACCGAGCAGGAGATCTCAGCCGAGATTTGTGTCGACGAACAGTCGTTCCCGCTTTGGTTCCGGGTGGTGAACGGCAGCTTCGGTCGCGATCTCGACTTCCTCGTGCCGGTGACGCTGCTTCCGGCGATGAGACTCGGCGCACGCCTGACGCTGCCGGGGCCCCTTTCGCCACGGCTCGTCGCGTCGGCGCCGAAGGTTCAGGAGATCTTCGGTCTGTGGAACGAGGCCTACCGCACCGTTCCGGTCGACGTGCCGACCGGCGTCACTCCACGTGAGGGGAACGATGCCGTGGGCTGCTTTTTCAGCGGGGGCGTCGATTCCTTCTACTCGATGGTGCACCACCGCGACGAGATCACGCACCTGATCTTCGTCAACATCGGCTTCGACCGGCCCGACCCCCTCGCTCTCGACAACGTCAGACGTGCTGCGGACGAGCTGGGCAGGCCGCTCATCGAGATAGAGACGAACCTCAGATCGTTCTCGAACTCGTGCGCGGTGGAGTTCGCAGACTACGGGGGCGCAGCTCTGGCGGCGATCGGGCTTCTGCTCCAGCACGAGTTCAAGAAGGTCATGATCGGGAGCACGTTCAGCTACTTCGCTCTCCCGCGCTGGGGGTCTCATCCGCTGACCGACCCCCTCTGGAGTACTGAGTCGCTCGAGGTGTTTCACGCCGGCGCTGAGGCGACGCGGCCGATGAAGGTCGCGCGGATCGCACAGGACGACGTCGCGATGCGCCGACTGCGGGTCTGCCACCCACGCGCCGGCGAGACCGGCAGATCCCTCAATTGCGGGCACTGCTCGAAGTGCCTCAGGACGATGATCAACCTGCGCGTAGTGGGCGCCCTCGGTCGGTGCGAGACGCTGCCAAGCGAACTCGACCTCCGTGAAGTCGCGGACCTGCCGATCAAGGACGATCGGGATCTTGCCTTCATGCTCGAGAATCTCCGTGCCCTCGAGAGCGATGGCCGCGACGAGCCACTGGCGGAGGCGTTGCGCTCGAGCCTCGAAAGACATGCCGGTCGAAACGCCAGCGTGAGTGATGTCGACGTGGGCGATGCGTGGCTGATGCGTCGGCGGTTGCACCACGCCGAGCGCACGGTTCGCAAGCGCGACCGGGAGCTTCGCCAGCTGAAGACCTCGGTCGGTTGGCGCGTGCTGGCGCCAGTGCGCGCCATCGGGCGGATCCGCTCGCGCCGCTAGACGCGCGGCGTTCGCCAGAGCTCGTCTTCGACCTGGTCGGTCGGCCGGTCGTCCATGAACAGCCGGCACCAGATCTCGGCGGACCAGAACGACAGCTTGCGGTTTCCCCCTGCCGTCGCGACCGCCTCTTGCCAGGCGGGCGCCGGCACTTCCAGGACCTCGCGCAGCAATCCCTCCTCCAGGAAACGTTGCTGCGTTGCGGTATCCAAGGAATGAGCGAAGTTGACTACCGGACCGGCCTGCTTCGGCCGTCGGGCCACCGCGCGTGGGAGCCGCTCCGCGGCCAAATCGCGGAGGAGGCCCTTGGGCTGGGGCCCCGTGCGCGCTTCCAGTGGCAGGTTCACGGCAAGCCGTGCGACCTCGGGGTCGAGAAAGGGCACGCGGGTTTCGATCGAGTGCTGCATGGTGTTCTTGTCCATGCGGTTCAGGAGCTGCGGGAGCGGGCCGTATTCCAGGTCGGTCAGCAGCGCTCCCTCGAGACGGCCGCGCGCACCAGGGTGATGCCCGTAGATAGCGGCGGCGCGTTCGCGGGCGTCACGTTCCCGCTCGTTCTGGATCTCAGGCCAGGCTGCCCAGATGGGGGGCGAGGGGCGTTGGTTCTTGGTTCGTTTGGCCGCCCTTCGAAGACGCCGGCGTGCGTATCGCCAGGTCCCCACGCCGCGTATCTCGTCCGCTTTCCTCCAGAGCCGGTGCTTGGCCGGAAGGAAGGCTTCGTACTCGCGCCGGTGCCGGCGCAGGTATCCGCCAAAGAGCTCGTCGGCCGCCTCACCGACCAGCAGCACCCGCACGCCGCGCTCATGCGCGAGCTGCGACACGATCCCGATGCCCACCGAGGTGGAGTTCGGCAGTGGATAGCCGAAATGGTGGACTGCGGCGACAAGCCCTGAGCGCCAAGCGGCGGGCGTGATCGCCGCGACCTCGAGGTCGAGCCCCAAGGCGCCCGCGACCTTTTCGGCCCAGCGCCGCTCGCCGGAGTCCTTGTCGTCGGCCACCGAAGCGTGAAAGGCCGGCAGGTCGGGCTTGTCCTCCGCGGCGTAGGCCGTGATCAGGCCTGAGTCGATCCCGCCGGAGCACATCGTGCCGACCTCGGCATCTGCCATCAGACGGCGCTTGACCGCTCCTCGAAGGGCGCCCTCGAGCTCTCGCGCCAGGTCCGAGCGGCCCATCGCCGCAAGCTCTGACGCGTAAGCCTGGTCGACGAGCGTGCGCGGTTCGAACCAGCGACGTTCCTTCACCGCCAACGTGTCTACGTCGATCTCGACGAGGGTGCCGGGCGGGACGCGCTCCACATCCTGGACCGGCGTATCGCGTCCGTCGACGTAGCCGCTCCGCAGCGCCTCGCGGAGCACGTCCGGTTGCGGCCTCCGCGGGACGCCCCCCGCGAACAGCGCGTCGATCTCGCTCGCAAACCAGATCGTCCCGTTGACGCGGGCGATGTAGAGCGGCTTCTTGCCGAACCTGTCGCGCACCAGCAGAACGCGGCGGCGGGCCCGATCGAGAGCCGCGAACGCGAAGAGGCCGTTGCAGCGTTCGATCCCGTCTTCGCCCCACGCGGCCAGCACGTCGAGCAGCGTCTGCGTGTCACTCCCGCGCCAGTCCGGGTCAGGCAGCTGTTGGTGCAGCTCGACGTGGTTGAAGATCTCCCCGTTGTAGGTGATCAGCCACTGTCCCGACCGGTCCTCCATCGGCTGGCGTCCCGGGGAACCCGGGGCGACGATCTCGAGCCGTGCGGTCGCGAAACCGACGCTCCCATCCACGGCTACCCGCTGCTCATCCGGGCCGCGATGAGTGAGTGCGGCTGCCATTCGCCGAAGTGCCTGCTGGTCGGGCTCGCTGCCCGGAGAGACGATGCAACCCGCGATTCCGCACATGAGGGCGGCGCAGCTTAGTGACGCGCTCCTAGCATCCGTTTGGGATGGCCCGGATCGCGCTCGTGCACGACCACATCGGCGGCAAAGCCGGCGGCGGAGGAGGCGTCCGCTTGATGGTCGAGCTGGCTGTGGGACTCGAGCGCCTCGGGCATCGCGTAACGCTCGTGTGCCACGACTTCCAAGCGGGCAGCGAGTTCGGCGCCGCTGCCGACGGACTGGACATCCGTGCCGTCGTGACCGGAAGAGCGGACGTCCTCCGCGGCCGCGGGGAGTTCATGGCCCGGTACCTGGCCGGCATGCGCCGGGTGGCGAAGCTCGTGCCGGACGATGTGGACGTCGTCAACGCGCATGAGTCGCCGGGGCTCGCGGCGGGACGGCTCGCGGCCGCACGGCTCGGTGTGCCGCTTGTCTGGACGCGCAACGACGAGACGATCTTCGAGCGCGCGGCGGTGCCCGACCAGGCAATCGTCTCGGACTCGCGGATCCTGCCGCGGCTCGTGCGCGGTGTCGCCGGGCTGCCCGAGCTCCGCGACGCGCGACGGGCTGCCGCGATCGTCGTGCTGAGCCGCGGCCAGGAACGGATGGTCGAGCGCAGCTACCGCCGATCCGCCGAAGTGGTGCCGATGGGACCGCCCGAGCAGTTCTTCCACGCGCCCGATCGCGCGCAGGCCCGGCAACGGCTCGGAGTGGGCGACGACACGTTCCTGTGTGTTGGGGCCGGCATCCTCTACCCACACCGGCGCTTCGAGGATCTGATCGATGCCGTCGCGCGTATCCGCTCGCAGCCGCGCCTGCGCGCGCTCATCGTCGGCTCTGATCACGGCGCTCCCGCATACGCGGATCGACTCGACGCGCTCATCCGTCGCCATCGGCTCGAGGACCGAGTGGCCTTGTCACGCCATAACGTGACCGACGACGAGCTCAAGGACGCATACACGGCCGCAGACGTGTTCGTCTTCCCCAACCAGCGCCAGACCTGGGGCCTGGCGCCGCTCGAGGCGCTCGCGTGCGGGACGCCGGTGGTGCTTTCGCGCGGCGCCGGTGTGCATGACGCGCTCGAGGGCCGCCCCGGCGTCATGTCCGTGCCGGCGGAGGCGCCGGATGCGATCGCGAGCGCGCTCCTGGCGACGATCGACGACCACGACCGTCGCAAGGCGGTGGCGGAGACGCGCGGGTGGATCCAACGCGAGCTGTCAAGCGAGGCGTACGCCCGGCGGATGACGGCGATCTACGAGCGGGTACGCGTCAGCTCTGGCGTCGGAGAGCGGTGAAGGCTGTTATCGCCTCGACCGGGATGCTGCGCGTCAGCGCGAGGATTGCGAAGTAGATCGCGGTCGCGACGAGGATCGCGACGACCGAGGGCAGCTCCAGGAGGAGCAGCGGGACGATGGATGCCACGGCCAGCGCGACGCCCAGTCGCGGCAGGAGTCGCGGGATCTCCTCGAGCCTGAGGTCCGTTCGGCTCAGGGCGATCGCGTATGCCGTCGCGAGCGCGAGCTCGGTTACCGTCAGAGCCACAGCGCCGCCCTCCGCTCCGTGGCGGTCGATCAGCCACACGCTGAGCACGGCGGCGAGCGCGAGGGCGACGGCGTTGCACACCAGGATCGCGCGGTGGCGCCTGAGCGCGAGCAGGCTGTAGCCCCATGTCGCCACCAGGAACGTGCCGAAGATCGCGGCCCCCTGGAGCTGAAGCACCTCGACCGAGGGCTCGAAGTCGGGCCCGGCGACGACCGCGATCAGGAAGTCCGCGCCGACGACGATGCACAGGGCCACCCAGCCGCCCAGGATCATCATCGCCTGGCTCAGCCGCGTGACCGCGTAGGAGAGCCGCTCGCGGTCGTCGCGGGCTGCGCGCGCGAGGACGGGGAACGCCGTCGAGACGAGGAGCGGCGGTACCAGCGTCAACGCGTCGATCACCCGGAACGACGCTCCGAAGTAACCCGTCTCCTCCTCCGAGGACAGCAGCCAGACGAGTACGGCGACGAGACGGAAGTAGACAACCGCCAGGATCGCCGCCGTTGCGTACGGCAGGATCTCGCGGATGAGACGCCGCCATTCGGTGACGTCGAAGGCGGGCTTCAGTGGCGTTTGCCCGCGGACGAGGAGGACGGTGGCGGCGAGGACGGGCACCATCGCGGGGATCTGAACGGCCAGGAAGGCGGTCAGGCCCGCATCGGCGAGCACCAGCCCGGCGATGATCGCCGCCATGAGGAGCTGTACGGCGAGCTGAAGGCCGGTCACCCAGCCGAACTGCAGCCGCGTGGATAGGGGAATGGCCAAGGTGTTGTGCAGCAGGTAGAGCATCGCGCCGAATCCCGCTAGTGCCGTGCCGACGACCATCGCCTCCGTGTAGCCGACGAGGGCGGCGAACAGGACGGCCACGGCTACCGCGATCACCCCGAAGACGACGCGGACCCCGAGCAGGTTGCCCATGAAGCGGTCGCGCACGGCCCCGCGCAATACGGCGTACTCGCGCAGTCCCACCCACAAAAGGCCGAAGTCCGCGATGGCCACGACGATCGCCGTGAGCGCGAGCACCGTCACAAGGCGGCCCGCGTCGACAACGCCGAGGTGACGCATCATCAGCGCGGTTGCGGCGACGCTCACCAGGCTGCCCGCCACATGCCCGGCGATTCGCAGCGCGCCGCCGCGGACGACCTTCGGACCGGCCTCGGCCGTGTCCAGCACGTCCGAGCTGTGATCGTTCGCCGCGCTCACGCCGCCCGCTCGAGCGCTTCGAGTGTCAGCGCCGCCGTCCGATCCCAGTCGAACTCAGCGGCCCGCCGCGGCCCGCGCTCGGCCAGGCGCCGTCGCCGCTCCGGGTCGCGCAGGAGCATCGCCAGCTTCTCACTGAGCGCACGCGTGTCCGTGGGATCGACGTACTCCGCAGCGTCGCCGCCGACCTCCGGAAGGCTCGATCGGTTCGACGTCAGGACGGGCGCGCCCGCGGCCAGCGCCTCGAGAACGGGAAGCCCGAAGCCCTCGCCGAGCGACGGGTAGCAGAACACGGTGCAGTGGCCGTAGAGCGCTCGAAGCTCTTCGTCCGAGACGACTCCAAGGCGTAGGCACCGGTCACCGAGCGCGTCGAGCGCCGCGACGGTCTTGCCCGTGCGCCATCCCGTTCTCCCAGCGACCACGAGCGGGTATGCGCGCTGGAGGTCGTCAGGGCAGCTCGCGGTAGGCATCGACCAGACGCGGCAGGTTCTTGCGCGGCTCGAGTGTGCCGACCGCAAGCACGTACTCGTCCGGCACCCCCGGCAAGGGCGGGGCGGCGGCCGCGGCCGCAAGTGGGGTGGGCACCCCCAGCGGAGTCACGGTGACGCGATCGCGAACCATCGGAAACCGAGCTGTCAGCTCACGTGCCGTCGTCTGCGAGATCGCGAGCAGCCCGGCCGAGCGCCTGAGGCCCACCCCAAGCGTGAGCCGCTCGGCGATCGTAGAGCGCCAAGACGGCCTGAGCTCGCGGTCGAAGGCGACGAGGTCGTAGACCACCGCCACCCCGGGGATCGATAGGAACCACACCGTCAGGTAGCTGTTCGACGAGAGCATGACGTCGCACTCGCGGCTTGCGGCCCGCGCGGCTCGGAGGTTCCACCACGGGTCACCCGCGGAGATCGGCCGCCACTCGAACCGCGCGTCGAGCGGCTCATCCCAAGTGTGCCGCGTGTAGAGACGGTATCTGTGGTCATCGTTGTGTCGAGCGAGCGCGCGCAGCAGCTCGCGGACGTACCGCCCCCTGCCGGCGGGCTCTTCGCTGGCAGCCCGTGCATCGATGCCGATGATCATGTCGAGAGCGCTCGGTCGTAGACGTCGAGGGTCTCCGCGGCGCAGCGCTCCCAGCTGAACTCGGCCGCCCGACGGGGCCCCTCCGCGGCCAGCCGCTCGGCGAGCGCAGCGTCGGTGAGGAGCGCCGACACGGCGGCTGCGATCGACGTGGTGTCGAGCGGGTCGAAGTAGCACGCCGCGTCGCCGGCGATCTCGGTGAGAGGCGCGACTCTCGAGCAGGCCACGGGAGCGCCGCGCTGCATCGCCTCGAGCACCGGCAGCCCGAAACCCTCCGCCAGCGACGGGAAGACGAAGCAGGCTGCCATCCGGTACAGGGCGTCGAGCGCGCGATCGTCGAGCCAGCCGGTGAAGCGGACGCGGTCCGCGATCCCCGCCGCGGCGGCGCGCTCCTCGAGCGACGCGCTGAACCGTGTCGGGTATCCGGGCAGAACCAGCGTCCCCGCGTGGTCCCGGGTCACATGCGCGAACGCGTCGATCAGCCGCTCGAGGTTCTTGTGCGGCCGTCTCGCCGAGACGCTCAGGACGACCGGCGCGTCGCCCAGCCCGAGGGCGCGCCGGACGTCGGCCTCGTGTGCCGGCTTCGCCGGCTCCTCCATGCCGGGGCCCTCGTAGACCACGTCGATCTTTTCCGCCGACACCCCGAGCTCGTTCACGAGATCCGCCCTCGTCGCCTCCGAGACCGCGATGACCCGCGCGGAGCGGCGTGCGGCGAGCGGGACCAGGAGCGCCAGTCCGCGTGCCAGCACGCCGCCGTGCGTCTCCGGCAATCGCTTGTAGATGACGTCGTGGACCGTTGTCACCTGGGGGACGCCGGGCGATAGCGGGGCCGTTGTGAAGACGTTGTGCAGCAGCTCGACACCCGACCGCCGAGCCGCGCGTGCGAGCAGCGTCTGCTCCGCGAGCACCCGCGCGGCCCTGCTCCTTGACCGGACTGGCAGCTCTTCGATCTCGACCTGCTCGGCCCACGCCTCGCGCCGAACCGCCGGAGCGGCCTCACGCCCGACGAACAGCGTCAGCGCCAAGCCGGGTCTCGCGTCGAGGAGCGCCGGAATCAACCGGCGCGCGTAGATCTCGGAGCCGCCGGTCTCTTGGGGGACCAGATGTAGGAGGTTGAGCCCGACCCTGGCAGCCGACGACCGTGTCACGCGGCCTCGGAGTATCGCTGCGCGAGCGTGCTCGCGGACCGCGAGAGGGCCAGGGTGTCGGCGCTGCGGCCGAACCACGAGGCCGTGCTCTCGCGGAGAGCGCTGCCCCGTTCGATCACGTCGATGACCGCCGCGGCAAGGGTGGCCGCGTCGGCCGCCGGCGCGACGCGCCCGTTGACCCCGTCCTCGACGAGCTCGGCTGCCGCGTTGTCCGGTCCCAGCGCGACGACCGTGGGCGTCCCGCAAGCCGCGGCCTCCACCACGACGAGGCCGTACCCCTCGCGTGCGGACGGGAGCAGCAGGCAGGCCGCTCGCTCGAAGGCACTGCGCACCGCGCCCGCGTCGACGAAGCCGGGCGCGTCGACCACGTCCTGCAACCCGAGGCGTGCGATGTCCTGTAGCAGCGCCTCCCGTTCCGGGCCGTCGCCGAGAACGAGCGCGCGGGCTTGCGGGATCTGGTCGCGGACCAGTTTGATCACCGGCGGGATCGTCAGCACGCGCTTCTCGCGGATATGCCTGCCGGCGAAGACGACGATCGGGTCGCGAGCCCCGAGCTCGGTCGCGGAATGAGGGTCGCCCTCGTAGAGCCCCGGCAGGGCGACTGGATCCACCCGCAGGCCCTCCTCGCGCAGGCGCCGGGAGTGGAGCTCCGAGAAGACGTACGCCTCTGGCGTCAGCCGGACGCACAATCTCTGGACAGCGTGGCCGAGAGCGCCTCGGAACCTCCCGAGATACTCCCGCCAGTAGGCACTCGACCACACCTCGAACCAATCGACGCCGATCGGAATCCGACGACCTGCGAGAGCGAGCCGGACGGCGGGCAGCGAGAAGTAGGGGAAGGCGCACATGTGCACTGCGTCGTATGAATCGCGATTGCGAACCATGTGCCGCAACACCCCGGCGCCAAATGCCATGGCTTCATCGATTCGTCTCCGGCCGTCGGCGGTGTAGAGGGGTCCGCCGGCCGAGACTCCCACCACCTCGACACCGTCGAAGGACGGATCATCGTGGCTAGGCCACTGTCGGCGGGTGACGTATGTGACGGCATGGCCGGCGGCTGCGAGCTCCTGGGCGAGCCCGCGGTACCAGCGCTCAGCGCCACCAATCGTGTACGGAAATAGGCAGTCGTAGACGAGGCAGATACGCACGGCGGCGGCGGATTGTTGCCGAATAGGGGTTCGTTAGCATGGCCGCGCCGGTCTTCGGCTCCCGCGGACGGGTTTCCATGAGCGTGTCTGAACCCACAGCCAGCGCCCTGTCCGAATCGTGGCCGCGCGAGGGCGCGCCCCGGGTGTCGGTCGTGATCCCCTGCCTGAACGAGGCGGCGAGCATCGAGGAGTGCGTTCGCCAGGCGCGCGCGGCGCTCGAAGGGACCGGCGCCGCGGGTGAAGTGGTGGTGGTCGACAACGACTCGACGGACGACAGCGCGCGGCTGGCGGCCGCCGCAGGCGCGCGTCGTGGTTCACGAGCCGCGCCGCGGCTACGGAAGCGCCTATCGCGCCGGATTCGCCGCCGCGCGCGGGCGCTACATCGTGATGGCGGACGCCGACCTGACCTACGACTTCGGTGACATTCCGCGTTTCGTCGCAGAGCTCGAAGCGGGAGCCGAGATGGTCATCGGCGACCGGATGGACAACATCCATCCCGGGGCCATGCCGTGGCTGCACCGCTACGTGGGGAACCCGGTGCTCACCGGGACGCTGAACCTCTTCTTCCGCACCGGGGTTCACGATGCGCACTGCGGCATGCGCGCCCTGCGGCGCGAGGGCTATCGACAGGCTCGATCTCAGGACGACCGGCATGGAGTTCGCGTCCGAGATGGTGATCCGGGCGTCGAAGGAGCGGCTCGAAGTACGCGAGGTGCCGATCGAGTACCACCCGCACGGGGAGAGTCGAAGCTGTCCAGCTTCCGCGACGGCTGGCGCCACCTCCGCTTCCTGCTCGTCCACAGCCCGACGCACCTTTTCGTTCTCCCGGGCGCGATCATGGCCGGCGTTGGGCGCCCTCGTCATCCTCGCGGTGCTGACCGAGCTCGACCTTGTTCGGCCGCCCGTGGGAGCTCCACTCGATGGTCGGTGGCGCGCTGCTCGTGTCGTCGGACGCAGGTGGTCGCGCTCGGGCTCTGCGCGCACGCGTACGGCACGTACTTCATGGGGGAACGCGACCCGTGGTTCGATCGCATGAGGGCGCGCTTTCGCCTCGAGCACGGGCTGCTCCTCGGTGGCGCCTTGATCGCTCGCGGGCCTCGTGGTCGGCGGCGTCATCGCCAGCCACCTGGATCGATCGCGGATTCGGCGAGCTCTGCAGAGGAGAGGTTGGCGGTCCTCGCCGCGACCCTGCTGATCGTCGGGATACAGATCTTCTTTTCCTCGTTCCTCCTGTCGATCCTGGGTCTGCGTCGCGACCGTTGACGCACTGAGGCGCAGGCGGTGGGATCGCTCGGCACGAGCCTTCTCGCGTGGCTGCTCTTCCCGGCTGCCGCGTACTTCCTGTTCGTCGGTGTCGGCCTCCTAGCCGAGCGGGCGAGCGGCAGCCCGCTGCCGAGGGCGCTGCTTGCGCCGGTCGGGATGGCGGCGACGGTGGTGATCGTGATGCCCCTGTTCTGGGCGGGCGCTGGAGCCTGGCTCGCCACTCCTGTCGCGGTCGTCGCTGCCCTGGCGGGCTTCATCCTTGCCGGTCGTGCGGGTGCGCGGCGACTGAACCCGGGTTGGCTCGGGGTCGCCGCACTCGTCGCCTACCTCCTCTTCATCGCGCCCGTCGTGGCAGCCGGCGGCTGGACGTGGACGGGATACAACTTCGTCAACGACACCGGCGGTCCAGTTCCTGCTTGCTGACCACCTGGCGCACCACGGGATGTCGGAGCCGGCCGGGCCGCCCGATGCACCCGTCCAGTCCACCGGGCTCGAGCACATCCGGACGTACTTCGAGACCGGCTATCCGCTCGGGAGCCATGCCCTCCTGGCGACGCTCCGACCGCTCGGGCTCGCGCCGACCGAGGCTGTCTACCAGCCGCTGATCGCCCTGCTCGCGGCCATGGCCGTGCTGTCTCTGGGGTGGCTCTTGTCGCGGCTGACGAGCGTCCCGATCGCCGCGGTCGGCGGTTTCATGGCGGTCGCGGCGAACCTCGTCTACCACTACGGCCTACAAGGCAGCGCGAAGGAGATCGGCATGGTGGCGGCCCTTGCCACCACGGCCGCGGTAGTCCGCACCGTGATCGTGGCGCCAGTCCGGTGGCGACGTGCCGCCCTCGCCGGAGTGCCGGTCGCCGCCTCGATCCTGATCTACAGCACGGCCGCGCTGCCGTACCTCGGCGTACTCAGCGGTGGCGAGTGGCATCGCCTTTTTCGTGCGGCACAGGTCGGCCATGACGCGGCGTGACCTTCTCCGAGTGGTCGCGGTGGCCGTGCTCGCGTCGATCGCCATGGCCCTACCGGCACTGTCGAAGCTGGTGCGCTTCGGCGAGGTGGCGAGTGACACTTTCGACGAGGGCCACGGCTCCCCACCCAGCTTGCACACCTGCTCCGCCCATTGAAGCTCTCGCAGGTAGCCGGTGTCTGGCTCGATGCCGATTACCGAGTACCGGTGGTAGGCGCCAACGCTCCGTTCAACGACGCGCTGATCGCCCTGGTACTCGTACTGGCGGTCCTCGGACTGGTCCACGTCGTGCGCCGTCGAGAGGCCGGCATCGCTGCTGTACGCCGTTCCCGCCGCGCTCGCGCTCGCGCTCGTAGCGCCCCGCGTCTCTGCGTACGCTGACGCGAAGCTCCTCGCGCTCCTGACACCCGCTGTCATGTTGTTCGCTTGGGCGGGGATAGCGATGGTCGGGTTCGATCTCCCGCCTCGGCGCTGCTGCCCTCGCCTTCGTGGTCAGCGGCGCGATCCTCTGGTCGGACGCGCTCGCCTATCACGCGGTGCAGCTCGCGCCGATCGAACGCCTCCAAGCCCTCGAGGACATCGGTGAGCGCTACGAGGGGAAGGGGCTGATGCTGGTCAACGAGTTCGAGCAGTTCGCGAAGTACTTCATGCGCGACGCGCGTCAGAACGTCGCGCTGAGAGGCAATCACTCCCCACCGCGCCAGCCAGGACCGCCTACGGAGCTTCTTCGTGTCCAAGTATATCGACGTCGACATGGAGCGCCCCGGCTACCTCTCGCTGTTCCCCTGGATCGTCGAGCGGAAGGGCGCCGACACATCTCGTCCGCCCGCGAACTACCGGCTCGACTATGAGAATCGCCTTCTACTCCGTCTGGCGCCGAGACCCAGCAATCGAGGTCGCGGCCCACAAGCCGTTCCAGAGCTTGTTCGTGGGCGATGGGCTGCCCACGTGTAGTGAAGATCGAGAACTTCGTTGCCGCAGCCGCCCCCGGCGAGGAGATCGCGGCCTCTGTTCGACCGCGGGACGAGCGGCTGGACACCGCGCACGAGCGCTTACAGCCGAGCTGGGGACCCCACCGGATATATCCCCGACGCGGTGGGCGGGATGGGTCTGGAGAGGTACGCACGACGCTCTCCTTCGGCGGAGGGGAGTATCGGATCTGGGTCGCCGGCAGTTTCGGTCGCGACCTCTCGGTTCTGCTCGACGGGCAGGAAGTCGGGCGCGTGAGCGGCGTCAACACCGAGGGCGAGTGGCTCGACGGCGGTGTCGTGCGCATCACGGCCGGAAGCCACGACGTTGGGCTTAAGCGCGCCGGCGGCGGTCTGGCTCCGGGCGATGGCTATGTCGGGTTTCTTGGACCGCTGGTGTTCGAGCCGGTGTATCCGAACCGACCCGCTCGAGTGGATCCGGCCTGATGACGTACGCCGGCGGCTGTGCGGCCGCGCTCTCGACTGGATCGAGATCGCTCGCCGGTGACCGTCAGGTCTTGACAGGGACCTGCTCGCGCAGCCAGGAGATCGTGTCGCGGATCCCCTCGCGGATGTCGATCCGCGCTTCCCATCCGAGTAGCCGGCGGGCCTTCTCGACCGAGGGCCATCGGCGCACCACGTCGACCTCGAAGCTCGGCATCTTTTCCAGCTCGAAGGCATCGGCGTCCTCGCCGCACTCCTCCCAGATGATGCGCGCGATCTCGGCCACGGTTCGCTCGTCGGACGCCGAGATGTTGAAGTCCTCGCGCAACCCGGCGTCGGAGCCCATGGCGGCCACGATCCCGTCCGCGATGTCGTCGATGTGCGTGAGGGTGCGGGTCTGCTCGCCCGTCCCGAAGATCTGGAGCGGGCGCTGCCCCGACAGGACCTTGCGGATCACGTCCGGGACCATGTGCGCGATGCCGGGCTCGGACTCGGGCATCTCGCCGGGCCCGTACGCGTTGAACGGGCGGCAGATCGTCCACGGCAGCCCGTGCTCGTCGTCCGCGGCGCGGACGTAGACCTCGCCGGTGAGCTTCGAGAAGCCGTAAGCCGACCGCGGCACCGGGCATTCCCAGATGTGCTCCTCGGTCGTCGGGTACTCGGTCGCCTGCTCGAAGACCATCGAGGACGAGACGTAGACGAACCGCTCGGGGCCATGCTCGATCGCGGCGCGCACCACCGCGTTGTAAAGCGCGTTGTTCATCTCGGTGAGGGTGTACGGCAGCTTGTGGAAGTTCGCGATCCCGCCCACGATCGCCGCGAGGTGGATGACGTGCGAGCACCCGGCTGTTGCCGCGCGCGCCTCTTCGAGCTCGCGCAGATCGCCCTGATGGATCTCGCACGCTTCGCGCATCCAGGTCGGCGCCTCGCGCTGGTCGGACACGCGAACCTCCCACGACGGGTCGCGCAGCAGGCGGCGCACGACCGCTGCTCCGATCGTGCCGGCTCCGCCGGTGACGAGGACGCGGCTCACGCGATCGCCGCGGGCGCCCGGACGTCGGCCGCCGGGACGAACACACGACCGATTCCCCAACAGCCCCAGGGGTCGACGAGCACGGCGTCGTCGGTCGTGCTCTCCACCACCGCGCGCAGCACGTCCTCCGAGCAGAAGACGGTGTGATTGGTCGCGACGACGACGGCGTCCGCGGCCGCCACGGCGTCCTGGAACGGCTGCGTCGGCGTGTCGGCCATCGGATCGTGGATCGCCACGTCCGCGAGCTCGCGCTCGAGCAGGCGGATCAGCTTGTGCGACAGCGAGTCGCGTTCGTCGTCGGTGTCGGCCTTGAACGCGAGCCCGAGGACCGCCACCTTGCGCCCGCGCAGCGAGCCTCCGAGCCGTCGCTTGAGGCCCTCGACGAGGAACCGCGGCACCGACTCGTTGACGCGAGAGACCGCCAGCAGCATCCCCGGCGCATTCGATCGCTCCTCCGAGAAGGCGAAGTCCTTCCGCAGGCACGTCCCGGCCGTGAACCCGGGTCGCGCTATGCCGCCTCGGGGGTAATCGCGGTTGATCAGGTCGATCACCTCGAACACGTTCGCGTCGTATTGCTCGCAATCCATCATGAGCAGGTTCGGCAACGCGAACTGCGTGTACCGGATGATGTTCGCCCAGATCTTCGCGAGCTCGGCCTGGATGGGGCTCGTCTGAACGATCTGCGCGTTGAAGACGCCGAAGAGCTTCGCCGCGTGCTCGCCGCTGCTGGACCCGACGCCGCCGATGATGCACGGGAGCGTGTCGATCTCCTCGAAGAACTTCCCGGCGGCGATCCGTTCCGGGCAGTGCGACACCGAGATGTCACGGCCGGCGACCAGTCCACGGTGCTTTTCGATGTACCCCGCCACGAACTCGGTGGTCCCGGGCGCGATCGTCGACCGCAGGATCAGCGAGTGACCCTCGCGAAGCAGCGGCAGGAGCTGGTCGATGACGGCGCGGATGTCCCGTATGTCGATCTCGATGTGTGAGAACGACGGGGTCCCGAGGGTCAGGACGATGTGCTCTGCCTCGGCTGCGGCGTGGACGTCCATTGTCATGTCCAGGCGACCGTCCGCGTGCACCCTGCTCAACACTTCGTCGCCGCCTGCCTCGTGGAACGGCATCTGTCCCTGGCGCACCAGCGACACCCTGCTCTCGTCGACGTCGACGCCGCGGACCGTCAGCCCCCGGTCGGCAAACGCGAGTGCGAGGGGGAGGCCTACGCGGCCGGTTCCGATGACAGCTACGTCCGGGCTCGCGCGACCGGCTCTAGGCTAGCGGCCGTGCCCGAAACCGGCGCAGCCGAAGATCTCGATCGTCACCGCCGTCCTCAACCGCGCGCGGCTCGATCGAACGAACGCTTGCGAGCGTCCGCGAACAGGACTATCCGAACGTCGAGCACGTCGTGGTCGACGGCGGCTCCACCGACGGAACGGTCGAGATCCTGGAGCGATCGGAAGGCGATCCGCTGGATATCGGAGCCGGACGAGGGTCTCGCGGACGCCATGAACAAGGGCATCGCGATGGCGACCGGCGACTGGATCGGCTGGCTGAACTCCGACGACTACTACCTGCCCGGTGCCTTCAACGCCGTCGCGACGGCGGTCGAGTCCAACCCGGACGCGCGCTGGATAGTCGGGAAGTGCCGGATCATCGACGCAGACGACCACGAGATCCGCAGCGCGATAACCGCCTACAAGAACTGGCTCCTGCGGCACTACAGCTTCCGGCTGTACCTCACCCAGAACTTCGTCTCCTGTCCCTCGACCTTCGTGCGCAAGGACGCATACGAGGCTGTCGGGCCGCTCGATCCGCGTTACCGGATCTCGATGGACTACGACGTCTTCCTCCGGATAGCGCGGCGGTGGGACCCCGTCGTGCTCGACCGCGAGCTCGCGGTCTTCCGGATGGAGGAAGGAACGCTCTCGATCGAGGGTTTCGAGGAGCAGTTCGTCGAGCATGCCGAGCAGGCGCGCCGGCATGGCGCCGGGCATCCGCTGCCGGTCACGGCGAACCAGGTGATCAGCCGCGGGATCGTGCTGGTCTACCGGTTGCTGGGCGGGTTGCGGGGCTGGCCCGGCTACCAGCCGCAGCGCGCGGCCGCTCCGCCTCGTCCGCTCCCCAGTGACTGGCTCCTCTACCGGCTCGACGTCACGCACTCGCTTCTCGAGGAGGGCCAGGCGCTGCGCGAGCACCTTCGACTGGTCGGCCAGCCGAGACACGGCCACCGAGAAGTGGAGGAGCAGCAGGAGGACGAACGCGAAGGCGATGAAGAAGAGCGCGGAGGGCGGGTATTCGACCCCTATGAGCCGGCTGCGTCCTCCAGCAGCCCGCGGAAGCTGGACAGGATGAGCAGCACGACGCCGCTGAGCAGCCACAGGAGCGCGTAGCGCTCCAGGAGCCGCCGGCGCCGGACGAGCTCCAGCACGATCAGCAGCAGGATGCCCGACGCGACGATCGCCAGCAGTTGGACTCTGGCTTCCATCAGATTCCGTGCTCCGCGGCCACCGGGCCTTCGCCGCCGGGCTCGGGTAGTGGGCCGCGCGCGGAAGAGGCCCACGAAGATCGCCAGCAGCACCTTGATCATGTAGTACGCCGACTTCCCGGAGGTGATCGAGGAGAGCCCGCCCTCCCGCACGTACATGCGGACTGGTATCTCGCGCATCCGGAGGCGGTGGTGATGGAGCACCAGGACGGCTTCGACCTCCGGGTAGTCATGTGGGTAGTCGCGCGCGAACACGGCGATCGCGCGGCGGTTGTAAAGCCGAAAACCAGACGTGGGGTCGCTGATTGCGCTGACCAACGATCCGCGACAGGATGAACGCGAAGATGTGGATGCCCGTGCGCCGGCTTACGGGCGCCGGGTAGTCGAAGTCCTCGCTCAGGAAGCGCGACCCGCACACCATGTCGATGTCCGGGTCGTCCTGCATCGCTGCGCATCAGGTCCGGCACGTGCCGCGGCTCATGCTGGCCGTCGCCGTCGACCTGTACGAGGTAGTCGTAGTCATTCTCGAGCGCATATTGGAAGCCGGACTGGACGGCGCCACCGATTCCGAGGTTGAAGGGGTGGGTGACGACCACGGCTCCGGCCTGGGTCGGCCTCGGTTGCCGTAGCGTCGGTCGATCCGTCATCGACCACGAGGACGTCGAAGAACGGGAGCGCTTCATGGATCGAGCGCACCACCCGCCCGACGGTGGCGGCCTCGTTGTACGCCGGGACCACGGCGAGACAGCGGGTCATCTCATGGTGTTGTAACGGATCGAGGACCACGGTTCTCCCGCTCTCGCCGAGGGTAGCCGTGCTCACTCAGCTCAAGCTCCAGGTCGTGAGCGAGCCGCGCATAGACGGTCGATGCGCGATGCGCCTCGGCGGCGACCATTCCGAAAGCGCGGACGGTCTCGAAGGCGTCCCAGTGGAGCGCGGCGGCGGCCGCGAGCTGCGCGGCGCCCGCCGCGGTTCGCGCCGACAGGTGGTCGATCCCCGGCAGCAGGCCAAACGACACCGACGGGTTCCGCATGACGAGTACCCGTCGTGTGGCGAGCACTGCGAACGCCGGGGCCGGCAGCGGCCGCCCGTCGGGTTGCGCGAACACGACGACCGCCGCTGCCTCGAGATCGCCGCGCTCGAGGACGTCGGCCTCGAGCAGTCGCCCGTCGAGCTGATCCAGATGCTCGCTGACCTGGCCGCGATGCGCCCGTCGCCCACGACCAGGACGTTGCGCTCGAGCGGCGGAGCGAGCTCGAACAGCTCGTCTCGCACCGGCCACGGAGCGCAGCGCCACAGTGCTGCGCCCGCCTGCGCGATCACCCTCGGCCCGCCGCCGCCGTCCGCGCTCCCCTCGCGCCATACGACGTCATGCGCTCTCGCCTCCCGCGCCGAGGTGGACGACCGGCCCGCCCTCGGCGACCGTCGAGCCCGGCCAGCGCCAGTGCACGCGGCTCGCCTGTCGTGGCCACCCCGACGCTCATCGGCCGAGGAGGTGGCTTGCGCGCTGCATCCGCTGCGCGAGCTGGTAGGTACGCGAGCTCGTGAGCTCTTCGAGCTTGTCCTCGTGCCACCGGACCAGCCCCTCGAGCTCCCGGAACCTGACCGCGACCTCGCCGCGCTCGCGTTCGGCCGACCTCCGCCGCCGCCCGCCAGCGCCTCCATGCCGCGGCGGCGGCCGGCGCCGCGCGCGGCTCCGGCGCTTCGCCACCTCCGTCAGCGCTGTTGCGAAGGCGGCCGCGGCGTCGTCTGCCGACGGCCACCCACTCATGCTCTCGATCGGCACCCGCCGACAGCCGCCGCAGCAGCGAGCGGTCGCGCGCCAAGAGGTCGAGCACCGCCGCCGTCCCATCCGTCGTCGTCGAACCCGACGACGAGCCCGTTCTCGCCGTGCCGGATCACCTCGTCGTGGCCGGTGAAGGGCGTCACGACGCACGGCACGCCGACGTGGCACGCCTCGACGAGCGGCAGCGGCAGTCCCTCCACCCGCGAGAGCTTGAGCAGAACGTCATGCCGCGCGTACTGCTCGCGCATCTCGTCCGGCTGAGCCCACCGATCACCTCGAGCCCATCCCGCGCCGGGGCGTCCGTGCGGGTCGAGCGCGACGAGCGTTGCCGTGTGCGGCTCGCCGCATCCGGGAAACGGCATCGAGCGCGTCATCGACTCCCTTGAACCAGAGCGTGTGCTGGCCCTCGATCAGGATTCGGAGCGGGCCGTCCGGGGCCTCCGATGGCTCCCGCGGCTCGAACAGCGACTTGTCGATCCCGTTCGGGACGAACCAGCAGCGCGCGTCCGGCCTCAGCGTCGTCACCAAGTCCTCGAGCCAGCGCGCCACGACGAAGAAGTGGACGGGCGCGCTCAGTGCGAGCGCCGCGCCGAGCCGCTCGAAGGGCTCCTCCGCGCGGTAGAAGCGCTCCTCGGCGCTCTGCACGAACACGACTCGCTGCCGCGCATCGAGCTCCAGGAGAGCGGGCAGCGTCTCCCACCAGGTCGCGACCGCCACGTCGTAGCGTTCGCGTGACGCATCCGCGAGCGAGTCCAGCGTGACCACGTCGACCTCGAACCCGGCGTGCTCGCGGAGCCGGGCGGCGTGTCCCAGGGCGATCGCCACGCCGCCCGATGGCCGCAACTCGGGGAGCACGAGGCAGACGCGCACGTGAGCGCAGCCTAGTCACGCGGCCCGGTGGCTACGGTGTGGCCCCCAATGGACCTGCGGAGCCCCTCGACGCTGCTGGCCGCGTGGGTTCTCGCGCCTCTCCTGACGGCGATCGCGGCTGGCGGACTCGGACTCGGCGCCGCGGCGTTGACGCGCTACCGGCTGGGCGCGATGACGTTGCCGCTCGGCTACGCGGCGGGAATCGTGCTGATGGTCGTGCTGCTCGAGGTCGGCCTGGGCGGTACAGCGACGGTCGCGGTCACGGCCGCCGCGGCGGTCGCCGGATACGCCTCACACTGGAGCGACGCTGAAGGCGATGCCGGCGCCAGGCCGTCTCGTCGCTCTGCGGCACTCGTTGCCGGCGGCAGCGGCGGCGGGCGGTGGGTTCCTCTTCGCGATGGCTCCGCTCGTCGGCAGCGGACGGGCCGGCGTCCTCGGCTACATCCTGAACGACGATCCCGTCGGGCATTCGGCGCTGATCGAGCTTCTTCAGGCCGACGGACTCCAGCGGGACGGGTACGAGCCGGAGTCGTACTGGACGGAGGTGGGCGAGATCGTCGAGCTCGGCTATCCGCTGGGCAGCCACGCGTGGCCGATGTTCTCAGGGGCGCTGTCGACGCTGGACACGTTCTACGTCTGGACGCCGTCGGTGGCGGTCGCCGCTGCGATGCTCTCGCTGGTCGCATTCGCGACGCTGCGCCGCTTGTCCGCGGAGGCGTGGCCGGCGGCGGTCGCCGCCGTGCTCGTCCCGGTCGGCTACCTGTCCTTCTCCTTCATCGTCGCAGGGCAGCGCGAAGGAGGTCATGACGGCGGTCGCGGTGTACGGGGCGATCGTCGTGGCAGCCGACATGTTCGACCGCGGCCTATCCATCCGCGCGGCTCCGCTGCTCGCGATCGCGCCTCGTCGCCGCCTTCCTCACCTTCGGCGTGGGCGCGGGCGTCTGGCTTGGCCCTGCCCGCGCTCGTCTTCCTGGTGATCGCCGTGCGGCGCGCGGAGAGGGTTCGCGCGACCCCCCGCATGGCGGTCGGGTGGCTGCTCGTGCTCGGCCTGGGCGCGGCCGCTCTGGTGCCGGCGGTGAGCGAGGCGCTGGGCTACGTTCGCGAGTCCGAGGCGGTCCTGACCGACGCCTCGCGGCCGGGCAACCTGCTGGGCGCAGTCCCCTGGCAGGAGGTCTTCAACGTCTGGTTCGCCTACGACTACCGCGTCGACCCCGCGACGTACGAGGGGCTGAGCCGCATCGGCGCGTGGCTGGGCGCGGCGTTTGCCGTGGTCGGGGTCGGCTTCGCCCTGCTCAGGCGCGAGCTCGCGCTGCCGCTGATCGTGGCGAGCGGCGCGATCGCCGCGGTCGTCATCTCGCGCCGGTACACGATCTACCTCGAGGCGAAGGGGTACGCGATCCTCGCGCCGGCGCTCGCGATCGCGGCCGCTGCCGCGGTGCTCGGCCTGCTGGCTCGGCCGGGCGCGGCCCGGGTGGTGGGCGCGGTCGGGGCCGTGCTCCTGGTGGAGGGGGTCCTGGCCGGGGCGGCGCTTCGTCTATGCCGGGGCCTGGGTGACGCCCAAGGAGCGCTTCGACGAGATCGACGAGATCGCGGACCGCTTCCGCGGCCAGGGGCCGATGCTGGTCGTCGGAGCGCGAGGAGTGGGGCACCTACCTGCTCAGGGACGTGCAGCCGTTCGACTCCTGGGGCTACTACCCGCCGGACCGCGGGCTCAGGGCGCGGCGGAAGGTGGGCGCCCCCGCTTCCGCACACGCCGGATTTCGACGACTACTCCCTGGACTTCGTGGAGCGACTTCCCGCTGTTGTTCGAGCGGAAGAGCCCCGGCGGCAGCCGTCCACCGATCAACTACCGGGTCGCCTATGAGACGACGCATTACCGCGTCTGGCAGCGCGCACGGCGAGGCGCCCGCGTTACCACCTACCACTGGGCGCCGACAGCGACGACCACACCCGCCCGCCTCGACTGCCGCCGCCCCGAAGTGCGGCAGCGCTGCTGGGCGCCAGCAGGCGGTCGGGCCGGCCGCTGGTAGCGGCGATCCCGCCGAGTCGGCGCCGCGTGATCATCACCGCCGACGACTGGCGCGGCCACGAAGTCGCCGAGACGTACGCGCCGTCCGGCTTCGTCAGCAGGAGAGGCGGCGTCGCGGACGTAACCGCATCGCTTGCGCCCGGCCACTACGACGCCTGGATCCAGGGCAGCTTCGCGACGGGCGTGCGGCTGTTCGTGGACGAGACCGGCTACGGAGAGGTGTTCGGCGACCTCGGCCTGCCGTCCGGCTGGCATCCGCTCGGCCGGGTCGCCGTCCGAGACGCGCCGCGCCAGAGTGGTGCTGTTCAGCCTCGACAAGCCGTGGTGGCAGTCCGGCAGCAAGCGTCCCGACCTCACCGGGCGACTCGTGTTCGTGCGCCGAGGTGGGCCGAGCCGGACGGTCACGGTGCAGCCCGAGCGCGCGCGGACGCTGTGCGGCCGTCGCCTCGACTGGATCGAGCTGCCCGCCTGACTTAGCAGGGCGCGGCAGCGTCGGCCACCTCGATCGACGCCGACCTTCACGCCGATCGGGAGCCCCTCGATGTCGCGGCCGCCGGCGCCGTGGAACGCCGGCGCCGGTCCCGCGCAACCGGATCGTCCTGCTCGAGCCCCGGGGCACGCAGAGCGTCGAGCGTCTCGACGCGCTCCTCGCCCAAGCCGAGGACGCCCTCCGGCGCACGCCGGCGCCGCGTATCTCGAACCGCCGGCGCTCCTGCGGACCGCGCGGGAGCGCCGGGTCGACCTCCGCGGATGCGGCCATGTGGAGCGTCACCCGCCGGCGAACGGCTCCATGGCCGGGCCCGCCGTAGACCCGTATCGCGCGCTCCGTCGGGGAAGGTGCCCTCGTGGCCGAAGCCATCGGCGGTCCAGGCGGCGACGGGGGCTGCGCTCCAGCTCGATCAGCTCCAGGACGTCCTCGTCGGTCACGCTTCTCGCGCGTCACGCGCCCGCGCGGCCGGAAGCGCCGGTCCTCCGCGTGCATCGCGAGGTAGTCGCGCGCTGAGAGGCACGCCGGTCGCCGTCAGCGCTGCCGGTCCGGTCGTCGAGCTGCAGGTTGGCCGAGGGGAACGGCGTGAAGTCGTCGACGTCGCCGTACTGGTGGCAGCGGGTCACGCGCTTGTTCCAGAACTCCGCGTTCCACCAGACCCGCGGGGGGTAGCCGCCGAACTCGAACGGCACGATGCCGACCTCCGCGCCGTCCGGGACGCGCTCGTCGATCCAGTCGGTGCCCGAGACGAAGACCTCCCGCGCGAGGACCTTGTCGAACACGTAGGCGGACTGGGCGACTGAGAAGGCGAAGACCCCGAGCCCGACGACGGCGACCACGCGCTTCCGGGGCAGGTGACGGAGGGCCAGCGGCAGACCGATCGCGGTGGCGATCGCCAGGAGCTGGACCAGCGGCGTCGGGGTGAGGCTGTCCCTGCCGAGCAGGTCCCCGAGCTGGTCGACCCGCCCGGTCAGGACCTGGTGGAAGACCGCCACCGGGCTCGCGAAGAACTCGGCGGCTTGGCCCTCGTAGTCGGACTCCTCCGCAAGCCAGGAAGAAGGCCAGCGCCGCCGCCGCGCACCCACGAACGACAGAACGGCGCACGTCCGCGTAGAGGAAGAGCGCCAGGCCGAGGAAGAGGATCGGGGCGAGGTACATGACATAGCGGTCGTGGATCTCGCTGCTCGAGTACCGCAGGACGAACGAGCTGACCTGCAGCGACAGCAGCGGAACGGCGACGAGCATCAGGACCGCGAATGCGTGATGGCCCTTGCTCGCCGGCCGAAAGACGGCCGCGATCGCCCAGCCGACCCCGGCCACGAACGGGATCACGCCCACGCCGACCGCGATGTAGTCGATGTGCTGGAGCGTGAAGCTCACCACGTTCGGCGGCAGCAGATCGCCATCCGTCGCCTCGCCGTAGCTCCCCAGGAGGCTGCGCTGCCGAGTCGCCCGGTCAAGGACAGGACAGTGCGGCCAGCGAGAGCCCCGGTCAACAGGAATGGATGCCCGCGGGCGAGATCCGCGGGCATCCGCCGCAGCGCGCCGAGCCGGTCGCCGCCCTTCGGCGGCGACCAGGGGGTACGCGACGGCGTGCACCAGCACGACGATCAGGTAGAGGCCGCGCCAGCCCGACCAGCTGCGTGCGGGCGAAGAACGCCAGCGCCACAGCCGCGAGTGCGAGCAGATCACGCGTGCGGCGAAGGCTTCGCCAGCGCTCGGTGGATCGCGAGGATCGCCCAGGCGCTGGCCGGATACGCCACCGCCTCGGTGAAGACCAGCGTCGCCAGCACCATCCACGGCGTCATCACCGACGCCGCGGCCACGACGGTCGCCGCCGGCTTCGGAATCCCAAGCTCGCGCGCGAGTAGGTACACGGGCACCGCCGCGCTGGCCATCGCCACCGCGTTGAAGATGTGGACGGCGTCGAACGCGGCCGTCGTCGACAGGAACCCGTAGAACGGCGCAATCAGGAACGGGTACAGCTGGCTGTAGATCGGGACGTCCTCCCCGCGCAGGTACGGCGTGAGCGAGAGGGTGTCGCCGATGCTGATCGCGAGCCGGACGTGCTGGAGCTCGTCGCTCATGACCGACCAGCCGACGACCTGCGAGGTGAAGGCGGCGATGAGCACGCTGCCGAGCGCCCAGGCGGCGACCGGCGGGCCGATGGAGGCCAGCCGCGAACCCCGTAGGCGCTTCATTCAAGCGCGGCCGGCCGAGGAAGTCGAACAGCGCCTCCTCGATCTGGTCGCCCGCCCGCTCCCAGGTCCGCTTCTCCGACGAACGCCCGCGCGCGGCGCGCCATCGCGGCCGCGGCCGTCGCGGTCGTCGAGGATCCGCTCGAGTGCGTCGGCGACGGCATCCGGGCGCGGGTCCACGAGCGCCGCGCGCTCACCCGGCTCGCCGAGCTCGGAAGTCACGTTCGCTCCGTTCAGCTCGACCAGCGGTAGGCCGCTGGCCATCATCTCCTGCGCCACGAGCGAGTGCGTGGTGAGCGAGAACACGATGCCCGCGGAGGCGCGCCGGTAGAGCTCGGCAAGGTCGCGCGGCGGCCGCACGCCCCAGTCCTCGCACGGAAACGGGATCGCTCGGCTCGGCGTTCGACCCGAACACGACGACGCGGATGCCGGGCCGGCGCTGGAACAGCTCCATCAGCCCGGCGAGCGCGAGGTCGACCGCGCGCCGCTCGGTCTCGCGGCGCGCGTACACCGCGATCAGCCCGGGCTCGCGATCTTCCTCGCCCGCGAAGCGGTACACGTCCAGGTCGGTGCCGCACTCGAAGTAGCGGCTCTCGAGCCCGTACTTGTCGACGAGGATCTCCGCCATCCAGGGCGTGTACGCGATGCAGCGGTAGCCCATCCGGTAGGTCTCCTCGGCGAAGATGGACTCTGTCGACGTGGCGTAGAACCGCGGCTCGTCGTCCTGGACGAGGTAGACCTTCTCGCCGCAGCCGGGCAGGTCGCGCACCGGCCACGCCGTCCACCACTGCGTGGCGATGCAGACGTCGCAGGGCGTGAAGTCGTCGAGGCCGGCGAAGACCGGGGCCTCGATCGGGATGAACTTCTCCACGATCTCCTCGCGCAGCTCGTGCCCGGAGCGCGTGTCCCAGCCGAACGGGTCGAACACGTAGATGGCGCATGTCGTGGCCGCGCCGCTCGAGCTGCTGGATGAGGCGGAAGATCGTCGTGTGCCCACCCGAGCCGACCCGCCAGGGCGGCACGACCCAGCTGATCGTGAGCGGCCCGGACGAGCGCGGCGGCCGCGGGTCGACCCGAACGGGCTGCAGCGGGTACTCGCGCCGCACGAACTCCCAGGCCCAGTCGGCGTCGAACGCGGCGTCATCGTCGAGCAGCGTGCTCGCCGGGATCGTCATGCTCGACGAACGTCGCGCGTCCCTCGAGCGAGAGCCGGCCGCGCACGGAGGCGGGCAGCCGGTCCGCGCGCGTGCCCGCGATCGCGCCCGCCATCCGGATCGTCCAGTGGCGGGTCGAGACTGCGAGCGGCGCGATCAGGTCGCCCCCGCTCACGCCCTGCTCTTCGAGCCAGCGCTTGTCGGCGCCGACCAGGCCGCGCACGTCCCAGAGCGTCGTCCGCGGGCCCCACGGCTGCACGTGGCCCGAGCACCTCGCGCAGTGAGCGGAACTCGTCGAAGTAGCGCTTGAAGAACTGCCCCGGCGGATAGTCGTGCGAGTGGAGGACGCGGGCCTCCGGGATGGAAGACCTTCGCGTAGCCCGCCTCGATCAGCTCGCGCCCGAGGAGCTGGTCCTCCGCGTACGGGACGTCGCGGTATGGAATGCGCTCCCAGGCCCAGCGCGCGATGCAGCAGTTGACGTCGGACAGGAAGGTCAGCCTGCCCGGGAAAGTCGCGGTACGCGGCGAGGCCCGTCGGAGGTCCGCTCGAGCCTTTGTATGTCGATGGCCCGGCCGCCGTCGCCCCAGAGCCGAAATGGCGCTGCCATCTCCGAATGGATCATGTGGCTGGCGCCGGGGCGCGCGTCGTGGGGGCCGAACACGGCTGCGACGTCGTCCGCCTGCTCGAACCCCTCGAGCAGAGCTGCGAGCCACCGCGGCGACGCGGGCGTCGCGTCCTGGGTGAGGAACGCCACGTGGTCGCCCGAGGCGAGCTCCATCAGGAGGTTGCGCGTGCCGCCGTGCGAGAACTCGCTCTTGTCGATCCGGTGGACGAGCGCCCCGTGGCGCTCGGCGATGTCCACCGATCCGTCCGTCGAGCCCGAGTCGACGATCACGATCTCGACGTCGCGATCGACCTCGCTGCTCCCTGACCGCGGTCAGGACCTCGTCGAGGTAGTGGGCTCCGTTGAGAACCGGGATGGCGACGCTGACAGTGGCGGCCATCAGCCTTGGCGCAGGCGCTCGAGCCCCTTGCAGGCCAGAAGCCTCACTCGCCGATAGTGGCCCCTGAGCTTCCACATCGTCGAGTCATGGATCGTCTTCAGCTCCCTTCGGAGGTTCTCGAGCTCGCGCTGGTCCACTTGGCGCTCGTTGAGCTCCGACCAGAGCCGGTTGCGCTCGGCGAGCGCCTCCGCGAGGGCCTTTTCGAGGTCTTCTGGCTTCCTCTCCGGCTCGACGCTCACAGTTCCTCGGCTATCCGCGGCGCCTCGCGATTGAACACCCAGAACCCGAGCGCGAACAGCCCGACGATGATCCCCGCGGGGATCAGGAGCCACTGCCAACCGCCGGCCGCCTCGGCCGCGCTCATCGCGTTCGGGTCGATCACTGCGTGGCGGATCTGCTGGAGGATCGCGGTCAGCGGGTTCAGCATCATCGCCTGCACGACGTCCTCGCCGCCCTTCTCCTCGACGAGCTCGATCGGATAGAGGATCGGCGAGGCGTAGAAGAACACCTGCAGCGCCACCTCCCAGATCGGCTCGACGTCGCGGTAGCGCACGTACAGCGCCGACAGCAGCATCGCCGAAGCCGGTCGCCGAGCACGCCTAGCGCGAGAAGGAGGAACGGCAGCTCGAGCCAGGTCCAGCGCGGCTCGACGCCGTCCGCGATGATGAAGATGAAGACGGCGATGTAGTTGAGCACGACGTCGAAGGCGGCGACGAGCACGACCGTCAGCGGAATCACGAGGCGCGGAAACTCGATCTTGCGAACCAGCGCCTCGCGGTCCAGGACGGCGCGGACGCACCCGCCGGTCGCCGACGCGAAGAACATGTAGGTGACGATGCCCGTGAGCAGGAGCGCCGGGTAGTGCGCCACCGTCTCGCCGCCGAGCCGGACGAACTGCACGAACACGACGTACAGGACGCCGAAGAGCATCAGCGGCCGCATCAGCTGCCACGCGTAGCCGAGGACGGAGTCGAAGAACTTCAGCTTGAAATCCGTCACGGCGAGCGTGCGCGTGAGCTGGAGGAAGCGCCGTAGGTCGCCGCCGAGCGCGCTCGGGCCGCGGATTTGCCGCCGCTCGAGGATCGCTGCTGCCGGGGTGGTCACCGGCGGGATGTTGCCAGCCGACCGTCGTCGCACACCGGCTGACTACCTTTACGGCCATGTCGCAGGCAGGCGCCCCGATAGTGGTCGTCGAGGGTGTCTCGAAGTCGTTCCACCTTCCGCACGAACAGATTCACACCCTCAAGGAGCGCGCGGTGCATCCGTTCCGGCGCCGCGACGTCCGAGCGCCTGGAGGCGCTTCGCGAGGTCTCGTTCTCGGTCGAGCCGGGCGAGTTCTTCGGGATCGTCGGCCGCAACGGATCAGGCAAGAGCACGCTGCTGAAGTGCATGGCGGGCATCTACGGGACGGATCAGCGGACGGATTGAAATCGGCGGGCGCCTCTCGACGTTCATCGAGCTCGGCGTGGGCTTCAACCCCGACCTCGCGGCACGCGACAACGTCATCCTGAACGGGATCATGCTCGGGCTCACGCCGCGCGAGGCGCGAGCCCGGTTCGACGCTGTGATCGAGTTCGCGGAGCTCGAGGAGTTCGTCGACCTCAAGCTGAAGAACTACTCCTCCGGGATGCAGGTGCGGCTTGCGTTCGCGGTGATGATCCAGGTCGATGCCGACGTCCTGCTGATCGACGAGGTGCTCGCCGTGGGGGATGCGGCGTTCCAGCAGAAGTGCTTCGACGTCTTCTACCGGCTGAAGGACGAGGGCAAGACGATCCTGTTCGTGACTCACGACATGGCGGCCGTCCAGCGTTTCTGCGATCGGGCCGTCCTGCTGGAGCGTGGCGTCGTGAGGCTCGTCGGGGACCCGGAGCGGGTCGCGAACCACTACACCGAGGTGAACTTCGGCCGCGACCGTCTCGTCGGACGGAGGGCCCGAGGGAGGAGCGGTTCGGAAGCGGGCAGGCCGAGATCGTCGACGTGCGATTCGAGGATGAGCGACGGCGAGCCGACCACGACGCTCCCGCACGGCGCCGCCTGCAGAGTGAGCGTGAGAGTTCGCTTCAACGAGACCGTCGAGAACCTCGCCGTGGCGGTCCTGCTCGAGAACGAGCTGCACCAGCCCCTCTTCGCGACGTCGACGGAGGACGGCGGCATCGACATCCGCAGGAACGAGGCGGGTTCCGAGTGGGTCTACTCGGTGAGGTTCGAGAACCACTTCGCCGCCGGGCGGATCTACGCCTCCCCGTGGGTCGTGGCCAGGACGATCGGGCTGGTGGATCGCAGGCCTCGCTTGGCCTCGGCGGTCGTGACATCTCCGCGCAAGACCGGCGCCATCGTCGAGATCCCGCACGAGATGTCCTACGAGCCCGTCTCGGGCTAAGACCGGGCGTTCATCACGTCCTCCGCCACGACGCGA
The DNA here is from genome assembly GCA_963846865.1 of uncultured Thermoleophilaceae bacterium. Taxonomy (GTDB): domain Bacteria; phylum Actinomycetota; class Thermoleophilia; order Solirubrobacterales; family Thermoleophilaceae; genus DASPHG01. The sequence continues at coordinate 48,848 of CAWJXU010000006.1, read as the reverse complement.
GCGATCGCGAACGCCGACGTCGCCGCGGGCGATGGTGCGTTCCTCACGTGCAGCGCGTGCTTGCATGCGCGAGAACACGAAGTCGTCGAGAAGCTGGCCGTCGCGTGCCACAGCCTGCGCGCGGACGCCGGTGAACGCGGGCTCGAGGTCCGCTGCCGTCCAGGTCCGGCACGTATCGCGCCGCGGCTCGTGCAAAGCGCGTGCGGCTCGTGGCGAGACCGATCTCGGCGATCCCGGTGCGCCACCATCGCCGCGCCATGCGCCACGTGCCCGGCCATCGCAGCGCAGCGAGCTGTTCGGCGCGAGGAGCGCGGTCGGGCCCACCAGCACGCTGCCCGAGATGTGACTCGTGAGGTGGACGCCGAGGAACGGGAGGCGGGGGTCCGGAACGGGGTAGATCAGCCCGCGCACGAGGGAGCGGCGCTCGGGCCGCAGTTCGAGGTACGCGCCGCGGAACGGCACGATCCGCGGATCCTTGGGAGCTCCGGCGCGGACCGCGAGCCGGTCGGACCACGCCCCCGCGCAGAAGACGGCGAAGCGCGCGCTGGTCGTGCCGCGCGCGTGCTCGATCCGCAGGCCGCTGCTATCGGGCTCGGTGCTCTTGACCGCGCAGCCGGTCGCCACCTCCACGCCCGCGCTCGCGGAGCTCGGCAGCCAGCGCGCGCGCGACGCCCGGGAAGTCGACGATTCCGGTGGCGGGCGAATGGAGCGCTTCGATCCCGGTCGCGTGCGGCTCGATCTCGCGTAGCTCGTCGGCATCGACGCGCCGCAGGCCCGGCACGCCGTTCTCCCGGCCGCGGCGCTCCAGCTCGTCTAGCGCGGGGACCTCCGCGCGGTCGAGCGCGACGATCAGCTTCCCGCACCGCTCGACGGCCACGTCGTGCCGCTCGCAGAAGTCGTAGAGCTCCCGGGCGCCCTCCACACAGAGGCGCGCCTTTAGCGAGCCGGGCGCGTAATAGATACCCGCGTGGATGACGCCGCTGTTGCGTGAGGTCTGGTGGCGGCCGACCGCGTCCTCCTTCTCGAACACGGTGATCGACAGCTCCGGCCTCCGCCGAGTGAGCTCGCGCGCGACCGCAAGCCCCACGATGCCGGCGCCAACGACTACGACGTCGCGAGTCACGGCCGGATTAGAACAAATGTCCAGGATCGCGCCCGGAAACCGGGCACCGACGTATGAGTCGCCGATGGGCGGGTGATGCCCTCCCGCACCTTGGCAGCCTCACTGCTGACAGGCCTCGCGATGCTCCTTGCCCCGGCACCGGCCGCCGCAATCGAGCCGACGGCCACTGCCGAGGACGCGCCGCAGTCGTCCACGGTCACGGGGAGCGGCCGGCCCGAGGTGCACGTGCGCTTCGTGGGGACCCGGCATGCGAAGCCTCCGCGCCGTGTCCGTCGCGGGCCGCGCCCGGGGACTCGCGCAGGGGTATTCGGCTGGGCGCCCGCGCGCGGCCGCGTCGCCCTCTGAACGCTTACCGCTCGTAGCAGCTGCCGGCGCCCTCGTCGAACGTCCTGCCGTTCAGCCCGACGAAGCGCCAGGTGTAGACGTCGCCGTAGAGCGTCAGCCTTAGTACGCCGAACTCCCGATTCTGCGCGTAGGCGCTGAACGGGACGCGCGGCTCGCGAATGACCGAGAGCGCACTGCCGCCCGTGCCGACCACGAACTCGCGCATGCCGGCGTCGGTGCGCTGGCCGTTCTCGTCCTGCGGCTCGAACCGCTCGTAGTGATGGTCGTGGCCCGTGAGAACGAGCTCGGCGCCGGCCTGGTCGAGCGTGCGCCAGATCGACGCCGTGCGCGGGTCGCTGCCGTGGAAGCCGGAGCTGTAGCGCGGGTGGTGCCAGAACGCGAGCGTGCAGCGGGACGGCTCGGCGGCGAGGTTCGCCCGGAGCCACTGCTCCTGCTCGGATTGCGGGCCGCAGTCGACACGGTTTGCCTCGCAATTGGAGTTGAGCGCGATGAAGCGCCAGTAGCCGAGGTTGAACGCGTACCACGGCGGCGGCCGCCAGCCGCCGGACTGGATCTCGAAGTAGTCGAAGTAGTCCTTCGCTGCCGGCACCCTGTACTCGTGGTTGCCCGGCGTCGCGCGCAGCGGCATCCCGAGCTGTCCCCAGCTCAGGTCGAACGAGCGCAGGAACTCGCTCATCCTGCCCCCGTCGTACTGGATGTCCCCGGGCAGGAGGACCACGTCGGGGTTGAGGCGGGCGATGAGGGCCGCGACCTCCGCATGCTCGCAGTGGTCCTCGTAGGTCTCGTACGGCGGTCGGCATGCGATGTCGCCTGCGACGACGGCGGTCGCCGGCGGCGTCGGCAGCGTGCTGGTCAGCCGCACGCCCTTGCCGGTGACGACGAACGGCTTCCCGGCGGCGTCAGAGGACAGCCGCGCGCTGAGCAGCGCGCGGCCCCGGGGCCCTGCGGTGGCCTGCGCGACCCGCGCCCCGCTGAACCTCCCGGCCACGCGCGCGCCCGGGGCAAGTCCCTTCACGTGCACGACCGTGACGAGCCGGCCGAGCTCGAGGTCCGTGGCCACCCGCGCGACGCGTCCGCGCCAGTCGGCGCTGGCGAAGGTGGCGAGCTGGGCCCACCGTGACCGCACGTCGTAATGCAGCAGCGCTCGGTCGCCACGCACGTCTTGGAGCGATACCTCGACCTTTCCGCGCGCACGCGAAGGAATGAGCTGGCGCGTCGTCAGGACGCCCGCGCCGTTCGCCTGCAGGTGCCTCACGTTGCCGTGTCCGATTCGCACCGCGACCCGTGACCGCGGTGGCAGCTTCGTCGCCACCAGGGTCGTGTGGACGCCGGGCTGACCCGACGCGGGCAGGAGCTGGACGGGCGAGGCCGACGCGGAGGGAACAGCGATGAAGAGGACCAGGACGAGCCAGACCAGCGCCACGACCCAACCTTAGACTCGCGCCATGAAGGAACAGCCGATTGAGGAGCCAGCTCCGCCTTTGATCGTGCCCGCCCGGCGTGAGCTCGCGCGCTTCGGCTGGACGTGGACGGTGCTTGGCGGCGCGCTGGTCGTCGCGGCGCTGGCGAGCGGCAGCACTGCCGAGCTGGACAACGCCGAGCTCGTCCTGATCCTCGCGTTGGTCGGGTTGTCGCTCGGCTGCGTGCTCGGAGCGCTGCTTCTCGCGCGCCGGACCGGGCCGGACATCCTCTACTACCGGATCCTCGATCGCGCCCCGCCGCCGCCGCATTGTCCGCGCGAGTCGTCCGGGGCCACGACACGACGCGTCATCCCGGCGGCGATCGTGATCGTCCTCGGATTGCTCGTGGCGGGGGTCGTCGGGACCGGGGTCATGTTGGTCCTCGGCGGCCAGCCGCGCGCCGAGGTCCGCGACGACCTGGCCGGCGGCGCGCTCCTCGCCGCGGCGGCGTGGACGCTCACCTGCGGCGCTGCCGGGCTGCGCATGGCCTCGTACTTCGCCCGCTGGGAGCGGATGCGGAACGCCGAAGTCCTCTGTCGCCCGCTCAAGGCCGGGACGATGCGCCCCGTCTACTGGGTCGCGCACCGGTAGGGATACGATCGGGCGCGTGGACCTCGAGCAGGCGCTGCGGGCGAACAACCGCTTCATGGTCGGGTTCGACCTCGCCCTCGGGCTCGGGGCGCTGCTCGCGCCCGCCCAGACCCTGAACGTCCTCGGTCACGCCACGCCCAGCGACGACGCGCGCGAGTTGTTCCGGCGCTGCGCGCCGATCTGGCTTACATTCGCGGCGGCGCACCTGATCGCCGACCAGAGGGACGAGCCGCGGGACTGGTGGGCGGTCGCCTGGCTGCGCGGCACCGAGATCGCCACCGACGTGCTGTGGTCGCGATCGAAGGCCTTCCAGCGCCCGGGCGCGCGCGCGGGGCTCTGGTACGCGGGCCTAGCGAACACCGCCATGGCTGCCGGCTACGGCTGGCTCGCTTCGCGCAAGTAACCGCCCACCGGGCGCGTTTTACATTTCGTTGACAACCCACGCCACCCATCGCTTCCGGCGCAGGCACTTCCTCGCCACCGGCATAAGCGGCGCCGCAGCGCTGTTCGTCACGCCCGCGTGGCTCCGGCAGGCCCTTGCGGCGCCCGCCGTGGCGGGCGCAGGCCCCTACGGCGAGCTGCTTCCTCCCGACGCGAACGGCCTGGAGCTGCCGCCCGGCTTCACGAGTAGGCAGGTCTCACGCGGAGGCTCGCCGGTCGCGGGCACCGGGTTCCCGTGGCACTTCTCGCCGGACGGCCAGGCGACGTTCCGGACCGGCGACGGCGGATTTGTCCTCGTCCAGAACTCCGAGGCGCCGGGTGTGCTCGGCGGCGGCAGCGCGGCGATGCGCTTCGGGCCCGACGGCGAGATCACCTCGGCGTATCCGATCCTCGCCGGCACCAACCTGAACTGCGCGGGCGGCCCGACGCCGTGGGGCACCTGGCTCTCGGGCGAGGAGCACGAGGGCGGCATGATCTGGGAGGCCGACCCTTCGGGCGCGCTGCCCCAGATGCCGCGTCCGGCGCTCGGCAACTTCTCGCACGAGGCCGCCGCGGTCGATCCGGTCGCGGGCCACGTGTACCTGTCCGAGGACCAGGATGACGGGCTCTTCTACCGCTTCACGCCGGATGAGCCCGGCAACCTCGCGAGCGGGCTGCTCGAGGCCGCCATCGTGGATGCCTCGGGGGCGGTCACCTGGGTCGAGGTCCCCGACCCGAACATCATCACGGCCGGCGCGACGATCCGCGACCAGCTGCCGGACGCCACGCGCTTCGACGGCGGTGAGGGCCTCTGGTACTCCGAGGACGTCGTCTACTACACGACGAAGGGCGACAAGAAGGTCTGGGCGTACGACTGCCGCGCGCAGACGATCGAGGTGATCTACGACGGTGAGAACACTCCGGGCGCCGCGCTGAACGCCGTCGACAACATCACCGTCTCGCCGTTCGGCGACGTGTACGTGTGCGAGGACGGCGGCAACATGGAGATCTGCCTGATCTCCCCCGACCGCGTCGTGTCCCCGTTCCTGCGGCTCGTCGGCGACGACCACCCGCCCACGTCCGAGATGACCGGCGTCGTCTTCGATCCCTCCGGCACGCGCATGTACTTCAGCTCGCAGCGGTCCTACCCGCTCGCGCCGACACCGGACGGGGCCCCGTCGGAGGTCGGCATCGCCGCCAACGGTGCCACCTACGAGGTGACCGGGCCGTTCCGCCTCCCGCCGGGTGGTGTGCCCGATGAGCTGGGTCTACGGGCCACCCGCCGGCGAGCGGGCCGGGCTTCCCGGGCCGGGCGACGTGCTGGGGCTCCGCCTCGGTGCGCTCGGGAGCATGCCCGGACGTGTCAGGGCGACCGTCTCGACCGACCGCCCGGCGAACCTGCACGCGGTCGTGCGCACATTCGACCTGAGGCGAGAGTCGCGCGGAGACGGCACACATGACCGCCCGTTGCCTGTCACGCTCGCGCGCTGGAGCGGCGGCGTCGCCGCCGGCAGCAAGCGGCTGTCGCTCGCCCTCTCGTCACTTGCGCCATCCGCCGTCCTCACCGTGGTCGCCGAGCGCGACGACGGGACGCGTCGAGTTCTCGCCAAGAGCCTGAAGCTGAGTTAGGGTCGCCCCATGGAACTTGGCCCCGGCGAGCGCGAGCTCTTCTCCGGTCATCCCTCCCTGCGCGCGGCGCCGGGCTTCCTGCTGAAGGGGCTCCTGGTCGCGGCCGTCGTTGGCGTGATCGCCACGCTGGTCGGTGACACCGGTACGGGCGTGGGTGCAGGCGTCGTGGTCTTCGGAATCATCGTGGCCATCGGCTTCGTGATCCGGATCGGGACCACGTACACGATCACGAACCACCGCCTTCACATCAAGCGCGGGATCATCGCGCGCAAGACGCAGGAGGCCAGGCTCGAGCGCGTCCAGAACGTGAACACCGAGCAGGGCGTGCTCGACCGCATCCTCCAAGTCGGCACTGTCAACTTCGACACGGCGGGGACGACCGACTCGGACTTCTCGTTCAACGGCGTATCGCAGCCCGAAAAGGTCGTCGGCGCCGTCGACCGCGCCCAACGCGAACACGCGGAGGAGCAGCGCGGCTCAGCCGTGTGACGGCGCGTGGGTCCAGCCGTTGCCGGCGAACGTCGGCTCCGGCGTGAGCTCGACCCCGAAGCGCTTGCGCACGCCGAGCTGGATCTCGTGCGCGAGCTCGATGAGCTGCGCGGTCGTCCCGCCGCCGCGGTTCGTCAGCGCAAGCGAGTGCTTCGTCGAGACCATGATCGGCCCCGGCGCGCCATAGCCGCGCCCGAAGCCGGCCCGCTCGACGAGCCACGCGGCGGAGGTCTTCACCTGTCCGTCCGCCTCGGGGAAGCTCGGGAGCCGGGCGTCAGGGCCGAGATCGGCCGCGACGCGCTCCTCGAGCTGCTCGAAGTGAGCGGGGTCGAGGATCGGGTTGGTGAAGAACGAGCCGGCTGACACAGAGTCCGGGTCGCCGGGGTCGATCACCATGCCCTTCGAACGGCGCAGTGTCAGCACCGCCTCGCGCACGTCGCTGAGCGGTGCGGACTCGCCCAGCTCGACGCCGAGGGTGCGCGCGAGCTCGGCGTAACGGATCGGCCGTGATCCGGCCCGCCGGTCTAGATCGAAGGTCACCGCCAGCACAACCCATTCGCCCGGCTCCCGCTTGAAGGCGCTCGCCCGGTAGCTGAAGCCGCACTCGCTCGGGGCGAGGTCGACGATCTCGCCGTCCGCGCGGTTGAGCACGCGCACGGACCTGATGACCTCGGCGACCTCCTGGCCGTACGCGCCGACGTTCTGGATCGGCGTCGCGCCGGTCGAGCCCGGGATCCCCGACAGGCACTCGATTCCCGCGAGCCCGTCCTCGACGCGCGCCGCCACGAACGGATCCCACGGCTCGCCCGCCTGAACCCTGAACGAGTCGCCCTCCCGCTCGATGCCGCGCGTCAGCACGTGAACCACGGTGCCCGGGAAGCCCTCATCGGCGACTATCAGGTTGCTTCCGCCCGCCAGCACCAGCACCGCCTCGTCGGCCAGGTCGGCCTCGTGAACGGCTGCGACGACCTCGTCCTCGGTGGTCGCCTCGACGAAGCGCGCCGCCGGGCCGCCCAGGCGCAGGGTTGTCAGATCGGCGAGGTTCGGCATCCGCACGGCATCATCGCGGTCGTGACCGACGCCGAGATCCTCGCCGTCGCCGCGGTCGTCGCCGGCGGCGCCTGCCATTCGGCGACCGGGTTCGGATTCGTGCTCGTAGCCGGGCCGCTCGTCGTCGCGGCGCTTCCGCCCGAGGAGGCGATCACCACTCTGCTCCTGCTCGGGATCCTGATGAGTTGCCTGACCCTGGCGACCGAGGCCCGCAGGCCCGCTCCCCTCTGGAGCGACGCGGCCGCACTCCTCGCATGGGGAGCAGCCGGCGCGCTCGCCGGAGCGTTCATCCTGGCCGAGCTGAGCGCGACGGCGCTCCAGCTGCTCGTGACCGTGACGGTGCTCGGAGCTCTGCTCACGCGGCGCCTCCCTCGTGCCCGGTTCGATCCGTTCCGCCGGGCGCCCGCTGCCGGATTGACGGCGGGCGTGCTCACCACGACTACGACGGCGAACGGGCCGCCGCTCCTGCTCTATCTCCTCGGGCGGCGTGTGAGCGCGGCGACGATGCGCGACACCCTCAGCGTCCTGTTCATCGGCTTCGCTCTGATCGGTCTTGCCTCGCTCGCGGTCGGTGACGCCGACGTCGTGCTTCCGGACGGGGCCCTCGTGGCCGCACTGCCGATCGCCGCCGCGGCCGGCCACATCACCGGGCGGCCGCTGTTCGCGCGGCTCGCCGAGGGCCATTACGAGCAGGTGGTCACCGGGCTGCTGCTCGTATCGGTCGTCATGGGCGCCGTTGTGGCGCTCGCCTGACGGGACCGGGCTACGCTGGCCGCGTGCGTCGCTCGGCCCTTCTGACGCTGGTGTTGCTCCTCGTGCTCGCGCCCGCCGCCGCGGCAGCGCCGGACTGCCCCGGCGGCCCATTTGCCGCGCGCAAGCTCGCCACCGGGCAGGGCACGCTCGAGTCGGTGATCGTCCACCCCAACGGGCGGCTCTACTTCACGAACGAGAGCTCGCTTCTGCGGCTCGACGGCCCCGACGACACTCCGGTGGTCCACACGGAGGCACAGGAGCCGGGCGGCCTCGCGCTGCTCCCCTTCGGCGGGATCATCATGGGTGTCGGCAATACGGCCGCGAACGGCACGGTGGGTGATCAGACGGGCCCCTCGAGCCTGATCAGGATCAATCCCAAATCGGGCAGCAGCCGGCCGTACGCGTCGGGCCTCTCGATGGGCAACGGCGTCGATCGCGGGCCCGACGGCAGCTTCTATGCGTCGAACGACTTCGGGTCGAACATCGACCGCATACGCAACGGCGTGACCGAGCGCGGCTGGGCGAAAGTCGAGTCGGGCAACGGGCTGCAGGTCGACTCCACCGGCAGGTGGCTCTACGTCGCGCAGACCTTCCGGCCGGCCGCAATCCAGCGCGTCGAGATAGCCAACCCGCAGAACGTGACGCCGTTCGCCGTCGCTCCGCCCGAGGACGCATCGGCGGGCTTCGACGGGATGGACCGCGACGCCGCGGACAACCTGTTTGTCGCGGCGAACGGCGCGGGCTCGGTCTGGAAGGTCACGCCCGACGCGACCATGTGCGTGCTGCTGCGCAACCTGCCGCCGTTCCCCGACGGCCCGAGCGCCGTCGCGGTCGGCGTGCACGGCACGGCGTTCCCGCCGCAGAACCTCTACGTGGTGGCGTTCAACGGCGACCTGATCGAGATCGCCGGCGTCGCCGAGCCGGGCCCCGCGCCGAAGCTGAGGCTCCAGATCGTGCCGCAGGCGACCGTCGCGGGCGACCGGACGAAGTTCCAGTTCCTGGTCACCGGAAACGACTACCCGGTCGCCGGGGCGGTGATCCGGCTGGCCGGCGAGGAGGCCACGACGGGCCCGCGAGGAAAGGCGAAGCTGACACGGACCTTCAAGCGCCGTGGCAAGCGGCGCGCCTCGGCGTCCCACGACGGCTTCGAGACCGTCCGCAGGACGATCCGGGTCGCGGCACCCTGAGGAAAGTGCGCCGAGGGCCCGCCGCGCTCCCGTATATTCATCGCATGCTTCGCGTTCTTGGGCTCGCGCTGGCGTCCGCCGCGCTTGCAGCCACCACCGCCTCTGCCCACCTCGAGCGGCCGTCCTACTGGCCGGACCCCGCTCCTGACAATTCGGTATCGCCGCCCGCCGGCGGCAAGGTCCCGAAGGCGCGCTCGCTCAAGTCCGCCGTCAGCGGCAAGGGGCCCCGGCGACGTCCGCGTCGTGTGCCGCAAGAACTCGCTCGATCTCGCGCTCGCGTCGATTCGCCAAGCGCGCACGCGAGGGGTTCCGGCTCCGTCCCAGCCAGCCCGTCACGCAGTACAGCAAGAAGAAGGCGCGCCAGATGCGCAGGATCAACCGGGCGCTCCGACGCCAGTGCGAGTACCGCTCCGTCCAGGCGGCCGTGAACGACTCCGGCAACAACGACCGGATCGTGGTCATGCCTGGCCGCTATACGGAGCCGAAGTCGCGCAAGGCGCCACTGAACGACAAGCGCTGCAACCCCGCGATGCTCCAGGAGACGCAGAGCGGTGCGCAGGCGCCGAGCTACGACTACCAGGCGACGTGCGAGAACGACCAGAACCTGATCCACGTCACAGGCCGCGCCGCGACGGGCGAGACGCTCCCCGAGCCGCGGCCGGATCGCCACGGCGTCCCGGAGGAGGAGCTCGGGGAGTGCATCCGCTGCAACCTGCAGATCGAGGGCTCCGGCGCGAAGCCGGAGGACGTGATCCTCGACGCAGGCAAGGGCTATACGAATCCCAAGGACCCGGCGGCGCGTCCCGGCGGCGATCGCCCCGCGTCGGAGTGCCACCCCGAGGAGGGCGCCCAGAGCCCGTGTTGGGCGAAGCACGTGGTCCTGCGGACGGACCGCTCCGACGGCTTCGTCGGCCGCAACTTCCTCATGCGCGGCGCGCAGGAGCACGGCTTCTACACCGAGGAGACCGACGGCATCCTGCTCGACCGGGTGAAGTTCTTCTGGAACGCCGACTACGGCCACCTGAGCTTCACGACGGACAACCACACCGTCCAGAACTGCGACGGCTTCGGGTCGGGCGACGCAGTCGTCTACCCGGGCGCGGCGCCGCAAACGGGTGAGTTCCGCAAGGAGAGCTTCTACCCCGACCAGCGCTACAACACGACCATCCGCCGCTGCGACTTGCACGGGTCCGCGATGGGCTATTCCGGGTCGATGGGCAACTCCGTGCGGGTGACGAACAACCACATATACGGCAACGCGAACGGATTGACTACGGACACGATCTCGGCGCCCGGGCATCCCGGCTTCCCCGCCGACGGGATGAAGATCGACAACAACTGGTTCTACGCCAACAACCTCGACGTCTACCGGGAGGACAGCCCGTTCGAGGCGCTGGTGCCGCAGCCCGTCGGGACCGGGTTCTGGTGGGCCGGCAACAACGACGGCAACTTCTCGGACAACTGGGTCTTCGACAACTGGCGCCAGGGCACCATGCTGATCGCGATTCCCGACGCCGTCTCCGGCACTCCGGAGGGCGAGCTTGATCCGCAGGTCCATTGCCCGACCTCCAGCGACAGCGGCCTCGTCTACTCGACATCGTGCGCGAACGAGTACTTCGGAAACCACATGGGCCAGGTACCGCCCGGCTTCGAGCCGCACGACGGCCTCGACGTTGTTCGGCAACAAGACGTCGCTTGACGGCAGCAGTGGGACCGCCCCCAACGGCGTCGACTTCTATTGGGACGAGGCCACGATGAACACCGGCAATTGCTGGTACGACAACACGGGGTCGGACGGCACGCGCGAGAGTCTCACCGCGGACCCGCCGATCGGCCCCTCCGCGGGCCAGTCGATGCCCGGCTTCCTGCCGGAGGACTGCGCGTCGAGCATGGGCAGCGCTCCCGGCTATGCGAGCAAGGCGCCCGTCCTTCTGGCCTGCTACGGGCAGTGGGAGACGGGCAACTTGGACGCGTCCAGCTGCAGCTGGTGGGACACGCCGCCGCAGCCGGGCAGCGCGGCCGCCGCGTCGCAGCGGCGCGCGGAGGACCGGCTCGACGCCCAGCAGAGCGCTGCGCGATTGGGTGGATGCCCTCGCGGGCGACATCTCGTACGGGCCGCAAGGCTGAGGTGCGCGCGGCGGCGTTTGCCGCCGCGCTCCTCCTGCTGATCGCGCTGGTCGGCTGCAACTCCGATGACGACGACGGAGCTGCGGCTGGGCGCGACGCGCAGCCAGATCGCGTGGTCGACGTCTCAGGGACAGAGCCCGTCGGCCAGCTGGTGGCCGGCTCCGTCGCGGCCATGGTCAACTGCAGTGATTGGAAGGGCGCGAATGACGAGGAGCGGTTGGCGACGATCGACGACATTCGCAAGCAGCTCGCCCCGCAGGACTCCGGGATCGAGCTACCCGAGCTGACCGACGAGGAGGCCGGGGAGGTCTTCGACAACGGCTGCCAGATCGAGGGATCAGGCGGGTTCAGGCTCTACAAGCTGTACGCCCAGGCGGCCGGGTTCGTGACGCTGAAGCGCGCGATCGAAGCCGGCGACGGCGGCTGAGGGCACGGTTCAGCTCCGCCCAGTTTGGGTACCGAGATTGGGTGAGCAACCGTAGCGCCAGGACGGCCGCAGCTGCGGGAGCGGACGGGCACTCATCCCTGTCCGCTCCGCCTTGACGATCTGAGCGGGGCTGCAACGTAGCCTCCCAGGAGGCTCATGCCGAACATCAAGCTGCTGAACATCGTGTTCTTCACGGCGGTCGCTTCGTCGATCGTCCACTACACCGACAACTACCTGGCGTTCGACCGCTTCCCGCAGGCGGTCCTCCGGCCCCGAGGTCACCGAGGACATGATCTGGATCGCCTGGGTCGTCCTGACCGCGTTCGGCGTGGCGGGCTACGTGCTGTACCGGCGCGGTCAGGTCAGGCGCGGATCGGCGCTGCTCGCGATGTACTCGATCAGCGGCCTGGTCGGCCTCGCGCACTACACGGCGCCCGGCATGAGCGAGCTCGCGTGGTGGCGGCACGCGCACATATGGGTCGACATCCTCTGCGGGATCGCGGTGCTCGCCTTCGCCGATCTGGTCCGTGATGCAGACGCGCCACGGTCCGGCCGCGCCAAGTTCGAGCGTCTGAACGGACGCTTAACGCAACGCAAACCGCCCGTGAGCGGGCGAAACGTATATTCGCGGCTTTGAGCTCGGCCGGAACAAGGATCGTGGCGATGGCAGCGACGGTCGCGGCCGCGATTGCCGTAGCCGTGCTGCTCTTCGGCGGCAGCGACAGCTACGAGGTAAAGGCCCGCTTCGAGAACGCCGGCCAGCTCGTCTCAGGCAACTTCGTGCAGCTGCGGGGCGCGCCGATCGGATCCGTCAAGAAGATCCGCATCACCGACGAGGGCCAGGCGGAGGTCACGGTCGAGATCGACGAGGACCACGCGCCGCTACCGGAGGGTACGCGCGCGGAGATCCAGCAGCTGTCGCAGTCGGGGATCGCGAACCGGTTCGTCGAGCTGACGCTTCCCCAAGCCCAGAATCGGAAGCTTCCCGACGGGGCGACCATTCCGGCCGACCGGACGCGCACGAACGTCGAGCTCGACCAGGTCTTCAACACGCTCGACCCCGAGACGCGCCGCGCGCTCCAGGGCTTCTTCAAGGGACAGGCGCGCCAGTTCCGTGACGCGGGCGACGAGGCGCGCGAGGGCTTCACCTACCTGAACCCGTCGCTGTCGTCCACGAGCCGCCTGTTCCAGGAGCTGACGCGCGACACCCCGGCGCTCGAGCGCTTCCTGGTAGACAGCTCGCGCCTCGTCACGACGCTCGCCGAGCGCCGCACGGAGCTCGCCGCGCTCGTCGGCAACGCCAACCGGACCACGCGCGCGCTCGGCAACCAGAAGGAGGCGCTCGCCGAGTCGATCGGGCTGCTGCCGCCGTTCATGCGCCGCGCGAACACGACGTTCGTGAACCTTCGGGCGGCGCTCGACGACCTCGATCCGCTGGTCGAGGCCAGCGAGCCGGTCGCGCGCCAGCTCGGCCCGTTCCTCGCGTCCGCCCGGACGTTCGCGGCAGGCGCCGGCCCGACGGTGCGCGACCTCTCGCGCACGATCTCGCGTAGCGGCGGCTCGAACGACGCGATCGAGCTGATCGAGGCGTTCCCACCGCTCCAGGACATCGCCACCGAGACGAAGGACCGCAACTACGCGCCGGGCGGCAGGCGCTTCAGCGTGGGCGAGACGCGCGGCGCGCTGCCTGAGACCGCGGCCGCGTTCGACAACGCCGGCCCGACGATCAGCCTGCTGCGCCCGTACACGACCGACTTCCTCGGCTGGTTCGACGACTTCTCGACCACGGGCGGCGGGTTCGACGCGCTCGGCGCGTACGCGCGCGGCCAGCTCTCGTTCTCGGAGTCCGTCCACTGCACGCTCCCGGGCACGCCGTGCCCGGTCAAGTTCAGGCAGTACCGCCGCTGCCCGGGCGCGGCCGAGGCGCCCGCCGACGATGGCTCCAACGTGCTCGGCGAGGACGAGCGCGCACGGCTCGACTGCGAAGAGGACCACAGGGCGGTTCGATGAAGCGCGCGCTTGCAGCACTCTTCGTCGTCGCCGCGGCCACCGCAGGTGCGGCTCTGACCGTCGGCGCGGGAGGGGACTCCGGCAGCGAGGCCGTTCGCTACAGGCTCATCTTCGACAACGCATTCGGGCTCGTGGACGGCGGCGACTTCCGCGTCGGCGGCGTCAAGGCCGGGACGACCGCCGGCTTCGACCTCGAGAAGCGGAAGGGCGAGCCCCCACACGCCGTGGTCACCGCGGAGGTGACGGAGCCGGGCATCGCCGACTTCCGCGAGGACGCAAGCTGCGAGATCCGGCCGCAGTCGCTGATCGGCGAGTACTTCGTCGACTGCCAGCCCGGGAGCTCCGATCGCCGCCTCGCTACGGACGGCACCGGGACGGTGCCGGTCGAGCAGACGGCCGCCACCGTCCCCGTCGACCTCGTTCAGAACATCATGCGGCGCCCGTACCGCGAGCGGCTCAGGCTGATCCTGACCGAGCTCGGCACGGCTCTCGCCGGGCGCCCCGACGATCTGCGCGAAGTCGTGCGCCGCGCGCATCCGGGACTGCGCGAGACGACGCGCGTGCTCAGCATCCTCGGCCGCCAGAACCGGGTCATCGAGAACTTCATCCGCGACGCCGACACGGTCATCGCGCCGCTCGAGCGCGAGAAGGCCGAGGTGTCGCGCTGGATCAGGGAGACCGGCCGCGCGGCCGAGGTGTCCGCGTCGCGGCGTGCCGAGCTCAGCCGGACGATCGACCTGCTGCCACAGTTCCTCGACGAGCTCGAGCCGACGATGGCCGAGCTGGGCGACCTGTCGGACCAGAGCGTGCCGCTGCTCGTAGAGCTCGAGCGCGCGGCGCCCGACCTCGACGAGCTCTTCACGCGCCTCGGCCCGTTCGCGCGTGCGTCGCGGCCGGCGATCGACGCCCTCGGCGAGGCGAGCCTCGAGGGCACGCGCGCGTTCCGGGTGAGCGAGGAGGAGCTGGACGAGCTGCGCGCGCTTTCGGCCGACGCGCCGGCGTTCGCCAAGCCGCTGCGCCAGTTCCTCGAGACGATGGACGACCGCAAGCGCGGCCTCGAGAACGACGCGCGCGCGAAGGCCGGCGCGCCTCCGGCCCCGGACCCGACAGCGATCCCGGACAGCGGCCCCTTCACCGGCTTCGAGGCGATCTGGAACTACGCGTTCTGGCAGACGCTCTCGATCAACATGTTCGACGGCCTCGCGCACATCGTGCGCCTCGGCCTCCAGCTCGACGAGGACTGCTCGCAGTTCCAGAGCCACCCGACGCAGGCGGTCATCGAGAAGTGCAACCAGTGGCTCGGCCCTGACCAGCCCGGCATCACGACGCCCGACCCGACGGAGCCCGGCAGCTCCGCGGCGAGCGTCCTCACGGAGCGCAACAAGCCGGCTTCCCGCCGCGGCGAGCGGCGCGGCCCCGGCGAGCCCGAGGCGGGCCCGCTGCCCGGGCAACGCGACATCTCGAAGCCGCAGGTCGTCCTGCCGCCCGGCATCCAGGATCTGCTCGACAGCCTCCGGCCCAAGCGCCCCGACCGGCCGAAGCTGCCGCAGCTTCCGAACTCCCCGCAGACGCCGAACGCCCCGAACGTGCCCCTGCCGGACCTCCCGGTGGCGCCGGACGGCGACGAGTCCCTCCTCGACTTCCTACTCGGACCATGACGCGCGGACGCACAGGAGCCTCGATCGTCGCGAGCCCCGTCCTGGTCGGGGCGGTCACGGTGCTGGTCGCGATCGTCGCGGTGTTCCTCGCCTACAACGCGAACCAGGGGCTCCCGTTCGTCCCCACCTACGACGTGAAGGCCGAGATCCCCTCCGGCGCGAAGCTCGTGCCGGGCAACGAGGTGCGCGCAGGCGGGTTCCGAGTCGGACTCGTCGAGGAGGTCTCGCCCAAGACGGTCGAGATCGACGGGCGCCGGCGCTCGGTGGCGGTCATCGACATGAAGCTCGACAAGGAGGTCGAGCCGCTCAAGGACGACACCGCCGTGCGCGTCCGCCCGCGCTCCGCGCTCGGCCTCAAGTTCGTGGAGATCACCCCCGGCACGCGCGGCGAGGAGCTCGCGGCCGGCGACACGATCGCACTCGAGAACGCAAGCGAGCCGCTCGACCTGGAGGACGTGCTCGCCACCTTCGATCCGCCGACCCGGCGATCGGTCAGGAGCGCCACGGTCGGGTTCGGGAACGCGTTCGCCGGCCGCGGCGCCTCGCTGAACACGGCGATCGAAGCGCTGAACCCGCTCTTCCGAGATCTCGTCCCGGTGATGAGCAACCTGGCCGACCCGAGCACCGGGCTCGACCGCTTCTTCGTCGAGCTCGGCGAGGCCGCCGCGCAGGTCGCCCCGGTCGCCGAGGTGCAGGCGGGGCTGTTCGCGAAGATGGCCGACACGTTCGCCGCGCTCGCCGAGAGCCCGACGGCGCTCCAGCAGACGATCGAGAAGTCGCCGCCGACGCTCGCGGCCTCGATCGAGTCCTTCCGCGCGACGCGCCCGTTCCTCGCCGACTTCGCCGACCTGGCCGGCCGCCTGCGGCCCGCCGCACGCGAGCTGCCGCGCTCGCTGCCGCCGCTGAACAGCGCGCTCGCGGTCGGCACGCCGGTGCTGCCGCGCACGGTTGAGCTGAACGAGCGGCTCGGCGAATCGTTCGCCGCGCTCGGCGACCTGATGGAGCGGCCCGCGACGCTGCTCGCCCTGCGCGACCTCCGCGAGGGCGTCGCGGTCTCTCGCCCGGCGCTCGAGTTCATCGCCCCGTACCAGACCGTCTGCAACCACTTCATCTACTTCATCCACTCGCTCGGCGAGCTGCAGTCGCTGGTCCAGACGGGTCCGAGCGGCGGCGGCACAGTGCTGAACCAGAACATCAAGTTCGTCAACTTCGAGCAGCCGAACAACCTCGGCTCGATCTCCAGCTCGCGCCCGTGGGACGTGCCTCCCGACGAGGACCCGCGCACGGCCACCAACGCCGCCGGCAACCTCGGCCGCGTCTACAGCCCGCCGTACAGCCCGGCGATCGACGCGCAGGGCAACGCCGACTGCCAGGTCGGCCAGATGGGCTACATCCGCGGGCCGTGGACTACCGGCGGCCGCTACACGCGCGGCGAGCTCTCCGACGGCACGCCCACCGGCGGCAACTGGTCCGTGACCGACAACGACCTGCCGGGCCTGCGCGGCGGCACCTACAAGTCGCGCCAGCTCGGCATCGAGAACCTGGCGGACGTGCCATGAGCCGGCTGAGCGACTTCAAGGTCGGCGTGATCGTGATCGTGGTCCTCGCGGTCGCGACCTGGTTCGCGTTCACGCAGGCCAACCCGTTCGCCAACCCGTACGAGCTGAAGGCGTTCTTCCACGACGCCAACAGCATCAAGACGCGCTCGCCGGTGCGGATCGCGGGCGTCGAGATCGGGAAGGTCACGAAGGTCGAGGCCGTCGAGGCCGGCTCGGACGCCGCGGAGGTCACGATGGAGATCGAGGACAAAGGCCTGCCGATCCACCGCGACGCGCAGCTCAAGATCCGGCCGCGGATCTTCCTCGAGGGCAACTTCTTCGTCGACCTCCAGCCGGGGTCGCCGTCCGAGCCCGAGCTCGAGTCCGAGAGCACGGTGCCGGCCACCCAGACGGCCGCTCCTGTGCAGATCGGCGAGGTGCTGAACGCGCTCCAGAGCGACACGCGCGAGGACCTCCAGGTCTTCCTGCGCGAGTACTCGATCGCGCTGTCCGGCAAGGGCGCAGCCGGCTTCAACGAGTCGATCCCGTTCTGGAAGCCGGCCTACCGCGACTCGGCGATCGCCTCCGAGGCGACGCTCGGCCAGGAGCCGGACCGCGACATCCAGCGCGTTCTGCGCGGCCAGGCGCGCACGTTCGGAGCGCTCGCGGCCGACGAGGGCGCGCTCCAGCGGCTCGTGTCGAACCTGAACACGACGACGGGCGCGCTCGCGCGCGAGGACGCCGCACTCGAGGCGTCGATCCCGGCGCTGCGCGACACGCTCCAGGTGGCGCTGCCGTCGCTCGCGTCGCTTAACGACGCGCTGCCGACGCTGCGCGCCTTCGCCCGCGACGCGCTGCCGGGCGTGCGCTCGTCGGACGAGACGCTCGAGGCCGGCGTGCCGTTCATCCAGCAGCTGAGCGCGCTGATGGGCCCGGCCGAGCTGCGCGGCGCGGCGGCCGCGCTCCGCAGCCAGATCCCGACGCTCGTGGACCTGACCGAGGAGAGCATTCCGCTGCTCGAGCAGGCGCGCGCCCTCTCGGCCTGCACCAACGAGGTGCTCGTGCCGTTCTCGGAGCTGCGCGTGCCGAACCCGGACGAGCCCGAGAACGACGACCAGAAGACGCTGCTCCAGGCCGGGCCGCGGCTTCGTCGGGCTGTCGGGCGAGAGCCGCCTCTCCGACGGCACGAACCAGTTCTTCCACGCCGGCCTCGTAATGCCCGGCACCGAGGTGCGCCCCGGCCCGCCGCCCGACGGCGGCGACACGCCGCCGCCGCACCGTCCCGACGTCCCGTGCGAGACGCAGGAGCTGCCGAACCTCCACGCTCCAGGCGGGCCTTCGACGGCGTTCCCGCCGACCGCGGCGGCCACGAGCGGACGTGAGCCGCTCCGGTCCTCGGGCGCGGAGCCGAACCCGCGCGCGTTCGTGGGGACGGCCCGCACCCTGAAGCGGACGCTCGAGCGCGTGACGGAGCGCCGGGAGGAGAGGCGCCGATGATCGTCGCGATGCGCAAGCACCTGGGCGACGTGATCGCGCTCGTCCTGCTCTTCCTGGTCGGCGTCGGCGTAGCCGGCTACATCCTCGACCAGCAGAGGCTGCGCTTCCCGCTCGTCGAGGAGAAGCCGTTCATCCTCGAGGCCGAGCTCGCCGACGCGCAAGCCGTGCAGCCGGGCCAGGGCCAGACGGTGCGCGTGGCCGGCATCGAGATCGGCCAGATCGGCAAGGTCGAGCTGGACGAGGGCGTGGCGGTGGTCGAGCTCCAGATCGAGCCGAAGTACAAGGGATTCGTCCGCGACGACGCCACCGCGCTCCTGCGCTCGAAGACCGGCCTGAAGGACATGTTCCTCGAGGTCGATCCCGGCGACGGCGAGCCGCTCGAGGACGGCGACCGGATCCAAGTGGCGAACACCGCGCCCGACATCGACCCGGACGAGTTCCTCTCAGCGCTCGACGCCGACACGCGCGACTACCTGCGGATGCTGATCACGGGCGCCGGCAAGGGCCTCGACGGCGGTGGCGGCAAGGACCTGCAGGAGGCGCTGGCGCGGCTCGGGCCGCTGCACCGCCACCTGGCTTCGGTGAGCGGCGCGGTGGCGCGGAGGCGCGACAACCTGAAGCGGCTGGTGAACCGCTACGGGCTGCTGATGACCGAGCTCGGCTCGGGCCGCGAGGACATCCAGCGGCTCGTGCGCGCGTCCGAGCAGGCGCTCGGCGCGTTCGCCGACGAGGAGCAGGACCTGTCCGGGTTCGTCGCCCGTCTCCCCGGCGCGCTGCGTGAGAGCCGCACCGCCCTCGCCAAGCTCGACCGCCTCAGCGACACGATGCAGCCGGCGCTGAACGCGCTGCGGCCGCCGTTCCGCAAGCTCGACGAGGCGAACGCCGAGGTGCTGCCGCTCGCACGCGAGGGCACGCCGATCGTGCGCGACGAGATCCGCCCGTTCGCGCGCGCCGCGGGACCGTTCATCAGGGACCTCGGCAGCTCGTCCGAGGGGCTGAGCCAGGCGGCGCCCGACTTCTCGAAGTCCCTGCTCGGGCTGAACCGGCTGTTCGACATCGGCGCCTACAACCCCGACGGCGCCGAGGAGATCAGCGACGGGTGCGAGAACGGCGGCACGTGCACGCCGGAGGAGCGCGCGCGCAACGAGGGCTACCTGTACTGGCTCGCCTGGGTCGCGCAGAACAACGTGTCGGTGTTCAGCACCGCCGACGCCCAGGGGCCGTTCCGGCGCGCCTCGATGGGCGGCGTGAGCTGCGGCACCCTCCAGGGCCTGCTCGGGCAGACGGGCGTGCCCGCTCCGGTGATCGACCTGATCGCGGGCAGCCCCACGACCGACGGCATCTTCCAGACGCTGGGAGCGTGCGCCTCGTGAACAAGCAGGCACCCAGCATCGGCCGCATCTTCGCCATCGCGGCGTTCACGCTGTCCTGCTTCGGCGTGCTGCTGTTCCTCTGGCTCACGTTCGGCGGCTCGGTGCCGCTGAAGCCGCAGGGCTACCGCTTCGAGGTCGCCGTGCCCGGAGGCGCCGACGCTCGCCGTCGAGGCCGACGTCCGGATCGCCGGCGTGAACGTGGGCAAGGTGAAGACGAAGGAGCTCGCCGAGGGCGGCCGTAGCACGCTCGTCGAGGTCGAGATCGACGAGCCCTACGCGCCGATCCCCGAGGACACGCGCGTGATCCTGCGCCAGAAGACGCTCCTCGGCGAGAACTACCTCGAGCTGACGCCGGGTCCCGGGGATGGGCCGGAGCTGGCCGACGGCGGCCGGCTGGAGGACAGCCGCGTCGAGCCGACGGTCGAGCTGGACGAGATCTTCAGCGCGCTCGACAAGCCGACCCGCGACGCGTTCCAGGAGTGGACGCGCGAGCTCGCGAAGGCGGTGCGCGACGAAGGCGTCGACCCGGCCGAGGCGCTGAACGACGCGTTCGGCAACCTGGAGGGCTTCGCGGTGGACGGCTCCGAGCTCCTGCGGGTGCTCGACGAGCAGGAGACGGCTGTCACCCGCGTCGTGCGCAACACCGGCGCCGTCTTCGGCGCGCTGAACGAGCAGCGCGGCGCCCTGCGCGAGCTGATCGTCAACTCGGACCGCACCTTCGACGCGACCGCCTCGCGCGACCGCGAGCTCGCCGAGACGATCCGGATCTTCCCGACGTTCCTCGACGAGTCGAAGGCGACGGTCGAGCGCGTCGCAGCGAGTTCTCCACCGAGACGCGGCCGGTGATCCAGGACCTGAAGGCGCCCGCCGACGACCTCGCGCCGACGGTGCGCGCCCTGGGCGACCTCGCGCCGGACCTCGAGCGGCTCTTCCGCGACCTCGGCCCGCTGATCGACGCGTCCGAGGACGGGCTGCCCGCGCTGACCGAGGTGACGGAGGCGCTCGGACCGTTCCTCGAGAGCGCGCACCCGTTCTTCCAGCAGTTCAACCCGATCCTCTCGTACATGAACTTCCACCAGCGGACGGTCGCCGGCTTCATCACGAACGGCGGCGCCGACCTGGTCGGCACGTGGGGGACGGGCCGCCGCGGCCAGACCCAGATCGGGATCCTCACCGACCCGAAGAACTTCACGGCGTACTTCGACCGGCCGTCGTTCGAGCGCGGCAACGCGTACCTCCAGCCGAACGCCCTCCAGCGCGCGGTCGCGCTCGGCGGGTTCGAGAGCTTCGACTGCGCGCCGTCGGGCGGCGAGGTGCCGAACGCACAGGACGCCGAGGGCGTCCCGCCGCCGCTGAACGGCTCGCAGAAGGCGCCGCCGTGCCTGGTCGCCCCGCCGTCGCTCTACGACGACCGCAGGTTCAACTTCATCGACGAGGGCGAGGTCCGCACCGATATCGACGCGCCCGAGTTCCGCGAGGGCAACTCGCCGGCGGTCGACCCGAACCCGGACGGCCCGGAGGACTAGCCGTCCGTTCGCCCTTTCCCCGCATATGGGGGCAAAGCGCGACCGCGCGGGCCATTACCCAGGCGCTGGGCGCAGACGCACGTGGATGTGGTTGTCGTGGTGCACGAGCGGCGTGACCACGCGGCGTCGGGCCGCGCAGGTCGAGGCTCGGGCCGACGAACACCTTCTGCGCGCCGGCCGCCACGAACATGTCCACGAGCCGCTGCGAAAGCGGTTGGTCCACCTGGCTCGGTCGCGTCGGCGCCCGCTCGCTGCGGTCGCGGCGCGGGTAGTAGATGTCGATGTCGAGCCCGTTCTGGTGCGACGCGTGGCCGAGCTCGCCGTACTTCGGCCCGAAGTCCCCGCCGTGCGGCCGGCTGAGGTCGCCGATCGTGAGCCGCGGCGCGCCGGGGTTCTCGCGCCGGTAGCGGCGGGCGACGCGCAGCGTCGTCCGGATCAGCCGGTCGGTTCCCCAGCGCCGCCAGCCGCGGTTCGGGGCTTGTCTCACGGATGGGATCCCAGGTGAAGTACGTGTGCGCCCTCGGCGGGAAGCTGCACGCCGCGCCGGAGCCGCCCCGCGTACGGCAGCCCGACCGCCTTCGACTTGCGCCACCGGATGCGCGGCTCGGGCGCCGCTGGAGCCAGGTCGGTGAGGGGCACGAGCGGGAGCACTCCCTCGACGCGCTGGGCGCGGCTCGTCGCGGCTCACCGCTGACGCCCGGCATCGCGAGCCCGAGCAAGCCCGTGACCACGACCGCGCCGAGGACGAGTCCGCGACTGGGGCGGCTCATCGCTCGGCTCACGTCGCCGCCGAGCACGGGCTTCACGTCCACGACCGGCGTCCCGTCGATCGCCTCGAGATTGCGCACCCGAAGCCGGAGCCCGTCGCTCTCGAGGACCTCGACCCGGTGGATCCCGATTGGGTTCGGCCGATCCGGTGAGCGCGTGCTGAAGACCCCTTGGAGCGGACGCGAGTCGTCGCTACGAGGATGGACCTGCAGGACGTCGCGGTCGGCCCGGTCGAGCCAGGTGAGCACGAGCACCTGGTCGCCCGGCTCGATCCCGTCGAGCGCCTCGGCAACCCCTGGCTCGAACACGAGCCAGGCGTCGGGCGCTCCCTCGTCGCCCTGCTTGGGCGCCGAGGCGAGGTCCACGAGCGGCGACTCGACCCGCCCGACGGGCCTAAGCGCCATCTCGCCCATGTCCATCGGCGGCCGCGACCGCCTATTTGGCTAGCCGCAGCCGGTGTTGTTGCCGCAGCGACGAGCACGTGTAGCACGAGCCCGTCCGCTGCATCATCCCGCCGCACTGGCCGCAGGCCGGGCCCAGGTCCATGCCCTGCAGCTTCGCCGGGATCACCGGCGGATCGTCCGTGAGCGCTGCCGCGGCCGGCTTCGGCTTGGCGGAACCGTTGCCGCCGCCATTCCCGCCGTTCGACGGCTCGGCGACCGGGCCGGCGGTGTCGCCGCGCATCAGTGCCTCCATCTCGGCCTTCCGCGCGCGCACCTCGGGCGTCAGGATCCCGAGCTCCTCGCACACGTCCACGTCGAGGAAGCGCGAGGCCAGCCAGCGCATGATGTAGTCGGGCATCGACTTCGCGAACGGGATCTCCGGGTTGCCGGTGGCCCCCTCCGGGTCGAAGCGCATGTAGCTGAACTTCCGCACCAGCGTCTCGAGCGGCACGCCGTACTGGAGCGCGATCGAGATCGAGGTCGCGAACGCGTTCATCATGCCGCGCAGCGTCGAGCCCTCCTTGCCGATGTCGGTGAGGAAGATCTCGCCGACCGTGCCGTCCTCGTACATGCCGGCGGTGATGTAGCCCTCGTGCCCGCCGATCGAGAACTTGTGCGTGATCGACTGGCGCTCCTTCGGCATCCGCCGCCGCAGCGGCTTGCGCTCGGCCTCGGTCTCCGCCTCGATCGTGTCCTTCGCCTTGTCGCCGGCGTCCGTGCGCAGCGCCTGCGCCGTCTTCGAGCCGTCGCGGTAGATCGCGAGCGCCTTGACGCCCAGCTTCCACGCCTGGAGGTACGCGTCGGCGATGTCCTCGACCGTCGTCGTCTCCGGCATGTTCACCGTCTTCGAGATCGCGCCCGAGATGAACGGCTGGACCGCGCCCATCATCTTGATGTGGCCCATGTGCGAGATCGCGCGCTGGCCGACGGCCACGTCGAAGACCGGCAGGTGCTCGTCCTTCAGCCCCGGCGCGCCGAGGATCGTGCCGTGCTCGTTGATGTAGGCCTCGATCTGGTCGATCTGCGCCTTCGAGTAGCCGAGCTCCTGCAGCGCCAGCGGGACGGTCATGTTGACGATCGTCATCTGGCCGCCGCCGACGAGCTCCTTGAACTTGACGAGCGAGAAGTCCGGCTCGACGCCCGTCGTGTCGCAGTCCATCAGGAACGAGATCGTGCCCGTGGGGGCGAGCACCGTGGCCTGCGCGTTGCGGTAGCCGTGCGCCTCGCCGAGCTCGACGGCGTCGTTCCAGGCGCGATGCGCGGCGCCCAGGAGCTCGGTGTCCGACATGAGCTCCTCCGGGATCTCGTACGAGGCGTCCCGGTGCTTGCGCATGACGTGGTTGTGCGGGTCGCGGTTCTCGGCGTAGCGGTCGTACGGGCCGGTGGCGTCACGCGCGATCTCGGCCGACATCCGGTAGGCGCGGCCCGTCATCAGCGCCGTGATGGCCGCTGAGAGCGCGCGGCCCGTGTCCGAGTCGTACGGCAGGCCGTTCGCCATCAGCAGCGCGCCCAGGTTGGCGTAGCCGAGGCCGATCTGGCGGAACGCGCGCGCGTTCTGGCCGATCCCCTCGGTCGGGTACGAGGACGGCCCGACGACGATCTCCTGCGCGAGGAAGACCACGTCCACGGCGTGCTCGAACGACTCGACGTCGAACGCTGCCGTCCGGGCGGCGGAACTTCATGAGGTTGAGCGACGCGAGGTTGCACGCCGAGTCGTCCACGTGCATGTACTCCGAGCACGGGTTCGACGCGTTGATGCGTCCCGACACCGGGCACGTGTGCCAGTCGTTGATCGTGGTGTCGTACTGGACGCCCGGATCGGCGCAGCGCCACGCGGCGTCGGCGATCTGCTTGAGCAGGTCGCTGCGCGTCCACGCGTCTCGACCACCTGGCCGCCGTTGCGGGCGGTGAGCTCCCACTCCTCGCCGCGCTCGGCGCGCTCCATGAACTCGTCCGAGACGCGGACCGAGTTGTTGGCGTTCTGGTACTGGATCGAGGTGAAGCCGTCGCCGTCGATCGACATGTCGAAGCCGGCGTCGCGGAGCGCAGCGGCCTTCTCCTCCTCCTTCGCCTTGCACCAGATGAAGTCGCGGATGTCGGGGTGGTCGACGTCCAGCACGACCATCTTGGCCGCCCGGCGCGTCTTGCCGCCCGACTTGATCGTGCCCGCCCACGAGTCGGCGCCGCGCATGAAGGAGACCGGGCCGGAGGCGGTGCCGCCCTTCGACAGCTGCTCCTTGGACGCGCGGATGTTCGAGAGGTTGATGCCCGAGCCCGAGCCGCCGCGGAAGATCATCCCCTCCTTCGTGTTCCAGGAGAGGATCGACTCCATCGTGTCGTCCACCGAGAGGATGAAGCAGGCCGAGCACTGGGGGTGCTCCTCGAAGCCGACGTTGAACCAGACCGGCGAGTTGAACGCGGCCATCTGGTTGAGCAGGATGTAGGTGAGCTCGTGCTCGAACGTGTCGGCGTCCTCGGCCGAGGCGAAGTAGCCGCCCTCGCGGCCCCAGTTCGCGATCGTGCCCGCGACGCGGCCGATCATCTGCTTGACGGAGCGCTCGCGCTTGTCCGAGCCGAGCTGCCCGCGGAAGTACTTCTGCGCGACGATGTTGGTGGCGTTCTGCGACCAGGTGAGCGGGAACTCGACCCCGAGCTGCTGGAAGGCCGGGTTCTCCGGGTCGCCGATCACGGCATCGCGGATCTCCCACTCGACGGCGTCGAACGGATGCACGCCCGGCTCCGTGAACTTGCGCTGAAGCCCGACGCCACCACGTGTCTTGGTCTGGTCGAAAGTGGTGGTGGGAGTCTGCGACATGCTCTCTCCTAAGCGTCTTGCGGGCGTTCGAACCCCCGTCTAAAGGGGGGAGATAACGCTACGAAGAAGGTCAGACAGAACGATAGGGACGGACCGCTCTAGCGACCGGGCAAACGCGGTCCCACATGGACTCAAACGCCGCAAAAACGGGCTTCGTGAGACGCTCGGGGCTCCAGCCCATGAACCACGCGAGCGTCCAGCCCAGCGCGAGCAGGACGGCGATGCCCGCGGCGACGAGCAGGGCGATCAGGGCGCCCGGCGTCTCGCTCGAGACGGAGGCGGCGGCGGGCGTCAGGGCCGGGGCGGCGAGGTCGGTCGAGACGGCGATCGGCGCGACCTTCGGCGCCGGGCGGCTCCCTCACGGCCTTCTTCTTCTTGACGCCGGGGCGCCCGGGCCGGTGCCCGCGGACACCAGCGCCGGCTCCTCGTCCTCCTCCGGCTCGCCGCGGGCGCCGAACTCGAGCCGCAGTTGCGTCTGGGCCGCGGCGAGCGCGTCGCCGAAGCCGGGCGCGTACTGCTCGATGTCGGGCGGGATCCCCTGGCCTGCGTTGTGGAGCTGGTCGGGCCGGTAGCAGCCGTCGAGCTGGCCGTCGGCCTTGTAGTCGCCGAAGATCTGCTGGAAGTCGTTCGCCCCTGCGCCCGCCGGGAACGGCGAGCGAGGCGGCCACGACGAGCATCGGGAGTAGGCGCCCCAACCTCACGCTCCTGAGGGTAGCGGCCGCCGAACGCCCGCGACTCGGCACAATGCGCGCGTGTCTGACCTCCCGAAGCCCGTGGCGCCCGCGCGCCCGGCGGGCGCCGCCATGCTCGGCGTCGCGCTCGCGGGACTGGTCACCTGGGCGCTCTTCTCCGAGGGCGCGACCTCGCTCGAGGACGGCGCCGGCCTCCAGATCGTGCTCTGCGCGGCCGCCTCGTCACGCTCGCGGGGCTGCTGTTCTCGCCGCGCGTGCACCTTCGGGCGCCGCGTCCAGGCGCTCATAGGCCTCGGCCTCCTCGTCCTCTTCGCCGCCTGGTCGGGCGTGAGCATCGGCTGGTCGATCGCGCCCGACCTGAGCTGGGTCCAGCTGAACCGCTGGGCGGCCTACGCGCTCGTCGTGGCGCTCGCGCTCGTGCTCGGGTCGAGCCTCCGGCGCGCGCCCGAGCGGACGGCGATCGCCTTCCTGATCGTCGCGACCGCGATCGCCGTCTACGCGCTCGGCGGGAAGGTCGTGCCGTGGTTCTCGATCCCGGGCCTGATCGACCTCGACCAGACCGCCGACTTCTCGCGCCTGCGCGCCCCGCTCGGCTACTGGAACGCGCTCGGGCTCGTGTGCGTGCTCGCCGGCCCGATCGCGGTGCGCACTGGCGGCCGACCCCGAAGCGTCGCGGCGGCTGCGCACGTTCTCGCTCGTCGCGCTCGTGCTGCTGCTCGTGACCCTCGGGCTCACCTATTCGCGCGGCGGCATCCTGGCGCTGCTCGTCGCCCTGGGCGCGCTGGTCGCGATCGGCCCCGACCGGCTGCGGCTCGCGCTCTACAGCGCGCGTCGGCGTGGCCGCGGCGGTGCCCGCATACATCGTGGCCGTCGTGCGCGACGACCTGACGACGGACGGCGTCGCGCAGGCCGAGCGCGCGGACGACGGCCTGATCCTGCTGGCCGCGCTCGTGGCCGGGATCGCGCTGGCGATCATCGCCGGCCGGCGGCTGAGGGAGAGCGACAACCGGCTCGAGAACGCGCCGCTCACGCGCACTCCGATGAACGCACGCCGCGCTATCGCCGCGATCGGCGTCACGCTGCTGGTCGCGGTCGGCGCGCTGGCGGTGTCCGAGCGCGGCGTGACCGGGACGATCGAGCAGCAGTGGGACGACTTCACCGAGGTGAAGTCGGACGACCAGAGCGACCCCGGCCGCGTGCTCCGCTCGAACTCCGGCAACCGCTGGGTCTGGTGGCAGGAGGCGGCGGGCGCGTTCGCCGACGAGCCGCGTGAAGGGATGGGGCGCGGGGTCGTTCCCGCTCGTCCACAGGCGCTACCGCGCCGACGACCTGCCCGTCCGCCAGGCGCACAGCGTGCCGCTCCAGTTCCTGGCGGAGACGGGCATGGTGGGCGCGCTGCTGGCGCTGGGCGGCCTCGGCCTGCTCGGCTGGGCGGCCGTCGCCCGCTTCGGCCTGTCCCGAGGGCGCGAGCGGCGCTACGTCGGCGCGCTCCTGTGCGCGTCGCTCGCGTGGGGAATCCATATGTGGTTCGACTGGGACTCGGACATCCCCGGCGTCACGATGCCGCTGCTCATCTTCCTCGGCGTGCTCGCGGCCAGGCCGCCGGGCGCCCCCGACGCGGTCGAGGCCGTCCCGCCGCCCGAGGATGCGCGCGCGCCCGCGGGCCCGCGCGGGGCGGGCCTTCTCGCGGGAGCGCTGGTACTCGCCGCCCTGGCCACGTCGGCGTACCTGCCGTGGCTCGCGGAGGACAAGGCCGCCGAGGCGACGCTCCTGACGGCGGTCGACAACGAAGAGGCACTGAAGGAGGCGGCGAAGCGGGCGGACGAGGCGATGCAGCTCAACCCGCTGGCGATCGAGCCGGTCGCGGCGAGCATCGCGATCGCCCAGCGGCGAGGGAGGTTCGAGGAGGTGGCCGACTTCGTCGAGGAGGCGGTCGACCGCCAGCCCGAGAA
Organism: uncultured Thermoleophilaceae bacterium; assembly: GCA_963846865.1. Classification (GTDB taxonomy): domain Bacteria; phylum Actinomycetota; class Thermoleophilia; order Solirubrobacterales; family Thermoleophilaceae; genus DASPHG01. The sequence goes on along the minus strand of CAWJXU010000006.1, from coordinate 20,975 downwards.
CCCCGACGTCTGGCTGCGGGCGTACGCCGTGCAGCACTTCGTGGACGACGCGCCGGCGCGGATCGCGAGCGTCCGCCGCATGCTCGAGCTCGACCCGCACGAGAGCCGGATCCCGTTCGACACGGTGGCGGGCGACGTGGCCGCCCAGTCCGCGAGCGCGACCGGCACGCCGCTCGTCGTCCAGTGTCCTGCCGGCGCCGGCGCCCGCGATCGGGCCGCCGGCCCCGGACGCCCGGCCGCTGATCGGGCCGCCGCGGAACGCCTCGGCAGGCGGCACGACCGTCGAGCCGCCCGGACCCCGAGGTCAGCGAAGAGACGCCAGAGTCCGCTCCAGCCCGTCCCTGAGCGTTATCTGCGGCTCCCAGCCGAGCTCGCCCTGGGCGCGCGCGGGATCGATCGCGATGTGCTGCACCTCGCCGAGCCGCGGCGGCGCGAACTCGGCCTCGAAGCTGTCGCTCTCCGAGATCTCGCGCAGCGCGCCGACGAGCTGGAGCACCGACGTCTGCACGCCCAGGCCGATGTTGAACGCGCCCGTGGCGTGTGACTCGGCCGCGGCCAGGTTTGCGCGCACCACGTCGCCGACGTACACGTAGTCGCGCGTCTGCTCGCCGTTGCCGAAGATCGTCGGCTGCGCGCCCTCCAGCAGCTTGCCGCAGAAGATCGCGATGACGCCGGCCTCGCCGAGCGGGTCCTGGCGCGGTCCGTAGACGTTGCCGTAGCGGAGCGAGACGGTCGAGAGCCCGTGCAGGCGCGAGTAGAGGTCGCAGTACCCCTCGGCGCAGAACTTCGACTGGCCGTAGGGCGCCTCGGGCGCCTGCGGGTGGTCCTCGGGCGCCGGCAGGATGCGGCCCTCGCCGTAGATGGCGCCGCCGGTCGAGGTGTTGATGAAGCGGTCGACGCCGGCCTCGAGCGCGGCCTGGAGCAGGTTGATCGTGCCGAGCACGTTGATCGAGGCGTCCCACGCGGGGTCGGCCGTGGACTTGCGGACGTCGATCTGGGCGGCGAGGTGGAAGATCACCTGCGGGCCTGACGCGGTCCACGAGGTCGCGCATCGCGCGCGCGTCGCGGATGTCGGCCTCGACGAGATCGGCTGCGGCGCCGGGGCCGTCGGCGAGGTTCTCGCGCTTCCCGGTCGAGAGGTCGTCGACGACCGTGACCTCGTCGCCGCGCTCGACGAGCGCGTCGACCACGTGCGAGCCGATGAAGCCGGCGCCTCCGGTGACGAGAGCCTTCATCACCCGCAGCCTACGCTAGAAATCCCGCGGTGGCCCATGCGCAAACAGCAGCGGGGACCCGGTCCCGCGGGCTGCTCCATGCGGTCGTCGTCGCGCTGCGGCCGATCGAATGGGTCAAGAACCTCTTCGTGCTCGCTCCGCTGCTCTTCGGCGCGCAGCTCGACAACGGGGCGGCCATCAGGAACGCAGCCGCCACGGTGGTCGCGTTCTGTGCGATGTCGAGCGCCGGCTACCTGATCAACGACTCGCTCGACGTCGAGTTCGATCGCAAGCACCCGGTCAAGCGCAACCGGCCGATCGCAAGCGGGGAGCTCTCGATCTGCGACCGCGATCGCGATCGCCGTCCTGCTCGCCGCAGTCGGCGTCGGCATCGGTGCGGCGGTCGAGCCAGAGGTGGCCGCGATCGTCGCGGGTTACGGCGTCCTGACGGTCGCGTACTCCACGCTGCTCAAGTACCTCGTGATCCTCGACGTGATGGCCATTGCGGGCTGCTTCCTGTTGCGCGTGCTCGGAGGCGCCGTCGCCGTGGACGTGGAGGCGTCCGAGTGGCTCCTCTTCTGCACCGGGATGCTCGCCCTCTTCCTCGGGTTCACGAAACGCCGTCAGGAAGCGGTCCGCGAGGACCACGAGGGGGCGGTGACGCGGCCGGTGCTCGAGCACTACCCGCTGCCGTTCCTCGACCAGATGGTGTCGCTCGTCACGGCCGCCGCTCTGCTCAGCTACGGCATCTACGCGATCGACTCGCCGCTCGTGGGCGGCCGGATGCTGGCCACGACGCCGATCGTGCTCTACGGCCTGTTCCGCTACCTGTACCTCATCTACGCGCGCGAGGACCAGCGCGACGCCGCTCGGCCTCGTCAGCTCCGACCCGGGCATCCAGGCTGCCGCTCGTCGCCTGGGCGGTGACCGTCGGCTTGCTCCTGTACGTCTAGAGCTCGTCCGCTAGAGGTCGAGGCGGCGGAAGACGGGCCGCGGCAGGAGCCGGAGCGCGGTCATGACGAAGCGGAGCGCGGGCGGCGACCAGATCGTGCGCGAGCCGCCCTTGCGGATCGCCGCGACGACGTCCTCGGCGACCGCCTCCGGGGTCGTCGTCAGCGGGACGGGCTCCATCCCCGCGGTCATCTTCGTGCGCACCATGCCCGGGCGCACGACGATGACGTCGATGCCCGCCGGGGCGAGCTCGTCGGCTAGCCCCTGGGCGAACGCGTCGAGCCCGGCCTTCGCCGAGCCGTAGACGAAGTTCGACCGGCGCGCGCGCTCTCCGGCGACCGAGGACAGGACGACGATCGTGCCGTGGCCTTGCCGGCGCATCCGGCGCGCCACCGCCAGCAGCGCCGCCGTCGCGCCCGTGAAGTTGACCTTGCACGGAGTCCGCCGCGGCGGCCGGGTCCTCGAGCAGGTCGGCCTGCTTTCCGAGCACGCCGAAAGAGACCAGCACGAGGTCGATGTCGCCGTGGGCGTCGAACACCGAGTCGATCAGGGCGGGGTGCGCGGCCGTCTCGGCCGCGTCGAAGGGGATTGTCTCCACCTGCGCCCCAGTGGCCCGCAGCTCGTCGGCCGCCGCGCCCAGCGCGTCCGGGTCGCGGGCCGCCAGGATCACCTCCCGCGTCCGGTCGGCCACGAGCGCGCGAACGATCGCGCGCGCTATGTCCGAGCTTCCTCCGAGCACCAGGGCGCTCTGCACGGAGCCGAGCGCGTCCTTCATCGTGTCTCCGCCTCGGCTCCGAGCGCCAGCCTGCGCGCGAGGTCGGATCGCATTACCCGGTCCGGGTCGAGCTGCGCACGTATTCCCTCCCAACGCGGCAGCTCTGGATACATCGAGCGCAGGAGGTCCGGACGCAGCCGCGAGTCCTTGGCGAGATAGACGCGTCCTCCGGCCTCGGCGACGAGCTCATCCAGCTCGTCCAAAAGGCGCGCGAGCGACGGCAGCGCCGGGACGTCGAGCGCGAGCGTCCAGCCGGGCCCGGGGAACGAGAGCAGCCCGCGGCCGGGGCCCATCGCCTTCAGCACCGCGAGGAACGACGGCGCGCCGGCTGAGCTGAGCCGCTCGAGCAGCGCACGCAGCGTCTCCTCGGCTCCGAACGGGACGAGGCACTGGTACTGGAGGAAGCCGCTGCTGCCGTAGAGCCTGTTCCAGCCTCGGACCGAATCGAGTGGGAAGAAGAACGAGTGCAGCGGCTGCACGCGGCCGTGCTCGGCCACGGGTGCGCGGCGGAAATACGCCTCGTTGAATGCCCGCACGGTCGCCCGGTTGAGGAGGCCGCGCGGCACCCATGGCGGAGCGGCAAGCAGCGCGCCGGGCGGCGGTGTGAGCGGCGCATCGCGCCGCGAGGCGGGCAGGTCATCGCTGCGGGCGTGCTCTCCGCGCATCAAGACCGCGCGGCCGAGGCTTCCCCCGCGCGCGAGGCAGTCGATCCACGCCACGGAGTAGCGGTGGTCGGCATCCGTCGCGCGCAGGCGCGAGAGCAGGTCGTCGAGGTCGGTCGCTCGCTCCGTGTCCACCAGCATCAGCGCCGACTCGACCGGACGGACGCGCAGCCGCGCCGAGGCGATCACTCCGGTCAGGCCCATCCCGCCCGCCGTGGCCTCGAACGCCTCGTCGCCCGGCTTCACCTCCATCCGCTCGCCCGCCGGCGTCAGCAGCACGAAGGACTCGACGTGATCGCAGAAGGAGCCATCGCGGTGGTGGTTCTTGCCGTGGATGTCCGCAGCGATCGCTCCCCCGACGGTCACGTGGCGCGTGCCCGGGACGACGGCGGGGAACCGCTCCGACGGCAGAAGCTGCGCAATGAGCGCGCCGATGCTCGTGCCGGCGCCGGCTTCGACGACGTCGCCCTCCGCGACGGCGGCTCCGTTCAGGGCCGTCATGTCGAGCACGAGCCCCCCGCTGTTCTGCGCGGCGTCGCCGTAGGCGCGTCCGAGGCCGCGCGCGAGGACCCCGCGCTCCGGAGCGGTTCGCAGCGCGTCGAGGACGGCCTGCTCGGAGGCGATCGGCTGCACCAGCGCGCTCGTAGGCGCGGTGCGGCCCCAGCCGGCCAGACGGCGGGTTTCCGTTGCTCCCACTCGCCCGGAGCCTACGCTACGTTCGCTTCCATGCCCGGCCTCTTCGTCACTTTCGAGGGAATCGACCGCTCGGGGAAGACGACCCAGGCGCGGCTTCTGGCCGATGCCCTCGGCGACCGCGCGATCGCCGTGCGTGAGCCGGGCGGCACCGCCGTCGGCGAACGCGTCCGCGAGCTCTTGAAGGATCCTCCATCGCGGTCGACGACCGCACCGAGGCGCTCCTGTTCGCGGCCGCACGAGCCGAGCTCGTGTCCGAGGTGATCAAGCCCGCTCTCGAGGACGGCAAGATCGTCATCTCGGACCGGTTCCTCGACTCGTCGCTCGCGTATCAAGGAGGCGCGCGCGGCCTGGGCGTCGAGGAGGTCGAGCGTGTGAACGAGTTCGCGACCGGCGGCGTCCGTCCGGACGTGACGATCCTGCTCGACCTCCAGCCCGCCGCCGCCGCCGAGCGCGCGGGGGTCGAGGTCGATCGGTTCGAACGGGAGGGCGCGGGGCTTCAGGAGCGCGTCCGCGCCGCCTACGAGGAGCTCGCCGGCCGCGACCCCGACCGGTGGGTGCGGGTCGACGCCGACCGGCCGCCGGACGAGGTCCACCGCGACGTGCTCGCCGTCGTCGAGGGAGTGCTGGCGTGAGCGCAAGAACGGGGACGTAGCACTTCCCTTGCACGTGCTGCCGGGCACCGAGCACCACCCGCACGCCCGGATGGTGCTGGGGTCGGCGCTCCGGTCGGGCTCACCGTCGCACGCCTACCTCTTCCACGGGCCGCCAGGCACGGGCAAGCGCGCCGCGGCGCGCGCGCTCGCGGCCGAGCTTCTGGCCGAGGGCTCGCCCGACCCCGACAACGCGCGCGTGCGCGTGCAGCACGGGTCGCACCCCGACCTCACCTGGGTCGTCCCGAGCGGCGCCCACGTCATGCGCGTGGACGACGTCGAGGAGCCGGTGGTCGCGGCCGCCACGCGCACCCCGTTCGAGTCGCGCAAGCGGGTGTTCGTGCTGGAGCGCGTGGACCTGATGAACGACGAGGTGGCCAACCGGATGCTGAAGACGCTCGAGGAGCCGCCCGCGTTCGTGCACCTGATCCTTCTGACGAGCCAGCTCGGGCGCGTGCTCGAGACGGTCGTGTCGCGCTGCCAGCTCGTGCGCTTCGACCCGCTGTCGGCCGAGCAGCTCACCGACGAGTTGCTCGCCCACGGCATCGAGGCGGAGCGTGCCGGCGCGTGCGCCCGTCTTGCGCTCGGCAACGGCGAGCGGGCGCGCTACCTCGCCTCGGCCGAGGGGGAGGCGCTGCGCTCGGAGGTCGAGGCGCTCGTCCGGCATGCGCTCGCCGGTGAGGAAGCGGCCGCCGACGAGCCCTGGCGGGCGCTCCTGGCGCGGGCGGAGGAGCGCCGCGTGGCTGCCGAGGAGGCCGCCGCCGAGGAGCGCACCGCGCGGCTCGAGCTCGAGCCGAAGGGCCGCGAGCGGCGTGCGCTGGAGCGCGAGCTCGAGGAGGCGGCGAAGCGCGAAGGACGCCGTGCCCGCACCGCCGTGCTCGACCTCGCCCTCGACCTGGCCGCGCTGTCGTTCCGCGACCTCGTCTGCCTCGCCGAGGGCGCCGACGAGGCGGTGCTCGGCCGCGACCGGGCCGCCGCGCTCGGTCAGGACGCGCGCTCCCGCGACCCGCGCCGGCTGCGAACGGCGGCCGAGCGCTGTGAGGAGACGCGCGAGGGGCTCGAGCTGAACGTCAGCGAGGACCTGGCGCTGCAGGCCCTGACGTTCCGGCTACGCCGGCTGGTCGGGTCGGGCAGCTGAGGGCTCCGTCGGCCGCAGGCCGAGGAGCGGCGCGACCCGGCCCAGAATTCCGAACGCGACCTTGATCGGCAGCGGGCCCGGCTGGATCGTGTCCGAGTGGCGTCGCCAGATGACCGCCATCCGCGCTGCCATCGCCGGCGTGATCCTCGTGACGTTGTGCTCGACGATGGTCGCGTGGAGCTCGCGGATGTAGTCGTCGAACGAAAGGCCGGGCTCATGGACGGTCCGCACGCGTGCCGTCTTCGACCCCTCGTTGCGGTAGGTGTGCGTCTGGCCCGGCTCGATCGTGAGCGATTCGCCGGGAGCGAGCTTCCGCCAGTCGCCGTCCACGAGCAGCTCGAAGTCGCCCTCCTCGAGCGTGAAAGTCTCGCGTTGCCGCGGATGGACGTGGGGCGGGGGCGCGGGTCCGTTCGGCTGCGCCGTGAAGACCATCTCCGAAGGGTCGCGCTCCGGATCGGCCGGCTCGCGGACGAACTCGAAGGTCGTGCCGTCGGGCATGGAGAGGATCTCGCTCACGCCTCGAATCTATCTAGACTCGGCGCGAGCGCCGACGTAGCTCAGCTGGTAGAGCACTTCACTCGTAATGAAGGGGTCGGGGGTTCGAGTCCCCCCGTCGGCTCTAGCCGTGGAGCGGAGAAAGGCTCGATGACGACTCGGACAGTCCGCTGCGGTCAACGAATAGGTCAACACGCGGACCTCGAAAGGCACCCCCACCCACTTTCCTCTTCGACCCCCTTTGGAAGCGATTTGGAAGCGGTTGTTCGTGCGTCCACCTCAGTTAGGGCGCGTCGGGCGCTTCACGAACTAGGGTGCAGACGCTTGGGACCGTTTCCTCTTCAGGCTGCGCTAACCGGGCGGCGAAAGCCAGTTCGGGGATGGCCGTGTTAGCACTCGCGGTTGTCGCGGCGTTGGTGATGTGGGGTGTGGCGTTCGCCGCGCAGTGGCGGGCGCGGAGCGCACTCGCGGCGTGGACGACCGAGCTTGTTCGTCAAGGCAGGCTGCCGTCGTGGCATGCCGAGGTGACCACCAACCCGTTCTTCCCGCCGTTTCCGAAGATGCCCTTCCGAGAAAAGGTCCGTTGGCATGAAGGGGCACGTCGCCGCACGGCACTGCTACTGCACTCCGACCCCGACCCGACGCTCGACGCGCTCCGACGCGACGTGCTTGCCGCCCGGATCAAGGCGCTTATTCCAGCCGGGCTTTTTGCTCTCATCGTCATCGCCGCTCTGCTCGCGGACTAGCCGATTTGGAAGCGGTTGTTCGTGCGTTCGTGTCAGGTAGGTCGATCTAGGAAGGTGTCATCACTCTTGCCCGACTGATCTCGGAAATCTCAGGCGACCCGACGCGCTTTGGTGAGCAGTGGTTCGTCGAAATGTGGGGCTGGGACGATGAACATTTCGCCCGAAAGACGTTCGCCGAGAAATTCGCTGGCGAGGTAGGGAACCATCTCGATCCTTCGATCCCTCAGGGCGATCTGGCCCGCTTGGCCGAGATCGCTGAGACGGTGAAGAGCTACGTCGATCAGCACGTCGCCCACAGTGACCAGAAGCCGGGAGAGACGATGCCGACCTTCAATGACATCGACGCTGCGATTGACGTGATTGGCGACCTGTTCACGAAATACGTCTTACTGCTGACAGCGGCGGGCTACGCGCAACTGACTCCTGTCATTCAGCACAACTGGAAGGCGATCTTCCGCGAACCTTGGCTCCCGCCAAGAAGATCTCGAAAACCAAGTTCCCAATCAGAGGAAAGCTAGGTTCCGGCCAAAGCTTTGCGGTGATGGCAGGGGTCTACGGCTCTTCACACGATGGTGTGAAGCTGGGAAATCAGGCCGCTGTACTTCTTCCGTCCTCGCCCGCCTCACGAAAGCTGTGTGCGCTTGAAGCGAATCTAGACTTGCGCGTCATGTTTGGGAGCTTCCGCGATTTCTGGCGCAAGCTTGTTGGCCCTAACCAAGCGGCGAGGGCACAGCGCCCGCCCGATCCTGAGACATGGGACGCCATCGAGCAGATTGCGAAACGCCTCACAGCGCCCTTCGTGGCGAAAGGGTTCGAGCCGGAGGTGACGCGAGAACCGCTCCCGGATGGCGGGATGGAGCTGCGGATCTGGCCGCCCAACCCTGATGCAATCAGTGTCGGGTTCTACGTCGGGCATGACGGCATGACCGCGATCGTGTTTGGTGAGAACGTCGTTGAGGACTTCTACCAATCGCGCAAGCAGGACCTCGCTGATTGGGCGGGCGAACTCGAGAGTTGGGCGAATGCGGCGATCACGGGGAACTACGCCGAACGCCTGAAGGTGAAAAGTGCCGAAGACGGCGGTGACGTGACCGTCGCGTTGGGCGGCTGGCTTACGGTGGACGGGGAGTCACACAGCCTTCGCGGATATGCGCCCCCGGACGAGCGGCGAGCGAGGGGGAGAACGCGGTCGGTCACACACGAGTACAAGGCATGGACGATCCCCGACGCAAGCAATGACCCTGACCAACCGCGAGCCTAGACTCAACTCATGCCTCAGAGGTATTCATCTGACCGCGCTGAGCGGGCTAAACAGCTTCACGCGGAGGGCCGATTTGGTGGTGCCGAGTTTGGGCGTCTCGGAGGCCGTCCCCGTCGCCTTCCGCCATCCGCTGAAGTCGTCGAAGCGGTCGAGCGACTTGACGCAGACAAGATCGTCGCTGCGCTTGAGGACGGGCTAGGTCCCCATCAGACGGTGCAAACGCGGCTGCGGGCTGCGAAGTTGGCCCTGGACATCGAAGCTTCAGTTGCCGAGGACGGTGCCGTGAAGGAACCCGATGGTGCTGAGGTTCAGGCGATGAGCCGAGAAGACTTGATCGTGTCGATCATGGACCTGGCCTCCCCCCGCTAGCTCGAACGCACCTTCTTCCCCCCTTGACTTGAGGAACTACCACAACGGACTTACGGCCTTATTCTTGTAGCTACAGACATAGCTACATATAAGTCAAGACTATTGACATTCTATATAGATATAAGCTGCACTTACGCTCAACAATATTGAACGTTCGACTTGCTTAGTAGGTCATTTCCAGGTCTTTTTTGGCTCTAGCCTGGAAATATGAAATGTCAGACAGACGCTCTGAGTGAACGGCTTACCTTCCGCGTTGCTTTCTCCGAGCGCATAGCCCTAGAAAACGCTGCTGCCGAGCGGCAGGTCTGTCTCAGCGCCCTGATTAGGGGTTGCCTTTTGAGGGCCGATCCCGGCATTTCGGTCCCTGCAAACGAAAGCCCGCCACCGGCTGCAACCAGTGACGGGCGAATGACCCGAGGCCGTAGAAATGACTCCCGAGGTCAATCCTCAGTGTAGCCCTGCGCGAACACGAACAAGCTTTTCTGGCAACCGCTGTCCCGCGTGTGGGCTGTCTCTGGACCTCTGGGGAAGCTGCAAGCGCAAGGGCTGCCCGCGCTACAACCCCATCTGGTCCCGCGACCAGAACGAGATGCTGCGGACCAACCTCGCGGCGTTCCGCGACGGCACCGGCCTGGTCGCGCTCGGCACCATCACCCCGCCCGGCGCAAACGTCCTCCCCTGGGACAAGAAAATCTGCGGCCCAATTCCGCACCGATGTTCCGCAGACGGCGGTTGCCGCGTCGAGCTTGCCGCAGCAACGACGTTCAACATCCACGCGCCCAAGCGGTTGACCGCCCTCCACGAAGCCGCCTGCGCCCGCGTGGACCGGCAACTGAACAGACGCCCTCAGCTTCTCGTCCGCGTATGGGAGTTCCAGAAGCGAGGCGTTCTCCATGCCCACTACGTCCTCCCGCACGGGACCGACGAACAGACTGCCGTGACCGCCGCCTACGCCGAAGCGATTTCAGAGATGTCGCCCGCGTATGGGTTCGGCGCGGCACCCGCCCCGCGAATCCGAGCCGCCGAACAGGCCGCCAGCTACTGCGCAAAGCAACTGCGCGAGACCGCGAGCGAGACCACCGCCCCGCGCACCATCGTCTACATCGCGCCGTACTTGAAGGAGATCACCGGCTGCACCGCGATCGCTCTCCGTGAGCGCCGCAGGGACTACGCGAGAAAGGCTGCGGGATGAGGGAGACACGAACCTGCCTCAACCCCGGCTGCGAAATTTCTATCGAGGGTCGGAGAAAGGGCTGTCTCTACTGCTCCGGCCCATGCCGCGCAGAAGCCTCACGGAAGAGAGCCGCCCAGAAGCCCCGAGGGTCATTTGATGACCTCTGGGATTCACTGATCGGAAAAAGCGCACAGAAGCGCACAGATAGTTCCTCAGAGGGGCGAGCTGCATGAGCGCACTGCCCAGCCCGCACACAGACCTGTGCCTCGTGACCGCAGTGCCTCCGGACACGGTGGATGCGCTGTACGAGGAATTCGAGAAGCGCCTCGTTAACAAGGGGGCGATCCGCACCTCGTCGTCGCCGTGGCTGACTGCGCAGGAGGCTGCCGAATATCTCCGCGCTCCGTTGTCGAGAGTTCGCAAGCTGACGATGACGCGGGAGCTGCCGTCAGAGCAAGAGGGCAGGCGACGGCTCTACCACCGTGACGCGCTGGACGAGTTCATCCGGCGCGGCGGAGCAAAGAGTCCTTGATGGACTGTCCAATCCCGGCTACGTTGGAGCTACCGCCACACACTCATAGGTGCGCCCCGCGTAGCTGTAACTACCGGGGCGCGTGGCACCCCGACTAACAAGGAGTCGAGATGCAGAAGCAGCGTAAGGGTCGCGCCACCTCATCGGGCTGGCAGAAGGTTCCAGGCCATCCTGGGATCTTCAAGAAAGGCTCTCGCTACTACCCCGTATGGACGCACCGGGGGAAGCAACGAACCAAGTCCTTCCGGACACTGAGCGAAGCCACTCGGTTCAAGGCCGCTACGCGGGCAGGCTCGACCCAGCCCACCTCACGCGAGCCTTTTCGGAGCTTCGCGCCGCGATGGATCGGCATCTACGCAGGCCGGACGGCGGGCGGCATCTCGGAGCGCACACGCGAGGGATACGCCGACGCTCTAGCCCGCTACGCCATCCCGTTTTTCGGCACCACGCGGCTGGACGAAATCGATCCTGCGCTCGTCAAGGAATTCGTCGCCCATCTCGCGTCGCTTGGCCTCGCTCCCTCCACCGTCCGTCGCTACCTCGCCCCGGTTCGCGCACTTCTCGCAGATGCCTATGAGGACGGGCTACTCGCTCGCAACCCCACGGTACGCGTGGTCGTTCCAGATCAGGGCAAGAGAAAGAAGAAGCGGAGGCTCACGGCGGCAGAGACGAAAGCGCTGCTCGGTGCGATGCCAGCGGAGTTCGCCGATCTGGCCTACCTGCTTGCGGCGACTGGTCTGCGTCCAGCCGAGGCCCTCGCTGCTCGCTGGGGGGATCTCGGTCAAGACGCACAGGGCCGTCCCGTGATTTCAATACCCGCAGCGAAGACGGAGGCTGGCCTTCGGGTCCTATCGCTCTCTCCGGCCACCGCGCAACTGCTTTTGCGCCGTCGCGCCGCAACTGCGTACGGCGCTGACTGCGACCCGATCTTCCCCAATGCCAGGGGACAGGAGATCGACCAACACAACTTCCGCAATCGCGTCTTCCGGCCCGCAGCAAAAAAGGCGGGGGTGCCGTGGGCAACTCCCTATGCGCTCCGACACGGTCTGGCGACGCTGATGGCAGATCGAGGACTCACCCCGGCCCAGATTGCCGCGCAGCTTGGACACTCGGATGGCGGCGTCCTGGCCCTGAGGACATACATCCATGTAGACCGCCTTGACGAAACCAGCTTCATAGATGAAGCCTTCGGGGGAGAAATCTCCGACTCGGCGTGAGGTCAAGATGAAGGTCAATAACCGAGCCGAACGCTGCCGAACGGTCGAAGGCCGGTTTCTCGCCGACAGCGAGGGTCTGAGCTACCTCCCGAACGGCTCCGAATCGTCTGACCAGAACTCGTAATGAAGGGGTCGGGGGTTCGAGTCCCCCCGTCGGCTTGAACCGGAAGCCCGGAAGCGCGTTGTTCCGGCATTGTGTCAGGTAGGGGCGGGCGGGCCTCGCGCCGCACATGCAGGCGTCGGACCTGCTCGCCTCGGCCGCCCTCGCGCTCATGACCCGCAAGCACAACCGCGCGCAGCCCGGCAGCCGCCTCCGGGCCGAGGCGCCGGAGTCCGAGACGAGCTAGACGATCTGAGCAGCGCGGCCGGCGTGAACGGCCAGCAGGTTGCCGCTCACCTCGTTCGCTGCTGCCGACTCGAGGCCGCCAGTCGCCGGGTCGTAGACGTAGGTGGTGTAGCCCCGCTCGCCGAGGAAAGCGTCCACGTCCGCGCCGCTGAGCCCGTTTCGGGCGAGCAGCCGCGGAGCGATCTCGATCAACAGTGTCGGGTGGTAGCGGGCGATGATGCCCTCGGACCCTCGGAGCGCGAACAGATCAGCACCCTCGACGTCGACCTTGACGAACGAGACCTCCTGCTCCGTTGGGATCTCGTCATCGAGGCGCGTCAACGGGAGCGTCGGCCCGCCGGCGCGCTGCCGATCCCCGTTCGCGAACACCGCCGACGCCCGTCCCGACTGGACGCTCCCGTCCGCCCGGCGCGGGATCGCGAACTCGATCGACCCGCTCCTCTCCCCGGCCGCCTTCTCGATGACCTCGACGCGGTCAGCGACGCCGAGCAAAGCCAGCACGCGGCGCAGCGAGCGGCACGTGTCCGGGACGGCCTCGAACGCATAGACGCGGCCCGAATCGCCCGTCAGCAGCGCGAGGTGATACGTGTAGATGCCCATGTTGGCGCCGACGTCGACTGCTGTGTCGCCGGGGCCCAGCAGCCTCGGCAGCAAGTCGACCTCGTCCGGCCGGCACCGCCCGGCGCGGACCTTGCGCGCCCAATTCCAAGCGCGCAGATCCTCGAACTTGCGCTCGCCCAGCAACCGAAAAGCGGTAGCCCGTGCGCCGTCGTGGAGGCTTGATCCGAGGGCGATCGCCCGGACTATACGTGCTCGTGGCGGGCGTCTCTCATGAGAGTTAGCGCGTGCTAGACGCGAGGGCGTGACCGTATGGAGGCCCGCTATGGAAGCGTTCTGGAAGCGGCAGAGGGCAACGAATCGCAGGCGACCGCATTAGAGGCTGGCTCGCTCGTCGATTTGGAGCGGGTACGCGGCAAAGCGCAGTAGGCCGCAACGGCTGCCGCTCGCCTCGTAATGAAGGGTCGGGGGTTCGAGTCCCCCCGTCGGCTTCCTTGTCTAGTGCCGGCTAGCGGTTACGCCGCGCCAGCACGTGGGGCACGGTCCGCAGCAGGATCTCGATGTCCGACCACAGCGACCAGTTGACGATGTAGAGGTAGTCCAGCGAGACCATGTCCTCGAGCGGGACGCGGTTCCGCCGAGGATCTGCCAGGCGCCCGTCATGCCCGGGCGTCAGGTCGAGCCGGCGGCGGTGCCAGCCGACGACCTGCTCGTCCTCGTCGACGACGAGCGGCCGCGGCCCGACCAGGCTCATCTCGCCGCGCAGCACGTTGATGAGCTGCGGCAGCTCGTCGAGCGAGGTGCGGCGCAGGAAGCGGCCGACGCGGGTGATCCGCGGGTCGTCGGCGATCTTGAACAGGCCGCGGTCTCGTTGCGGTCGACGAGCTCGACCTTGCGCTCCTCGGCGTCGCTGACGCATCGTCCGGAACTTGACGATCTGGAAGCGCGTGTCCGCCGCGGCCGACGCGCGTCTGGCGGAAGAACACCGGCCCGCGCGAGCTGCGCTTGATCGAGGACCGCGATCACGGCGAACAGCGGCGCGAGCGCGATCAGCGCGACCGACGCGACCGACGATGTCGAGGCCGCGCTTCATCAGCTGCGACGAGCGCGTCAGCCCGAAGCGGCGGACGCCCAGCAGCGTCGCGCCGCCGAGGTCGTCGAACTCGACGGCCGACCCGAGACGTCGAACAGGCTCGGCAGCACGCTGACCTTGATCCCGCGCGACTTGAAGATCGCGGATCGTGTCGATCATGTCGCCCGCGTCGGCGTCGGTGTGGGTGACGATCACGCGGTGGAAGTCGCTGCGGCGGAGGTACTCGCCGAACTCGCTCGGCGTCCTCGCCGCGGGCGGTGACGCGCTCGAACGGGATCACCGCGACGAGCTCGGCGCCCAGCGTCGGGTGGGACGCGAGCATCCGCTTGACGCGCTGGGCATGGGCTATGTCGCCGACGAGCACGCACCGCTCGGGCGGCGTGAGTCGAGCGAGCCATGCGACGCGCCGTCCAGCGTCCGACCATCACGCTGCGCACATCAGGACGCCCACAGGACGAGGATCGTCTCGGTCGCGATCGTCGTGTCCTGCAGGTCGGCCTGGACGACCGTGTAGACCAGCGTGAAGAGCGTCGTCAGGTAGAAGAGCTTCGGGGCGTCGTTGAGCGTCGTCTTGTGGATGACGAGCTCGTCGCGGTCGTAGAGGCCGAGCGTCTTCGCTGCGAACACGACCAGCGGCAGCGCCGACGAGCGAGCCGCAGGTTGACGAGGTCGGCCGCGAGCAACGCCCCGCCGACCACGATTGCGACCCTCGGCGGCCAACAGGTCGGCGAGCGCGAGCAGGCGGCGGAACACGGCGTCTCGCCGAGCGGCGTTCCCAGACGGCGCGGCCTCCGCGACCCCGCTTTCGTCGCGGATATCGGTCCGCCGGCGCGGGGAAGGAAGGCGTCCAGCGCGGATCGCGTCCGAGCGCCGCCGGGAGCGGTCACGCCGATCCGGCCCGCTCTCCCCCCTCCTCCAACATCCTGCCGATTCCCCCCGCTTGCTCTCCGACCGACCGAACCCAAACATCTTGCACGTCAGAAGAACGGGCATCCGAGCGAGAATCTTGCGCGCCAGTGATCGTGGCCGTCTCAGCGGCGCCGTGTCGGCCTCCCGCCGGGCAGATCGCCGCGGCTCCCCCGCACTGGCGCCCGGACGTCGCGGCAGCGCGGCAATACCTCGCCCACCGCGGCGGGACGTCAGTTTCGCGGTTCGCACCGAGCGCCGCCTCTGGGGTTACCGCCGCCTTCGCGTCGTCCCCGCCGCGAGCGTTCTCAAGGCGATGCTGATGGTCGCTTACCTGAACCGCCGCGACGTCCGCGACCGCCCGATTCGCGGCAGGACCTGCGGCTGCTCAGGCCGATGATCCGCCGCTCCGACAACACGACCGCCTCGCTGATCCGGAACATGGTCGGCAACCGCGGCCTCAGGCGTCTCGCCCGCCGCGTCGGGCATGCGCCGGTTCACGCCGGTCGCTCACCCGTGGGGGCACTCGCTCGTCAACGCCGCGGACCAGACGCGCTTCTTCCTTCACCTCGAGCGCTACGTCGCGCGACGCCATCGCCGCAGGGCGCTACGGCTTCTGCACTCGATCGTCCCGGCGCAGCGGTGGGGCGTCGGCCGCGTCGTGCCGCGGGGCTGGGAGTCCACTTCAAAGGGGGTTGGGGGTCCGGCACGGGGGCCGTCGACCACCAGGTCGCGCTGCTCCGTCGCGGCCGCCTGCGGGTGTCGTGGCCGTTATGACGACCGCGAACGGGTCGCACGCGTACGGCAAGGCGACTCTTCGTGGTGTCTTCCGGCGTCTTTGCGCGGGCTTCGGAGGGTCCAGTAACCCTTCTGCCGCTTAAAGCGGCCTTTGCGGGACACCGATATCGCGCGTGTGAAGGCGTATGGCCCCGCCTCCTCGACGGCGCACCAGTTGAGGAGCACGGAGATGACTCAGGCTCCGATCGACTCGCTTCCGGGTCCGGCCGCGCTTGCACGCTCTTTGGGGTATGCCTTCGTCGTCGGGGGGACGATCGCGCTCGTCCTCACGCCCTCCCGGACTCGGCAGCAACGAACGAGACGGGGATCCTCTCCCTGGTCGCCCTCGCCTACGCCGTCGGGCTGCTCTGCCTTCGCGCCGAGGACCGGCTGCCGACGTGGGCCACGCCGGCGGCGCTCGCCCTCGCGACGATCCTCGTCACCTACGCGGTCGAGTTCTTCAGCGATCCCGGCCAAAGCGTCTGGGCGATCTTCTATGTCGCGGTCGGGCTTCAGGCCGGCTACTTCCTGAACCGCTGTGGGCCGCGGCCCAGGTCGCACTCGTCGCGGCCTCGTACGGCCTCGTCATGTGGGGCCACGCCGGCGCGCTCGAGGTGTGGCTCGGGACGGTCGTCACCGTCGCGCTGGCCACGTGGATGGTCGGGACCATGCGCGTGCGCGTGCGGCAGCTGATCGGCCGGCTCGCCGACGCGGCGAGGACCGACGCTCACACCGGGCCTGCTCAACCGGCGCGGGCTGAAGGAGGTCTCTGAGCTCGAGCTCGAGCGCGCTCGTCGCGGCGACGGCCGGTCAGCCTCGTCGTCATCGACGTCGACCGCTTCCGGGACTTCAACGAGCAGCACGGCCACACGGCTTCGGACCGCGCGCTCAAGACGATCGCGGCTTTGCTCCAGGAGAGCAAGCGGCGGATCGACATCGCGGCTCGCATCAGCGGTGAGGAGTTCGCGCTGATCGCGCCGGATACCGACGAGCACGGGGCATACGTGCTTGCCGACCGGCTCCGCCGCGAGGTGCGCGAGGCATTCGGGTCGACAGGCTGACGGTCTCGCTCGGCATCGCGAGCTATCCCAAGCACGGCGGCACGGTCGAGGAGCTCTTTACCGGCGCCGACCGCGCCGTCTTCGCCGCGAAGGCGCTCGGCCGCGACCGCACCGCGATCTTCAACCGCGAGATCGCCGCCAACCTGCTCGGCGAGCAGACGCGACAGGCGGCGGTCGACGAGGGCCACCTCGCCGCGGTGCTCGTGCTGGCCGAGACGCTCGACATGCGCGACGCCGGCACCGCGCGCCACTCGCAGTTCGTCGGCCGCTACGCGCGGTCGATCGCGACCGAGATGGGCATGCCCTCCGACGAGGTCGAGCGGATGCACCTTGCGGGCGTGCTGCACGACATCGGCAAGATCGGGATTCCCGACTCGATCCTGAAGAAGCCCGGCGCGCTCGAGGAGCACGAGTGGACGGAGATGCGCAAGCACCCAGAGCTCGGCGCGCGGATCCTGCCGGGCGCCCACCTCGACGACATCGCGAACTGGGTGCTGGCGCACCACGAGCGCCCCGACGGGCAGGGCTATCCGCTCGGGCTGCCGGCGACGCGATACCGATCCAGGCCCGGATCCTGGCCGTCGTCGACGCGTACGAGGCCATGACCAACGACCGTGTCTACCGGCCGGCGATGCCCGAGGCCGAGGCGCGCGCCGAGCTGATGCGCTTCGCAGGCGCGCAGTTCGACCCGGAGATCGTCGAGACCTTCATGAAGCTGCTCGAGGACGAGGACCGCTCTGGCGAGTCGCTCACCGCGCGGGTGTCGAGGGCGCTCCGATGAGCGAGCACCGGATCGCGCGGTTCAGGAGCTTCCTCGCTCGCGGCGGCTACCGCGGCGCCGACATGGACGTCGTCCGGCGTGTGACCGGCATCGCCGCTTCCTCACGGCGCTCGTGACCATCGCGCTCGCGCCGCTGTCGCCGCCGGACGGGCCCGTCGCCCCGGCGGTGGGGCTGGTCGGCCCTCTGCGTCCTCGTCGGCGGCTTCGTCCTCTCGGCCTTCGGCTTGAGCGGACCACCGAGTTCAAGCCCGACACCGCGCTTGCGGTGCACTACGCCGGGCTCGCCGGAGTCGCGCTCGTCGTCTGGCTCTCGGACGGACGCGAGTCGCCGTACACGTCGCTCTTCCTGATCTGGATGGCCGTCGCAGGCGCGTCGCATCCGCCGCGCCGCACGCTCGGGATCATCGCCGCGACGCGGTCCTCGCGGTGCTTCCGTTCTTCTACGACGACTGGTCAGGCGTCTTCGCAGGCGACATGGCGCTTCGGCTGGTGATCTGGTCGGCGCTCACGCTGATGGCGTGCGTCTGGACCACCCGCGTGCGGATGCAGCGCGCCGACCTGATGGCGGACGAGGAGCAGGCGAAGCGCCAGGCGCGACTCGACCCGCTGACGGGCCTCGGCAACCGGCGCGCGTTCGACGAGCGGCTCGACCGGGCGATCGACCAGGCGCGGCTCAGAACGAGCCCCTCAGCGTGATCGTCGCCGACCTCGACGACTTCAAGGTGATCAACGACTCGTTCGGCCACCTGAACGGCGACGAGCTTCTGCGGACCGCCGCGGCCGCGATGCGCGCCGCGGTGCGCGACCACGACGCCTGCTACCGCTGGGGCGGCGACGAGTTCGCCGTCCTGCTGCCCGGCGTCGAGCAGGACGTCGCCGAGAAGGTCGCCGAGCGCGTTTCCCGAGCATCGTCGCGTCGTGCATCCGCCCGGGTGGCGACCCGCAGACGCTCGCGTGGGGTACCGCCGAGCTCGCGCCGCACATGCAGGCCTCGGACCTGCTCGCGTCGGCCGACCTCGCGCTGATGACCCGCAAGCACAAGCGCCAGCGCACCTCGGGACGATTCCGGTCCGAGCTGCCTGACTCCGAGTCGAACTAGTAAACGGGGACGTAGCCCTTTCTTGCACTCGTACGCTCGTGGGCGTGGAAAGCGCTCGCCTGCGCCTCGGCGTCTTCGCCGCCATCGTCCTAGCCCTGTTCGCCACAGCGACCCTGAGCGGGTCGCTGCCGAGCGCCGGCGAGATTAGCGACTGGGGCGAGGAGCTGGGCTGGGCCGGGCCGCTGATCTTCATCCCGGCGGCCGCGATCCGCCTGTGCCTCTTCGTGCCCGGCCCGGTGCTCGCAGGTGGCGCGGGGCTGCTCTTCGGCACGGCCGCCGGCACTCCGATCGCGCTGGCCTTCGTCGTGCTCGGCGCGTATCGCAGATGTCGATCTCGCGCTATCTCGCGCGGCAACGCGGTCGAGAATCTCTTGCCCGAGCGGGTGCGCCGCTTCGACCGATTTCTCGCCAGGCGCGGCTTCTGGGCGGTCTTCTCCATGCGGCTGACTCCCGGGATCCCCTACAGGCTCGTCAACTACGGCGCCGGCCTCACGCAGCCTGAAGGTCAGCGCGATGGCGGCCGGGACCGCATCGGCGCGCTCCCCCGCACGTTCGCCTAGGTGGCGCTGGGGGGGAGGCTGACGACCTCGGCCGGCCCGAGGCGAAGGTCGCGATCGCCCTGCTTGTGGTGTTGGCACTGGTCGGGGCGTTGCTGGCACGTCGCGGCTCGCGTCGGAGCGCTCTGCGGGGCCATATTACCAGGGGTCCGCCCGTTCTCGTCTTTCGAACTGGTGATCTTCACCGCGCTCCTGGTCGTCTCGATCGGAGGTCCCGCCTGAGCTCAAGACCATCCTCGGCTGGACGCCACGGCTTCGGCTGGATCTTCCTCTGCCTGCTGGTGGCGAACGGCGCGCGCGGCGTCTTCCCGTGGCCGCTGCTCGCCGCGACGGTGTCGCCCGTGGCCCGGTCGGCTGCTCGGTCGGCTTCGAGTACCTGCCGCCGCAGGACCCTGAGCCGTGGCGAGCCGCATGTTCCCCGTGAACCTCCCCAACACCCTCACGGTCGTCCGATCCTGCTCGTGCCGGTGCTCGTGGTGGCGCTGCTCGTCGAGAGCCCAACGGCTCGACGATCGCGGCGATCGTGTTCGCGCTCGCCGCCGCTCACCGACGGGCTCGACGGCTACATCGCGCGCTCGCGCGAGTCGATCACGACCTTCGGCAAGGTGATGGACCCGATCGCCGACAAGCTGCTGATCGCCGCGGCGCTGATCTCGCTCGTGTCGCTCGACCGCGTCGCCGCGTGGGTGGCGATGGTGATCATCGGCCGCGAGTTCGCCGTCTCGGGGCTGCGGATCTTCGCCGGCGCCAGGGCCTCGTGATCCCCGCGAGCCCGCTCGGCCGCCTGAAGACGATCGTGCAGGTGGCGATGGTGATGGCGCTGATCGCCGCGACGACACCGGCGCCGGTGGGTGCAGGCGCTCGTCTACGCGGCGTCGCGATCACGCTGATCTCAGGCGCCGACTACTTCCTGAACGTGCGCCGCAAGATCGAGGAGTCGCGCCGCCGGCGTCTCGCGAGCGAGGCGAAGCCGAGCAGTTAACACCACCCGGAGAGCGGCTGGCCATCAGGACGCGGGCAGGGATCCCCGCGGAGCTCTACCCGACGCGCTCGACCTCGTAGGCAATCCGCTCGAGCAGCTCGTCGCGGCTCGTACCGCGCACGTACAGCGCACGGTCGAAGGCGTTGCCATAGAGATCGAAGCAGGCGAAGAGGATGTCGATCGTGCCGACGGCGGGCGCCGCCGCGGTGGAGCGCCATGTCGCGTGGGCGCGCTTCGTGACGTCCTCGGCGTCCGGGACCTGCTCGGGCTTGTGCCGACGCCGCGGGCTCCGCGGCCGCGGTGTCGATCGGCGCTTCGCCGACGCCAAGGGCCTGCATCGCCGCCCCTACGAAGCCCGTAGAGGCGGAGCACCCGGACCCAGCGCTCGGCCGCGTCGTTCGCGTCTGTGGCGCATGCAAGAATCAGACATTCCCAGCGAGCCCCAGTGGTGATTCCGGCGTCCTGTGACAGGCGGGGGGAACATCCTCTTCTTCGATCGGATGAACCGCGTTTGTTACCCGCAGTTCACACGCGACCTGCCTAAACGGATGTTGAGGCCGCCCTTTGCGGGAATTCGTTCTATAGTGACTTGTGGCTAGACGCCCGGGCCCAACTGGCTCCTTAGAAGTGGCTCAGCCCTTCGCGGTAAGTAGCCGCAAAGCCTGTAGACAACCGATAAGGTCACAGGAGAGGGTGGCCCTCCTTTGGTGGGGGTTGCCGTAACCGCGTCACATAGGAGACGACCGGGGTGACTGCGAAAGAAGAACGGAGCGCTGCTCACCCAGGAGCAGCCTGAGGACTGACATTCACGACGGGAGGAGCAAGAGCCTCCGTTCGTGGAACTCGACGAGCTGCGTGCACTCTCTTAGCCGATGGCAAGGAACGCGGCTACCTGACCTACGAGGAGATCGCGGGCTGCCTCGAGGAGGTGGACG
>CAWJXU010000005.1:0-25503 GCA_963846865.1 uncultured Thermoleophilaceae bacterium | reverse complement strand
CTCGCCGCTCCGCGAGCGCCTGCACGACCCGGCTCGCGAGCCAGGCGAAGGTGGCCGCAGCCCACCCCAGCAGCGGCAGCCCGGCCGCGATGAACACGGGCAGCGCGATAGCCAGGACGATCAGGTCCAGGTTCCGCAAGATGCGAAGCCCCACTGAGGGGTCAGACGTGCTCAAAGCGTGGGTAGACATTCCGTAAGAGATACGCGCGAGCCCATCCGGCGGCATGACAAGCGGCCCGCGGGGGCGGAGACCTTACATATTAGATACCCCCCAGGGGTATATACTCGCGGCATGCACGACACCCACGCTCACGAGCACTCTCACGACCATCATCACGGCCCGCTCCCCACGAGCGGCCGTGCCCTCGACCTTGTCGCCTTCAGCGCGACCCTCCACTGCCTGACCGGCTGCGCCATCGGTGAGATCACCGGCATGGTCGTGGGCACCGCGCTCGGGTTCTCCGAGTGGGGCACCGTCGCGCTGGCGGTCGGCCTGGCATTCCTTTTCGGCTACACGCTGACGAGCTGGCCGCTCCTGCGAGCGGGATTGGCGTTCGCCGCGGTCGTGCCGATTGCGCTCGCCACGGACACGATCAGCATCGCGATCATGGAGGTGGTCGACAACGCGATCATGCTCCTGATCCCAGGGGCGATGGACGCGGGCCTCACGAACGAGCTGTTCTGGGGCAGCCTGTCGGTCGCGCTTGTCGTCGCCGGTGCCGCCGCGTACCCGGTCAACCGGAGGCTGATCCAGCGTGGCAAGGGCCACGCGGTGCTTCACGAGACCGGTATCCACGGCGGCCCGTCACCAAGGACCGTCGGGATCATCGCGGCGATCGCGGGCACGTTCGGCACGGCGGTGCTGCTGGCCGAGGCGCTCGATGAGGATGATTTCGCGTCCATCGGCGGCTGGCTCGCGCCTCGGGCTGTACGCGGTCTACATGGCGCTCGCGTTCGGGCTGCGGACCTGGCTTCAGCTCCGCCGCACCGGCGAGTCCGGGTTCAAGGGCATCAGCGGCCGGCCCGGGTCGCTCGAGTGGATCGCAGGCGTCCTTTTCGTCGTGGCCATCGCGGTCGGCGTCGCCGCGCCCGTGCTCGACGTGACGGGGGTGCTCGACCCGCTCGACGCACTCGATTCGGCAGGCGTTCGGGCGACCGGGGTCGCGATCTTCGTGGTCGGCCTCGTGGGCACGCTCTACGCCCAGGTCGCGATGGGCGAGTCGTGGCGGATCGGCGTCGACGAGCAGGAGCGCACGGCGCTCGTCACCAGCGGCCCGTTCGCGGTCGTGCGAAACCCGATCTTCACCGCGATGCTGCCGGCGTCGCTGGGACTAGCGCTGCTCGTGCCGAACATCGCCGCGCTCGCCGGCTTCGGCGCGCTCGTGCTGGCGCTCGAGATCCAGGTCAGGCTCGTCGAGGAGCCGTACCTGCTGCGTCAGCACGGCGAGGCCTATAGGAACTACGCCTCCCGTGTGGGAAGGTTCGTTCCAGGCCTCGGCCGGCTCGCATGATCTTCCGCCAGATCACCCACGACGACCTCGGATGCGCCTCGTACCTCGTCGGTGATGACGACGCGGGGGTCGCGGCTGTCGTCGACCCCAAGCTCGAGATCGACGAGTACCTGCACCTGGCGCGCTACCTCGGCGTGCACATCGAGCACATCCTCGAGACGCACAACCATGCCGACCACGTCTCCGGCCACGGGCGCCTGGCGGCGGCGACCGGCGCGACCATCCACGTCCACCGGGACGCCGCCCCTGACTACGACCACGAGCCGTTCGAGCGACGGCTGGGAGCTCGAGCTGGGCAGCGTCCGGGTGCGCGCGATGCACACGCCCGGCCACCGGCCCGAGCACACGGCCTTTGCGCTGATCGACAGCGAGCGGAGCGACGATCCGTGGGCCGTCTTGACCGGGGACACGCTCTTCGTCGGCGACATCGCGCGGCCCGACCTCGCGGTGGACAAGAGCGAAGGCGCCCACGACATCTTCCGCTCCCTGCACGACCGGCTCCTGCAACTTCCGGACACGTGCGAGGTGTGGCCCGGGCACCTGGGCGGCTCGCTCTGCGGAGGGCCCGGCATGGACCTGAAGGTCTCGTCGACGATCGGCTTCGAGCGCGACCACTCCCCCATGCTCCAGATCGCGGAGGAGGACGCGTTCGTGGAGAAGGCGATCGCCGGGCTGCCCCCGCAGCCGCCCAACTTCGAGAACATCGTCGGCGCCAACCGCGGCCCGCTCGTGGTCGAGGCGGTGGACATCCATCCCGTAACCCCGCGCCAGGTCGAGCAGTCGCAACAGGACGGCGCGCTCGTCGTGGACGTCCGCACCGAGCTCCAGTACGACGACGCCCACGTCCCGCGGTCGGTGTGCATCACGGCCCTCAGGGCCGGCTTCGGCTCGAAGCTCGCCTGGATCGCCGACCGCGACCAGCCGGTCATCCTCGTCGGCCGAGACGACCACGACGCGCGGCACGCCGCCGAGCTCGCCGCGGCGGTCGGGATCACGAACCTGGGCGGGTTCCTCGCCGGCGGCTTCACGAGCTGGCGTGAGGAGCAGCTCCCCGTCGCACGCATCTCTCGGCTCACGGTCGAGGAGCTGCACGAGCAGCAAAACGGCCTTCAGGTGCTCGACGTCCGCGAGCAGGCGGAGTGGGACTCAGGCCACATCCCGGGCTCCGTTCACACGCCGTATCACGACATCGAGGGCGTCCCGGACGGCCTCGACGCGGACCGGCCGGTCGCCACGATCTGCGGCTCTGGTCAGCGCTCGGCGGTGGCCGTCGGCCTGCTCGAGCTGCACGGCGCGAAGCAGCCGGTCCACGTGGTGGACGGCGGCGTCGGCACGTGGAAAGCCCACGGATGGCCAGTCCAAACGTAGAAGCAGCTGAGCGGATCTACGCGGCTCGGCTGCGCGGCGACATCGACGCCCTGCTGGCCGAACTCGATCCTGAGGTCGAGTGGCGACCGCACCTCGCGGCGCTCGGCGGCGGTGCGGTTCGCGGCCATGACGGCGTGCGCGACTATCTCGCAGCGCTCGACGAGGACTGGGACGACTTCCGGCAGGAGGTCGACCAGGTGCTCGACGCCGGCGAACAGGTCGTCGTCTTCCTGAATACCCACGGGCGCGGGCGCGCGAGCGGCGTGGAGCTTCACCCTCATCCCGCGCATGTCCTCCGCTTCCGGGACGGGAAGTGCGTCGAGAACGTGACGTATCTCGATCGTGACGAGGCGCTCAGGGCAGCCGGGCTGCGCTAGCGATCAGCTCGATCTGGCGCGGCTCGTCTCCCAGCGGCCAGAAATAGACGCGCTGACATCCGGCCTCCGCGTAGCGCGACAGCAGCTCCGCGCAGTGGTCCGCGGAGCCCACGCAGACTTGTCCTCGGAGTTCCTCCGGATCACGCCGAATCACCGAGGCAAGGACGTGCAACATCCGGTCCGCCTCGGGCCTGCTCTCGGTGACCCACGTCCACATCGTCGCCAGCGCGCTCGGAAGGCCCTCCGGCAACTGCGCTCGCCCCTCCGCCATGCGCTCCGGTGCCGTGTTGTACGCGGACGCAAGCCATCCGTCGGCCAGTCTCGCGACGCGCCTGAGACCCACCTCGGAGCCCCAGCTTCCGATCCACAGCGGGATTCCGCCCGCCTGCCGAGGACGAGGCTCGAGCGGCGAATCGCACCCGAGCAAGCCACGCAGAGTCGTCACGGCCTCGTCGAAGCGCTTCCACCGCTCATCAAACGGAATGCCCAGCGCGTCGTAGTCCGCCTTCGAGGATCCGGGCCCCAGTCCCGCAAGGACGCGCCCTTCAGTCAGGACGTCCAGCGCGGCCAGCGCCTTCGCAGTCGCCATGGGGCCACGCAGGACAGGCAGCGCGATGGTCGTCGCTACATCCATCTCCCCGGTCCGGTCGGCAACGGCGGCGAGCGCCGCGAAGCAGTCGAGCCACGGTGTCGCGAAGAGGAAGTGATCGTTGGCGGAGACCGCAGCGAAGCCACACTCGCGAGCCGCGTCCGTAGTCCTCTGCAAGCGGGCGAGCGACTGGCCCTCGTCGCCGAACTCCATAAGTGGAAGGTGGACGCCGAGTTCCACGCGACTCAACGGACCTCTAGGCGCTCCGTCGCCCGAGGACCGTCAGTGCGACGAGGCGCGAGACGAGGATCGCAACGTACGAGAGGCCGGCGACCTGCTCGACCATGACCAGGCTCCGTGCGAACGGTTTTACGGGGACCACGTCGCTCAGCCCCGTGCTCGTCAATGTCGTAAAGCTCAGGAAGAGCAACTCCATCCACGTCCGGTCGGCGCCCGCGTCGACGGCGGCGGTGAAGCTGTCGGGCTCGATGGCCTGACACACCGTGTACGTGTAGGCGAACGCCCACGCGACCAGCGTGAACGTGGCGCCGACGGCGAACAGTTCGTCGCGCGTGATCTCGTGGTCCTCGAGCATGTACGCGATCAGCGCACCGGCGGCGTAGAAGTAGAGGACCGCCTCGAAGGCGGAGGAGTACGGGAGCAGGTCGTCGTCTCCGGTCACGGCCTGGACGAGTAGGAGGCCGGTCGCGGGGAGGCCGAGAAGGATGGCCACCCAGGTGTGCGCAGGCGAGCGCTGTACGGCAAATAGCACGAGCCCCAGTACGAGAATGCCGAACAGGCTGAAGAGCGCGCGCCCGGCGTCGCTCGTCTCCATGAACGGGTAGAGCAGGACCGCCCCGAGCTGTGTGACGAGCAGGACGGCCGACGGGTCTGTCCGGACCCTCCGCAGCACGGCCGGAAGCTAGCCCTCGGTGCGGTCGGCTCAGCGCGTCTGAGTGGTCGGCCGCACGAGCATCTCGTTGATCGCCACGTGCTCGGGCCGCGAGACGGCGTAGAGGATCGCCTCGGCGATGTCCTCCGCCTCCAGCACCTTGTCGAGGCTCTCGCGCATCTTCTTGGTGGCCTCGACCACCAACGGGTTCGTGTTGTGCCCTTGAAGCTCGGTGTCGACGAACCCCGGCTCGACGCACGTCACTCGTACCTTGGCGCGCCCGGCCTCCTGCCGCAGCGCGTCCGAAAACCCGACCACGCCCCACTTCGTGAAGTTGTAGACAGCCGCTCCGGCCGCAGCGGTCCGGCCGGCTACCGAAGAGACGTTCACGATGTGCCCGCTCTGCTGCTCGGCCATGTGCGCGAGCGCAGCGTGGCTGCAGTAGATGAGCCCGAGGATGTTCACGTCGACCATCGTGCGCCAGTCGTCGCCCTCCTGCATCAGCAGCGGGCCGAGCAGCATGACGCCCGCGTTGTTCACGAGGATGTCCAGCCCGCCGAGGTCGTCCTTCGTCTGCTGGATGAACGCGCGCGCCTGCTCCTCGTCCCCGATGTCGGCTTCGATCGCGAGCGCGCCGTCACCGATCTTGTCCGCCAACGCATCGAGGCGGTCCTTGCGGCGCGCAGCGAGCGACACCTTCGCGCCCGCCTCGGCGAGCGCGACCGCCGTTGCCTCCCCGATGCCCGAGGACGCGCCGGTGATCGCGGCGACCTTGCCTTCCAGCGGAGCCATCGGCGCCAGCTTATAGTCGGCCGGTGTCCGATGCCGAGCTGATCGCGGCCCTGCGGGCGGGCGACGAGAACGCCTTTGCGGAGCTGGTCGACCGCCTCCATCCCTCGCTCGTGCGGATAGCGCGGCTCTACGTTTCGACGCATGCGGTGGCCGAGGAGGTCGCTCAGGAGACGTGGCTCGGAGTGCTCAACGGGCTCGACCGGTTCGAGGCGCGCTCGTCGCTCAGGACGTGGATCTTCCGGATCCTCGCGAACATCGCGAAGACACGTGGCGTGCGCGAGGGCCGCAGCGTCCCGTTCTCGTCGGTCTCAGGCGATGACGACGATCCGCACTCGGTCGATCCGGACCGCTTCATCCCAGCCGAAGCCGAGCGCGCCCCGCGCCACTGGGCAGTGCCGCCCGCGGTGTGGAGCACCGAGCCCGACGAGCGGCTGCTCGCCGCCGAGGTGCGCGAGCTGATCTTTCGCACGATCGATGGCCTGCCGCCGAACCAGCGCGCGGCGATCGTCATGCGTGACGTGGAGGGCTGGAGCTCGGACGAGGTGCGTAACGAGCTCGGAGTCGGGGAGACAAACCAGAGGGTGCTTCTCCACCGGGCGCGGTCGAAGGTCAGACAGGCGCTGGAGGACTACTTCAGGGACGACGAATGAACACGACGCTGCCAGAGATGCCGTGCCAGGAGCTCGTCGAGGTGATCACCGATTACCTCGAGGGCGCCCTGCCCGAACGCGACCACATCCGCTTCGAGGAGCACCTCGCGGCGTGCGGCAAGTGCCAGGAGTACGTGGCGCAGTTCCAGCGGACGATCGAGGCCGTGGGCGTGGTGAGGGAGTCCGAGCTCGACCCCGAGGTGCGAAGGGATCTGATGGAGGCGTTCCGCGGTTGGTCTGGGTCCAGCGCGAGCTGACTCTCGAGCCCCGGCCGCGTGGATTCCACCTCGTCACACACGAGGTGGAGCAGGCCGTCCCCGAGCTGGGCGACATCGCGGTCGGGATGGCGATGGTCTTCATCAAGCACACCTCGGCCTCGCTGACGCTGAACGAGAACGCGTCACCGGACGTGCGGCGCGACTTCGAGGCGTGGGCGAACGAATCCGTCCCGGAGTCGGCTGCCTACTGGACCCACGTGCTCGAGGGCTCCGACGACATGCCGGCGCACATCAAGGCGTCGCTCTTCGGACCGACCCTGACCCTGCCGGTGCATGACGGTGCGCTCGCGCTGGGCACCTGGCAGGGCATCTACCTGTGCGAGCACCGCGACCACGGCGGCCCGCGCAAGCTGATCGTCACCGCGTTTGGCGAAGAAGCTGAAATGCAGGGGTAAAGGAGTCCGCAGACCTGCCGATAGAGGGGGCAAGTGGGGAGACGCGCGGGAGTGTCTCCAAGGGGGGACGCTAGAGCCGGATCATCTCTGGCAGCTCCACACCACGTTGGCCCTTGGCAGGGACGCCGAGGGCCTTTTTTCACCTCCCTGCGGTCAGCGCCCGCGGTTCTTCTTTACGCCGCGTCCATCGCGGCGAAGCTCCGGCAAGGGCGATTTGTCCCGGGGGAACCGGACCAGCTGCCCCTGGCAGCGCGGACACTGGCCGGCCCTGAGGGTCGCTGGATCGGTGAAGCGGCGGCCACAGTCCTTGCACACCTTCTTCTGTCTCGGAGCGTCGGCCATCCCTCACTGGATCTAACGCTCCAGATCGGACGAGGTTGTCCCTTGTGCACCCGTCCTCCACGTGGCAAGTGGGTAATCGCTGTAGAAGCGCGGCTGGGCGTTTGGCGCATTCGCGCTCGGGTAGGTGTGAGGCTCCCCGCTCCGGTGCGACTGGGAGTTCACCGTGGTTGGGGTTGGAGAAGGAAGCGGGGGCCTCGCGGCGGCGGATGGGAGTCCACTAGTCGCGGGGCTTTCGTCTTTCTGTAGGAGCGCCTAAGCGCCAAAGGGCGTAGAACCGCTCGGCGAGGGGTATTTCTCGGACCAGGAAGGCTTGCGGTCCGGTGGGTACGCAAGTCACCACACGGAAGTGGAAAGGCCCCCGAGCGGGAGCGGGGCCTTCGTTCTTCAGTCGTTCAGGCGATGGGCAGTGATCCGGCCTTCCTGTTCGACTGACGGATTTGGCTCTAGGTCGCGGATTTCTACAGAGAAGGGCTACTTGCCCTCCACGTATGCGAACATATGTTCGTGCGCTGGGACAACCTGCGGATCGACGAAGAGGAGGAACGCAACCTCCCCGGCTACCGCGATCCGGCGCTCGTCCGCCGCTTCGACGCCCCCGAGGCGTTGAACACGAACTTCTACGAAGTGCGCGCGAAGTCAGCGCTCAACCGAGTCCCAAAGGCATCGCGTATGCCGTTCCGCTGGACGATCAATCCGTACAGGGGATGTTCGCATTCGTGCCTCTACTGCTTCGCCCGACCGACCCACAACTACCTCGACTTCAACGCGCGCGAGGACTTCGACCGGCAGATCGTCGTCAAGGTCAACGCGCCGGAGCTCGTGCGGGCCGAAACAAGGCGGCCGTCATGGAAGCGCGAGCTCGTCGCGCTCGGGACCAACACCGACCCATACCAGTGGGTCGAGGGGCGCTACAAGCTCATGCCGGGCATCTGGGAGGCGCTGCGCGACTCGCGCACTCCGTGCTCCGTGCTCACGAAGTCGCCGCTTGTGACTCGCGACCTCGCGCTGCTGAAGGAGATGAGTGACATGGGCCTGTTCAGCGCCGCCTTCTCCGTGCCGACGATCGACGAGAAGGCGTGGCGGGCCAGCGAGCCGCGGACGCCCAACCCGTACGCGCGGCTCGAGGCAGCCGCCGAGCTCAGCCGCAACGGGATAGCCGTCAGCGTGCTGGTCGCGCCGCTCATGCCCGGCATCAACGACGACCCGCGCCAGGTCGAGCGCATCCTCGAGCTGGCTGCCGAGGCCGGCGTCGTCAACGTGAGCGGCATCCACCTCCACCTCCGCGGAGAGGTCAAGGACATCGTCATGGAGTGGCTCGAGTCGTATCGGCCCGACCTCGTGCCGCGCTACGAGCGGCTCTACGGCCGTGGTGCGTACGCGCCGGCGGGCGAACGCGACCGCATCAGCGCGCTCGTGAACGACACCTGGGCGAAGGTGGCGCCGGGCCGCAAGCCGCACACGCGATACCTGCGGACCGCCGACGACCGCGCGTCGCATCGCGTGCCTGAAGCTGCGCCAGAAGACCTGCAGGGGGCGCTTTTCTAAGCACCCCGTAAGCGGCGCGTTTACGGCTCGCGCGAGCGGGGAGCGAAAAAGACATGTACCCCACTCTGGTCCGAGAGCTGGGCTCGCACGCGCGTGCCCGCGCGCGCCGCGCCCGCGCAGAAGCCATCCTGATCCTGCCGCTCGTGGTCGGCGTGCTCGCCGCCTACAAGTACCGCATGGACCTGTTCGGCGTGGACATGCCCGTGCGGATCGCCAGCGTGGTCGCGCTCGTGATCCTCGGCTGGGCGCTGGCGCGCGACGTCGGCCGCGCGGTCGGCCCGGTCCTCTTTAAGCGACTCGACCCCGGGACCGCCGGCACGCTCGGCTTCCTGATCCGGCTGTTCACGGTGGTGCTCGCGATCCTGGTCGCGCTGCGCATCGCGGGGCTCAAGCCGGAGACACTGGCCGTGGGTGGTGCTCTCACCGCCGTGCTCTTCGGTCTGGCGGCGCAGCAGACGATCGGGAACCTGATCGCAGGAACCGTGCTGCTCAGCGCGCGCCCGTTCCGGGTCGGTGACCGCATCCGGCTCCACTCCGGCGCGACCGCCGGCGCGATCGAGGGCACGGTGGCCGGGCTCGGCCTGCTCTACACGATCCTGCGCCGTGGAAAGGATCCGATCATGGTCCCGAACGCCGTCGTCCTGGCGTCAGCCGTCGAGCCGCTGCGCGAGCCGGCGAAGGTGGACCTGCTCGCCCGCCTTCCCCGCGAGGTCAAACCGAGCACGGTCCAGGCACTCGTTCAGGAGCGCATCACCGTGCCGACGATCGAGCGCCCGCACATCGAGCTCGAAGAGGTCGACGGTGACGAGGTGCTCGTTCGAATCGAGGCGACACCGCAATCGGACACCGACGGCCCGAAGCTCGCCGACGAAGTGCTGGCCGCGGTCGCCGACCGTCGCAGCGGCAGCTAGTCGAACTTGACGGCGGGGAACTCCCCCGTCTCGATCTCGCGATCGATCTCCCTGTCGATCTCGGCCTGCGTGATGCCCGCCTCCTTCGCGAGCTGCCGCTCGCGGAAGCGCCGGAACTTGACTATCTCGAGCACGTAGACGAGGTACACGCTGGCCGCGATCGCCATCACGCCGAAGCCGATGATCACGATCGTCCACCCGGTGTTGAAGTTGCCGTGATCGTCGGAGTACGGCACGAACCGGAGCGCGAGTGCCAGCGCGGCGAGTGTGAGTGTCCACAGGTACAGGTAGAGCACAGTGCGCCGCTGCGAGAACCCGATCCGCGCCATTCGGTGATGGAAGTGCTCGGTGTCCGCCTCCCACGCCGGCCGCCGGTACTTGAACCGCTTCGCCACCACGAACGCGGTGTCGAGAATCGGCACCGCGAGCACGACGAGCGGGAAGACGAGGGCGACGACCGCGGCAGTTTTCAGCACGCCCTGCACCGCGATACACGCCAGCAACAGACCGAGCAGGTTCGAGCCGGCGTCGCCCATGAAGACGCTGGCGGGATGGAAGTTGTGCCAGAGGAAGCCGAGCGCGGCGCCCGCCGTCAGGGCGGCGAGGATGCCCGCTTCGTCGCGGTCGAGCGAGAGCGCGATCACGGCGAACGTCGCGGCCGAGATCGTGCAGACGCCCGCTGCCAGGCCGTCGACGCCGTCGGTGAAGTTCACGACGTTCATCACCGCGACCATCGCGAGACCGGTGAGCAGCCCGCCGCCCGTGGCGCCCAGGTCCACCGAGCCGACGAACGGCAGCGTGAATGTCTCGACGCGCACACCGGCGGCGACCGGGATCGCGGCTGCCGCGATCTGGCCGACCAGCTTCACCGCGGGCGGCACGTCATAGAGGTCGTCGAGCGCGCCGACGATGGTCACGAGCAGCGCGCCGCCGAGGATGCCGCGCATCTGGCTGTCGATGGGAAGGAACAGGACGGCGGAAACGAGTACGCCCGCCAGGATCGCCAGCCCGCCGAGTCGTGGCACGGGCGCCTCGTGAAGGTCTCTGTCGCGCGGCAGGTCGATCGCGCCCACGC
Organism: uncultured Thermoleophilaceae bacterium; assembly: GCA_963846865.1. Lineage (GTDB taxonomy): Bacteria > Actinomycetota > Thermoleophilia > Solirubrobacterales > Thermoleophilaceae > DASPHG01. The sequence continues at coordinate 14,778 of CAWJXU010000005.1, read as the reverse complement.
GCACAGCAAGCCGCGCGGTGAGCGGCGTCGTCACCAGCGTGACGACGGCCGCGACCGCGAACGCCGCGACCGCCTCGAACTCGTTCATCCGATGGTCAGCGTAAGCAGTGAGCGAGACTGACAGCGTGCACGGCCACCATGGACACGACCATCATCGCGCGGGCAACAGCCGCCGGATGGCGATCGCGCTCGCGATCAACGTGGCCATGCTGGCGGCGGCGGTGGCCGGCTGGCTGCTGTTCGACTCGATCGCCCTGCTCGCCGACGCGGGCCACGTCCTGTCGGACATCGGCGCGATCGTGCTCGGCATCGGCGCAGCGTGGGCGGCCACCCGCCCCGCGCGCGGCCGCCATACGTTCGGCTACCGCCGTGCTGAGATCTTCGCGGCGCTGGCGAACGGCGTCCTGCTCGTCGCGGTCGCGGGGTTCGTGTTCGTCGAGGCGATATCGCGGCTGTCCGACGCCCCCGAGGTGAACGGTGCCGGCGTCGCGGCGGTCGGCGCCTTCGGGCTGATCGGGAACGCTGTCGCGACGGTCGTGCTTGCGCGCGGCGATCGCGAGGACCTCAACCTCGAGGGCGTCCTGCGTCACTCGGCCGCCGACGCGCTCGGCTCGCTCGGCGCGTTCGTGGCAGGCGTCGTGATCGCGGCCGGCGGCCCGCCCGAGGCGGACGCGGTAGCCGCTCTTCTGATCGGCTGCCTGATCCTGCTCGGCTCGTGGCGGCTCATCCGCGACCCGCTCGACGTGCTGTTCGAGTCAGCCCCGCGCGGGATCGACGTCGAGGTGGTCGGCGAGGCGATGGCGCGCGTCGACGGGGTGCGCGAGGTCCACGACCTCCACATCTGGACGGTCACGTCGGGGTTCCCCGCGCTCGCAGCCCATATCCGGACGGCGCCTCACGCGGACGGGGCCGCGGTCAGGGCGGAGGTGGAAGCGGTCCTGCGCGAGCAGTTCGACATCACCCACACGACGCTCCAGACGACATCGGAGCGGCTGTTGTCTATCGAGGACCGGCGTCGCGCAGCTGATGGGCCTTAGTGAAGAAGCCGCGGTAGCCGAGCCCGGTCGCGATCAGAGCCGACAGCGAAACGCTTCCGAGCAGCGACCACAGCAGGATCAGCTGTAGCCGGACGGCGTCGACGGGCTCCGCGCCCGCCACCAGCATCCCCGTCATCGCGCCTGGGAAGAACACGATGCCGGTGGTCTTCGTCGAGTCGACGAGCGTGATCATTCCCGAGCGCAGGCTGCGCGTGACCGCGCCCGCGGCGGCCTGGTGCGAGGTCGCGCCGAGCGAGAGCGTCGCCTCGATCGCCACGCGCGAGCCGCCGATCTCGTCCCCCAGCCGGTTGAGCGCGACGGCGGCAGCCGTCATCGCGTTGCCGATGACCATGCCGCCAACGGGCACCAGGTAGCGCGGCTTCGCCTCGAAGACGCCGAGCGCGAGGATCAGCCCGAGCGTCGTCGCCGCCGCCACCGTGAGCGCGAGCGCCACCGGCACCAGCGCCCCCGGCACGTCCTTCGCGCGCCCACGCGCGGTGAATGTCCCGAACGCGACCATCCCGGCGAGGAGGGCGACCGTGAGAAGCAGGCTGTCCGAGTCGAAGATCGCCTGGATCACGTATCCGACGGCAGTCAGCTGTACGAACGAGCGGAGCACCGCCACCGCGAGGTCCTGTTCGAGCTCCGCGCGCCGCCAGCGCGAGACCGCGATGGCGATCGCGACGAGCACGAGCGATGCGGCGACCTCGCCGAGCGTGACGTCGATCGAGCTCATCGCACGACTCGGCCATCGCGCAGCTCGACCACCTTGGACGCGATCCTCACCGCCTGTCCGCGATCGTGGGTCACGAGCACCATCGCGACGTCCGCCTGCGCGAGCTCGAACAGCGTGCGCTCGACGCCGTCGCGCGCAGCCTCATCCAGCGCGGAGGTCGGCTCGTCGAGCAGGAGGACCTCGGGCTCCAGCGCGAGCGCGCGTGCGAGCATGACGCGCTGCTGCTCTCCGACCGACAGCTCGGCGGCGTCGCGGGTGGCGTACGTGCGCGCGAGTCCGGCGCGGCCCAGGCATGAGTTGACGTCCGCCTCGCGTTCGCAGAGCGACGGCCCATAGCGCACGTTGTCGGCCACCGTGCCCGGGAGCGGTGCCGGAAGCTGTGGGACGAGGACCGCCCGCCGGCGCAGATCGAGCACGTCAAGCGTGCGGACGTCGTCGCCCTTGAAGTGGACGGTCCCGAGGTCCGGATCGCTCAGGCGATTCAGCAGCCGCAGCAGGCTCGACTTCCCCGAGCCCGACGGCCCCAGCAGGGCGGTCGCGCCGCGGGGGATCGTGACGCTGACGTCGTCCAGCACTCGCCGACGGCCACGCGACGCCGAGACCGAGTGGAGGTCGAACAGCCCGCTCAGGCGGGGGCTGCGGCGCCGGTGTACGAGATGTGCGGGTAAAGCGGATACCGGTCGGCGATCGCGCGCACGCGCTCCGACAGCTCGCTCTTCAGGGACTCGCCCCATTCCGCGGTCAGCGCGGTGGCCATGATCTCGCCAACCTCGGCGAAGTCGTCGGCCTGCAGACCGCGCGTCGCGAGCGCGGGGGAGCCGACGCGCAGGCCGGACGAAACGGCCGGCGGACGCGGATCGAATGGGACGGCGTTGCGGTTGACGGTGATGCCGATCTCGTGCAGGCGATCCTCGGCCTGCTGCCCGTCGAGCTCCGACTCGCGCAGGTCGACCAGGACGAGGTGCACGTCGGTGCCACCGGTCAGCACGTTGACCTCGCGCTCGAGCAGCTTCTCGCCGACCACGCGTGCGCCCACACGCGTCCGCTGCTGGCGCTCGCGGAACGTCTCGGACGAGGCGATCTTCAGCGCGACGGCCTTCCCGGCAATCACGTGCATGAGCGGCCCGCCCTGCTGGCCCGGGAAGACGGCCGAGTTGATCTTCTTCGCCCACTCCTCCTTGCAGAGGATCATCCCGCCGCGCGCGCCGCCGATCGTCTTGTGGATCGTGGTGGAGACCACGTCCGAGTACGGCACGGGGTTGGCGTGCTCACCCGCGGCCACCAGACCCGCGAAGTGCGCCATGTCGGTGAAGAGGAGCGCGCCGACCTCGTCGCATATGTCGCGGAAGCGCTGGAAGTCGAGCTCGCGCGGGTAGGCGGACCAGCCGGCCAGGATCACCTTCGGCTTGTGCTCCTTGGCGAGCCGCTCGAGCTCGTCGTAGTCGAGCAGCGAGTCCTCCTCCCGCACGCCATAGGCGACGATGTTGTACAGCCGCCCGGAGAAGTTGATCTTCATCCCGTGCGTCAGATGACCGCCGTGGTCGAGCTTCATGCCGAGCACGGTGTCGCCCGGTTCGCAGAGCGCGTGGTAGACCGCCGCGTTCGCCTGCGCCCCTGCGTGCGCCTGCACGTTCACGTGCTCGGCTCCAAAGAGGGCGCGGGCCCGATCGATCGCGAGCGTCTCGATGAGGTCTACGTGCTCGCAGCCGCCGTAGTAGCGCTTTCCGACCTGGCCCTCGGCGTACTTGTTCGTCAGCACCGAGCCCTGGCAGTCGAGCACCGACTGCGGCACGAAGTTCTCCGACGCGATCATCTCGAGCGTCGTCTCCTGCCGCCGCAGCTCGGCCTCCATCGCGTCCGCGACCTCGGGATCGACGTCCGCGACGGGCTTGGAGAAGTAGTCGGGCGGCAGATCGCTCATCTACGAGCCAAGTTACCGGAGAAGCTCCCGGATTCGGGCGGCGGACACCGCGCCCTCCCGGAGGATGCGGGGCTCTGGCCCGCTGAGGTCGACCACCGTGGAGGGCGTGCCGGGCAGATCGCCCCCGTCGATCTCGAGATCGACGCCCGCGCGGATGCGCGGATCGACATCCTCGAGCCGCCGTGGGTCAGCCCCGCCCGAGGGATTGGCGCTCGTCTGAAGGACCGGGACGGTGGCCATTCGCGGCCCATCAGGCACGCGAATGCCACGCCCATCCGCAAGGACAACGGTGACCGGACCAGGCAGAAGTCTCCTGGCAGCCGCGGGGAGGTCCGGCACGTCGTCGATGGCGAAGTACATGAGGGCCGACTTCTTCTCGCGCGGCCGGCCCTTCAGCGCGTTCATCCGGTCGATCGCATCCTGATTTTCTGGATCGACCGCCAGGCCGTAAACGGTGTCGGCGGGGAAGAGCACGATCCCACCGGAGCGAATGCACTCCTCGAACGTCATACGCGCCCGATCGTGACCCGTTCCCGGCCGGCGAGGTCCGCGCGCGACGAGGCCTCCGCGAGCATCCCTCTCACTGACTTCGCCTGGTCGGGCGCATGCTCCAAAGCCAAGAGCGTGCCCGCCGGGGCCTCGGCGACGAGCGCGCGGATCTCGTCGAGGCCGTCCTCTCCTCCCAGGAGCGCCTCGCGCGGCTCGTAGCCCGTGATCTCGGGCGCCAGCTCGTTCCACTCGTCGAGGCGCACGTACGGGAGGTTCGCCACGACGAGGTCGTAGTCCCCGGGCGGGAGCCCGGCGCCGGTCGCAACGTCGACCTCGAGTCCGAGCCGTTCGGCGTTGCGTCGAGCCACCTCGGCGGCGACCGGCGCACGGTCGGATGCGCTGACGTGCAGGTCCGGGCGCTCGTCCTTCAATGCGAGCGCGACCGCGCCGGAGCCGGTGCCCACGTCGTGCACCCGCCCGCCCTCCGGCGCCAGCTCGACCGCGACCTCCACGAGAAGCTCCGTCTCGGGGCGCGGGATCAGAACCCGCGAGTCGACGGCGAGCTCGATCCGCCGGAAAGCCTTTCGCCCGAGGATGTACGCGACCGGCTCCCGCCGAGCACGCCTCCTTACCCAGCCCATGACCGTTCGGGAGGCGGCCGGCTCGAGGCCGATCTCGGGATCGGCGGCAAGCACGAGCCGGTCGACGCCAATAGCGGCCGCCACCAGAACCTCCGCGTCGAGCTGCGGCGTCTCACAGCCTGCAGCCCGCAGCGAGTCGGTGGCGGCGGCCACCGCATCGCGCGCCGCCGCTACCGCGGTCATGCCGCCGCGCTTGCCTCGAGCTTCCGCCGCTTCTCGTCGGCCTCGAGCGCCGCGGTGAACTCGTCCAGGTCGCCTTGGAGCACGCCGGCGAGGTTCCCCTTGGTGAGGTTGACTCGGTGGTCGGTGATCCGGTCCTGGCCGAAGTTGTAGGTGCGGATCTTCTCGGCGCGCTCGCCGGTGCCGACCTGCGACCGCCGCTCCGCCGAGAGCTCCGCCTGCTGCGCGGCCAGCTCCTGCTCGTACAGCCGCGCGCGTAGGACGCGCATCGCCTTGTCGCGGTTCTGAAGCTGTGACTTCTCGTCCTGCATCGAGACGACGAGGCCGGTCGGCTTGTGCGTTATGCGCACGGCGCTGTCGGTCGTGTTCACCGACTGCCCTCCGGGCCCCGACGAGCGGTAGACGTCGACCTGGAGGTCGCCCGCGTCGATCTGCACCTCCACCTCCTCCGCTTCCGGGAGCACGGCGACGGTGGCGGTCGACGTGTGGATCCTGCCCTGCGACTCGGTCTCGGGCACGCGCTGCACCCGGTGCGTTCCGCCCTCGTACTTGAACACCGAGTACGCGCCGTCGCCTCGGATCGCGAACGTGTAGTCGCCGTCCGCGAGCGAGAGCGGCTCCGGCTTGAAGCCGCGCCGCTCCGCGTACCGCGTCAGCATCCGGTAGAGGTCGCTTGCCCAGATCGCGGCCTCGTCGCCGCCCGTGCCGGCGCGCACCTCGACGATGACGTCCTTCTCGTCGTTCGGGTCGCGCTCGACCATCGCGAGCCGGATCTCCTCCTCGAGCTCCGCGAGCCGCGCCTCGGACGACGAGAGCAGCTCGCGTGTCTCCTCGTCGTCGCCCTCGGCCAGCAGCTCGCGCGCGCCCTCGGCGTCGCTCGACGCGCGCCGCCACTCGTTCGCCAGCTTGTGCGCGGGCTCGAGCGCGCGGTACTCGCGCCCCACCTCGGCGTAGCGCTCGCGGTCGGCGATCACCTCGGGGTCGGACATTTGCCGCTCGAGGTCGGCGAAGCGGGTCTCTATCTGTTCGACAAGCTGCTCAAGCAACGACTTCCATCCCGACCTTGTCCTCCTCGGAGGCGTCGGCGGGATTCTCGACCGCCAGGACGGCCTCGAGCGCTGCGATCGCCACCGCGAGCTGGGTGAGGTCCGGCTCGCGGGTGGTCAGCTTCTGGAGCTGCATGCCAGGCGCCATCAGGATGCGCGCCCAGCGCTTCGTGCGGTTGCGGCCGAACCACTTGATCACCTCGAAGGCGAGGCCCGCTACCAGCGGGATGCCGACGATCCGCGACGCGAACAGCCAGTACCACTCGGGGGTCCCGAGTGGCGCGAACACGAAGATCGCGACGATCATGACGATCAACAGGAAGCTCGTCCCGCAGCGCGGGTGGAGGCGCGAGAACTTCCGCGCGTTCTCCGGTGTCAATTCGAGCCCGGCCTCGTAACACGAGATCGTCTTGTGCTCGGCGCCGTGGTACTCGAAGACGCGCTGCAGGTCGCGCATGCGCGAGATCAGCCACAGGTAGCCGAGGAAGATCGAGATCCGCACGAGCTTCTCGATGACGACGAACACGAACGAGTTCGGGATCTCGTCCTTGAAGATGTTCGTGAGCCCCGCCGGGAGCAGGAAGAAGAGCCCGATCGCCAGGAGGAGCGAGAACGCGATCGTGCCCGCCCACGCCGCGCCGCCGATCTCCTGCTGCTCGCCCTTCTCGTCCTCCATCAGCTGAGCGTTGGCCGAGATGCCGAGCGCCTTGAACCCGATCTTGAGCGACTCACCGAGCGCGACAACGCCGCGGATGATCGGCAGGCGGTACACGCGGTGGCGCTTCGTCCACGACACGAGCGGCTCCGAGACGACCTCGATGTCGCCGTTGGGGATCTCGACCCTCTCGCCGCGCTTGACGGCCTCGACCTGGTCGGGCGAGGGCTTCCGAACGGCGACCGCCCACGTCGAGACGCCGCGCATCATCACGCCCTCGAGAACCGCCTGCCCGCCTACCGGCGCATCGCGCTGAGCGCTGATCCGACCGTCGGCTTCGACCTGAGTTTGCGGCTCAGTCACCGCAAGGATGCTAGAGGCAGCTCGGGTCGCGCACGTTGTCATCCTCGTGGGACTCGTCGATCAGCTCTTTCGGATCGACGACAGCGCGCATGCTGCGACGGCAGACAGGCCCGTTGAAGGTGACCGTTCGAGTCGCATTCGGCTCTAGAACATCGATCGCCTCGGCCTCGTCCACGACCTCTCCGTCGACGCGCAGCAGGACACCGACGTTCTGCGCCGCGGCCTCGCCCTTGTTCGCGATCTTCACCTTGTAGACGGCCGTCCCCTCGACCTCTCCGGGCTCGATGCCGATCGCTGCCACGCGCAGGTTCGGAGACCCGGCCGGCTGCCGGCACTGGACGGATCGCCGTCGGGCGGCGAGGATCGTCTCGCCCGCTTCGTCGTACCACCGGTAGCGCACCACCACCCTGTAGACGGCGCCCGGGCTCAGGCCCTCGATCAAGTGCTCCCAGCGAAACGCCGACGCGTCCGCGCTTGACTTCCTCCAGGCGCCGAGGCCCTTCGCGGAGACGCGCTCGAAATCGCCGTCGCCGACCTTCTCGAAGAGGCGGATGCGAAGCGCCATCCGGTGCGTGTCGGGCACCGCGTCCATGCGCGCGACGTACGTGACGGACCCCTCGGCCCCGTCGCAGGAGAGCAGGCGAAGGTCGGCCGGAGCGGCCGCATGCGCAGCGGGAGCCGCGGACGCGGCCAAGCCCAGGATCACGAGCAGGCTGGCGAGTCGAACGTGCATTCGTTTGCTGGAACCCGACCGCAGGGCGCCGGTTTCGGCGTTAGCGGCGGCTTTTCGCGGCCCGGCGCTGGAACCGCTCGACGCGGCCGCCGGTGTCGACGAGCTTCTGGCGCCCGGTGTAGAACGGGTGACAGTTAGAGCAGATCTCGACGTGCAGCTCCGGCTTCGTCGAGCGCGTCGTGAACTCGTTGCCGCACGTGCACCACACGCGGGCCTCGACGTACTCGGGATGAATCGCTTCCTTCACGGCAATCGAGTCTAGCGACGGCGGAACCACGCGACGATGCGCCGCCACCAGCCGCGGAGACGGCCGCTGAAGCGGGCTGGCTCCGGCTGCTCGGCCCTGACGAGCCGAACCCAGTCCTCCAGGGGGATCTCCCCGGCGACAAGCCGCGCGAGCGCGGAAGTGACCGGGGCCCGGATTCCCGCGGACTCGATGGCGCGCGCAAGCAGCGGCACCGTCTCGAGTGCTTCCACCGCCTGTCCGAGCCGCCCCGGGATCTCGGCAGCCGGCACTCCCTGGCTCAGGAGCTCGCCGGCGCTCCGGTTGCGCGACTTCGGCGCGAGGGCCGTGGCCACCAGGTCGCCGGTTCCCGCGCGCCCGAGGAACGTGCGCACCTGGCCGCCGCGGCTTTCGGCAAGCGCCGCGACCTCGCTGAAGATGTCGCTCGCCGCCATGCCGGCCGCGTTGAGCCCTTGCGCCTCGGTAGCGCCGACGGCGACCGCGGCGGCGTTCTTCGCGCACCCGGCAAGCTCGACGCCGACGGGGTCGTCGGACACCTCGCACACCACGCCCGCACGCTGGAACAGCTCGGCGCAGCGGTGCGCCAGCCGCTCTGAGTGCGAGGCGCACACGAGCCCCGCCCCCTCCGTGGCCATCTCACGCGCGTGAGCCGGCCCGCCGATGCAGGCCACCCGGTCCGGCCCGAACTCGGCCTCGAGCGCGAGCGTCGGCGGCACGCCGTTGGGCGGAACGAGGCCCTTCGCCAGGGACACGATCCCTGCCCCGCTCGCCACGCCCTGCCGCTTGAGCTCGGCGAGCGCTTCCGCGAGGCCCTTCGACGGGACTGCGAGGAACAGCAGGTCCACGCGATGGAACTGCTCCTCGCGACCGCCGAGAGCTCGCACCTTCAGCTCTCGCGGCAGCGCGACGCCCGGCAGGTAGCGCTCGTTCTCGCCACGCTCCCCAAGCTCCTTCGCCTGCTCGGAGGTCCTGCACAGGAGCGTCGTTCGCACGCCGGCGCGCACGAGGAGGAGCGACACCGCTGTCCCGAAGGACCCCGCTCCCACCACCGATGCGCGCACGGCGGCACGGTATCCGTCTGACCCGCCGTTAAGCTGCGCGGGGATGCGTGCTGTTCAGATGAGGCGCCTTACGTCCCTGCTCGCACTTTCCGCCACCGTCGTGGCGATCGGCTGCGGCGGGGATGACGACGACGTCAACAGCAACGCCGACAACTACGACGGCACCGACGCGGAGGTCGCGTCGCTCGTGGACGACTTCGCCAACGCGGGCCGTGACGGCGACGGCGATCAGGTCTGCGACGAGATCTTCACGGAGGACTTGACCGGCAACGTCGAGGAGGAGGCCGGGCAGAGCTGCGCCAGCGAGGTCGAGGACAACCTTCCCGAGGGCGAGTACGAGCTCACGATCGACAGCCTCGAGGTGGACGGCGACACGGCCACGGTCGGGGTGACCGACCAGGACGACAACGAGTCCGTGTTGCACGTCGAGCGCGTGGATGGCGACTGGCGGGTGGCCCGAGTCACCCCCGGCTCCTAGACGTTCAGTCGTCTGAACGCAAAGAGTACCCGGGTGCCTCTTGCCGGGAAGGCAGGGCCTCGCCGATGCTGGACCAATGCCGGGTTCCCACCCGACTCCGCGCAGCCGGTTCACGCCTCCCTCAGCCGACCTGTACGCGACAGGCGAGCACCCGCTGCCGCCTATGCTTTCCGAGTCGATGAGCGAGCGTGCCGAATCGGAGGATCCGCCCGCTCGCGTCCTCATCGCTGACGATCACGCCCCCACGCGTTCTGGCGTCCGCAAGTCACTCGAGGGCGGAGGCTTCGAAGTGTGCGCCGAGGCAGCGGACGGGGAGCAGGCGGTCGCGCTCGCCCGCGAGCACCGCCCAGACGTCTGTCTCCTCGACATCTCGATGCCCGGCGGGGGCGGCATCAAGGCGGCGGCGGTCATCAGCGAAGAGCTTCCGGAGACGGCCATCGTCATGCTCACCGCTTTCGCCGGCGATGACGAGCTGTTCGACTCGCTGAAGGCCGGCGCCGCCGGCTATCTGCTGAAGGAGACCGACCCCGAGCGGCTCCCGTTCGCTCTCCGCGGCATCCTCGACGGCGAGGCGGCCGTGCCCAGGCGCCTGGTGGCCCGCCTCATCGACGAGTTCCGCTCGCAGGGCCGGCGCCGGCGCGTTCCGATCGGTGGCAAGCGCGGCCCCGAGCTGACGACGCGCCAGTGGGAGGTGCTCGAGCTGATGGGCGAGGGGTACACGACAACCGAGATCGGGCGCCGGCTCGACGTTTCGCCGACGACGGTTCGCCGGCACGTTTCCGACATCCTCGCCAAGCTCGGTGTCTCCGATCGCCGTGCGGCGATCGCGCTGCTCTCGAACGAGCCCCGCTAGGCCGCCCGCTACCCTCACGCGGAGCCGTGCGCTGGCTCCCGCTCGCACTCCTTCTCTCGGTTCTCGCTGCCACTCCCGCTGACGCGAAGGACTACTCCGCGCGCAATTCCGCCTGGAGCATCCTGAACCCGGGGCAGAGCGGGAACGTGCCGCCGGACGCGCACTCCACGGACCAGGCGGACATGTACGACGCGCTGTCGCCGAAGCTCGGCGACGTAACCGCAGGCGACCTGGCAAGGACCTTCAAGCCGAACGTGTTCGGGACGCGCGGCCAGCGCCCAACGCGCGTCGAGAAGACGCCGAACGACAACGTCCGGATCCTCGTCGACAAGTGGGGCGTCCCCCACATCACCGCGAAGCGCCGCAAGGACGTCATGTTCGGAGCCGGCTGGATGACGGCCAAGGAGCGACACCTGCTGCTCGAAATCGCGCGCCCGCTCGCGCGGCTGACGGTCCTCGATCCCCCGGGGATCAACGCCTTCGGCCTCGTGACGCAGCTGCGGCGGTTCACCCCCTCCGCCCAAGCCGACGTGATCGTCGCCCGCGAGCTTCGCCTGCTCGAGCGCACGAAAAAAGGCCGGCGGATCGTCAAGGACATGCGGGCCTATCTGCGCGGAGTGAACGCGCAATACCGCGACGCGGACCGCACCTACAAGCGGTTCACGCTGGTCGACTTCATGGCGGCGTCGGGCTTCATCGGCTCGATCTTCGGGCGCGGCGGGGGCGACGAGGCGCGCCGCTCGCTGTTCCTCGACGCGCTGCGGAACAAACTCGGCGACGCGCAGGGCACGGGAGTGTGGAACGACCTGCGCAACTTCAGCGACCCCGAGGCCCCGGCGTCTGTATCGAAGCCGGCGAGTTGGGCCTCGATCCCGGACACGGCCCCCGGCAGCGTGGTCCTCGACGATGGCTCGCTCCAGCCCGTGCAGTACGAGACGGGTCCAGCTCTCACGGTCGAGCGCCCGAACATGTCGAACGCGCTGCTCGTCGCCGGCCGCCGGTCCAAGACCGGTCGTCCGCTGTTCGTGGCCGGCCCGCAGCTCGGCACCTACTACCCCGCGCTCGTGTACGAGATGGACATGCACGGCGGCGGGATCGACGCCCGCGGGGCTTCGATCCCAGGGGCCGGGCCGTACGTCTTCATCGGGCGCAACCAGGACTTCGCCTGGAGCCTGACCTCCGCCAACAACGACATCATCGACACGTTCGTCGAGACGCTCTGCGGAGGCAGCGACACGAAGTACATGTACAAGGGCGAGTGCCGCGACATGACCCATGTCGACGCAGGCGTGCTCGAGGGGAACGACGCTGACATCCCCGACCAGCGGCTCGCCTGGAACGAGACCGTGCACGGGCCAGTGACCGGCTACGCGACCGTCAACGGGCAGCGGGTCGCAATCTCGCGCAAGCGCTCCACCCGCGGCCGCGAGGTCCTGAGCATGAAGCTCTGGCACGACCTGAACTCGAACAAGGTCAAGTCCACCGGCGATTTCCTGGAGGTGGTCAACCAGCTCGAGCACACGTTCAACGTGGCTTTCGCGGACGAGAAGGGCATCGCCATGTTCTCGACCTGCCGCTGCCCGAGGCGCGCGCCCGGGACCGATCCGGGCCTCCCCACCCGGGGTGACGGCGACTACGAGTGGCGCGGCTTCCTCAATGCGGGCGAGCACCCACAGCAGGCGAAGCGCAACGGCGTGATCCTGAACTGGAACAACAAGCCGGCGCCTGGCTGGGCCGCCGCCGACAGCGAGTGGGATTTCGGGTCCGTGTACCGCGTCGAGCTCTTCGAGCGCCTGATCGACGACCGCCGCAAGCACACGCTCGCCAGTGTGGTGGGCGTCATGAACGAGGGCGCGATGCAGGACCACCGTGCTGCGGTCGTCCTCGATGCGCCGATCGGGGTGCTCGACTCCGCGCCGGCGCCGAACGAGCGTGCGGCGCAGATGCTCGCGATCCTCAAGGACTGGCGCGCGAACGGATCGATCCGCATCGACGCCGACCGGGACGGCTTCAACGACCACCCCGGGGCCGCGATCCTCGACGCCTGGTGGCCGAAGCTCGCGGACGCTGTGATGACGCCTGTCCTCGGCGCCGACCTCATCGACCGGCTCGCACAATTCAACTCGCGCGGCAGCGCACCCGCGGGCACCGGAAACCAGTCAACGGCCGGCTGGGGCGGCTACGTGGACAAGGATCTCCGCAGCTTGCTCGGACGCAACGTCGAGGGCGGGTACAACGCTCGCTACTGCGGTGCGGGCGACCTGGCCGCGTGTGCGGCGGACCTGTGGGCGTCGCTCGACGCAGCCGGAGCCGAGCTCGAGGCGGCCCAGGGCACCGCTGACCCGAACGCCTGGCGGAAGAGCACGGAGACTGAGCGGATCAGGTACCTCCCGAACCTGATCGACAAGCGGATCGAGTTCACCAACCGCTCGACGTTCCAGCAGGCGATCAGCTTCCGCGACGGCCGGGAGTAGCTCTACTTCCAGTCCAGGGTGCGCGCGATCAGCGCGTCCATGCCCTTGTCTCCGACGAGGGACTTGACCCTGAGCCGCATCTTCGCGTCGCCTCCGACCACGTAGCGGAGCTTCGGACGCGAGGCAGTGAGCGCCTCCTCGATCGCCTTGGCCACTTCATCCGGCTGAACGCCGCGGTCGGGGATCTTCTCGGTCTCCGAGCGGATCTTGTCCGCGAGCTTCCCGTAGCGGGCGCGCGCCTGGTCGCCCATCTCCTCCTCGAGCCGGTCGGCGGTCTCGCGGCCTCTCTCCCAGATGGGCGTGACGACCGCGCCGGGCTCGATCAAGGAGACGTGGATGCCCCACGGCCGCAATTCGCGCCGAAGCGAGTCGCTGACCGCCTCGAGGCCGAACTTCGACGCCGCGTACGGCCCCACGAGCGGGAGCGCCATCTTCCCGCCGATCGAGCTGACGTTGACGATCCGGCCCTTCGCCTCGCGGATGTTCGGCATGAACGCCTGGATCACCGCGACCTGGCCGACGAGGTTGACCTCGAGCTGGTGGCGCAGCTCGTCGAGCGGCAGGTACTCCATCGGGCCGCTCACGGCGACCCCGGCGTTGTTCACGAGCCCGTTGAGCCCTCGCTCGTCCAGTTCCTCCTTGGCCGAGGCGATCGAGTCCGAGTCGGTGACGTCGAGCTTCACCGGCGTGAAGCCCTCGCCACCGAGACGCTCGAGGTCGGCGTCCTTGCGCGCGGCCGCGAAGACGTCCCAGCCCGCGCGCTTCAGCCGGCGTGCGGTCGCCTCGCCAATCCCCGTGGATGCCCCCGTCACCAGCACGGCCTTGGCCATGCCGCGACCCTACCTGCCCGCCGCGGGGGCGAACACAGCCCCTGCTGAATTTCTGTCGTCATAGCCACCCGGATTCAGCAATCGTCGGCGGAGGGGTTCTGGGAACTCGTCGAGAGGCAGCACGGCGTGGTCGCGCGTCGCCAGCTGGTCGCGCTCGGATTTAGCCCGGCCGCGATCAGACACCGTCTCGACACCGACAGCCTTCACGTTCTCTGGCGAGGCGTCTATGCGGTCGGGCGCCCCGACGTAACGCAGTTGGGTCGGTGGATGGCTGCGGTACTGGCTTGCGGAGCAGATGCGCTTCTCAGCCACCTGAGCGCGGCCGAGCTCTGGAACTTCCTGCCTAAGCGCGACGGGCCGATCCACATCTCGGTTATCGCGGGCTACCAACGGCGAAGGCGCGGCATAGTCGTCCATCGTCGAGTGGCACTCACAGCCGTCCGACGTCACCGCCTGCGCAGGAATCCCGACCACCTCCCCTGCTTGCACGCTCGTTGACATCGCACCGCACCTCGCCCCCGCCAAGCTAGAGCGGGCAATCAACGAAGCGAACAAGCTGGATCTCGTGGACCCGGAAGACCTGCGCGCCCAGCTCGAGGACGAACCGAGGCCGGGCCGGCGTCGCCGTGGCCCGTGATGTCCTCGACAAGCACACTTACGTGCTCACTGACTCGGAACTGGAACGGTTCTTCGTGCCGATCGCACAGGCTGCGGGGCTGCCTCTACCGGAGACACAATCCTGGATCGCTGGCTTCCGAGTGGACTTCTACTGGGCTGCGCTAGGGCTTGTCGTCGAGACGGACGGCCTCCGCTACCACCGCACGGCGGCCCAGCAGGCAAGAGACCGCGAACGCGACCAAGCGCTCGCAGCAGCAGGCTTGACCGTTCTCCGATTTACCCACGCCCAAGTTCGCTACGAGTCGGGGCGGGTCAAGACCGTGCTCGCAAGGGTCGCCCGCCGCCTTGCAGCAGCTGCTGAATAAAGGTCGCCATAGCCACCCGAATTCAGCAGTCGCGGGTCAGGCGTCCGGTGACCG
>CAWJXU010000004.1:0-18894 GCA_963846865.1 uncultured Thermoleophilaceae bacterium | reverse complement strand
GAACGACGCCTTCATCATCCTCGACGAGGCGCAGAACACGAGCCCGGAGCAGATGAAGATGTTCCTCACGAGGCTCGGGTTCAACTCGAAGATGGTCGTCACCGGCGACGTCACCCAGATCGACCTGCCGACCGACCAGCGCTCGGGGCTCAAGATCATCGGCGACATCCTCGAAGGCATCGAGGACATCGAGTTCGTGCGCTTCGGCGGCGAGGACGTGGTCCGCCACAAGCTCGTGCAGCGGATCGTCGCTGCCTATGACGAATACCAGCAGCGCAAGCCCTGACTCTCATCGGGCTCTCATGAGCCGCGAGAAGATGTAGCCATGCGCGTGCTCGTTGTTGAGGACGAGCCCAAGATGGCGGGCCTCGTCAAGCGAGGGCTCGAGGAAGAGGGCATAGCCGTTGACGTGGCGGACCGCGGCGAGGATGCGGTCTGGATGGCCGGCTCGACCGAGTACGACGCGGTCGTGCTCGACGTGATGCTGCCGGGCCTGGACGGGTTCGAGGTCTGCCGCCGCCTGCGCGCTGATGACGTGTGGACGCCGGTCCTGATGCTCACCGCCCGCGATGCCGTCGAGGACCGCGTCGCCGGCCTTGACGGCGGCGCCGACGACTACCTCGTGAAGCCGTTCTCGTTCGAGGAGTTGCTCGCGCGCCTGCGTGCGCTCGCGCGGCGCGGCGCCGCGCAGCGCCCCGCCGTGCTCGAGGCCGGCGACCTGCGCCTCGACCCAGCTACCCGCCGGGCAACTCGTGGCGACGCCGAGATCGCGCTATCGCAGAAGGAGTACGCGCTGCTCGAGACGCTCATGCTGCGGCCGGGCGTCGCGCTCTCGAGGCTTCAGCTGCTCGAGCACGCATGGGACGACACGTACGAGAACCGCTCGAACGTCGTCGACGTGTACATCCGCTACTTGCGCGAGAAGATCGACCGCCCGTTCGGGACCGACACGATCGAGACGGTCCGCGGGGTTGGCTACCGCCTGCGCGCATGAGCCGCATCCCGATCCGGATCAGGCTGACGCTGGCGTTCGTGCTCGCGCTGGGCGTCGTGCTCGCCGGCCTCGGCTTCGTCGTCTACACACGCTTCGAGGACAGCCTGAACGACACGACCGACCAGGCGCTCCGTTCACGCGCGACCGACATCGCAGCCGTGATCGAGCGGTCCGGACCGCGGATCCCGGGTGCCGGGGACCGGTTCGTCGAGACCGAGGACAGCTTCGCCCAGATCCTCGATGCCGAAGGCAGGGTCGTCGACGGCAGCACGCTGGCGGACGCCTCCGCGCTGCTGAGCCCCGAGGAAATCGCCGCGGCACGCGAGGGGTCGCTGACAGTCGAGCGCGAGGACGCCGTCGAGGAGGGAGATCCCGCGCGCCTCTTTGCCGTGCCGGTGGGCGAGTTCACGCTCGTCGTCGGCCAGGCGACCGACGACAACGAGGAGTCGCTAGCCACGCTGCGGCTGTTGCTGGCGATCGGCCTTCCGGTCGCGTTGATTCTCGCTTCGCTCGCGGGATACGCGGTCGCGGCCGCCGCGCTACGGCCGGTCGAGGCGATGCGCAGGAAGGCCGCCGACGTCAGCGAGGACCGCCCCGGTGAACAGCTGCCGCTACCGCCGGCGGATGACGAGATCCGGCGGCTCGGCGAGACGCTCAACGCGATGCTCGCGCGGCTCGAGGCGGCGCTCGAGCGCGAGCGGGGGTTCGTCGCCGACGCCAGTCACGAGCTGCGCACTCCGCTGGCCAGCCTGAAGACGGAGCTCGAGCTCGCCTTGCGACGAGATCGGACGCCCGACGAGCTGCGCGGCGCGCTTCGATCCGCATCGGAGGAGACCGAACGCCTCAGCCGCCTGGCCGACGACCTGCTGGTGCTCGCCCGCTCGGACCGCGGCACGCTGCCGCTCAGGATCGAGCCCGTGAAGGCGAGGGAATTGCTCGACGGCGTGGCCGCGCAGTTCCGTACCGCGGGCCACGACGTGCAAGTGGACGTGCCAGACGGGCTGGTGCTCCAGGGCGACCGCCTCCGCCTGGAGCAGGCTGTCGGGAACCTCGTGGCCAATGCGACCACGCACGGAGACGGCGCCGTGAGGGTCTCTGCTCACCAGCGCGACGGCGCGGTCGAGCTGCACGTGGAGGACGAGGGCGAGGGCCTGCCGCCGGGCTTCGCCGAGCGCGCGTTCGAGCGCTTCACACGCGCCGACGAGGCGCGCGGGGGCGGCGGTGCGGGACTCGGCCTTGCGATCGTGGCGGCGATCGCCCGCGCCCACGGCGGCCGTGCGGGCTTCTCACCGCGCGACACGGGCACCGACGCGTGGATCGCGCTCCCGGCTCTCATCGAAAACTCATCCGGCGCGCGTACAACCGGCCCATGACTCGAACCGTCCTTGCCCTGACAGTCCTCGCCGGTCTCGCCGTCGGCTTGACCGTCGGTCAGGCCGTAGGCCCCGACCAGTCCAAAGCTGAGTTCGGCAACCCCACGGACATCGACAACCGCTACTACCCGCTGACCGAGTTCGATCGCTGCGTGCTGCGCGGCAAGGAGGACGGCGCAAACGTGCGCGTCGTCAGGAAGCCACTCGAGCGGACGAAGAGGTTCATGCACAACGGCGAGCCGGTGCGCGCGGCCGTGATCCGGGACAGCGAGTTCGAGGACGGCGAGCTCGTCGAGCGGACGTTCGACTACTTCGCGCAGGACGACCGCGGGACGGTCTGGTACCTGGGCGAGGACGTCAATGACTACGAGGACGGCAAGCTCGTCGGCCACGGCGGCGCGTGGCTCTACGGCAAGGACACGAACAAGATGGGCGTCGGAATGCCGGCGCACCCGCAGGTCGGATCGCGCTGGCGGCACGAGGACGTCCCAGGCGGGCCGATCGAGAAAGACAAGGTCGTTGCGATCCTCGACACGGCGACCGTGCGCGGAAAGACCTATCACGACGTGCTGAAGGTGCGCGAGCAGAACCCGCCGGATCCCGAGTTCGAGTTCAAGCTCTACGCCCCCGGCGTCGGCAACATCCAGGAACGGCCACCCGACGGGCGCCTTGGGCTCGTCGGCTGCGAGTAAAGGAGAAGTGATGAGCTCGAGAACGAAGAAGGGACTGATCGCGGCTGGAGTGGTGGCCGTGCTCGGAGTGGGCGGTGCGGCAGTTGCGGTCGGGACCGACGAGGCGGGTGACGACGACGCCACCCAGAAGGCGATCACCGGCAGCGCGCTCCAGAAGGCGAGCGACGCCGCGCTAGAGCACACGGGCGGCGGCGAGGTCACGGAGACCGAGGTCGGCGACGAGGAGAGCTACTACGAGGTCGAGGTCACGACCGACGAGGGCCAGCAGGACGTCCAGCTCGACCGCAACTTCAACGTCGTGAGCAGCGAGGGCGACTCCGACGAGGGAGAGGACGAGGACTAGGCGTAAGAATCGGGGGCGTGATCGAGGTCGACGCCCCGAGCGCAGAGCTTCGTCAGGCGGCCGACGCTGCGGTGTCGGCCGCCGGCTTGGATGGGCATCTCGCGATCGAGTTGGTCGACGAGGCCCGCATCCGCGAGCTCAATCGCGACCATCGCGGCAAGGACGAGCCCACCGACGTCCTCTCGTTCCCGGTTGACGAGCGCGCCCCGTCGGCGGGCCCGCGCGAGCTCGGCGACGTGATCATCTGCCCCGAGCACACGGCCGACGTGGTCGAGGCGACGGTTCACGGCGTCCTTCACCTGTGCGGTTACGACCACGAGACCGACGCCGGCGAGATGCTCGAGCTGCAGCAGCGGGTACTGGACTCGCTTCGATGAGCCGCAGTGGGTTCGTCGCGCTTGCGGGCCGGCCGAACGCCGGCAAGTCGACGCTGCTCAACCGGATCGTCGGCGGCAAGGTCGCGATCGTCTCGGACAAGCCCCAGACGACGCGCCGCGCGATCCGCGGGATCGCGACCGGCCCGGACTGGCAACTCGTGATCGTCGACCTGCCGGGGATGCAGAAGCCGCGCGACCTGCTCACCGAGCGCATGCAGACGCAGGTCGAGCGCGAGATGAAGGAGGCCGACGCCGTGCTGTTCATGCTGAACGGCGAGCAGGAGATCGGCGCGGGTGACCGCTTCATCGCCGAGGCGATCAAGGCCGCCGGCGTACCGGCCGTGACCGTCCTGAACAAGGTCGACCGGCTCAAGCCGCACGAGATCGCGGAGGGGCTCGTCCAGGTGGCCGAGCTCGGCGTGCCGGGCGAGGTGTTCCCCGCCAGCGCCGCCACCGGGCTGCACGTGCCCGAGATCGTGGACGAGCTCGTCAGGCTGGTGCCAGAGGGTCAGCCGATGTACCCGGCCGAGCAGCGGACCGACCTGCCCGAGAACGTGCGCCTCGCCGAGCTGATCCGCGAGCAGGCGCTCCTGCGGACGCGTCAGGAGGTGCCGCACGCGGTGGAGGTCGAGATCGACGAGGTCGAGCCGAACGAGGACGGCTCGGTGGTGGTGCGGGCTCTCATGTGGACCGAGACCGAGTCCCAGAAGGGGATCCTGATCGGCTCCGGCGGGCGGATGGTGAAGGCGATCGGCACCGCCGCGCGCACCCAGCTCGAGGGCGAGCTGGGGCGCGAGGTCCACCTCGACCTGTCGGTGCGCGTGCGCCGCGGCTGGCGCGGAGACGAGGCGCTGCTCGACCGCCTCGGCATCGAATAGGACAATGTGGTGATGGAAGTCCGCTTCGACGACAACGGCCTCGTCCCGTGCATCGCGCAGGACTGGGGGACGGGCGAGGTCCTTACGCTCGCCTACATGAACGCGGAGGCGCTCGCGCGCACGCGCGAAACGGGCGACGTCTGGTTCTTCAGCCGCTCGCGCGACGAGCTGTGGCACAAGGGCGAGACCTCGGGCAACTTCCTGCGCGTCAGGTCGCTTCGCTACGACTGCGACCTCGACGCCGTGCTCGCGCTCGTCGAGCCGGAGGGGCCCGCCTGCCACACCGGCGAGCGGACGTGCTTCCACAACGGCGATGCCGATGCTGTCGCGCCGCACGAGGCGCTGCCGACGCTCGAGCGGACGGTGGAGGCGCGGCGGACCGCCCCGCCCGAGGGCAGCTACACCGCGGAGCTCCTGGCGGACCCGCCGCGGATAGGCGCGAAGGTCCAGGAGGAGGCCGAGGAGGTGGCACGCGCCGCCGCCGGCGAGAGCGACGACCGCGTCGCGGACGAGGCCGCCGACGTGCTCTATCACCTGGCCGTGCTGCTCGCTTCGCGTGGGCTTACCTTCAGCGACGCGTTCGAGGCGCTCAATGGCCGTCGCGGCTGACACGTCCAACCTCGAGATCTCGCCGAGCCGCGAGGAGGTGCGCGAGCTCGCCCGGGACCACACGCTCGTCCCGCTTCGGCACACGTTCATCGACGACTGCGAGACGCCGGTCTCGGCCTACCTGAAGCTGCGCGGCGCCGGCCCGAGCTTCCTGCTCGAGTCCGCCGAGCAGGGCCAGCGGTTCGGGCGCTGGTCGTTCCTCGGTGTGCAGCCCCGAAGCGTGATCCGGCTTACGGACGGCGTGATGACCGTCGACGGCCGCCCGCGCGACTTCGACGATCCCTACCGCGCGGTCAGCGAGGAGCTGGCGCGCTACAAGCTCGCCGAGCTGCCGGACCTGCCGCCCTTCGCCGGCGGCGCGGTCGGGATGTTCGGCTACGACCTCGTCCGCTGGTACGAGCCGTCGGTGGGGGAGCCGAACCCGGACGACGTCGGGATACCGGACCTCGCGCTGATGGTGTCCGACGTCCTCGTCGCGTTCGACCACTTCACCCACGAAGTCACCGTGCTCGCGAACGTGTTCGCCGATGGTGGTGATCTGGACACGCGCTACGACGAGGCGGCCGCCTCGATAGTGGACGTCCGCGAGCGCCTCTCCGCACCGGTCCCACGCAGCCGCGCCGGGCGGCGCGAGCCGCCCGCCTTCGAGTCCAACCTCGGCGATGGCGGGTACGCCGAAGCGGTCGAGCGCTGCAAGGAGTACATCCGGGCGGGCGACGCGTACCAGGTCGTCCCGAGCCAGCGCTGGAGCGCCGAGCTGCCCGTCGAGGCGTTCTCGATCTACCGCGGCCTCCGTGCGGTCAACCCAAGCCCGTACATGTACTTCCTGGACTTCGAGGACTTCGAGATCGCCGGCGCGTCACCGGAGGCGCTCGTCACCGTCCGCGGCCGCGAGGCGAGGCAGCGCCCGATCGCGGGCACGCGTCCCCGCGCTGCCACGGCGGAAGAGGACCTGCACGTCGCCGAGGACCTGCTGGCCGACGAGAAGGAGCGCGCCGAGCACGTGATGCTCGTCGACCTCGGGCGCAACGATCTGGGGCGCGTGTGCGAGTACGGCAGCGTCGTCGTCGACGAGCTGATGGTCGTCGAGACGTACTCCCACGTGATGCACATCGTCTCGTCCGTTACCGGCCGGCTGCGCGAGGACGTGAGCGCGATGGACGCGCTGCGCGCGTCGCTGCCCGCGGGGACGCTGTCGGGCGCGCCGAAGATTCGCGCGATGCAGATCATCGACGAGCTCGAGCCGGTCAGGCGCGGCCCCTATGGCGGTGCGATCGGCTACCTCTCCTACACCGGCGACCTCGACACGTGCATCTACATCCGGTCGGCGGCCGTGAAGGACGGCCGCGTCCACGTGCAGGCCGGCGGCGGGATCGTGGCGGACTCGGAGCCGGGTTACGAGGAGCGCGAGACGGAGGCGAAGGCCGGGGCGGTCTGGCGAGCTATCGAGCTCGCCTGCGCGCAGACGGACTGGCCGTGAAGCGCTTCTCGTAGGGCACGGTCCCGTCCTCGCGGACGAGCCGGAGGTCGAGCGTGGTCGCCGCGCACCTCGAGCAACGTGAAGTGCTGCTCGTCGCCCGCGTACACGACTCCGTCGCGACCGCGCAGGTTCTGCGCCGCGAGTGGATCGACAAGAGTGATGTCGTTGGGCGTCGGGATGCCGACCGGCGCCGCGCGCGCCTCGAAGTCCCCATCCGCTTCGTACACGCCGGTCAGGTGCGTGTCGCCCGTCAGGAAGATCGTCGTGCCCGAGACCTCGCGGCGGATGTGCTCGCGCAGCGCGTCGCGCTCGGCGGCGAACGCGGTGCCCCAGTTCCCGTCGCGGGCGTTCGCACCCATGTAGACGGTGCACGGCGAGCAGATGACCTTGAAGGAGGCCTTCGAGCGGCGCAGCGTGTCGAAGAGCCAGTGCCGCTGCCGCGCTCCGAGCAGCGTCTTCTCGAGCGTGTCCGGCGCGGCCGGGTCGCTCTTGAACATGCGCTGGTCGAGCACCCAGACCTCCGCCGCGCCCGCCGGGAAGCGGTAGTACGTGCGCCCGTTCATGAGGGCGTCCCACGGGCCGATGCCCCACGGGAACTCTTCGACCGTCGCGGCGTTCGAGTCCTGGACGCCGTAGTCGTGGTCGTCGCGCTGCGGCGCGAACGCGGCATCGCGCAGGACGGGCGCTAGCAGCGGGTTCGCGAGGAAGTCGCGCCAGATGCCGGCGTACCCGCTCATCGTCTGAGCCAGCGGGCCGTGCGTGTCCGGGTAGTTCAGGTCTCCCTGCCAGACGAGCACGTCGGGCCGCTGGCGCGCGAGGTGCTCGAAGAGCGGGCCGAACTGCGCTCCGCAGGCCGCGACCGCGATCCGGAACCTGCCACCCGACCGAGGCGGCACGCGAAAGCTGCGGACCGGGCTCGTGGTTCGGCGACCTTTCCGCCGGAGTCGTGCTCGCCAGTAGACGCGCCGGCCGGGCTTTAGCCCGGTGACCGTCTCCGTCGCCGCGGCGAACGCCCCGGTGCGCCCGACGGGAATCTTCTGCGACCGCTCGAACCGGGGCGAGTACGAGAGCTCGATCGTCGCTCGCGCCGGGGAGGTCCGAGGCGATGTGGAGCTCGGCGCCGCCCCGTACGGGCCGTCCGGTCGTGGCTGCGACGACGGACGGCGCCGTCCGCCGCGCTGGGCCGGGGCCGGAGATGACGATCTCGCTGAAGCCGGCGGTCGAGCGCCGCCGGATCTCGTCGACCACCGCCTGGCCGGCCGGCGTCGCCATGAACGCCTGGCCCTCCTGCACGGCCCAGGGGAGGAGGTGCAGGTTCCCGAGCGCCGGGAGCACCGGGCTCGGGTCGCTCGGGAACAGCGTCTCGGCCGTCGCGAGCACACCAGGATCGCCCGCGCGCGCCAGCGGCGCCCAGTCGTCGGTGACGTCGACAACGAACGAGGCGCCGGCCGAATCGACGAGCTCCGCCCGCAGCTCGGTCGGCGCGGCACCGGTGGCCGCGAGCTTCACCGTGACGGGCGGCTCGACACCGGGCACCGCTGTGCTCGCAAGCTCGTCGAGCTCGGCCCCGTGCCGGCGCACGATGCGAAGCGCGGCGCGTCCCGTGTCGTAGATCGCCGCGTAGTACGACGTGGGCGACCTGCGCCGCAGCACGACGCCTGGCGCCGATCCGGTCTCCGAGATGGTCGCGGCGATCTCGGCGTCGCGCATCCGGCAGTCGACGGCGAAGACGACCGGCCGCGGGTCGTTCGGGAAAACATCCGATCCCGCCTCGAGCACGCCTAACCCGCCCGCGCGCCGGAGGTTCGCGACGCCTGTGCTGCGCCAGCCCCGTCCCCACCCGTCCGCATCGGGCTGGCCCGAGAACTCGATCCGCCGTACGGGGGGCGCTGCAACCGCCGGACGTGAGCCGTCGAGGGCGATCAGCGCACCGGCCGCCGCGCCCGCGGCGATGACCTCTCGCCGGCTTAGCTCCCTCATGCAGTCAGAATGACGGAGATATGAGCGGCACCACGCTGATCATCGACAACTACGACTCGTTCACGTACAACCTCGTCCAGTACCTGGGTGAGCTCGGTGCGCAGCTCGACGTCGTGCGAAACGACGCCGAAAGCGTCGACGAGCTGCTCGCACGCGCGCCGGCACGCGTAGTCGTGTCACCTGGGCCGTGCACACCGGGGGAGGCCGGCGTGTCGGTTGAAGCGATCCGCCGCTTCGCCGAGGCCGGCACGCCCGTGCTGGGCGTGTGCATGGGGCAGCAGTGCCTTGCGGTTGCCTTCGGCGGCTCGGTCGTGCGCGGCGACCCGGTGCACGGGAAGACCGCGCAGGTCGAGCACGACGGGCGCACGATCTTCCGGGGACTCGAGAGCCCATTCGAGGCGGGCCGGTATCACTCGCTCGTGGTCGACCCCGAGCTTCCCGACTGTCTCGAGCGCTCCGCGTGGTCGGGCGAGACCGTCATGGGCATCCGCCACCGCGATCTTCCGGCGGAGGGTGTCCAGTTCCATCCCGAGTCGGTGCTGACAGGGGAGGGAAAGCGGATGTTGGGCAACTTCCTGAAGGGCTGATGGAGCAGCGACTGAGCCTGGTCACCCTCGGTGTCTCCGACCTCGCGCGTGCGCGGGCTTTCTACGAGGCACTCGGGTGGCTCACGAACGCCGGGGCGGACGACGACGTGGTCTTCTTCCAGGCGAACTGCATGGTGGTCGCGCTCTGGAGCCGCGAGCGCCTCGCCGAGGACTCGGTGGTCGAGGACACGGGCGGGTGGGGCGGCATCACGCTCGCGTACAACACGCGCACGCCCGCCGAGGTCGACTCCGTGATCGAGGAGGTGCGCGCCGCCGGCGGAGACGTCAGGCGCGAGCCGGGGGAGACGTTCTGGGGCGGCTACTCGGCGATCTTCTGCGATCCCGACGGCCACCCGTGGGAGGTTGCGCACAACCCTCACTGGGAGATCGGTGCGGACGGCGGGGTCACGATCTGATGCCGAACGAGATCCTGAGCGATGCGATCAACGCGGTCTGCCGCGGTGAGGAGCTCGCCGAGGAGGAGGCCGCTCGGGTCCTGCGCGAGGTGATGGAGGGGCGCGCGTCCCCGGAGGAGACGGCGGGCCTCCTGATCGCGCTGCGCACGCGCGGCGAGACGGCCGACGAGATCGCGGGACTGGCGCGGACGATGCGCGAGCTGGCCACGAAGGTCGAGGTCGGCATCGACGGGCTCGTCGACACCGCCGGCACGGGCGGCGGGACGCCCACGTTCAACGTCTCGACGACGGCGGCGTTCGTCGCGGCGGGCGCCGGCTGCCCGGTCGCGAAGCACGGCAACCGCTCGGCCACCTCCCAGTGCGGGTCGGCCGACGTGCTGGAGGCGCTCGGCGCGCGGATCGACCTCGGCCCCGAACAGGTCGCCGACTGCATCGAGAACGTCGGCTTCGGATTCATGTTCGCACCGCAGCACCACGCCGCGATGAAGCACGTCGTCCCCGTCCGAAAGGCCCTCGGGGTCCGGACGATCTTCAACCTCCTCGGCCCGTTGACCAACCCGGCCGATGCGCCCCACCAGGTGATCGGTGTCTCCGACGGGCCCTTTCTCGAGCACATGGCGATGGCCCTGGCTAGGCTTGGCGGCCGGTCCGCGCTGGTCGTGTCGAGTGAGGACGGACTCGACGAGATCTCGATCTCAGCGCCCACGCGGGTCGTCGAGTTGAGGGACGGAAAGGTGGAGACCTACACAGTGACTCCCGAGGACCTCGGTGTCGAGCGCGCGCCGATCGACGCGATCGCGTTCGGCGCCCCTGAGGAGAACGCGCGCGTCACGCGCGCGGTCCTGTCCGGCGGGGACACCGGCCCGGCGCTCTCGCTGACGCTCGTGAACGCCGGCGCCGCGGTCTACGCGGCGGGCCGCGCGGACACGATCGAGGCCGGCGTGCGCGCAGCAGCCGGCGCGGTCGAGTCCGGGGCCGCGAACGACGTGATGGAGCGTTTCGTCAGCCGCACCCAGGAGCTCGCCGCAGCTTGAGCAGACTCGATTCGATCGTCCAGGCGACGCGCGACGAGGTCGAGCGGCGGAAGCGCGAGCGTCCGCTCGCCGAGCTCGAGCGCGAGGCCGAGCGCCGGCCTGAGGGCAGGCCGTTTCACGAGGCTCTCGCGCGCCCCGGCACGTCGCTGATCGCCGAGCACAAGCGCCGCTCCCCGTCGGCCGGCGAGATTCGCGCGGGCGCGGGGGTCACGGAGATCGTGCGCGCGTACGAGCGTGGCGGCGCCGCGGCGCTGTCCATCCTGACCGAGGAGCGCCACTTCGGCGGCTCCCTCGACGATCTCACCGAGGCGCGGGCCGCCAGCGAGCTGCCGATCCTGCGCAAGGACTTCACCGTCGATCCGTACCAGCTCGTCGAGGCGAGGGCCGTGGGCGCCGACGCGGTGTTGCTCGTGGTCGGCTCGATCGAGGCGGACGCGCTCGCGAGCCTCTACCAGGAGGCGCGCGCCCTCGATCTCGATGCGCTCGTCGAGGTGCACGACGGCGAGGAGCTGGAGGCGGCCCTCGCGATAGACGCGGACCTGATCGGCATCAACAACCGTGACCTTCAGGACTTCAGCGTCGACATAGCGAAGACCTTCGACCTGCTCGTGGACGTGCCGGCGGGCAAGACGGTCGTGTCGGAATCGGGGATCGTCTACCGGGAGCAGATCGAGGAGCTCGAGCGCGTCGGCGTGGACGCAGTGCTCGTCGGGGAGACGCTGATGAGGGCCGCCGACCCCGAGGCGGCCTGCCGCGAGCTGACTCGCGGGGAGGAACCCACGCAGGCCTAAGATGGGCAGGGCATGGCCGCCGTGCCCGACTTGGACCCGTCTGCCGTCGCCTCCCTTGGCGAGCGACTCGCGGCCAACATCCGCCGCGCCGTCAAGGTCGAGGACAGGGTCCTGCGCGAGCTGCTCGTCGCGCTGCTCGCCGAGGGCCATGTCCTGATCGAGGACTACCCGGGCGTCGGCAAGACGGCGCTCGCCCGCTCACTCGCGCGGTCCGTGGACGCCGAGTACGCGCGGATCCAGAGCACGGCCGACCTGCTGCCGGCCGACGTGGTCGGCACGAATGTCTTCAACCAGCGCGAGTCGCGCTTCGAGTTCCGGCCGGGCCCCGTGTTCGCGAACGTCGTGCTGGTCGACGAGATCAACCGCGCGTCGCCGAAGACGCAATCCGGCTTGCTGGAGTGCATGCAGGAGCGGCGCGTGACGGTCGACGTGATCTCGCACGAGCTGGCGCGGCCGTTCGTCGTGCTCGCGACGCAGAACCCGGTCGAGTACGAGGGCACCTATCCGCTTCCCGAGGCTCAGCTCGACCGTTTCATGGTGCGTGTCTCGCTCGGCTATCCGAGCCCGGACGAGGAGGCCGAGATGCTCGGCGAGCACGCCGTCAGCGACCGCGTGCTCGATCTCGGCCCGGTGTCCGACGTCGCCGAGATCGTCGCCGCTCAAGACGCCTGCCACCGCGTGCACGCAAGCGATGCGCTCCGCCGCTACGTCGTGTCGGTGCTCGAGGCGACGCGCACCGACTCGCGCACCGAGCTCGGCGGGAGCCCGCGGGCCGGCCTGATGCTGCTCAAGGCCGCGAAGGCGAACGCGGCGCTCGACGGGCGCGATCACGCGCTTCCCGACGACGTCCAGGCGCTGGCCGAACCCGTGCTCGCGCACCGCCTGCTGCTCGCGCCCGGTGCGGTCGGGTCGTCGCGCGAGACGATCGTGCGCGAGGCGCTCGACCGCGTTCCGGCGCTCTAGGAGCGTCGATGACGAGGGTCGCCGGCACGCTCGCCCTCGGCGCGGCGATGACGGCGGTCGCGGCTGCGTTCGCCTCGCCGTCGCTGTACGTGCCGGGCATCGCGCTCATGTTGCTTGCGGCGGGAGCCGCGCTCTGGGTCCTCGGCGCGGCGGCCGGGGCGTCGCTCGAGCGCCTCGTGGGCCCGGCTACGGTCGAGGAGGAGCAGGAATGGCCGGTCGAGATCACTGCGAAGACCGGGCTCGTCGCCGCGCCCGGCGGCGAGCTGGTCGAGCCACTCGTCCGCGGCTCCCTGCCGATGGCCGGCCGGGCGAGCCGCCGCATGCGGATTGCCGCCACCTTCGAGCGCCGCGGCGTGCGCCGCCTCGAACCGGCCCGGCTCGTGATCGCCGACCCGCTCGGCCTGCTCGAGCGAACGGTCGAGGCCGGTGCCGGCCAGGAGGTGCTCGTGCTCCCGCGGGTCGAGCCGGTGGTCGCGCTGGGCGGCGGCCCCGGCGCCGCGGCGGTGGCCGCTGCAGGGGCGCGGCCGGCCGAAGCGGCCGCCGAGGTGGAGATGGAATCGCTTCGCCCCTATCGAGAGGGCGCGCCGGCCTCGCGCATCCATTGGCCGACCGTGGCCCGGGTGGGCACGCTGATGGAGCGGCGCCTGCTCGCGGACACGGACTCGCACCCGCTGGTGGTCGTCGATCCGACACACCCTGTTGACGAGGTGGCGCTCGACAAGGCGGTGCGGGCGGCCGCGTCCCTCTGCGTCCACCTCGCCCGGCGCGAGGGTTGTTCGCTGCTTCTGCCGGGGGATAGGCGTGCGGTCGACATCGGGCCCGACCTGGCCAACTGGCCCGCCCTCCACATCCGGTTGGCGCTGGTCGATGCGGCCGCGGGCGCCCCCGCGGCGAGGCTGGAGTCGCGCCGCGGAGCGATCTTCTGGGTCACGGCGCGGCCGGGGGCACCGCGCGGCCTCGACCGGCTGCAGGCAGACCGTTATCTCGTCAGCCCGAGCGCCGCACGCGGGGGCGCCGTGTTCACGGTCGCCGGGTGCGCGGGTGTCGCGTTGGGGCGCGGGCGGCGGAGGGCCGCATGAGGATCTCGAGCCGCACCGCACTCGAGCTCGCAGCCTTCACGGCGCTCGCGTGGTACACGGCCGCGCACTGGACGAGTGGCCTCATCGCGGACGCGCCGGGCGGGCGGGTATTCGCGTGCATCCTGATCGGGCTCGCGGTCGGCGTTGCGCTCACCCTCTCCGACGCGCTGCGTGGAGCGCCGGGGCTGCTCCTGCGGGCCGGGTGCGTGGTGGCCGGCCTCGGCGCCGGCTTCGTGGCCGCCGGCCTCGACCGCCGGTTCCTTGCGCCCGCGCACTGGGACGAGCTGGGCGACGGTCTCGACCGGGGCTTCGCCGCCCTGGGTTCGGTGCAGTGGCCGTACGACGGCCCGGAGCCGTGGGCTGAGCTCGTCCTCCTGCTTGCGGTGCCGCTGGTACTGACGATCGCCGCCGCGCTCGCGTTCTGGCCCCGCATGTCGCTTCGCCCGTTCGCGCTGGTGCTCCTGATCGTGCTCTACGGCGTGGCCGTGACCGAGCACGAGTTCGACGGCGAGCTGGCGCGAGGTGTGGTCCTCCTGATGCTCACCGCGGTCTGGCTCTGGCTTCCGCGGCTGCCCCAGCGCGGCTGGTCCACCGCCGTCGCCGCCGGCGGGGTCGTCCTGGTCGCGTGCGTCGCCGCGCTGCCCGCGGCGGCGCGCTACGAGGACCGCCGGCCGATCGTCGACTACGAGTCGTGGAACCCGTTCGCGGCGCGGGCGGCGACGCGCTTCGACTGGTCGCACTCGTACGGGCCGATCGACTGGCCGCGCGATGGGACGACGCTGATGAACGTGCGCGCGGACGAGCGCAACTACTGGAAGGTCGAGACGCTCGACAGCTTCGACGGAGTGCGATGGGAGCGGTCGGGCTTCGGCCGCGGCAACAACCCACTCCTACCGGAGCAGTACAAGCCGACGTGGGAGTCCGACATCGAGGTGACGATCCGCGACCTCGACACGAACCTGTTTCCGATCACCGGCACAGCGCTGCAGATCACTGGCGCGGACCCCGTCATCGTCCCAAGCGAGGACGGGACGCTGGAGGCGCTCGGCGAGTCGCTCGATGAGGGCGACAGCTACGACGTCGAGGCGTACGTGCCCGAGCCGACGCCGGGCGAGATGCGCGCCGCCAGCACGGAGGTGCCGTTCGCGCTCGCGCGGTACACGGACGTTGGGCCGCTTCCGGGCGAATACGAGCCTGTGGAGCAGCTCGCGCGCCGTTTGGCGAGCGGGCAGCCCACGACCTACGACGTCGTCCGCTCGGTCCAGAGCCACCTCCGAAACGAATACACGTACGGCGAGCGGCCGCCGAGGCGGGAGTTCCCGCTGCCGGCCTTCCTGTTCAGGGACCGGATCGGGTACTGCCAGCACTTCTCGGGGGCGATGGCCCTGATGCTGCGCATGCTCGGCATACCCGTGCGCGTCGCCGCCGGCTTCACACCCGGGTCCTACAACGCCGACACGAAGGAGTACCGCGTGCGCGACCTCGACGCCCACTCGTGGGTCGAGGTGTGGTGGACGGACATCGGCTGGGTGCCGTTCGACCCGACGCCGTCAGCCGCGCCGGCCGATTCCCAGTCCAGCGCCGACGCTGCGTCTGCTTCCGGGGGCTCGACGAACGCCGGCGAGGTACAGGACGCTCCCGATGCGCAGAGCCCGCCTGCGCTTGGTGGCGACGGCTCCGGGGGCACGACGCCGGACTCGCCCGTCGCGATCTGGGTGCCGTTCGCCGCAGTCATCCTGCTGGGAGCGGGCGTGCTCGCGTTGCTGCGCATACACGCACTGGTCCGCCGCCAGGCTGCGGAGGAGGATCCCGACATGGCGAGCCTGCGGCGCGCGCTCGCGCGGACGGGCGAGCCGGTTTCCCCGCGGATGACGCTGCGGCAGCTCGAGTCCCGGCTCGAGCGCAGGGCCGGTCCGCCTGCCTCTCGCTACGTGCGGATGCTGCGCGAGCGGCGCTTCAGCCCGCTGGGCGGGCAGGCGCCGGATGCGGCGGCGCGGCGGGACCTGCGGCGCGCCCTCGGCCACGGGCGGGGGCTTCGGACACGGCTCGTCGCGCTCGCAGCGCTGCCGCCCGTGCCGTTTAGACGTGATTGAGGCTCCGGGCCTATAACCCCTGCTCGTGGACGGGACCTCGCGCATGCCCAACCTGCTGTCGGGCGTACTCGGCGGCCTCGTCGTTCTCGTCCTCGGCGCGATCCTGATCGCGACGGACGTGATCGACACCGGCGACACAAGGCGCGAGCTGATCCCCCAGTCGCCGCTCGCGCGCCCGGCTTCGGATTCCATGCCGGGTGACGAGGGCCTGACCGTTCAGGAGGTCTACGAGCGCGACGGCCCGGGTGTCGTCTTCATCCAGGCCGACGTCGGGTCCGAGACCGCGTCGCCGTTCGGGCTGCCCGACGACGGCAGTGGCATCGCGACCGGCTCCGGCTTCGTCCTCGACAAGGACGGCTACGTCCTCACGAACGCGCACGTCGTCGACGGAGCGGACGAGGCAGGCGTCCGCTTCACCGAAGAGAGCGATTTGGTCGAGGCGAAGATCGTCGGCACCGACCTCTCGACGGACCTTGCGGTGCTGAAGGTCGACCCCGACGACGCGCCGAAGCTGACCCCCCTGAAGCTCGGGGACTCCACCAAGCTGCGCGTCGGGGACCCGGTGATCGCGATCGGCAACCCGTTCGGCTACGACCGCACCGTGACGACTGGGATCGTCTCCGCGCTCCAGCGCCAGATCAGCGCCCCGAACAACTTCCAGATCGACAACGTCATCCAGACGGACGCCGCGATCAACCCCGGCAACTCAGGCGGGCCGCTGATCGACGCCCGCGGAGAGGTCGTCGGGATCAACTCGCAGATCGCGACGGGCGGCTCGAGCGGGTCGGTCGGAATCGGCTTCGCGGTCCCCGTGAGCACCGCGGAGCAGATCGTGCCGCAGCTGAAGGAGGACGGCGAGGTAGAGCGCGCGTATCTCGGTGTCACGACGACCACCGTCTCGGAGGATCTGGCGGAGCGCCACAACCTCCCGGTCGACGAGGGCGCGCTGATCCAGGAGGTCGCGGACGGCGCACCGGCCGACGAGGCCGGATTGCGTGGGGGCCGCACCGAGATCGCCGAGGGCATTCGCATCGGCGGCGACATCATCGTGAGGGTGGACGGCCAGGACATCGCGCGGAACTCGGACGTGGCCGACGCGATCCTCGACAACGAGCCCGGTGACGAGGTCGAGATCGAGTACTTCCGCGGCGACGACCGCAAGACGACGACCGTCGAACTGGGCGAGCGTCCCCAGTCGCTCGAGTCCGGCTCGCTGCCTCAGGGCGGCGAGGAGCCGCCGGACGAGGGCCTGCCTTTCCCCCTGCCGTAGGGATGCAATCCTTGACCTGTGACCCGGGTCAAGGTCTGCGGCATCACGAACGTCGATGACGCCCAGCGCGCCGTCGACCTCGGCGCGTGGGCGATCGGGCTGATCTTCCACGAGCCGAGCCCACGCGCGTGCGCGCTTCCCGACGCGGAGGAGATCGGCCGCCGGCTCAAGCGGACGGCACCCGCGGTGACCGGCGTGTTCGTGAACCGGCCGCTGGACGAGGTGGTCGCGATCGCGGATGCGTGCTCGCTCTCGATGCTGCAGCTCCACGGTGACGAGGGCCCGGCGTTCTGTGATGAGGCGGCACGGCGGACGGGCTGTCGCGTGATGAAGGCGGCGCAGGTACACGATGGGTCGTCGGTGAGGGCGCTGCGGGCCTACCACGTCGACTATCACCTGCTCGACGCGCATCATCCCGAGCTGCGTGGCGGCACCGGCGAGACGTTTGACTGGAAGCTGATCCCCCGCCGCCATCCCGTGCCGGTCGTCCTTTCCGGCGGCCTCACTCCCGACAACGTCGGCGAAGGGATCGCCGCGACGCGACCGTTCGCGGTCGACAGCGCGAGCGGGACCGAGGCCGAGCCCGGGAAGAAGGACCCGGCGACACTCGAGGCCTTCTTCGCCGCCGTCGCCCAGGCCGACGAGCGCGCTGCCGCATGACCGCGCCCGGAGTGGAGCGCCGGTTCGGTCCCTACGGAGGCCGTTATGTGCCCGAGACGCTCGTGCCTGCGCTCGACGAGCTCGAGGCGGCGTGGCTCGACGCGCGCGATGACCCGGCGTTCGGGCAGACGCTCGACGGCCTCCTGCGCGACTACGTCGGCCGGCCGAGCCCGCTGTACCTGGCGAAGGGGATCTCGGAGCGAGTGGGTCGTGACGTGTGGCTGAAGCGCGAGGACCTGAACCACACCGGCGCGCACAAGATCAACAACGCGATCGGCCAGGCCCTGCTCGCGAAGCGGATGGGCAAGCCGCGCGTCATCGCGGAGACCGGCGCCGGGCAACACGGTGTCGCCGCAGCGACGGCCAGCGCTCTGCTCGACCTCGAATGCATCGTCTACATGGGCACCGAGGACATGCGCCGCCAGCGGCCGAACGTCGAGCGGATGCGGCTGCTCGGCGCGCAGGTCGTCGGCGTGGAGGCAGGCGCGCGGACGTTGAAGGAGGCGGTCAGCGAGGCCATTCGCGACTGGGTGACCAACTCCGCGACGACGCACTACATCATCGGATCGGCGGTCGGGCCGTCGCCCTACCCGTCGCTCGTGCGCGACTTGCAGCGCGTCATCGGTGACGAGGCCCGCGCCCAGGCGCTCGAGGTGACCGGGGCGCTGCCCGCGCGCGTGACCGCATGCGTCGGAGGCGGCTCGAACGCGATCGGCACGTTCACGGCTTTCGTCGACGACGAGGACGTGGAGCTGGTCGGCGTCGAGGCCGCGGGGGACGGGCTCGACACGAACCGGCACGGCGCGTCGCTCACCGCAGGCGCGAGCGGGGTCCTGCACGGGGCGATGTCCGCTGTGCTCCAGGACGAGGAGGGGCAGATCGCCGAGGCCCATTCCATCTCAGCCGGGCTCGACTATCCGGGCTCCGGGCCGGAGCTGGCCCACCTGCGCGACATCGGGCGTGTGCGTTTCGTGGCCGTCACCGACGAGCAGGCGGTCCGGGCGTTCCGCGAGACGTGCCGCCTCGAGGGGATCATCCCGGCGCTCGAGTGCGCGCACGCGATCGCGTGGCTGATGGATGAGGGAGGCGGGGACGGCTCGGGCTACGACCTGCTCACGCTCTCCGGCCGCGGCGACAAGGACCTCGCCGAGGTGCTCGGGCTCGACGAGTGACGGCGGGCGTGGAACGAATCGCCGCCGCGTTCAGCGGCCACGGCCGTGCGGCCGCGCTCATGCCGTACCTGATGGGCGGCTACCCGGACGTCCGGGTCTCCAC
>CAWJXU010000003.1:0-18716 GCA_963846865.1 uncultured Thermoleophilaceae bacterium | reverse complement strand
TCTTCCGGCGTCTTCTGCGCGGTCTTCGGAGTGTCCAGTAACCCTTCTGCCGCTTAAAGCGGCCTTTGCGGGACACCGATATTCGCGCGTGTGAAGGCGTATGGCCCCGCCTCCTCGACGGCGCACCAGTTGAGGAGCACGGAGATGACTCAGGCTCCGATCGACTCGCTACCGGGTCCGGCCGCGCTTGCACGCTCTTTGGGGTACGCCTTCGTCGTCGGGGGGACGATCGCGCTGGTCCTCACCGCCCTCCCGGACTCGGCTGCAACGAACGAGACCGGGATCCTGTCCCTGGTAGCCCTCGCCTACACCGTCGGCCTGCTCTGCCTTCGCGCCGAGGACCGGCTGCCGACGTGGGCCACGCCGGCGGCGCTCGCCCTCGCGACGATCCTCGTCACGTACGCCGTCGAGTTCTTCAGTGACCCGGGCCAAAGCGTCTGGGCGATCTTCTATGTCGCGGTCGGGCTTCAAGCCGGCTACTTCCTGAACCGGCTCTGGGCCGCGGGCCAGGTGGCACTCGTCGCGGCTTCGTACGGCCTCGTGATGTGGGGCCACGCCGGTGCGCTCGAGGTGTGGCTCGGGACGGTCGTCACCGTTGCGCTGGCCACGTGGATGGTCGGCACCATGCGCGTGCGCGTCCGGCAGCTGATCGGCCGGCTCGCCGACGCGGCGAGGACCGACGCTCACACCGGCCTGCTCAACCGGCGCGGGCTGAAGGAGATCTCGGAGCTCGAGCTCGAGCGCGCTCGTCGCGGCGACAGGCCGGTCAGCCTCGTCGTCATCGACGTCGACCGCTTCCAGGACTTCAACGAGGAGCAGGGCCACACGGCATCGGAGCGCGCCCTCAAGACGATCGCCGCAATGGTCCAGGAGAGCAAGCGGCGCATCGACGTCGCGGCTCGCATCAGCGGTGAGGAGTTCGCGTTGCTCGCTCCCGATACCGACGAGCACGGGGCATACGTGCTGGCCGATCGTCTTCGCCGCGAGGTGCGCGAGGCATTCGGGTCGACAGGGCTGACGGTCTCGCTCGGTATCGCGAGCTACCCCAAGCACGGCGGCACGGTCGATGAGCTGCTTTCGGGCGCCGATCGCGCCGTCTTCGCCGCGAAGGCGCTCGGCCGCGATCGCACCGCGATCTACAACCGTGAGATCGCCGCCAACCTGCTCGGCGAGCAGACGCGACAGGCGGCGGTCGACGAGGGCAATCTCGCCGCGGTGCTCGTGCTGGCCGAGACGCTCGACATGCGCGACGCGGGCACCGCGCGCCACTCGCAGTTCGTCGGCCGCTACGCGCGGTCGATCGCGACGGAGATGGGCATGCCTTCCGACGAGATCGAGCGGATGCACCTTGCGGGCGTGCTGCACGACATCGGCAAGATCGGGATTCCCGACTCGATCCTGAAGAAGCCGGGCGCGCTCGAGGAGGACGAGTGGGCGGAGATGCGCAAGCACCCGGAGCTCGGTGCGCGCATCCTGGCCGGCGCCAACCTCGCCGACATCGCGAACTGGGTGCTGGCGCACCACGAGCGCCCCGACGGACAGGGCTATCCGCTCGGGCTGTCCGGCGACTCGGTACCGATCCAGGCCCGGATCCTGGCCGTAGTAGACGCGTACGAGGCCATGACCAACGACCGTGTCTACCGGCCGGCGATGCCCGAGGCCGACGCGCGCGCCGAGCTGGTGCGCTTCGCGGGCGCGCAGTTCGACCCGGAGATCGTCGAGACCTTCATCAAGCTGCTCGAGGACGAGGACCGCTCTGGCGAGTCGCTGACCGCGCGGGTGTCGAGGGCGCTCCGATGAGCGAGCACCGGATCGCGCGCTTCAGGAGTTACCTCGCGCGCGGCGGGTACCGCGGCGCCGACATGGACGTCGTCCGGCGCGTGACCGGCATCGCCGCCTTCCTCACGGCTCTCGTCATCATCGCGCTCGCGCCGCTGTCGCCGCCGGACGGGCCCGTAGCCCCGGCAGTGGGGTGGTCGGCCCTCTGCGTCCTCGTCGGCGGCTACGTCCTCCTGGGCCTTCGGCTCGAGCGGACCACCGAGTTCAAGCCGGACACCGCGCTTGCCGTGCACTACGCCGGGCTCGCCGGAGTCGCGCTCGTCGTCTGGCTCTCGGACGGACGCGAGTCGCCGTACACGTCGCTCTTCCTGATCTGGATGGCCGTGGCAGGGGCGTCGCATCCGCCGCGCCGCACGCTCGGGATCATCGCCGCCACCGCGCTCCTCAGCGGTGCTTCCGTTCTTCTACGACGACTGGTCAAGCGTCTTCGCAGGTGACATGGCGCTTCGGCTCGTGATCTGGTCGGCGCTCACACTGATGGCGTGCGTCTGGACCACCCGGGTGCGGATGCAGCGCGCCGACTTGATGGCGGACGAGGAGCAGGCGAAGCGCCAGGCGCGACTCGACCCGCTGACGGGCCTCGGCAACCGGCGCGCGTTCGACGAGCGGCTCGACCGGGCGATCGACCACGCGCGGCTGCAGAACGAGCCCCTCAGCGTGATCGTCGCCGACCTCGACGACTTCAAGATCATCAACGACTCGTACGGCCACCTGAACGGCGACGAGCTGCTGCGGACCGCGGCGGCTGCGATGCGCGCCGCGGTGCGTGACCACGACGCGTGCTACCGCTGGGGCGGTGACGAGTTCGCCGTGCTGTTGCCCGGCGTCGAGCAGGACGTCGCGGAGAAGGTTGCCGAGCGCGTCTCCGCGAGCACCGTCGCGTCGTGCATCCGGCCCGGTGGCGACCCGCAGACGCTCGCGTGGGGTACCGCCGAGCTCGCGCCGCACATGCAGGCGTCGGACCTGCTCGCGTCGGCCGACCTCGCCTTGATGACGCGCAAGCACAAGCGCCAGCGCACCTCCGGACGGTTCCAGTCCGAGCTGCCTGACTCCGAGTCGAACTGAAAGAAACGGGGACGTAGCCCTTTCTTGCACTCCGTACGCTCGTGGGCGTGGAAAGCGCTCGCCTGCGCCTCGGCGTCTTCGCCGCCATCGTCCTAGCCCTGTTCGCCACAGCGACCCTGAGCGGGTCGCTGCCGAGCGCCGGCGAGGTGAGCGACTGGGGTGAGGAGCTCGGCTGGGCCGGGCCGCTGGTCTTCATCCCGGCCGCCGCGTGCGCGCTGTGCCTCTTCGTGCCCGGCCCGGTGCTCGCAGGTGGCGCCGGGCTGCTCTTCGGCACGGCGGCCGGCACTCCGATCGCGCTGGCCTTCATCGTGCTCGGCGCCGTGATGCAGATGTCGATCTCCCGCTACCTCGCCGGCGACGCGGCCACTCACCTCCTGCCCGAGCGCGTGAAGCGCTTCGACCGCTTCATCGAGGAGCGCGGCTTCTGGGCCGTCTTCTACATGCGGCTCGCGCCGGCCATCCCCTACAACCTCGTCAACTACGGCGCGGGCCTTACGAGCCTCAAGGTCAGCGCGATGGCCGCCGGCACGGCGGTCGGCGCGCTCCCGCGGACGTTCGCGTGGGCGGCACTGGGCGGCAGCCTCGACGACCTCGGCTCGCCGGAGGCGAAGGTGGCGATCGCGCTGCTGGTCGCGATGGCAGTGTTCGGCGCGCTGCTCGCGCGGCGGCAGCTCGCGTCGGAGCGATCCGCGTGACCTACTACACACGCGTGCGCGCGTTCTCGTACTTCGAGCTCGCGCTCTTCACGGCGTTGCTCGTCGTCTGGATCGGAGACATCGACCCCGAGCTCAAGACCGTGCTCGGGTGGTGCCACGGCTTCGGCTGGATCGCGCTCTGCCTGCTGGTCGCGAATGGGTGTGCGCGTCACATATTCCCCTGGCCGCTGTTGGCAGCGACCGTGTCGCCCGCCGGTCCGCTCGGCTCGTCGATCGGCTTTGTCGTCCTGGACCGCCGCCTACGCTCCTAAGACCGTGTTCCCTCTCAACCTCCCGAACGTCCTCACGCTCGTGCGGATCATGCTCGTGCCGGTGCTCGTCGTCGCGCTGCTCGACGAGACGCCGAACGGCGACACGATCGCGGCGATCGTTTTCGCGATCGCCGCGCTGACCGACGGGCTCGACGGCTACATCGCGCGCTCGCGCGAATCGATCACGACCTTCGGCAAGGTGATGGACCCGATCGCGGACAAGCTGCTGATCGCCGCGGCGCTGATCTCGCTCGTCTCGCTCGACCGCGTGGCGGCGTGGGTGGCGATGGTGATCATCGCGCGCGAGTTCGCGGTGAGCGGCCTGCGTGTCGCCGCCGGACAGCAGGGCGTGGTGATCCCGGCGAGCCTGCTCGGCAAGGCGAAGACGATCCTGCAGGTGGCGATGGTGATGGCGCTGATCGCCGTCGACGACACCGGCACGGCGTGGGTACAGGCGCTCGTCTACCTGGCGGTCGCGATGACGGTGATCTCAGGAGCGGACTACTTCCTCAACGTCCGCAAGCGGATCGAGGAAGCACGGCAGCGCCGGCTAGATCAGCCGACGCGCTCGACCTCGTAGGCGATCCGCTCGAGCAGCTCGTCGCGGCTCGTGCCGCGCACGTACAGCGCGCGGTCGAAAGCGGGGCCGTACAGGTCGAAGCAGGCGAACAGGACGTCGATCGTGCCGACCGCCGGAGCACCCCGGTGGAGTGCCATGTCGCGGGACCGGCTGGTGACCTCCTCGGCGCCCGGAACCTTGTCCGGCTTGTGCCGGTGCTTCGGCTCTGCCGCCGCCGTGTCGATCGGGGCCTCGCCGACGCCCAGTGCCTGCATCGCGGCGCCGACGACGCCGTAGAGCCTCAGGACCCGCACCCAGCGCTCGGCGGCGTCATGCTCGTCACGCGCGTGAAGTACAGAAGTTCCCGCTAGCCCAAGGACGATGCCGGCGTCTTGAGAGAGTCGAGGAAACATCCTGTTCCCTCGATCGGATGATCCGCACTCATACCGTAACTGGGAGGAGGCCTCCTAAACGGATGTTCCCGGTCTATAGTGGGCGGTGGCTAGACGCCCGGGCCACTGGCCCTTTGGAGAGGCTCAGCCCCTCGCGGCAGCCGCCGCGAAGCGTCAAAACCGAATGGCGAAGGAGAGGGTGGCCCTCCTATGTGGGGGCCGCTGTAACCGAGTCCATGGGAGCAAGGGGTTGACAGCAAAAAACGAGGGAGCACTTCTCTCCGAGGAGCAGTCGGGGACCGCGTTCACGTCCGAGGATCGAGAGGCGCGGTTCGCGGAGCTCGACGAACTGGGGACCCTCGTCGCCGACGGCAAGGAGCGCGGCTACCTGACGTACGAGGAGATCGCTTCCTGTCTCGAGGAGGTCGACTTCACCAAGGAGCAGGTGCAGACGCTTCACAGCCACCTCGTCGAGAATGGCATCGACGTCGTGTCGCAGGACGGCAAGCCGGCTGTCTCCGAGCTCGGCAAGGTCGAGGCCGCCGCAGCCGGCCAGAAGGACCCGGCGGCGCCGAAGAAGACCGAGCTCGATCTCACCGTCGAGCCGTCGCTCGACTCGCTGCGTCTCTACCTCCGCTCGATCGGCCGCGTGGACCTGCTCACCGCCGACGAGGAGGTCTCGCTCGCGAAGCGCATCGAGCGCGGCGACATGTTGGCGAAGCAGCAGATGGTGGAGGCGAACCTCCGCCTCGTCGTGTCGATCGCGAAGGGCTATCTCGGCCGCGGGCTCACGTTCCTCGACCTGATCCAGGAGGGCTCGCTCGGCCTCATCCGCGCGGTCGAGAAGTTCGACTACCGGCGCGGCTACAAGTTCTCCACGTACGCGACCTGGTGGATCCGCCAGGCGGTCACGCGCGCGATCGCCGACAAGGCGCGCACGATCCGCATCCCGGTCCACATGGTCGAGAAGCTGAACAAGGTCGTGCACGTCGAGCGCCAGCTCGTGCAGGAGCTGGGCCGCGAGCCCTCGCCGGAGGAGATCGCCTCCGAGCTCGAGACGACGCCGCGCGAGGTGAAGGACATCCTCCGCATGGCGCAGCTCCCGGTGTCGCTCGAGAAGCCGATTGGCGAGGAGGAGGAATCCGAGCTCGGCGACTTCGTCGAGGACGAGACCGCCGAGTCCCCGTTCGAGCTCGCGTCCGAGAACCTGCGCCGCGAGAACATCCGCAAGGCGCTAGAGGCGCTGCCGCAACGCGAGCGCGAGGTGATCGAGATGCGCTTCGGCCTGAAGGGCCACGAGGCCCGCACGCTCGAGGAGGTCGGCCGCGCGTTCGGCGTGACCCGCGAGCGCATCCGCCAGATCGAGAACAACACGCTGAAGAAGCTCCAGGGCCTGCCCGAAGCGCAGGGCCTGCGCGACGCGTTCGTCTAACAGCGAAGTCGCGTTCTAGACTCCGCCTCGAACACCCGGCGGGATGTCCGAGTGGTTAAAGGAGATCGGCTGTAAACCGATTGGCTATGCCTACGCAGGTTCGAATCCTGCTCCCGCCACTAGCCGGCACACGCCGGTGAAAACGCCCAGTTAGCTCAGTTGGTAGAGCACCTCCATGGTAAGGAGGGGGTCGCCGGTTCGAGTCCGGCACTGGGCTCTCCGCCGACGACCAATCACATGGCGATCACCAAGCATCGAGTCAGCACCGCGGCGGGCAAGATCTTCGTCAACCCGCTCGTGAAGACGCTGCATCGCGTCGGGCTCCCGTTCCCGGGCACCTGCATCCTCGAGACCACGGGGCGCAAGACCGGCGAGCCGCGACGGACGCCGGTCGGCAAGGGCCTCGACGGCGACACCTTCTGGATCGTCGCCGAGCACGGCGAGCGCGCCTCCTACGTGCGCAACCTCCGCGCGAACCCTCGCGTGCGCGTCAAGTGCGGCCGCCATTGGCGCTCAGGCACGGCGACGCCGCTGCCCGACGACGACTGGCGCGCCCGCCAGCGCC
Organism: uncultured Thermoleophilaceae bacterium; assembly: GCA_963846865.1. Taxonomy (GTDB): domain Bacteria; phylum Actinomycetota; class Thermoleophilia; order Solirubrobacterales; family Thermoleophilaceae; genus DASPHG01. Next base: position 11,897 of record CAWJXU010000003.1, on the reverse strand, counting down.
GGCCGTACATGGCGAAGGCGAACGCCGCCGTCGTCCGCGTCATGAAGACCGAGCCGATGACGGTTCGCATCGACCTCGACCGCGACACCTGAGCCGGGCTCCCTCCGCCGCCGCCAGAACCGCCACCATCCATGGTGTGAGACGCCTCGTGCTCGTGCTGCTCGCCGCCACGCTCGGTTCGTGCGCCGAGGCCGAGGTGAGCGTTCAGACCCCGCCGTCTCCACCGCCCCCGGCTGTCACCGACGAGCCCGGCAAGCTGCCGCCCGGTCGCGGATACATCCTCGCGCGCGTGCGCGAGAACGTCCTCGCCTACGACCGCCCCAACGGCAAGCCCATCGCCCGCCTGCGCACCCTCACCCCGTTCGGCGAGCCGCGCACGCTCGGGATCGTCAGGGCGCGCGACAAGCGCCGGTGGCTCGGCGTCCACAGCCCGGTGTTCGCCAACGACGAGATGGGCTGGATCCCCAACGACCCCGACGCGCTCGACCTGAGCCGCACCCGCGCGGCGCTCCACATCTCACTCTCCAAGGCGAGGGTCCGCGTCCGCCGCGCCGGCCGCCTCGTGCGCGAGGTCCGAATCGGCATCGGCCGCGCCGGCACCACCACGCCCGCGGGCCGCTTCCAGGTCACCGACAAGCTCCCCGCCAGCCGCTTCCCCGTCGGCCCGTACGGCTGCTGCATCATCGCCCTCTCCGCCCGCCAGCCCAACCTCCCTCCCGGCTGGGCCGGTGGCGACCGCATCGCGATCCACGGCACCGACAGTCCGGAGACGATCGGCCAGGCTGTGTCGACCGGCTGCATGCGAGCCGCCGATCCGGACCTGCGGGCGCTGATGCGCGACGTGCCCGTCGGCGCTCCGGTATTCATCCGCGAGTGAAGGTCGGGCTCGTACTCGGAGCGGGTGGCGTCATGGGCGGCGCGTGGCTGACGGGCGGCCTCGAGGCGGTCGCGCGCGAGACCGGGTGGGACCCGGGCAGCGCCGACCACATCGTCGGCACCTCGGCGGGCTCGATGATGGGCGCGCTCCTCGCGGCGGGAATCCCGCCGTGGTTCATGGTCGCCCACTCGAACGGTGAGATCTTCGACGGCCTCGAGGGCCCCGACGGCCGCGCTGCGGCCGACGCGTCGCGGTCCGGCGGCGCGGTGTTCAGACTCGAGCGCCGTTTCCCGCGCATCGGCCCTGGCTCGTGGTCGATGGTCGCGGGCGGGCTCTCACGCCCGAGCCCGCGCTCGCCGACCGCCGTCATCTGCGGCCTTCTCCCCGAGGGCCTCGTCTCGACTACCCCGCTCAAGGACACGGTTCGCCGCGCCGTCCCAGGCGTCTGGCCCGACCACCCGAGCCTCTGGGTGATCGCCTGCGACTACGAGACCGGCCGACGTGTCCCGTTCGGCCGGCCCGGCGCCCCGCCCGCCGAGATCGGCGAAGCCGTCGCCGCCTCGTGCGCGATCCCGGGCTTCTACCGCCCTGTTTCGATCGGCGGCGAAGCGCTACGTGGACGGCGGCGTCTGGTCGACGTCGAACCTCGACATCCTCGGCGAGTCGCCGCCCGATCTCGTCATCTGCCTCAACCCGACTTCGTCGCTCCACCCGCCGCAGGCCTGGAACCCGGCCCACCGCATCGCGCACCTCTTCCGCCGCAGCGTCCGGCCGCGTGCTTGGCAGGGAGGCGAAGGTGCTTCGCGCCGCCGGCGCCGAGGTCGTGCTCGTCCAGCCGACAGACGAGGACCACGCCGTGATGGGTGCCAACCTGATGGCAACGCGAAACCGCAACCGCGTGATCGAGAAGGCGATCGACACGGTCGGCCGCCAGCTCCGCGAGTCGGGCGTGAAGGAGCTGCTGCGCGACCTCCCCGCCGGGGAGCCGCACAAGCTGGCGCGGCCGGACGGCCCACCCGAGACCTGGCCGCAGATAAGCGCACGGGCGTAAGCTCCCCGTCCCCGGGAAGGCCTTTAAAGGCATGGCCACGAGAAATACACAGACGAGGAGCCAAAGCGAAAACGGCGCGTCGGCGAACGGCGGCGATCCCCAGGCCGAGCAGAACGGCGGCCTTTCGGCGATGGAGCTCGGCTCGCGCGTCTTCAAGGCCGTCTCCTCGCTCGCGGGGTCGCGCATCCCGAAGGCCGACCTCGACGAGCGCGATCCCGACTACATCCGCGAGACGCTGCCCGGCCTGTGGATGCTCGCGAGTTACTACTTCCGCGCGAACGTGCGCGGGCTCGACCGCATCCCGGCCGAGGGTCCCGTCCTGCTCGTGGGCAACCACTCGGGCGGCAACCTCACCCCCGACACGCATGTCTTCACGCTCGCCTTCACCACCTACTTCGGGGTCGAGCGGCGCTTCTTCCAGCTGGCGCACAACCTCGTGCTCGCCATGCCGGGTCTCGGCTCCCTGCGCAAGTACGGCACCGTCGCCGCCTCGCCCGCAGAACGCCGAGAAGGCGCTCGACACGGGCGCCGCGCTGCTCGTATATCCCGGCGGCGACTACGAGGTGCACCGGCCGATCTGGGACTCGGCCAAGGTCGACTTCGGCGGCCGCCAGGGCTTCATCCGGCTTGCGCTGCGCAAGAACGTGCCGATCGTCCCGGTCGTCGCGATCGGCGGGTCAGGAGACCGCGCTCTTCCTCTCGCGCGGTGAGCGACTCGCCCGCCTCTTCGGGCTCGACCGCCTTCTCCGCCTGAAGGTCCTGCCGATCTCGCTCGCGCTCCCATGGGGCCTCAACATCGGCGACATGCTCGGGCACTTCCCGCTGCCGGCGAAGATCACGATCCAGGTGCTCGACCCGATCGACATCCGCGAGGAGTTCGGCTCGAGCCCGGACCTCGACGAGGTCTACGACGAGATCCTCGGCCGCATGCAGGCCACCCTCACCGCCCTCGCCGAGGAGCGACGGCTGCCCGTGATCGGCTGACATGCGGATCGAGGAGACCATCGCGATCGACGCGTCCGCCCGAGGACGATCTGGGAGATCGTCACCGACCCGTCGCAGTACACGAAGTTCGCCGCCGTCGCTCACGCGATGGGAGCCCGGAAGGTGAAAAGGAACGCGGCCTCGGCGCGCGCTACTCGATGCGGATGCGCGCCGGCTCGGCCGAGGTCGGCGGGCTGGTCGAGGTGGTCGAGTGGGACGAGCGCTGCGACATGGCGTGGAGCAGCGTCAACGGCATCGACCAGCGCGGCCGCTGGCGGCTGCGCGAGCAGGAGGACGGCACCACGAAGGTCACGCTGCGGCTCGCGTACCAGGCGCCCGGGCGGCCTGCTCGGCATGATTTCCGACCAGGTGTCCGCGCGCACGGTGCGTGGCAACCTCGCGCGAGATCACTGAAGAACCTCAAGGCGATGATCGAAGGAGAGGAAATGAGCTCGAAGGGAGACGGGTTCAACCCGCTCGCGTTTGTCGAACAGGCCGCCGAGACGGCACGCGTGGCCGTCACGTCCGGGCTGGCGAGGCCGTCGCGGCCGGACAAGGCGGCCCGCGCGCTGCGGTCGTTCCTGCGGCTCGGGCTCGACGCCCGCCGCCGGCTACACGACGCACGCGATCCTCCGGCCGAACGAGCAGGCGATCATCGACGAGCTCGGCACGCTGACGTTCGGCGAGGTCCACGAGCGCACCAACGCGCTCGCCAACGCCTGGCTCGACGCCGGCCTCGGCGAGGGCGACGGCATCGCGATCATGTGCCGCAACCACCGCGGCTTCATCGAGGCGACCGTCGCGGCGTCGAAGATCGGCGCCCACGCCCTCTACCTGAACACCGCCTTCGCCGGCCCGCAGCTCACCGAGGTCGTCCAGCGCGAGAAGCCGGCCGCGATCGTCTACGACCAGGAGTTCGCCGAGCTGCTCGAGGACGCGGGCAAGCGCCGCAAGCGCTTCATCGCCTGGGTCGACGACGACTCCCCGCCCGACCCCACGCTCGAGGAGCTGATCGAGTCGGGCGACACCGAGGCACCCGTGCCTCCCGCCGAGCCCGGCCGCGTCGTGATCCTCACGTCGGGTACCACGGGCACGCCGAAGGGCGCCTCGCGCAACGACGCCCGACGGCCTCAGCCCGGCGATCTCGCTCCTGTCGCGCATCCCGCTCAAGGCGGGCGAGCGCACGATGATCGCCGCCCCGCTCTTCCACTCGTGGGGCTTCGCCCACTTCACGCTCGGCCTCGCGCTGCACTCCACCTACGTGCTGCAGCGCAAGTTCGACCCGGAGGGGACGCTGTCGGCGGTCGCGCAGCACGAATGCACGTCGTGCCCGATGGTGCCCGTGATGCTCCAGCGGATCCTCGAGCTGCCCGAGGACGTGCGCGGCAAGTACGACACCTCGTCGCTGCGCACCGTGCCCGGCGTCGGGCTCGGCGCTGCCCGGCGACCTGGCGCTCCGGTTCATGGATGAGTTCGGCGACGTGATCTACAACCTCTACGGCTCGACCGAGGTCGCGTGGGCGACGATCGCGACGCCGGCCGACCTGCGCGCTGCGCCCGGCACCGCGGGCAAGCCGCCGCTCGGCACGACGATCAGGATCTACGACGAGGAAGGGCGTGAGCTGCCGCGCGGCGAGACCGGCCGCATCTTCGTGGCGAACGACATGCTGTTCGAGGGCTACACCGGCGGGGGCTCGAAGGACGTGATCGACGGCCTGATGTCGACCGGCGACGTCGGCTACCTCGATGACCAGAACCGCCTCTTCGTCGAGGGCCGCGACGACGAGATGATCGTCTCGGGCGGCGAGAACGTGTTCCCGAAGGAGGTCGAGGACCTGATCGCGCGCCAGGACGGCGTCGAGGAGGTCGCGGTCATCGGCGTCGACGACAAGGAGTTCGGGCAGCGCCTGAAGGCCTACGTCGTCAAGAAGAAGGGCGGCAGCGTGACCGAGGATTCGATCAAGAGCGCCGTGAAGTCGAACCTCGCGCGCTACAAGGTCCCGCGCGAGGTCGAGTTCATCGACGAGCTACCGCGCAACGCCACCGGCAAGGTGCTGAAGCGCGAGCTCAAGGAGCAGCACGAGGAGAAGGAAGGCGCGGCGGCCTAGTCGCCGCCGCCGTCGTCCTTGTTCTCGTCCTTCTCGCCCGCAACGTCGGGGGAGTTCGGATCGGTCGGGCCGCCCGGGATCGGCTCGCCCTTGTAGTCGTCGGGGTTGTCGACCTTCTCGCCGTCGATCGACACCGAGCCATCCTCGTGATGGCGCACGCCTGACGGGCCGAGGTTCTTCTCCGGGCCCTCCTCGTAGGTGTGCGTGCCCTCGGGCCCGCCGAGCGTCTCGTACTTGGCCTTGCCGTCGGGCCAGTCCTCGAGCTTCTCAGGCGGATCGTCCTCGAGCTTCTCCATCTCCTCCTTGGCCTCGTCCTTCTCTTCACCTTCGGCCCGCCTTCGTTGCGGCATCCTCGTCTGCCATTGCTCCTCCTCGTTGGGCTTGTAAAGCCCCGTACCCGGGTAGTTCGAGTTCATGCGCCACGGATGGCTAGGGTCGCCCAATGGCTGAACTGGTCCTCGGTCCTGTGCTTCGCTACGTGGATGCCACCGAGGCCACCGTCTGGGTCGAGACCGACGCGGCGTGCGAGGTCGAGATCCTCGGCTGCACCGCAGCGCACGTTCCACGTCGCCGGCCACCACTACGCGATCGTGCACGTCACGGGCCTCGAGGAGAACGCCGCCCACCCCTACGAGGTGACGCTCGACGGCGAGGTCCGCTGGCCCGAGCCCGACTCCGAGCTCCCGCCGTCGCTGATCCGGACGATCGGCCACCAGGGCCGGCTCAAGATCTGCTTCGGCTCCTGCCGCGTCTCGCTCCCGCACGAGCCGCCGTACTCGCAGTCGAAGGAGGACGACGAGCGCGGCCGCGAGGTGGACGCGCTCTACGCGCTCGCGCGCCGGATGGTCACCCAGGAGCCGAACGAGTGGCCCGACATGCTCGTGATGCTCGGCGACCAGGTCTACGCCGACGAGGTCTCGCCGAAGGCGCTCGAGTTCATCCGCTCACGCCGCGACACCTCCGAGCCGCCGGGCGAGGAGGTGAAGAACTTCGAGGAGTACACGCGCCTCTATTGGGAGTCGTGGGGAGACCCCTGGATCCGCTGGCTGTATTCGAACGTGCGGACGCCGATGATCTGGGACGACCACGACGTCCACGACGACTGGAACATCTCGCAGGACTGGCTCGACGAGATGCGGCGGCATGTCTGGTGGAACGAGCGCATCGCGGGCGCGGGGATGAGCTACTGGATCTACCAGCACCTGGGGAACCTCTCACCGGAGCACCTCGAGGACGACGAGATCTACGCGCGCGTGCGCGAGGCCGACGACGCCGCGCCGCTGCTGCACGAGTTCGCGCTTGGACGCGGACCGCAAGACCGGAGGCACGCGCTGGAGCTATTGCCGGGACAACGGCAACGTCAGGCTGATCGTGCTCGACTCCCGCGCCGGGCGCGTCCTCGACCCGGGCAAGCGCACGATGGTGGACGAAGAGGAGTGGGACTGGTTCGTCGAGCATGTGAAGGGTGACTTCGACCACCTGCTGATCGCCAGCTCGCTGCCATTCCTGCTGCCGGGCGGCGAGCACGGGCTCGAGGCCTGGAACGAGGCCGTCGCCGAGGGGGCATGGGGGAAGCGCGCGAGCCGGATGGGCGAGAAGGTGCGCCAGACGCTCGACCTCGAGCACTGGGCCGCCTTCCGCCGCTCGTTCGAGCGGATGTCGGCGCTACTCGAGGAGGTGGCGTCGGGCAAGCACGGGAAGCCGCCGGCCACGGTCGTGCTCCTGTCGGGCGACGTCCACCATGCCTACCTCGCCGAGGTGGCGTTCCGGAAGGAGGTGGGAGCCCACTCCGCCGTATATCAAGCGACCTGCTCGCCGTTCCGCAACGGGCTCAGCACCAGGGAGCGCGCGATGGTGCGCTTCGCCAGCGGCCCCGTAGGCCACGCCATAGGCAGCTTCCTCTGCAAGACCGCCCGCGTCCCGCCGGCGCGGATCCGCTGGCGGATCGACGAGGGCCCGTGGTTCGACAACCAGGTCGCGACGCTCATGCTCGACGGCCCCTCCGCCCACTTCCGGCTCGAGAAGACCCACCCCGACGACTGGCGTGAGGCGACACTCCACGACGTGTCCGAGCGACAGCTGCGCTGACGCGCCGCTGAGCTATCCTGCCGTCTCGACTCCGCACCCGCGGGGTCGTTTCTTTCTGACCGGAGGCACCGTGGCACGCGGAGACATCCGAATCGCCGTGACCCTCGCGTGCGAGGACTGCAAGCGGCGCAACTACCAGACGAACAAGTCGAAGCGGAACAACCCCGATCGCATCGAGCTGCGCAAGTACTGCCGTTGGTGCGGCAAGCACACGCCGCACAAGGAAACGCGCTAGCGCCCCATGGCCCGCAACCGGCAACGCGCGAAGGAGCGCCAGGCGGCCCGCCGCGCGGCGCGCGCGGCCGACGGCGAGGGCGCGCGTCCGGATGAGCGCCTCACTCCCGAGTCCGCGGCGCCGGGTGTTCTCGGCCAGGGCGGCCAGGTCTTCGAACCCGAGCCCGAGGTCGAGGAAACCGACGTCATCGACGAAGCCGCCGACCGCGAGCTGGAGCTCGAGGCGGAGGAGGCCGGCGCGTTCACCGACGAGCCCGTCGACGAGATCGCGCCCGAAACGTCCACCGGGCCGCGCGGCGTGCGCGGCGGCGACACCGCCCAGGCCGGTGAGCAGAAGCGGGGACTCGGTAGGGTCTGGCAGTTCCTCCAGAACGTCTGGGCCGAGCTCCAGCGAGTTCAGTGGCCAGACCGGAAGCAGGTCACGACACTGACGGGAGTCGTGCTGGGCTTCGTTCTGATCGCAGGCGGTTACCTGGGCCTGCTCGACGCAATCTTTTCCCGAGTAATCGACGAGATCATCTGATGTTCCGCTGGTACGCCGTAAACACCTACTCAGGCCACGAGAACAAGGTCAAGCACAACCTGGAGCACCGGGTCGTCTCGCTGAACCAGAAGAAGAACGTGCGCCAGGTCGTGATCCCGACCGAGGTCGTCTCCGAGATGAAGGACGGCCAGAAGGTCCAGACCGAGAAGCGCACGATGCCCGGCTACGTGCTCGTGAACATGGACCTCAACGAGGACTCGTGGACGCTCGTCAAGAACACGCCGGGCGTCACCGGCTTCGTCGGCCCGCAGAACAAGCCCGTGCCGCTCACGCAGGACGAGATCAACCGCCTGCTCCATCGCGAGACCGCCGAGCGCCCGCGCGCGCGTGCGCAGTTCTCCATCGGCGAGAACGTGAAGGTCGTCTCCGGCCCCCTCTCCGACTTCTCGGGCGAGATCTCCGAGATCAACGAGGACGCCGCGAAGCTCAAGGTGCTCGTCTCGATCTTCGGACGCGAGACGCCGGTCGAAGTAGGTTTCGATCAGGTCAAAAAGGTCTGATGGCCAAGAAGGTCCTGACACTCATCAAGCTCCAAGTGCCCGCGGGCGCTGCGAACCCGGCTCCGCCGGTCGGCCCTGCGCTGGGCCAGCACGGCGTGAACATCATGGAGTTCTGCAAGACGTTCAACGCGCAGACGCAGGACCAGGCGGGCGGCGGCACGATCATCCCGGTCGAGATCACGGTCTACGAGGACCGCTCGTTCACCTTCATCACGAAGACGCCTCCGGCCGCCGTGCTGATCAAGCAGGCGATCGGCCTCGACAAGGGCTCGGGCGAGCCGAACCGCAACAAGGTCGGCACCATCACCCAGGCGCAGGTGCGCGCGATCGCCGAGCAGAAGCTTCCCGACCTGAACGCGCACGACGTCGATCAGGCATCGAAGATCATCGCGGGCACGGCCCGCTCGATGGGCGTGGACGTGGTCTGATGAAGCGCGGCAAGACATATCGCGAGAAGTACGCGCTCGTCGATCGCGAGCACTCGTACGACCCCGGCGAGGCGGTCCGCCTCATCAAGCAGCTCCAGCGCGCGAACTTCGCCGAGACCGTGGAGCTCCACATCCGCACCGGCCTCAATGTCCGCCATGCCGACGAGCAGCTGCGCGGCACGCTCGCGCTGCCGCACGGCCTGGGCAAGGAGGTGAAGATCGCCGTCTTCGCCAAGGGCGACAAGGCGCGCGAGGCCGAGCAGGCCGGCGCCGACTATGTGGGCGCGGACGAGCTGGCGAAGCGGATCGAAGAGGAGAACTGGACCGACTTCGACGTGGCGATCGCGACGCCGGACATGATGCCCGTGGTCGGGAAGCTCGGCCGCGTGCTCGGCCCGCAGGGCAAGATGCCGAACCCGAAGGTGGGCACCGTCACGATGGACGTGGCGAAGGCGGTCGAGGAGTCGAAGGCCGGCAAGGTCGAGTACCGCACCGACCGCGCCGCGATCGTCCACCTCACGCTCGGCAAGACCGACTTCGCCGAGGAGGCGCTCCTCGAGAACTACGCAGCGGTGATCGACGAGATCGTCCGCGCCAAGCCGGCCGCCGCGAAGGGCCGCTATCTGCGCACGATCACGCTCACGACGACGATGGGCCCTGGGATCCGGGTGGACCCGGGACGCACCCGTGACATCACCGCCGCCCAGCAGGCCGAATCGGAGGCGGAGGCTGCAGTAGCCTGATCCGCCACCGTCCCCCGAGACCGTAGGCGCGCGCGAGCGGTAAGCCCCACGCAGGAGACCGATGAACAAGGAACAGAAAGCAGAAAGAGTTGCGCAGATCGCCGCGGCGATCCGCGAGTCGGAGGCGGTGTTCGCCGTCGACTACCGCGGGATCTCGGTGCCGCAGGCAGCCGAGTTGCGCACCAAGCTGATCGAGGCCGGTGCCCGCTTCAGCGTCGTCAAGAACACGCTGACCCAGCGCGCCGTCGACGAGGTCGGCGCAGACACGCTGAAGGAGTACCTCGAGGGCCCGACCGCGTTCACGTTCGTGCCCGGCGAGGGCGGCGACATCGCAATGGCTGCGAAGGCGCTGTCGCAGTTCCGCCGCGCGAACGACGTGCTCGAGTTCAAGGGCGGGATCATGAACGGCGAGCCGCTCTCGATCGACCAGATCGAGTCGATCGCGAAGCTGCCAGCCATCGACGTCCTGCACGGCCAGATGGTCGGCGTGCTCGCATCGCCGATCACCGGCCTCGTGCGAGGGCTGAACCAGCTGATCTCGGGCCTCGCGATCGCGCTTGGGCAGATCCAGGCCGAGGGCAAGATCGGGGGCGACGCGCCTGCGGAGGAGCCACCGGCGCCGGAAGACGGGCCGGACGCGGGCGAGGACGCTGAGACACCTGCCGAGGAGGCTCCCGGCGACCCAGTGGCGGAAGCCGAGACGGCCGAAGCGGAGACCGAATCTGAAACCGAAACTGAAGAAACGCCCTCCGAGGGCGAGGAAAAGGAGGGCTAGATGGCCACCAGCACACAGGAGTGGATCGACGAGCTCAAGAACATCTCGGTGCTCGAGCTGTCAGAGCGCATCAAGGCGCTCGAGGAGGAGTTCGGCGTGTCGGCGACCGCGGTCGCAGCCGCCGCACCAGCAGCGGCCGGCGGCGGCGGCGACGGCGCCGCGGCCGAGGAGGAGTCGAGCACGGTCGACGTGATCTTGACCGCAGCCGGCGACAAGAAGATCCAGGTGATCAAGGTCGTCCGCGCCGCCACCGGCCTGGGCCTCAAGGAGGCGAAGGCCGTCGTCGACGAGGCCCCGAAGGCCGTCAAGGAGGGCATCGAGCGCGACGAGGCCGACAAGCTCAAGGGCGAGCTCGAAGAGGCCGGCGGCAGCGTCGAGCTGAAGTAGTGCTCCGCGGGCATCCCTGCCCGCGTTCTGATGGGGACGCTCGCGTGACCGCGGGCTTCGCCCGCTCTGGACCTACGGGAGGCAGGCGGTTGCGCCGCCTGCCTCGAAGTTCTCCTTCGAGCAGTAGCGCACCTGGGGGAAGTAGTCGCCCATCACCTCGGAGGCGGGCGTCCCCTCGGGGACGCTCTGGATCGCCTCGGCGAAGTCGGCCTCAGGCAGCATGTGGCGGTAGATCACGAGCCCGTCGTAGTACGCGCCGCCCCATGGCAGCCAGTTCTCGGCGTTCGCCGGCCTGTCCTCGGGGTCTGAGATGACGACGGTCACGAACCCCGACTCGTCCACTACGGCCTCGTAGTCGGCCAGGCACTCGACGAAACGCTGCGTGGCGAGCTCGTTCTGGCAAACCGACCAGTAGCGGACCTGCCCCGGCGCCGCCGGCGCCCGGAACCGGTAGACGAGCAGCTCGCGCCCGTCGTCGCGACGGCCGAAGCGGGTCGTCAGGTAGGCGATGTGCTGGTTCGACCAGAAGCCGCCATTCGTGCCGGGGACGAGTCGATAGAACCGCTCGGTCGTCGGTGGATCCGTCATGGCGAAGTTGAAGCCCCGCGGCGCCTGCGCCGGGTAGTTCGACTGCTTGATTGCGTCGTTCAGCGAGCCTCCCGCGGACGGTGGCAGCGGTTCGCACTGGCCGAGCGGGAGCTCCTCCTCGCGGCCCGAGACCTTGAGCGAGATGTCCGGCAGCGGGACGCCGCCCGCAGGGTCTCCGGGGACGTCGGACACATACACCCGATACATCAGCGCGCCTGACTGGGGTGCCTCAAACGTGAACCCCGTGGTGTACCCGCCGTCGCCATCCGGTGTCGTCTCGAAGTCGGCCACCGAGTCGATCGGGCGCAGCGCCTCGTCGTAGATGTGGAAGGAGAAGTAGCGAGCGTCCGGATGGCGGCCTCGGATCACGATCTCCGCTCCGGGCGCGCCGGTGTACCGAGTGACCCAGTACGTCGCCGCCTCGTCCGGGAAGGCGACGTTCAGCGTGTCCAGGTCGCTCTTCGTCGGCCAGGAGCAGGCGGAAGCCGCGCTCGGAACGGTCAAACAGACAGCTACGGCGGCGACGACGAGGACGATCCGCATGCTCTGGTCAACGCTTGCAGGCCTTCACACTTGCGCTACCCTTTTCT
>CAWJXU010000002.1:0-135787 GCA_963846865.1 uncultured Thermoleophilaceae bacterium | reverse complement strand
AGACTTCGTCGTTAGGACGCCGCCGAAATCGACGAGCAGGCCCTTCACGAGCGCGAGATCTCGAGCGCCGCCTCGGCCAGCGCCGGCACGCCCTCCACCAGGCCGAGGTACTTGTCGTCGGAGGCCCCCGCCTGGAAGCGCTTCAGGTTGCCCTCCATGAACACCGCCGCCTTCCAGAGCGCGAGCGCCTGATACCAGTTGAGCGCGGACATCGAGCGACCGGTGCGCTCCTCGTAGCGCTCGATCAGCTCCTGGCGCGTCGGAAAGCCGCTCTGGCGGTGACCGCGCTAAGGCTCGCGAACGAGGTGTCGGCGGGATCGTCTAACTCTGCCCACGTGACGGTCATGTAGCCGAGGTCGGCGAGCGGGTCGCCGATCGTGGATAGCTCCCAGTCGAAGATCGCGATCAGCCGCGCAGGCGCGTCGTTCGCGAGCATCACGTTGCCGAGGCGGTAGTCGCCGTGGACGATCGTCGACTCGGGCGACTCGGGCATGTTCTCCGCGAGCCAGTCGTGGAGCTCCTGGATGACCGGCAGCTCGCGCGTCTTGTTGTGCTCCCACAGGCCGGTGAAGCGGCGGAGCTGCCGCTCGAGGTATCCCGTGGGCTTGCCGTAGCCCTCGAGCCCGCACGCTCGCCAGTCCACCGCGTGGATCTCGGCGAGCGCGTCCACGAGCTCGTCCCCGGCGCGCCGGCGCTCCTCGGGGCTGTCGAGCTCGGGCGGCATCTGCGTCGTCACGACGACGCCCTCGATGTACTCCATCACGTAGAAGGGCGCCCCGATTACGGACTCGTCGTCGCAGGCGGCGAGGACCGGCGGCGTGCGCACGTCCGCGTCCTGCACGCCGGTCAGGAGGCGCGCCTCGCGCAGCACGTCGTGCGCCGACGGCGGGATCGGAGGCCTCGGAGGCCGGCGGAGGACGAACCGCTCGCCGTCCCGATCGATCAGGAAGGTGATGTTCGAGTGGCCCTCGCCGATCCGCTCCGGGACCACGTCGCCGGAGCCCAGCCCCTGGGCGTCGAGGTACGCCCGAAGCGGCTCGAGCACCAGCAGCGGCGGGTGGTCCTCCCCGGCTGCCTGGTCCGCGGTTTCGACGATGTCCGCCACGCGGACGGGCAATCTAGGTGACTGCGCAAGTTTTCGCGGAGAGCGTCGTTCTATCGCTGTGCGAGTCCAAGGTCACGGATGGCCTGCATGACGCGATTCGGTCGCGTCCACAGCGGGGCGGTGTCGGGAGCACCGCCCCGCTTCTTTTTTTCGCAGGTTTTTGTAACTAGCTAGCCGATCTGGTCTACGTGGCGGACGTTGGCCGCGTCGTCCTCGTCGGGCGACGGCTGACCCGCGAACCAGGCGTCCAGGATCTCGCTCAGTAGCGCCTCGCTCGTCGCCCGCAGCGAGAGGGCCAGCACGTTGGCGTCGTTCCACTTGCGCGCGCCGTCGGCCGTCTCGGCGTCGCTGCACAGCGCAGCACGGACGCCGGGCACCTTGTTCGCCGCGATGGACGCGCCGGTACCCGTCCAGCAGCACACGATCCCCTGGTCCGCCCGGCCCTCGGCGACGTCGCGCGCAGCGGCCTCGCTCGCCCAGGCCCAGTCGTCGCGCTCGCCGTCGTTCAGGGCGCCATGGGGGATCGGCTCGTGACCGCGCTTGCGCAGCTCGGCGACCACGGCGTCTGCGATGCCGGTCCGCTCGTCGGCGGCCACAGCGATCTTCATGTGGGGAAGCCTAGGCCGTGACGGAAGCCTGGCGAGCGGCGGCCACATGCGTGACCGGAACGCCGAAAGCGCGCCCGATCCGGGCGGCCAGGTCCATGCGAACGAGACGGGCGCGGCTTGCGCCCGGCGTCGCGACGAGCACCTCGTCGAAGGGCTCGCGGTCCATCACCCAGTTCACGCAGACCATCGCGTCGCGGTCGCAGCCGACGGTGCCCTCCACCTTCGCGCCGGTGCGGCGCAGCCGCTCGATTGCAGCGTCGAGCCGGGTGAGGGTCTCGCTGCGGGTGGCGTTCTCGTCCCAGGTCCACGCGTCCGGCACGGGCGAGAGCGGCACCAGCACCCTCGCCTCGACATCGTCTTGAGCCGCGCGTTCCGCGACCGTGTCGATGAGCCTGTCCGGAACGCTGCCGTCACTGGTGAGGATGAGTAGACGAGTCATTTCCCCTGCTCCCGTTGTGTCACTAGCCTGATCCCGTGCCTGAGCTGCCAGAGGTAGAGATCACCGCTCGCCGCTTGAACCGGGAGCTGGAAGGTAGCGAGATCGAGTCGGCCATTGCGCCGGGCATGGTCACGATGAAGACCTTCGACCCGCCGCTCGATGCGCTTGCGGGCCGCGAGATCACGCGTGTCGGGCGGGCGGGGAAGATGCTGGTCGTCGAGGCCGGCGACCTCGCGCTCTTGATCCACCTGATGTCCGCGGGCCGCCTTCAGTTATGGGACGCGCGCGCCTCGCTGCGCGACCGAGCCTCGCGCCTGCTCGTCCGGATCGCGGACGGGCGCGAGTTGCGCCTGCGCGAGTTCGGCACCCAGCAGCGGGCCTGGGCGAAGCTGCTGCCGATCGGTGAGCTCGAGAACGACGAGGCGGTCGCGAAGCTCGGCCCGGATGCGTGGCCCGCTCCGCCGCTCGAGGTCTTCGCCGAGCGGATCGCCCAGCCGCGCCACCTGCACTCTCTGCTGCGCGACCAGCGTGCGATCGCGGGCATCGGCCGCTCGTGGGTGGACGAGATCCTCTGGGAGGTCGAGCTGTCGCCGTTCAAGGGCGCGCAGGATCTCGACAGTGCGGAGGTGGCGCGGCTGCGGATCGCATGCGAGGAGGTGCTCGGCCGTGCGCTCGACCACTACGAGGAGGTGATCGGCGACACGATCCCGGACAAGATGCCGATGCCGCTCAAGGTCCACCGCCACACCGGCGAGCCGTGCCCGCGATGCGGCACGACCCTCGAGGCCGTTCACTTCCGCGACTACGTCACCACGTACTGCCCGGCCGAGCAGACGGGCGGCCGCGTGCTGAAGGACCGCCGGCTGAGCAAGCTGCTCAAGTAGCGGGCATCAGCCCAGCGCAGCCGCCTCGGCGCGCTCCGACGGGGCCGGGTCCGGCAGGCGCATCATCCGGAACGAGTTGAACAGGCCGATCAGCGCGGCGAGCAGGGGGATGAGCAGCGCGACCTGTAGCGCGAGCGGCCTGACGTCGGTGTTGATGTCCACGATTTCGTCCTGGACCTCTTCGGGCTCGTCGGCGAGCAACTCCTCGAGCTGCGTGTTGCTCATCACCTCTGCGTCGTCCTCCAGCACGTCCGCGACCTGTTCCTTGTCGCTCTCGGGCAGGACGTCGCTGTCCTCCGCCATGTCGGTGAAGGCGATCGAGAGCGTCGCGAGCAGGATCGCGCCGCCGAACGCCAACCCGAACGAAAGCCCGAACGATCCGGCTGCTGAATTCACACCCGCGGCCTCGCTGACGCGCTCGTCGGAGATCGGGGACAGCGTGTAGTTGTTGAGCTGGGACACGAACAGCCCCAGGCCCGTGCCCATTACGACCAGCGGCGGCAGCAGGTACCAGCCCGTGTCCGTGTCGGGCACGACCGCGATTACCGCGACCAGACCGAGCGCCAAGAGCGCGAACCCGACCCTGATGATGCCGCTGGGGCGGCGATCGCCTGCCTTCCTCCCGGCGACGAGCGCGACGGCGAACATGCTGAGCGAAAGGGGTGCGATCGAGAGTCCCGCCTCCAAGGCGTCGTACTCGAGCACCATCTGCAGGAAGATCGGCAGTGCGATCATCGTGCCCCCCAGCGCGATCTGCTGAAGCATCTGCTGTGTGATCCCGATCCTGAAGGGCGCGGATCTGAAGAGGTCCGGGTCGAGCAGCGCCGGGCTTGCCTTGGCTCTTGCGCCGCCTCAGCCAGAAGGCAAGCCCTGCCAACGCCACCGCACCGCCCGCGATAAGCGCACCGACGGCCTCGCCGCCCTCCTGCCACACGAGGATGCCGAGTACGACTCCGCCCATGCCGAACACGGAGAGGACCGCACCGCCGAGGTCGATCCCGCGCGGCCCCGTATATGGCACGTCACGGACGAGGCCGAGACCCAGCAGGACGATTCCGATGACGACCGCCTCGAGCGCGAACGCGACGCGCCAGGAGAGGTACGTCGTGATGAAGCCTCCGAGCAGCGGCCCGACCGCCGCGGCGATAGCCGCGGAGGCTCCGACGAGCGCGTACACCTTCCTCTGGGCCGCGCCCTGGAAGTTGCCGTGGATGAGCGACTGCATCGCGGGCAGCAGGAGCGACGCGCCCAGGCCCCCGATCACGGCCCAGAAGATGATGATCGCGGTGAGGCCCTGGGCGAGCGTCATCGCGATCGCGCCGATCGCGTATCCGAGCAAGCCGAGGACGTACGCGCGCTTGCGCCCGAACAGGTCGCCGAACTTGCTGCCGAGCAGGATGAAGGCGGCGGACACGAGCGCCTCCAGCGCGATCGCCGATTGGACGCCGCTGACGGTCGCATCGACGTCCTCCACCACCGCCGAGATCGACACGTTCATCAGCGACGTGTCGACGACCAGCACGAACATCGCCATCGCGAGCAGGATGGCCAGCCGCGGAGTGCCGGGCGAGTCGTTCACCGCGCTGGCGAGTATGACTCAGTTGAGCGACGGGTCCTCGGGCATCCGTGCAAGCAGCGTGTACCCGCCGCCCTTGCGGCTGAGAACCTCGGACCAGAGGTCGCCGTCCTCGAACGGATCGTCCGGCTGCGCGGGCTCCACGATCCAGGCCTCCTGCTCGAGCTCGCCGTCGAGCTGGCCGGGCGCCCAGCCGGCGTGACCCGCGTATACGCGCACGTCGTGCACGTCCGGCGCGTCAACGTCGGGGTCCACGACGCCGAGGTCGTCGAGCACGATCGACGCCGCCTCGTCGGGATCCTCGAACCGCGCGAGCACGATCACGGTTCCCGGGCCGACCGGGCCGCCGACGTGGACGACGTCGCCTGGGTCCGCCAGCGTGGCGAGGTCCGGAACCGCCTCATCGACCTGCGTCTCGGAAGGCCGGTTGAGCACCACGCCGACCGCGCCCTCGTCCGAGTGCTCGAGGACGAGCACCACGGTGCGCCGGAAGAAATCCGTCAGACCCGGCGAGGCGACGAGCAGCTTTCCCCGTACGGAATCCACGCAGGTAGTGTGACCTGCATGGAGCAAGGGGAGACGGCGCCCGACTTTTCGCTGCCCGACCAGGACGGGGAAACCGTCCGTCTCGCGAACCTGCGCGGCCGCAGCGTCGTTCTGTACTTCTATCCGAAGGCGGACACGCCGGGGTGCACGACGCAGGCGTGCGGCGTGCGCGATCGGGCCGCCGACTACGAGAGCTCGGATGCTGTGGTCCTGGGCGTCTCGCCGGACCCGCCCGCAAAGCTGCGCAAGTTCGCCGACAAGCACGGACTCGGGTTCACCCTGCTCGCGGACGAGGCCCACGCCGTCGCCGAGGCTTATGGCGTCTGGGTGGAGAAGTCGATGTACGGCAAGAAGTACTGGGGGAACGAGCGCACGACGTTCGTCATCGATCCGGACGGCAACATCGCCTCCGTGCTGCGCAAGGTGAAGCCGGCCGAACATGACGAGCGTGTGCTCGCGGAGCTGGCGGGCATGACGGCTGTGTGATCCGCGTCTGGCTGATTCCGTTCTCCACGAACGTCGAGCGCGTATCGCTGGCGCTCGGCTATAAGGGCGTGCCCGCAGAGGCGGTCGTCGTGGATCCCCAGGACCGCTCAGAGGTCGTCCGCGTCAGCGGGCAGGACCTGGTTCCGGTCGCGGACTTCGACGGCGAGGTCGTCGCCGACTCGCCGGCGATCCTGCGCCGGCTCGAGGAGCTTCATCCGGAGCCGCCTCTCTGGCCCGTTGAGACGACGCGGCGCGCGGAGATGGACATCTTCATCGACTGGTTCAACCGTGTCTGGAAGGTCCCGCCGAACGCGATCGCCGAGATGATCGAAGGCGGGGCGCCGGACCAGTTCGCGATCGACGCCCACGCCGCCGAAATGGACGCGGCACTCGGCGCTTTCGAGTCGCTGCTCGCCGGCCGGCCGTACCTGCTCGGTGACACGTTGTCCGCCGCGGACTGCGTGGCGTTCCCGTTCCTCAAATACGCGGCCATGCGCGATCCGGCCGACGACGAGCTCTTCCACCGCGTGCTGGAGGACTACCAGCCGCTCGGTGACGGCCATCCGAACCTCGCCGCCTGGATCGAGCGGGTGAACGCGCACCCGCGGGGCCTCTAGCCGTGATGACGCCGATCGCAGACGTCGGCGACTCGTTCCGCGAGTTCTTCGACGCGTTCGACCAGTTCTTCGAGAACCTGGCCGCGATCAAGTGGGGCGCGCTGCTGATCGCGATGCTCGCATTCGTCGGCTACCTCAGCCTCCGCGCGCGAGCGTCGTACAACATCCTGCGCGCGGCGTACCCGAACGAGAAGATCGAGTTCCTGAAGATCTGGGGCGCCTACTTCGCCGGATACGGCTTCAACAGCGTCATCCCGGCCCGCGGCGGCGACGTCGTGCGGCTCTTCCTCACGAAGAGCGCGATCCCCAACGCGAGCTATCCGGCCGTGGCTGCGTCCTTCGCCGTCGAGCTGATCTTCGACCTGATGATGGGCACGCTCATCCTCACGTTTGCGTTCACGCAGGGCGTCTTCCCGAAGCCACCGGACTTCTCCGACCTCCCGGCGTTCGACCTCGCGTTCTTCGCCCAGAATCCGCGCTTCACGCTGTTCTTCCTGACCAGCCTCGCGGTCGCCGCGCTCGTCGCCGTCGCGATGCTGTCGCTGCGGGTAAAGGCGTTCTGGGCGCGCGTCCGGCAGGGCCTGACGATCCTCAACGACAGGGAGCGTTTCGCGCGCGAGGTGCTGCTCGTCCAGTTCTCCGGCTGGCTCCTCCGCTTCACCGCCTTTTGGTTTCTGCTCGAGGCGTTCAACGTCGGCGGCTCGGTAAAGAACGTGCTGCTGGTGCTCGGCGTGCAGGCGGTCGCGGCGGCGGTCCCGTTCACGCCCGGCGGGGCGGGGGTGCAGCAGGCGCTTCTCGTGAAGGTCTTCGCCGGGGCGGCGGCCGGCGCGACGGTCGCGGCCTACTCGGTCGGCCAGCAGGTCGCGATTGCGGCCACTACGTTCGCGCTCGGGTTCGTGGCGCTCGTCTTCATCTTCCGCATCCGCAGCTTCAAGGAGGTCATCGATCGCGGACGCGAGGAGCGCGCCGCCGAGCGCGGCGCCAAGGCTGCAGGCCTAGGTACCGAAGCCCTCGCGCGCCTCGCGCACGAGCGTGACGGCCTCGGGGAAGATCCGTGACATCGCCGCGCGCAGCTCGTCGGCCTGCTGCTCGGCATTCCCCTGGAGGTTCAGCCGGCTGATGCCCGCCACCGTCATATCGACGGCCAGCTTGATCGCGTTGTCCGCCCAGGCGACCTTCTGCGCGCCCTGCATCTGCTCTGCGATCTCGGCCATCCGCCGGCGAAGTTCGTCCGGGTCTCCGAAGAGACCGCCGAAGGGATCCTCTGAAGCCACGTCCTGATTGTAGGCTGGCGGCCAATGGCGCTACCCGCCGCCATCCTCAGGCTCGACGGCGCTGGTCACCGGTGCATCGTCCGGGCATCGGCGCCGACATCGTGCGCGAGCTCGCCGACCGCGGCCATGCCGTGACCCTGGTCGCGCGCCGGGAGGACCGCCTGAGGGCGCTCGCGGAGGAGATCGAGACCAAGCGGCACGTCCGCACCGACGTCATCGCATGCGACCTGTCCGACCATGGTGCGCGCGAGCGGCTCGTCGCGGAAATCCGCGCGCGCGGCCTCGAGGTCTCGGTGTTGATCAACAACGCCGGCTTCGGCAGCGCGGGGTCCTTCCAAGAGCTCGACCTCGATCGCGAGCTGCGCATGGTGCGCACGAACGTCGAGGCGGTAGTCCACCTATGCGGCGTGTTTATTCCCGCGATGATCGAGCGGGGGGAGGGCGCGGTGATGAACGTCGCCTCGACCGCCGGGTTCCAGCCGCTCCCCCGGCAGAGCACGTATTCCGCCTCGAAGGCGTTCGTGCTGTCGTTCACGGAGGTGTTGAGTAGCGACCTGAAGGGAACCGGCGTCACGGCCACCGCGCTCTGCCCGGGCCCCGTCAGGACGGAGTTCATGGAGCAGCACGAGGGCTTCGACGTCTCGAGCCCCGATTTCGTCTGGATGAGCTCCGAGGACTGCGCCCAGACGGCGGTGAGGGGGCTAGAGCGCGGCAAGCGCGTCGTCGTGCCCGGCGTCGGGAACCGGATCGGCACGCTCGCAGGGCAGCACGCGCCCCGTAGCGTGCTGCTGGCCGCGGCGCGGCGGTTCTACCCGCCCGGGCGCTAACGGGCTCGCGATGGTCGCCGCGCGATCGGTGCGGAGCTCGCCGGTGTCGATCGTCGCCGTTCGCGCCTCTGCGTCGTAGCTCCACTCGTCGGTCTCGCGTCCGCCCACCGTGACAGCGCTCGGCCGCGCTATGCCGACCAAGCGGATCTCGTAGTCGCGCATGGCGGGGGCGAGCCGGCCGCGGGCCCGGCCGATCCTGATGAGGGTGGTGCGGCCGATTCGGCGCTGCGTCAGCGTGGTCCGGCTGAAGCGCCCGCGCTCGAACGCCAGGCCGTCGCCGGCGTCGTCGTATAGGAGGAGACGCCCGGTGCCCCGATAGGCGGTGAGGACCAGGCTGCGCAGCGGACCGGCGGGCGTCGTGTCCAACGGGGGCAGCGTGGGGACCAGCCCGCCCGCGCGGACGAACACGGGCATCCGGTCGAGCGGGACCTCGAGCTCCTTCGTCGCCGGGCCGCGATGGAGCTTGCCTGTGAACCAGTCGATCCAGCCGCCGGGCGGGAACCACACCGTCGTCTGAGCAGGGTCTCCCGGAGCCGCGACGGGCGCGACCAGGACCTCTCGCCCGAGCGTGTACTGCGTCGGGTGCCTGTACGCGGCGGGTCGGCGCGGCCACTGCAGGTACAGCGCTCGCGCCATCGGCAGCCCGCGGTCGTGCGCCTCGCGCGCGAGCGTGTACAGGTACGGGACGAGCGATCCGCGCAGCCGCAGGAAGTCCGCTGCGATCCCGTAGGCGGGCTCCGGGTACTCCCACGGAAGCCGCGCGCCGTGATGGGAGTGGAGCCTTTCGAACGGCTGGAACGCGCCGAGTTGCACCCAGCGGACGTACATCTCCGGCGAGAGGCTGTTCTCCTGGGGCGCGAGGAACGGGCTGAGCTGCTTGTCGCAGACTCCGCTTGGCGACTCGGAGAAGAAGCTCCCGATGTCATGGCTCACGTACGGCATGCCGATGCTCGCTGCGGCCGCGGTGAACTCGGACGCGAACGCGAGGAAGGGCCACGTGCCGCAGGTGTCGCCGGTGAACTGGATCGTGTAGCGGTGCTCGGCGAATGCGCCGGTGCCGCCGTTGCCGTCGAAGCCGAGCTGGAAGGATCCACCGATGCGCTGGAACGCGGGCCAGCGAGAGCCCCGCGCGCGCTGCCGGTCGAAGTAGTGCTTGTTGATCCAGGTGTCCGGAGTCAACCCCGTGGCATCGGCGCGCGTGCCGTCGCAGCACCAGTCGAGCCACCAGAAGTCGGTGCCCTGGTCCTCGAACTGCTCGTGCAGAGCGAAGTAAGCGT
The DNA here is from genome assembly GCA_963846865.1 of uncultured Thermoleophilaceae bacterium. GTDB lineage: Bacteria > Actinomycetota > Thermoleophilia > Solirubrobacterales > Thermoleophilaceae > DASPHG01. Next base: position 126,148 of record CAWJXU010000002.1, on the reverse strand, counting down.
CCAGGTGCTTCGGGTCCGCCCAGTCGAAGACCATGCATTGCCCGCCCGGGTCGGCCTGGACGATCCGGCACCCGCCGTCGACCGTCAGGTTCCCGCCCGCGCGCTGGTTGGTTTCTTCGAAGCGCGCGTCGCGGCTGTTGATCGACGGGTGGATGTTCAGTCCGACCTCTATGCCCTGTTCGTTCGCCCAGGCGAAGAAGGCTGGGGGGTCCGGATAGAGGTCGAGGTTCCAGTCCCACGCGTTCCAGGAGTACTGGCCGCCCGGAGCACCGACCGCCGACGACGCGATCTGCGCCCCGGTGGGATCGTGCACCTTCTTGAAGTCGGTGTCGACGGAGATCGTGTCCAGCGGCACGCGCTCGGCCCGGAACCGCTCGACGAGAGCGCGCCAGTCTGCGTCGCTGTACGGCCACCACCGCGAGAACCACACGCCGAAGGCTTTACGCGGGAGCAGAGGCGCGCGGCCCGTGAGCACGCGTAGGTCGCGGAGCCCGCGGGCGTAGTCGCGCCCGTATGCGAACAGGTAGAGGTCCTGGTATCGCCCCGAACGCTCGGGCCGGGGCTCGAAGCCGTCGTTGGTCAACAGGACGGTCTCGCTGTCATCGAGCAGGTACCAGCCCGCGCGCGAGAGCATCCCCTCGTGAAGCGGGACCGGCCCGTCCACGATGTCGAGCGAGCGCCGCCATCCGCCGAGCGGAGCGGGGTTCGGGCCGGGTCGCGGGCGAAGCTTGCGTCCACCCGCTAGCGCGACGCGCAGGCTGCCGCGGGCGAACGGTCCCGATCCCCGCCGCCAGCGCAGGGTCATGCGCGAAGTGCGGATGAGCCGGTCCTTGCCGTCCACGCGAGTGTCGAAGCGCGGGGCAGTGTGCTCGCGCCCGTCAGTCGTGAGGCTGCGCCTGTCCTCGAACCGGCGGTCCGGGGCGTATTCGAGCCTGACGAGCGACGGCGTGATCACCTCGAACCGCGCTCGCCCGTCCACCACCTCCGCGGCGCCAGCGCTATCCGCGGCCACGGCAGCGAGGCCCGCGGCCAGGGCGATTGCGGCGAGCGACCGGACGCCGGGCACGGGGCGACGATACCGTTCCGCCGGTGCTCATCTCCGAGGTCATGACCCACGCCGTGGTCAGCGCGGACGTCGCCGACACGCTGAGGCATGTCGGCGGGCTCATGCGCGAGCGGAACGTCGGCTCCGTCGTCGTCTGTGACGGCGGCCGCCCCATGGGCGTCATCACCGATCGCGACCTCGCGCTCGCGGTCCTGGCCGACAACGCGGACCCGGACGGGGTGGCGGGGGACCACGCCTCGCGGCCGCTCGTGTCGGGCGACGTCCAGATGGATCTCGATGACGCGGCGGACCTGATGATCCAGCACCACATCCGCCGCTTGCCGCTGCTCGAAGACGGCGAGCTGGCGGGCATCGTCACGATCGACGACGTCGCTGTTCGGGCCGGTGACCTCGATCTCGCTCAGCGCGTCACGGCCGAGGTGGCGAAGGGCGCGATCCCGGAGTTCTTCTTCCGCAGGAGGGGCGGCTGATGGCCCAGCTCACGCCGGACCAGCTGCGAATGCGCGAGCGCTTCGAATCGGTCATCCGCCTCGCCGCGCCGGGCCTCAACCTCGTGCTGGCGGCGGGCGAGCGGCTCTCGCGGCTGGTCGAGCCGGACGATCCCGACTACTACCCGCCTCGCACCGCGCCCGAACCAGAACCCGAGCGCGAGAGCTAGCCGGGTGTCACACGACGAACAGCTCGCCTGGGAGGCGCGGGCGAGCAAGCCCGCCGCGGCTGCAGCGGTAGCCGCCGCAATCCTCGGCTTCGCGGGCTATGTGATCTCCCAGACGATCCTCGCCAGCAGCGGCGACGGGACCGACGGGTTCCTCACGGAGATCGAAGACAGGTCTTCCGAGTTCGTCCTGTCGGGTGTTTTGCAGGCGGCCAGCTTCGTACTGCTTGTCGTGCCCGTGCTCTACCTGTTTCGGGCCAGTCGATATCGCAGGCCGGGGCTCTCGCCGACCGCGGGTGTGCTGCTGGTAGTAGGCGCCGTAACGCTCGCCGTGATGACCGTTCTGCAGCAGTTCAAGCTCCTCGAGATCGCGCGCGACTTCTTCCCTTTCGAGATTCCCGAGAACGTCAGCGAGTTGAGCGGCGATGCCTATGCGGAAGCCGTCGATCCCGACAAGGCTGCCGAGGAGCGGATCCGAGACGACCTCGGGGCTGCGATCCCCGGTTTCATCGCCGGCGGCACGCTTGCGCTCGCGTTCGCGGTGGTGATGGTCTCGGTCAACGCGATGCGAGTCGGGCTGCTGAGCAGGTTCATGGGCGTGCTCGGAATCGGGATGGGCGTCATGCTCGTAATTCCCTTCGGGGTCCAACCGATCCTCCAGCTCGCCTGGCTCGGTTCGGTCGCCGCGATCTTCCTCGACCACTGGCCGGGCGGAAGGGGGCCGGCTTGGGAGACCGGCGAGGCGATCCCGTGGCCCGGCGCGGCCGAGAAGCGCGCGACGCAAGAGGACGAGCCCGAGGCCGAGCTCCCGCCGGAGCCCGAGCCACAGCCGGAGGCGTCCCGGCCCGCTTCACGGAAGCGCAGGAAGAAGCGCTAGATGTCTAGAGCAGCTCGTCGGCCGGCGCCGGACGCCCGAGGTGATAGCCCTGGGCCAGATCCACGCCGGAGTCGCGCAGCAGCGAGACCGTGTCGTCGTCGCCTACGAACTCCGCGATCGTGCGCTTGCCCAGCCCGCGGGCGATGTCAGCGACGGCCTTGACGACGAGCTGGTCGGTGCGGCTGGCCGGCAGCGAGTGGATGAAGTCACCGTCGATCTTGAGATAGTCGAACGGCAGGTACTTGAGGTAGTAGAAGGACCCGAAGCCGGCGCCGAAATCGTCGAGCGCGAACCGGCAGCCCAGGTGCATCACGTCCTTGGCGAAGCGCCGCGTCCCGTCGAGGTTGGCCACGGCGGCCTGCTCCGCGACCTCCACGACGAGCCGCTCCGGATCGACGTCGGTCCTCGCCAGCTCGGCGCCGAGGACGTGAACGAGCTCTTCGTCGGCTATCGACTCGCCTGACACGTTGATCTCGAGACAAAGCGCCGGATCGGCGTCGGCGAGCAGCCCCACCGCCCGGCGCGCGACCCAGCGGTCCACCGCCGGCATCAGCCCGAACCGCTCGGCGCTCGCCAGGAACGAGCCCGGCAGGACGATCTCGTCGTCCTCGATCATCCGCAACAGGAGCTCGTGCTGGGCCGCTTCGCCGGTGGCAAGTGAGATGACAGGCTGCGCGTAGAGCGTGAAGCGGTCCTCGTCGAGCGCGCTGCGGACGCGGCCGACCCAGGCGAGGCGTGACTCGATCTGAGCCTCGCGCACCGCCATCGGGGTGTAGAGCGCGAGCCGGTCGCGTCCGGCGCTCTTCGCGTCGTACATCGCCATGTCGGCCTCGACCAGCAGCGTCTCCCCGTCCACCTCGCGGTTGCCGAACGTCGTGATGCCGACGCTCGTGGTGACGCGCAGCTGCTGGCCGGCGGCCGTGACCGCGTGCGACCGGACGGCCTCGATGATCGTGCGCGCAATCGACTGCGCCTGCTCGATGTTGGCGTCAGGGAGCAAGACCGCGAACTCGTCACCGCCCAGGCGCGCGAGCGTGTCGCTCTCGCGGATCCGTTCCCTGAGGTTGCGGGCGACACTGGCGATCACCTCGTCGCCCGCCTTGTGGCCCATCGTGTCGTTCACGTACTTGAAGTTGTCGAGGTCGAACGCCAGCACCGCCCCGCCGGTGCCGTGGTGTGCGTCATACGAGAGGCGCCGCGCGAGCTCCTGTTCGAACCGGCGCCGGTTGAACAGGCCCGTCACCGGATCGTGGTCGGCCAGGTACTGCAGCTGCGCCTCGAAGCGCTTGCGCTCGGTGACGTCGTTGAACGTGAGAACGGCGCCGGTGAGCCGGCCGGCCTCGGACATCGGCGACGACGTGTACGTGACCGGGAAGCTCGACCCTTCGTGCGGCGAGAACACGTCGTCCTCCATGTGCTGGACGATCCCGTGCCTGATCGACAGCAGCACCGGGCACTCATCGGCGCCGTGGGGCGACGTGCCGCCCTCGCCCGCGTGCACGACATCGTGGATGTTGCGGCCCCTGAGCTCGGTCTGGCTGAGGCCGAGCAGGTCGGCCGCCGCGACATTGGCGAACGTGACACAGCCCTTGTCGTCAAGCCCGAGGATCCCCTCCGCGGCCGAGTCGAGGATCACGTCCTGGCCGGGCATGTCGAGCCGCTCCAGCATGACGCGGCGCGTGATGTCGGAGGCGACGATCAGGCCCGCGACGACGTCGCCGTCACGCTCGATCGGGCTCCAGCGGCTGACGTACCAGACCTTCTCGTCCTCTTCACCGGACTCGACCTCGTACGACATCGGCTTCCCCTGGGTGAAGACCTGGTGCAGGGCCGCGCGCATTCGCGCCTCCGCGTCCGCGCCGAGGTCGTGGTCGAACAGCGACGTGCCGACCAGGTGCTGGCCGGGCGTCTCGCGGTTGACGTAGAGGATGCGCCCCTCGCGGTCGATGACGAGCGCGAGGTCCGGCATGCTGCCAAGGAGGAGCCGCGCCGGCTCGAGGCTGGCGCCTAGCAGCTCCTCAATTCCGTGGCCTTCGCCAACCTTCACCCGCGATCCATGATCGCATGTCGGGTGGGGCTCACTCCTCGGCCGAGCTCGCCACCTTGTCGCGGATCCGCTCGGTCACGACCGGGTCGCGAAGGGTCGTGACGTCGCCCAGCTCGCGGCCCTCGGCGATGTCCTTCAGCAGCCGGCGCATGATCTTCCCCGAGCGCGTCTTCGGCAGGTCGTCGGCCCAGACGATTCGCTTCGGGCGCGCCAGCTTCCCGATCTTCTGCGCAACGTGCTCGCGCAGCTCCTGCTCGAAGCCCTCGGGCGGGTCGGCGCCGCCCTCGCAGGTGACGAACGCGCAGATCGCCTGGCCCGTGTCCTCGTCGGTCTGGCCGATGACGGCGGCCTCCGCCACGTTCTCGTGCGACACGAGGGCGGACTCGATCTCCATCGTCGACATCCGGTGCCCCGAGACGTTGATGACGTCATCGGTGCGCCCGACGATCCAGAAGTAGCCGTCCGCGTCGATCTTGGCCGCATCGCCGACGACGTATATGTCGGAGCCCCAGCGCGACCAATAGGTCTCCACGTAGCGGTCGGGCTCCTTGAACAGCGTGCGCGCCATCCCGGGCCACGGCCGCCTGAGGGTGAGGAAGCCGCCGCCCTCCTCGACGATCTTCCCGTCGCCGGTGACCACCGCCGCCTCGATGCCAGGGAACGGGCGCGTGGCAGAGCCGGGCTTCGTCTCCGTGATGCCAGGGAGCGGCGTGATCATGATCTGACCCGTCTCGGTCTGCCACCAGGTGTCCACCACGGGGCAACGGCCGCCGCCGATCACCTGCTGGTACCAGATCCACGCGCGCGGGTTGATCGGCTCGCCGACCGATCCGAGCAGCCGGAGCGAGGACAGGTCGTGCTTCTCCGGGTACTCACGTCCCCACTTGATGCACGCGCGAATCGCCGTCGGCGCCGTGTAGAGGATCGTGACCTTGTAGTCCTCGACGATCTGCCACCAGCGGTCCTTGTCCGGGTAATCGGGCGCGCCCTCGTACATCACCGACGTCGCGCCGTTGCAAAGCGGGCCGTAGACGATGTAGCTGTGGCCGGTCACCCAGCCGATGTCGGCCGCGCACCAGTAGACGTCGGTGTCGCGCTTCAGGTCGAAGACCGCGTAGTGCGTGGCGGAGACGCCGGTCAGGTAGCCGCCGGTCGTGTGCAGAATCCCCTTTGGCTTCGCGGTCGAGCCGGACGTGTAGAGGATGTAGAGCGGATGCTCCGCATCGAGGGCCTCGGCCGGGCAGTCGGCGTCCACCTTGTCCGCCTCCTCGTGCCACCAGACGTCGCGGCCGTCCTTCATCGGCGTCTCGGTGTCCGCGCGCTTCACGACCACGACGTGCTCCATCTTCGGCAGGTCGTCGAGCACGGCATCGACCTGCTCCTTCATCGGGATCGGCTTGCCGCGGCGCAGGTTGGCGTTGGCTGTGACGAGCAGCTTCGCGTCGGAGACGTCCATGCGCTCCTTGACGGCCTCCACCGAGAAGCCGCCGAAGACGACGTTGTGCGTGGCGCCGATGCGCGCGCAGGCGAGCATCGCGGCCGGCGTCTCCGGGATCATCGGCATGTAGATCCCGACGACGTCGCCCTTCTCGACGCCGAGCGACTTCATCACGTTCGCGAACCGCTTCGTCATGTCGAGCAGCTCGGAGTAGGTGACGTCGCGCGTGTCGCCGTCCTCGCCGATCCAGTGGTAGGCGACCTTGTCGCCGCGGCCGGCGTCGACGTGGCGGTCGAGGCAGTTGTGCGACGCGTTCAGCTTCCCCTCCTGGAACCACTTCGCCCAGGGCGCGTCCCACTCGAGCACGGTCTGCCACGGCTCGAACCAGTCGAGCTCCTTCGCCCAGCGCTCCCACCAGGCCTCGAAGTCCGAATCGGCCTCGTCGTAGATCGCCGGATCGGAGAAGTTCGCCTGCTCGACGAAATCGGGCGGTGGCTGGAAGCGGTCCTCATCCTTCAGCAGCACCTCGAGGTCGGGCTCGTCAGCCATTCACGCTCCTTTCGATCTCTTCGTATGCGGCGGCCGGGTCAGGCGCGCCGAAGACGGCCGAGCCCGCCACGAACAGGCTGGCGCCCGCTGCTGCGCAGCGCGGCGCGGTCTCCGCGTCGATGCCGCCGTCCACCTCGATCACGACCTCCGGCGGCAGCAGCCGCTTGAGCCGCTCGAGCTTCGCGATCGAGTGCTCGATGAACGGCTGCCCGCCCCAGCCGGGGTTCACGGTCATGCAGAGCAGCACGTCGATGTCGTGCGCGACCTCGTGCACGACGCCGGCCGACGTTCCCGGGCAGATGGCGAGCCCGGCCAGGCAGCCGGCCTCGCGGATCGCGTGGAGCGCGTAGTGCAGGTGCGGGGTCGCCTCCTGGTGGATCGTGATCACGTCGGCGCCCGCGTCGGCGAAGGCCGCGATCTGGCCCTCCGGGCGCTCGATCATCAGGTGCACGTCCACGATCCCCTCGCCCGCGTGGACCTGCTCCTCGATCGAACGCGCGATCAGGTCCCCGATCGTGATCGGCGGGACGAAGTGCCCGTCCATCACGTCCACGTGGATCACGCGCGCGCCGGCCCCCATCACCGTCTCGACCTGCTCGCCGAGCCGTGCGAAGTCGGCGCTCAGGATCGACGGCGCCACCTGTGGTGAGGCGAGGAGCTCGCGGCTGCTCACGGGCTCGACTCTAGACGGCGGCTGCGCGCTTCGCCTGCGTGCGGATCTCGGACAGGATCCGCTCGAGCCGCGGCTCGGTCTCGCGGTCCACGTGCTTCATCGCCGCTGCGATGCGCGGGTGGACAGCTGCGATCTGCGCGTGGAGCTCGTGCGCGACGGCGCGGTAGGCGGGATGGCCCTCGCGCCCGGAGCGCAGCTCGATCAGGTGCATCGCCTCGCGCGCGTTCATGTCGAGGATGTAGCGGATCCGGTATCCGAGACAGAGCGAGTACGGCGCGAGCTCGAGGTGGCCGGCCTTGACGAGCCGCTCGTACTCGATCCGCGAGCGGTCGAGGGCGGCGCGATAGTCGTCCGCGACCCCGGCGTCGACGAGCTCCTCCGGCAGCCCTGCCCCGAGATGCGGCGTGAGCGGCTGCCACTGCACGGTGAGCATCCGGTGCCGCTGGAGGTCGCGGAACGCGCCGTAGTCGGAGACGACCTCGAAGCGGTAGCTGACCGCCTCGAGCCCGCGTCCGGGACGGTGGCGGCGGTTCGCGCGCTCGCCGACGAGCTCCGCCAGCAGCTGCTCGCGCTCATCCGGGGGAAGGACCCTGATCGTGGCGCGGATCTCCTCCTCGGTCGCGGAGGTCGCCTCGAACAGGAGCGCGGCGAGCAGGTCGTCCTCCGAGCCGCGCACCTCGACCAGCCGCACCGACGGCGCCGACGACGCGCGCGCGCGGCCGCGGTCGAGCCCGAAGCGGGCCGCCCAGCGCTCGGCCGCCTCGCTCCGCTCGCGCAGGTACTCGACCCACTCGCCGCCGCGGTCGGGCCGCTCGACGCGGGCCAGGAAGCTCGGGATCACCTTGTTCAGCTCCGAGAGGATCATGGAGCCGTAGTCGCGCGCCTCAGGGAGCGGCGACGCCATCAGGTGCAGCACGAGCTGCTCGTATGCCTGGCCGCTGGCGAAGATGCCCATGTGCGACAGCGACGCGGCGGGGAGCAGGCCCCGCAGCAGGTCGAGCGCCTTCGCCTTGATCGAGCGGCGGTAGGCGGACTCGGGCTCGGTGTCGCCGCGCGGAAAGCGGTCAGCGGCCCACGCCTCGACGACCGGGAGGCTGCGCGCGTAGGTGTCGAACAGGCTGTCCATCGTGGCCTCGTACTCCGGGCCGAGCTCGGGATGGCGCCAGTAGCGGTAGCCGCCGCCCGGCATCGCCGCGTCGTAGGGGATGTAGCGCGTGGACTGCTCGAGATAGGAGGCGAGGCGCGGGCGCTGGAGGACCTTCGTGAGCACGTTCGAGACCCACTCGCAGGCGACGTGGGCGCCGCCTAGCTGCGCGACGGAGTCGTCGCCGTAGCCGAGGAAGATTCGCTCGTAGAGCTGGGCCGCCCGCTCGCCCTCGCCCTCGTGCGGGACGCCCGCTGCGATGTCGTCCGCGAACTCGTCCAGGTAGAGGCGCCGGAGCGTGCCCTGGTAGCGCGAATAGCGCGCAAATAGCGCTCCCTTGACGGTCTCAGGCAGGCCCACGAGTGCGAAAACGGGCCGGTCGAGGTTCGTGAAATGCGGGGCGAGGCGGGCTCGCTCTTCCTCGCTGAACGTCTCGACCGGATACTCCATGGGGGGCGAGCAGTGTAGGCAGGCTTCCGGAGGGTCGCTTCCCACGGGAGTAGCTTTGGACCGTGGCCCCGGAAGCCGATGTGCAGCGGATAGGTCGCGAGCTCGCGGAGGCGTTTCCGGGACGCGCGCGACACCCGGTGAAGGCGATCGACGAGCGCGCGATGGAGCTGGCCTCGCGCGACGCCGACCTGCGCGCCGCGCTCTTCCGGCTCGTGGACGTGACGCCCGCGTGCCGGTCGCTCGACGACCTGGCGCGCCACCTCGGCGAGTACCTCGCGGAGGTGGATGACCGCACGCCGCCGCTTACCGCCGCGATGCGCGCCGCCGACTCGCGCGCGGGCCGCAAGGCGCTCGGCGCCGCGGCAGCCGCGGGCGTGCGGCACATGGCGCACCGCTTCATCGTCGGCGAGTCGCCCCGCGCCGCGCTCAAGGCGCTGCGCGGGCTGCACGACGACGGCGTCCTCGTCACGGTGGACCTGCTCGGGGAGGCCACCGTGTCCGCTGCCGAGGCCGACCGCTACGCCGAGCGCTGCGCCGATGCCCTCGAGACGCTCGCGGAAGCGATGGCGTCCTGGCCGGGCAAGCCGGAGCCCAACCTCTCCGTCAAGGTCTCGGCGCTGACGCCCGCGCTCCGCCCGGAGGCTCCCGAGCTCGGGCGCGACGACGCTGCGGCGAGGCTGCGGCCGCTGCTCGCGCAGGCGCGCGACCTCCGCGCGCACCTGCACGTGGACATGGAGTCGCTCGACTCGCTCGAGACGACCCTCGGGCTCGTGTTCGGGCTGCTCGAGGAGGATGAGTTCCGGGACGGCCCGTCCGCCGGGCTCGTGCTCCAGGCCTACCTGCGCGACTCGCCCGATGAGCTGGAGCGGATCCTCGACTGGTCGCGCGGCTCAGGTCGCCGGCCGCCACTCACGATCCGGCTGGTCAAGGGCGCCTACTGGGACCACGAGGTGATCGAGGCGCAGCAACACGGCTGGGGCGCGCCCGTCTTCGAGAGCAAGGCCGAATGCGACCGCAACTTCGAGGAGCTGACGCGGCGCCTGCTCGACGCGCGGCCGCTGGTGCGAGTCGCGATCGCGTCGCACAACCTGCGGTCGGTGGCGCACGCGCTCGCGTACGCCGGCGACGCGGACCTGGAGGTGCAGGTGCTGCGCGGGCTCGGGGATGACCTCGCGCATGCGCTCGCCCGCCGCGGGGTGCCCGTTCGCGCCTACTGCCCCGTGGGCGACCTCGTCGCGGGCATGGCCTACCTGGTCCGCCGGCTGCTGGAGAACACGGCGAACGAGTCGTTCCTGCACGACCAGGCGCGCGGCGTCGCGGTCGAGGAGCTGCTGGCCGCGCCGTGAAGCCGTTCGCCAACGAGCCGGAGCTGGAGCTTCGGCGTGAGTCCAACCGCGGCGCGCTGACCGAGGCGCTCGGACGCCTCGACGCGCGCCTCCCGCTCAGCGTGCCAGTGCTCGTCGGCGACGAGGAGGGTGCGTCCGACGGGTTCGAGTCCACCGATCCCGGCTCGCCGGAGCGAGTGGTCGCGACAGCAGGCCCTGCCGGCGCCTCGGAGGCCGCGGCGGCCGTGGAGGCGGCGGCAGCGGCCGCTCCCGGATGGGGCGAGACGCCGGCCCGCGAGCGCGCCGAGAAGCTCGTGCGGGCTGCCGATGTCCTGCGCCGCGACCGGCTCGACCTCGCCGCGCTCGAGGTGCGCGAGTGCGCCAAGCCGTGGGCGGAGGCCGACGGCGACGTGTGTGAGGCGATCGACTTCCTCGAGTACTACGCGCGCGAGGCCGTCGAGCTCGAGCGCGCGCCGGAGCTGCTCCAGGTGCGCGGCGAGCGCAACTCGATGCGCTACACGGGCCGCGGCGTGGCGGCGGTTATCGCCCCCTGGAACTTCCCGATCGCGATCCCCTGCGGGATGACTGCCGCGGCGCTTGCGGCGGGCAACGCCGTCGTGCTGAAGCCGGCCGAGCAGTCGCCCGCGTGTGCGCACGCGCTCGTCAGCGCGCTCCGCGAGGCGGGCGTTCCGCGCGGCGCCGTGTCGCTCCTCCCGGGCTTCGGCGACGCCGGTGAGGCTCTCGTCCGCCACCCGGGCGTGCACACGATCGCGTTCACCGGCTCGAGCGCCGTCGGCCTCGAGATCGTCCGTGCCGCGGCGGAGACGCCCGCCGGGCAGCGGCATGTGAAGCGGGTCGTTTCCGAGATGGGTGGCAAGAACTGCGTGATCGTGGATTCCGACGCCGATCTCGACGAGGCGGTGCCGGCGATCACCTCGTCCGCGTTCGGCTATGCCGGGCAGAAGTGCTCGGCCGCGGCGCGCGTGCTCGTGCACGAGAGCCTGGCGGAAAGCCTGCTCGAGCGGCTCGTCGGGGCCACGGCGACGCTCGCGGTGGGGCAGGCGGAAAGGTTCGGCACGGACGTTCCGCCTGTGATCGAGCGCGACGCCCGGGACCGCGTCGAGCGCTACGCGGAGGAAGCGGCGCGCACCGGGGAGCTCGAGCGGCCGGGGGCGTCCGGCCCGGACGAGGGCTGGTTCTGCACCCCCGCCGTCGCCCACGGCCTGCCCGCGGACTCGCCGGTGCTCGCCGAGGAGATCTTCGGGCCGCTGCTCGCGGTCGAGCAGGTGGCGGGCGTCGAGCAGGCGCTCGAAGTGCTCGACGAGGCGCCGTTCGCGCTCACCGCGGGGGTGTTCTCGCGCAGACCAGCGGTCGTCGAGGAGGTGAAGCGGCGCGCACCCGTGGGCAACCTCTATGTCAACCGCGGCATCACGGGCGCAAAGGTCGGGAGGCAGCCGTTCGGCGGCAACCGCCGCTCGGGCATCGGGTCGAAGGCGGGCGGCCCCGACTACCTGTTGCAGTTCGTGGAACCCCGGGTAGTGACCGAGAACACCACGCGACACGGGCTCGTCGTGGACGGTTAGACTCGACCTTCGGACCGCTTGGGGCGCGGTCGTACGGCCAGAGGGGGGCCGTGATGCCGATCTTCGAATGTGCACGTTGCAACGAGATGACGTACTCCGCGTCCGCGGGGGCGGTCGCCCCGTGCCCCGGCTGCGGTAGCGAGCGCCAACGGCTGATCGAGGGCGACTTCGACCAGGCGCGGCGCAGCCTGCGCACGCTCGGGGAGGCCGACCACGCGACCCTCATATACGACGAGGCGTCCGCCATCGCCCCGTTCTGCGCGCGCTTCCTCACGGACGGCGTGAACGCGGGGGAGCGGGTGATCGCCGGCATCCAGGACGACCTCCGCGAGGCGACCCGCGCCCTGCTCGGCCCCGACGTCGAGCTCACGGTCGAGTGGGAGGACCCGCGCTCGCTTTACGGCGACTTCGACGCCGAGCGCGTCGCGGCCACCTACGACGCCCTGATCAGCGCCGAGGAGCGGACGACGCGCATCATCGCCGGCCTCGACCGCGAGTCCGCGAAGAGCGTCGACCTGGCGGAGCTCGAGCGTTACGAGACGCTCGCGCATGGCATCGTCACCGATCACGGCGCGACCGTCGTCTGCCTGTACGACGCCGGCGTGCTGCCACCCGCCTTCCTCGACGTCAGCGCGTGCCGCCACGGCCTCGTGATCGAGGACGGGGCGGTGCGCCGCAACGAGCGGTTCGAGTACCAGCCGGCCTAGCCCGGGCGCGCCGTCTCTGCCACGAGGTCGCGCAGCAGCTCGTCCGTTCCCCCTCGCGCGTGCGCGTCGCGGCGGCGCTTGGCCCCGCCGCCGCGCGCGACCAGCTCCTCCGCCTCGGGGACGTCGAGCGCGGCCGCGAGGTCGCGCGCGGCATCGCGCAGCGGCGTGAGCACGCCCTCGTGCACGATCTCCGCATCGAGGCCGTCGCGCGCGGCGCGGAAGCACGACCAGTCGATCGCCTCGCTGGGAGGAAGGTCAGCCGCGGGAGCCTCGGCCTCCCGCCGGGCGAGCGCCTGGGTAAGCGCTGCGACCGCGGTCGCATCGTCCGCCCCGGCCTGTGCGTCCAGCTCGCGCAGCTCGACCGTGCCGAGCCGCGGGTGTGGCCGGACGTCCCACCAGATGAGCGTGTAGTCAGACGGCCCGCCCGAGTCTTCGAGCCGTTTCAGGTGGTCGAGGTAGTGGTCCCAGCTGTCGAACGCCGGCGGGATCCCGCGGCCCGGGTAGGGCCGGACGACCGCCCGGCGCGCACTCGCGAGCCCGGAGTCGCGCCCGAACCACCACGGCGAGTTCGCGGCCAGCCCGATCAGGAGCGGAAGGTGGCGGCGCATGCCGTTGAACACGCGGATCATCGTGTCCGCATCGGGCATGCCCACATGCACGTGCAGCGCTGCTTCCGGGCTTCGCCCGAACACCTCTCGCATCGACTCGCCGATGCCGTGATAGCGGGGCTTGTCGACCACCTCGGCCTCTCCCCAGACGGCGGTGGGGTGGAGGCCCGCGCCCATCAGGGTCGCGCCTGCGGCTGCCGCCGCGGCTCGGTTCTCGCCGAGCGCGGCGCCCACCTCGGCGGCGTCTGCACACGGCGGCGTGCGCAGCTCGACCTGCGTCGCGTAGGCCTCGTGACCCGCCCGGGCATCCGGCAGGTCGAGGCGCGCGAGCACATCGGCCGCGGTAGGCGTGAGCCGATGCGACTCGGGGTCGACGAGGTGCAGCTCCTCCTCGACACCGACCGTGAAGTCACTCGTGGGCATCCTCTTCACGCAAGCGCCTCCTCGGCGGCGACCATTCCGAGGACCAGTGCAGCGGCCAGCCCGGACGAGTACCCGCCCGCCATCACGCCGCCGGCGTCCGCGCCCGCGGCGAGCACGCCGTCGGCGACGCGACAGCGGCTGTCGATCGCGAGTCCGCCCACCGTCGTCGTGATCCCCGCGCGCACGCCAACGGTCACGGCCTCCTCGCTCCGCTCGACCGGCGCGCCGGCCGTCTCCGCCGCGGCGATCATGTCGGCGACCGTACGGTCGCGGACGCGCTCGGAAAGCCGCTCGTTCGGCACGCGGTACCAGGCGCGCGCTTGCTCCCTCCTCGCGGTCCACTGAACGACGTCCACCTCCGACCACGTGCGCGTCTCGAAGGTCTCGTCCCCGGCCGACACGGCCGCGTGCCGCGCGTAGAGCTGCGACAGCGACACGAAGTCGCTCTCGACCACGCGCGCCGGCGGCGCCGGCATGTTCCGCCCGTAGAACTCGTCCATCCCGGCGCTCGTCGTACCCCCGGCGGCCAGGCCCAGTCTGAGCCCGTCACCCGTGCTCCACGGGTTGGCGCGCAGGAGGAGGTGGTCGGCCTCGGGGGTCACGTGCAGGCGAACGAGCTCGCGGTCGCCCTGGAAGCCGCCCGTCGCGAGCACGACGGGGACGTCGCGAGGCAGCTCGCGGAGCGGCTCCCGCAACCGCACCTCGCCGGCGGCTCCCACAAGCGCGTCGGTCAGCGCGCGCGTGTCGAATTGCACGCCGCGCGTGAGCGGGTTGCCGGTCTCGCGCGTCAGGACGGGGGCGCCGAGCGACTCGAGCCAACGAACCGCGTCGTCCAAGCGGTCGAAGATGACTCGCTGCACCGCAGGGTCACCGTCCGGGCACTCCGCGCGGAACCGCTCGAAGTCATCGTGGCGCCAGACGAACCCGCTCGAGAGCAGCATCGAGCCACCTGGGCGGTCGCCCTTCTCGAGCACGCGAACCGACCGCACCGAGCTCACGCGCCCGCGCGGCGGCGCACAGCCCGGCCATGCCGGCCCCGGCGACGACGAGCTCCGGCACCGGCACCTAGACCAGTGAGAAGCCGGGCTTGTGCTCCACGTATTCCACCTTGACGGAATCGGGGCCCCACACGAAGACCGCAAGCGTGTTCTCGGCGTCCTTGATCTCGGCGATCTCGATCCCGCGCTTGCGCGCCTCGGTCTGCACGTCGTCGGCGGAGTCCACGAGGAGCGCCAGGTGGTTCAGGAGCGGGCGCTCCGGCTCGCCGCTGCCGCCGCCGATCAGCCGCAGCTCCTTGTCCTCGACCGCGAGGCCGCCGTTTCGGCGCTCGAAGCCGAGCGCCTCGAAGCCGCGTGTCGCCCCGTCGGGGTCCGGCAGCGACAGGACGACGTGGTCCAGGTCGTACTCGAGGTCGGTCTCGCGTTCGGTGAGGCCGAGCCGGATGCCCTCAGGGCCGGTGAAGCCGGCGACGTCACCCTCGCGCTCGACGGGGACGTCGCTCGGTAGCTCCGCCAGCGCCGCATCGAGATCGGAGACCCGCAACACGATGCGTGTCAGCGCGCCGTCCTCACGCGGGCCGTCCGCGTCGAAGAGCGTGACCTTGCCCCGGCGGGCGTCGGCGCCGACCAGCGTGAAGCTGTCCGTCCTCTCGATCTCGTGCATGCCGAGGTGGTCGCAGAGGAAGCGTGCGATCTCATCTCGCTGCGAGACCCAGAGTGCGACGTGGTCGAACGCGGTCGGCTTCATGGCTGGGTATTACCCCTAAATCAGATGCGAGAACGACGTTGCCACGTCCTGCGCCAGATCGAACACCGGCGAGGGGACGATCCCGAAGAAGATCGTCGCCGCCGCGCACAGGAGAGCGACCGCGGTGACCTCCGGCTGGGCGCGGGCGTCCGCCTCGGGCGACCATCCGCCGACCGGCCGCACCCTCCTGCCGCTCGGGAGCTCGACCTCGACCCCGCCCATCCACATGACGGCGATGACCCTTAGGTAGTACGCGAGCGAGATCATCGAGCCGACCACGATCAGCACGCCGAGCCACGCGTAGTCGCCCGCCACGGCGGCGTCGATCAAATAGAACTTTCCGATGAACCCCGCGGTGGCCGGGAACCCCGCGAGGGCCAGCATCGCGATCGTCATCGGCCACGCGAGCAGCGGGCTGGCCTCCCCGAGCCCCTCGAATGACTTGAGGTCGTCGCCGGCCTCCGACACGCGCTCGCGCGCGATCACGACGGCGAACGCGGCGACGTTCATGACGAGGTAGACGACGAGGTAGAACCAGGTCGCCTTCATCCCAAGCTGCGTGCCCACCACGACGCCCGCGAGCAGATAGCCGGCCTGGGCGACGCCGGACCACGCCAGGAGCCGCTTCAGCGAGCGCTGGAACAGCGCGCCGACGTTCCCGATCACGATCGTGATCGTCGCGAGCACGGCGAGGGCGGGGGCCCAGTTGGTCTGCTCGATCGCCAGCGCGTGGTCGAACAGCCGCAGGATCACCGCGAACGCTGCGACCTTCGTCGCGGTCGCCATGAACGCGGTGATCGGGGTGGGCGCGCCCTGGTAGACGTCGGGCGACCACTGGTGGAACGGGGCGACGGAGGCCTTGAACGCCAGTCCGGCCGCGGCGAGCGCGATCCCGACCAGGAGCAGCGGGTCGTCGAGCCCCACGTTCTCGCCGATCGCGTCGGCGATCGCGTCCAGGTCGGTCGCGCCCGTGGCGCCGTAGATCATCGCGAGGCCGTACAGCAGCGTCGCCGACCCGAGCGATCCGACGATCAGGTACTTGAGGCCCGCCTCGAGCGACGTTCCGCGGCGCAGCTCGGTCGCGCACAGCGTGTACAGAGGGATCGAGAGCAGCTCGAGCCCGATGAAGAGCGTGACGAGGTTCTCGGCGCTCGCCAGCACGACCATTCCCGCGACGGACGAGAGAAGCAGCGCGAAGTACTCACCGGCTCCGGCTTCGCGCACCGCCTCGGAGCGCAGCGACAGCAGGACGGTGAGGATGCCCGCCGCGTAGAAGAGCACGCCCGACCCGAGCGCGAGCGTGTCCACGGCGAGCGCGTTCTCGACGATCGGCTCGAGATCGCCGGTCTCCCATTGCCAGATCGTCAGCCCGAGGGCGGCGCCCAGCGCCACGAGCGTTAGCACTGGCACCAGCACCCGCTGCACGAAGGCGCCGCGGAAGAGGCTCGTGATCAGCACGATCACCGCGCCGCCTCCGAGCGCGAACAGCGGCGCCAATCCTTCGTAGTCGATCTCAGGCCCTTGGACGTCCGCGGCGAGCACCAGGTCGATCACGGCTGGATGTCCTCCGGGTTGTAGGCCTCCGTCGGCCCAAGGGGCCCTTCGCCCTCCGGCAGCCCGGCGGGGCCTTCGCTGACGATCGAGCTGACTTCTGGGTGCGGCACGGCCTGAGCGACCGCCTTCTCTGTCCCCTCGAGGATCACCTGCGGGTACACGCCGAGCGCGACGACGATCGCCACGAGCGGGACGAGCACGCCGAGCTCGAGCAGGCAGATCTCCTTCGACTCGACGCCCGGCCCTTCGCGGTTGTGCATCGCCCGGATGAAGAACCGGATCATGTAGACGGAGGCGAGCACGACGCCGGCCGCGGCCACCAGGCCCCAGGTCAGCTTCTCCTCGAACGTCCCGAACAGGATCAGAAGCTCGCCGACGAAGTTCGGCGTGCCGGGCATCGCGAGGTTCGCGAACGCGAGGATCAGGAGGACGGCGGCGAGCGCGGGCGCGCGGAACGCCACGCCGCCCATCCCGCTCAGGAGCTCCGAGCCGCCCGCGCGCCGCGCGAGCGCGGCGATCGCGAAGAACAGCCCGGCGGCGACGATGCCGTGGTTCACCATCTGCATCACCGCGCCTTGGGCGCCCTTGTCGTCCAGCGAGAAGATCCCCAGCAGGATGAATCCGAGCTGCGCGATCGACGAATAGCCGACCACGAGCCGCGTGTCGTCCTGCGCGAACGCGATCACCGACCCGTAGAGGATCGAGACGACCGCGAAGGCGAGCATCAGGTCCTGGAAGTGGATCGCCGCGTCCGGAAGGACCGGCAACACGATCCGCAGGAACCCGTAGACGCCGATCTTCGAGACGACCGCCGAGAAGACGACCAGCACGGGAAGCGGAGCGGCCCGGTACGCGTCGGGCATCCATCCGTGCAGCGGGAACACCGGCGCCTTGACCAGGAACGCCGCGGCGAAGAGCAGGAAGATCCACTGCTGCGTGCCCTCACTGAGCGTGCGCTGCTCGAGGTCGGCGAGCGAGAACGAGATGTCGCCGCCCTCGGGCGTCGCCAGCACGCCCAGCGCGACCGCGCCCGCCAGCATCAGCAGCGAGCCGACGAGCGTGTAGATGACCATCTTCGTCGTCGCCGGGACGCGGTTCTCCTCGCCCCACTGGCCGATCAGGAAGAAGAACGGCACCAGCATCAGGTCGAAGAAGAAGACGAAGACCGCCAGGTCCTGCGCACAGAGCGCCCCCAGCACGGCCGTCTCCGCGAGCGCGAAGTGGAACCAGAAGAGCTGTGGCCGCTGGCGCTCGCGGAAGCGCGCCGCGCGCCACGAGTAGACGATCGCCGCGATCCAGAGCAGGGCCGTCAGGAGGATCAGCCAGAGGTTCAGGCCGTCGACGCCGAGCGACCAGCGGATCCCGAGCTCCGAGATCCAGGCGTCGTCGGTCACGTACTGGAGCCCGTCGGCACCGCGGTCGAAGTCGAACGCCATCACGATCGCGTACAAGGCCGTCCCGGCCGAGCCGGCGAGGATGCCCCAGTGCGAGCGCGCCGAGGGGAGGAAGGCGCCGACCAGCGCGCCCGCGAGCGGCAGGAAGATCACGATGCTCAGGTGGATCGTCATCCGCGCCTCAGCTCGCCGTGATCAGGAAGTAGAGGCCAAGGCCGGCCAGGCCGCCGACGAGCAGGACCGCGTACGAGCGGAGGTAGCCCGTCTGCAGCCCGCGCGCGAACGAAGACCCGGCACGTACGACCGCCACCGAGCCGCCGACGATCACGTCCTGTACGAAGACGCTCTCGATCACCGTGCGGCCGAACTGGCCGAACGTCGCCGCGGGGCGCACGAAGACGGCGTCGTAGAGCTCGTCGAAGTACCACTTGTGCGCGAGGAAGTCGTGCACCTTGCGCAGGCGGAAGTCGCGCAGCCGCAGCGTTGCGCCGGGCTTCAGCATGTACAGCACCCAGGCGAGAGCGATGCCGCTGATCGCGATTGCGCCGCCGATGACGAGCCCCGTCACCTCGGCGCTCTCGCTCGGATGCGTGTCGAGGTACGCCGAGTCCTCGAACGTGGGCTCTAGGAAGTGCTCGAGCGTGTCGGTCACGCCCGGTATCCCGACAACGCCGCCGATGATCGACAGCAAGGCGAGCGGCGCCATCGCCGCCTTCATCGGCCACTCGCGCTCCGCGATGTGGTGCTCGGGACCGGGGAAGCCCACGTCCGGGTCCTCGGGCTCGCCCGTCAGCGGGTTCGCGGGGTCGTGGTGCGCAAGGTGCCCGTCCTCGAGCTCGCGCGCCTCGTCGACGGGATCGCCGAAGAAGACGCGGAACACCATCCGGAACGCGTAGAACGCGGTCAGGAACGACGCGACGTAGGCGACGACTCCGAGCACGGTGTAGAGGCCGCCGCGGTTCAGCGTGAACGCGATGATCTCGTCCTTCGAGAAGAAGCCCGACATGAGCGGGAAGCCTGCGAGCGCGAGCGCCCCGATCGTGAAGGTGATGAAGGTGAACGGCATCGCGCGCCGGAAGCCGCCCATCTGGTTGAGCGACTGGTTGCCACCCATCGCCGCGATCACCGAGCCCGCTCCCATGAAGAGGAGGGCCTTGAAGAACGCGTGCGTCATCAGGTGGAACATCCCCGCGCCATACGCGAACGCGGAGACGCCGAGCACCATGTAGCCGATCTGCGACATCGTCGAGTAGGCGATGACGCGCTTCAGGTCGGTGACGACCAGCGCGATCGTGGCGGCCATCACCAGCGTGAGCGTCCCGATGACCGCCGCCACGTCCGCCGCCGCGGGCGCGAGCTCGAACAGCGGATGCATGCGCGCGATCAGGTACACGCCCGCGGTCACCATGGTGGCGGCGTGGATCAGTGCCGAGACGGGAGTCGGGCCCTCCATCGCGTCCGGAAGCCACGTGTGGAGCGGAACCTGCGCGGACTTCGCGAACGCGCCCACCAGCAGGCAGAGGCACGCGGCGACGAGCTGGCCGTCGTTCTCGACGAACACGTTCTGCGCGCCCTCGAAGACGCCCGCGTACTCGAGTGAGCCGGTGGCGTCCCACAAGAGGAACGCGCCCACGACCAGCCCGACGTCGCCGATCACGTTCATCACGAACGCCTTGATCCCGGCGTAGGTGGCGGTCTCGCGCCGGTACCAGAACGAGATCAGGAGGTACGACGCCGCGCCGACGAACGCCCAGCCCACGATGAGCAGGACGAAGTTCCCCGCCAGGACGAGCAGGAGCATCGAGAAGACGAAGAAGTTGAGGTACGCGAAGAAGCGCACGTACCCGCGGTCGCCGTCCATGTACGCGACCGAGTACAGGTGGATCAGGAACGAGACGCCGGAGACGATCAGCATCATCAGGACCGACAGCGGGTCGACGAAGATTCCGAGCTCCACCGACACGCCGAACGTGTCCATGTAGTCGAAGAGCGACGACTCGAAGTGCCGCTCCTCGGCCGGGCGGTCCTGAAGCTGTTGGAGCGCTCCCAGCGCCGAGATGAACGACGCGAGGATCGACGCCGAGCCGATCCACCCCGCGCTGCGGCCCGGCAGGACGCGCCAGCCGAACGCGAGCACGAGCGTCCCGAGCAGGGGGAAGCCGAGGACCAGCCAGCCGTAGTCAGCGGGGCTCAACCGCGCAGCTCCGAGAGCTCGTCTACGTCGATCGGCATTCGCTTGCGGTAGATCGCGACGATCAGGCCGAGGCCGATCACGACCTCGCACGCCGCGACGACCATCACGATCAGCGCGAAGATCTGGCCGTCACCCGATCCATGCATGCGCGCGAACGAGAGCAGCGCCAGGTTGCACGCGTTGAGCATGAGCTCGGTGCAGAGGAGGATCACGAGCGGGCTGCGGCGCGTCATCACGCCGGCGGCCCCGATCGCGAAGATCAGCGCGGAGAGGACGACGAACCAGACGACGTCCATCAGGCGCCGCCCTCCTCGAGCCCGCGCCGGCGGCGGGCGAGCACGACCGCGCAGACCGCGGCCACGAGCAGCAGGAACGACGCCGCCTCGAACGGGATCAGGAACTTCCTGAGGAGCAGCTGGCCGATCTCACCGGGCGAGCCGAAGCCGGGCTGCAGGTCGGCGCCGCGCGTGTCGAGCGCGTCAAGGCTCGAGCCGAGCACCGCCAGCGCGATCACGACGAAGAGCGCCCCGGCCATGATCACGCCGAGCTGCCCGACGGCGCCCGCCTCGCCGCCGCGCCGAATCGACTGGTCGGCGCCGCCGACATAGGCGGTCACGAACAGGTAGAGCACCATGATCGCCCCGGCGTAGACCACGATCTGTGCCGCCGCGAGGAACTCCGACTGCAGCAGCAAGAACAGGATCGCGAGCGCCACGAGGTGCGCGATCAGCGCGAGGACGCTGTAGAACGGATTGCGCAGCATCACGACCCCGAGCGCCCCTGCCAGGGCGCCCGCGGACGCCACGAAGAACATGATCTGCTCGAACAGCAAGCCCGGGACCCTCGGCTATTCGCCTTCTCGCCTGAGCGGCGTGCGGTCCGGGTGGTCGGCCAGCAGCATCTCCTTCGTGAAGATGAGGTCGCTGCGCTCGTAGTCGGCGAGCTCGTAGTCGTGACCCATCGTGATCGCGTCGAATGGGCACGCCAGCTCGCAGTAGCCGCAGAAGATGCAGCGCGTCATGTTGATCTCGTAGACCGCGGCGTAGCGCTCGCCGGCCGAGACCTGGTTGTCGGGTGTGTTCTCCGCCGCGACGACGCGGATGCAGTCGGCCGGGCAGGCCGCGGCGCAGAGCGAGCAGCCCACGCACTTCTCGAGGCCCGTGTCGTCGAACCGGTGCAGCTTGTGCTTGCCGCGCCAGCGCGGGTAGACCGGCGTCTTCTCCTCCGGGTACTCGATCGTGACCGGCTCCTCGAAGAGCCGGGCGAAGGTGGTGCGCAGCCCCCGTAGCGTCGCGGAGAAAGTGCGATATGCGCCTCCCGCGCCGCCCGGCTCCGGCCCGCGCTGGACTGCGATGACGTCCTCGTCGGGCTTCCAGGTCACCAGGCCACCACCACGATCGCCGTGACGAGCGCGTTGAGTGTCGCGAGCGGGAGCAGGATCTTCCACCCGAAGTTCATCAGCTGGTCGTAGCGCAGGCGCGGCAGCGTGGTGCGCACCCAGATGAACAGCAGCACGATCGCGGTCATCTTCACGATCACCCAGAGCGGGTCGAGATAGGCCGGCCCGGGGCCGTGCCAGCCGCCCAGGAAGAGCGCTGCGCACAGGCCGCCGAACACGATGATGTGCATGTACTCGGCCATGAAGAACGCGCCGAAGCGCATCCCGCCGTACTCGGTGTTGTAGCCCGCGACGATCTCTGCATCCGCCTCCGGGAGGTCGAAGGGGGCACGCGCGGTCTCCGCAAAGCCGGCGACGAGGAAGATGAGGAAGCCGACGAACTGCGGCACGATGAACCAGACCGTGTCCTGGTGCTCGACGATCTCGGTGAGCGACAGCGTGCCGGCCGTCATCACGATGCCGAGCAGCGACAGCCCGAGCGCGACCTCGTAGGAGATGAGCTGCGCGGCGCTGCGCATCGCGCCGAGGAACGAGTACTTCGAGCCCGACGCCCAGCCGCCGAGCATGAAGCCATAGAGCGCGAGCGCGCCGAACGCGAACATGTAGAGAATCCCGATCGAGACGTCGATCCCGTAGAGGCCGTAGTTCGCGCCGAAGAGCCCGTCCTCGCGCGTGTCCCCGAACGGCACGAGCGCAAGCGTCGCGACCGCCGTGAGCACCGAGATCATCGGCGCCAGCGTCATCATCCACGGCACCGCTGTGCGCGGCTCCGAGTGCTCCTTGGAGAGCAGCTTCACGACGTCGGCGAGCGGCTGGAGCAGGCCGTAGGGGCCGACGCGATTCGGCCCGTACCGCGACTGCATCCGGCCCATGAACTTGCGCTCGACCAGAAGCACGATCGGGGTGATGGCCAGGATGAAGCCGAAGATCACGAGGACCTTGATCACCTGGACGAGCGTGGTCTCGGCGAAGCCGACCTCGGCGATCACGCCTTGCGCACCTCCACCACCGCGCCTGCCTCGAGGGCGGTCCCTTCGAGCAGGAACACCGTGCCGGGCTCCACCGCCTGGCGGAGCCGCGCGACCGCGCGAACGCTGGTGCCGTTCATCGCCACCTCGACCTCGTCGCCCGGGCGGATGCCGAGCCGCTGGGCGTCCTCGGCGGACAGCTCGGCCTGCTGGCGTGGGGCGAGGAACTTGAGCGCAGGCGCATGGCGCGTCTCGCGCCCGGCCCAAAGTGTGCGCACGGTGCCGAGCTTCATGCCCTGAGGCAGCTCCGGCGGCGACTCGAGCGGCGCGTCCGGAATGTCCGGTGCCTCGAGCGCGGACGCGGCATCGCGCTCCTGCCAGCGAACCCCGCGGCCGCCGATCTCGTCGAGCGTGAGGCCCGCGTAGAACGGCACGGACTCGCTCACCAGTTCGGTGAGCCTTGGCGCGGTCGGCTCCTCGACCGGCGCACCGAGCCGCGAGCACAGCTCCGCGAGCACCTGCGCGGGCTGGCGCACCTCGCCGGGGTGGCCGATCGCCTGGCGCAGCCGCTGGAGCCGCCCGTCCGGGTGGGTCATCGTGCCTTCCTTCTCCGCGTAGGAGGCGGCGGGGAAGACGACGTCGGCGCCTTCGAGTCCGCTCGTGACGTGGTCGGCGAAGGCGACCACGAACCCGGCGGGCGTGACGGGCGGATCGACGTGGAGGAGCACGAGCGCGGACAGCTCGTCCCCGAGTGCCGCGGCGATCTCCTTCGCGCCCTTGCCGGCGGCCGTCGGGTCGGCGAGCCCCGGCCCAAGGTTCGGCAGGCAGCCGACTTCGCGCAGGCCGCGGCCGTTCGTGCCGGTGGGGATCTCGAGCAGCCCGGCGCCCTCGGTGCCCTGGAGGTCCAGCTTGCGGGCGAGCGCGAGCAGCGCCGCGACGCCCTGGCGGCCGCGCTCGCCGTGCGAAAGGCGCTCGCCCCAGATGATCACCACAGGCCCGCCCCCGCGCGGGTCGTGCTCCGCCAGCTCCTGCAGTGCCGCCTCCGCGCCGCCCGGAGGGAAGCGGACCGCGTGGTCGGCAGTCGCGTCGAGGGTCGTCGGATGGCTCGAGGCCACCACCACCTTCGCACCGTTCCGCCGACGCGCCTTGCGTACGCGCAGGTCGACGATCGGCGCCTCCTCGACGAGGTCGGTGTCGAACACGAGCACGGTGCCGGCGTTCTCGATGTCCCATACCGGCACGCTCAGGTCGGGTCGCGAGAGCACTCGAACCTGATCGGGGTCGAGCACGCCGCTCGCGCGCGAGTCGATGTGCGGCGAGCCCAGGCCCTCGCGCACCAGCCGCTGCAGGAGGAAGCCCTCCTCGTTCGTGCTCTCACCGCCGGCGAGCGCGGCCGTCGCGGCCCCGGCCTTCTCGAGCCCGGCGGCCGCCGCGTCCAGCGCCCGCTCCCACGATGCCTCGCGCAGCGCGCCGCCTTCCTTGACCAGCGGCCGCATGATCCGCTCGGGCGAGTGGATCGCCTGGTAGCCGTAGCGGCCCTTGTCGCACAGCCAGCCGTCCTCGACGTCCTCGTTGTCGCGCGCCATCACGCGAACGATGCGCGCGTCGTCGCGAACGGTGAACTCGATGTTGCACTGGCTCGGGCAGAGCGCGCAGATCGAGCCCGAGTCCTCGATGTCCCACGGTCGCGCGCGGAACCGGTACGAGGTGGAGGTGAGCGCGCCGACAGGGCAGAGCTCGACGATGTTGCCGCTGAACGGAGCGACGTACGGCGCGCCGTCATCCGTGCCGACGAAGGTGTGGTCGCCACGCTCGAGGAAGACCAGCTGGTAGTCCTCGGAGACCTCCTGGGAGAAGCGCACGCAGCGGTAGCAGAGGATGCAGCGTTCGCGGTCGATCGCGATAAGCGGTGACAGCTCGACCGGCTTCTTGAAATGGCGCTTCGGCTCGATCATGCGCGACCGGCCGGCGCCCCAGCCAAACGAGATGTCCTGCAGCGGGCACTCGCCGCCCTTGTCGCAAACGGGGCAGTCGAGCGGATGGTTGATCAGCAGGAACTCGACGACCGCTTCCTGCGCCGCCTTCACCCGGTCGGAGGTCGTGACGACGACCATTCCGTCCTTGACGGGAGTCGAGCACGCCGTCTGCAGCTTCGGGATCCCCTCGATCTCGACGAGGCACATCCGGCAGGCGCCGACCGGCGGGCCGACCTTGGGCTCGTAGCAGAACACGGGGATCTCGACGTCGCCGTACTTCGCCCCGTCCACGAGCATCGCGCCCTCCGGCGCGGTCACCTCGCGGCCGTCGATCTCGAACGTGACCATGCGCTGCTCGGGCCTAGGCAATCCCGGCCCCCTCGCTGGCGGCGAGCTCGTCGGCGGAGAGCGCGTAGTCCTGCTGCGCGAACTGCTGGCGGCGCCGCTCGATGTGCTCCTCGAACTCGTCGCGGAACTTCTCGATCATCGAGCCGATCGGCATCGCCATCGAGTCGCCGAGGACGCACAGGCAGTTGCCGATGATGTTCTCCTGGACCTGGGCGATGATCTCGATGTCCATCGGCGTCGCCTCGCCACGGTCCACGCGCTCGAGCATCTTCACCGTCCAGTTGGTGCCCTCGCGGCAGGGGGTGCACTTGCCGCACGACTCGTGCCGGTAGAACCCGGCCAGCCGTAGCGCGACCTCGACGATCGGGACCGAGTCGTCGATCACGATGATGGCGCCCGAGCCGAGCATCGAGCCCGCCTCGGCCATGTTCTCGAAGTCGTAGGGGAGGTCGAGGTCCTCGGGTAGCAGCACCGGGGCGGACGAACCCCCGGGGAACCAGCACTTGATCTCGCGCCCCTCGGGTGGGCCACCCGCGAGGTCGCAGACGATCTCGCGCCCGGTGATCCCGAGCGCGATCTCGTAGTTGCCGGGGCGCTGGACGTTGCCCGAGACGGACACGACCTTGGTGCCCGCCGACTTCTCGGTCCCGAACGACTTGAACCAGTCGGCGCCCTTCTCGACGATCAGCGGCACGTTGCAGAGCGTCTCGACGTTGTTGATCAGCGTCGGGCCTTGGTACAGCCCCTGGTTGGCGGGGAACGGCGGCTTGAGCCGCGGGTTGCCCCGCTTGCCCTCGAGCGCGTCGAGGAGCGCGGACTCCTCGCCGCAGATGTACGCGCCCTGGCCGCGGTGGACCCAGAGCTCGAGTGAGAAGTCCGAGCCGATGATGCGCTCGCCGACGTAGCCCTTCGCCTTCGCCTCGTCGAGGGCGTTCTCGAGGATCTGCGCCTGCAGCTCGTACTCGCCGCGAATGAAGATGAACGCGCGGTTCGCGCCGGCCGCCCGCGCGGCGATGATGATGCCCTCGATCAGCAGATGCGGGTTCTTCTGCATCAGCAGGCGGTCCTTGAACGTGCCGGGCTCGGACTCGTCCGCGTTGCAGCAGAGGTACTTGTCCATCGAACCCTTGGGGATGAAGCTGGCCTTCTTCCCCATTGCGAAGCCCGCGCCGCCGCGGCCGCGGAGACCGGACTCCTCGAGCTCGTGGACGAGAGCCTCCGCCTCGAGCTCGATCAGCGCCTTTCGCAGGCGCGAGTAGCCGCCGAGCTTCTCGTACACCTCGATCGTCGCGAGCCCGGGCTCGTCGATGTTCTCGAGCAGGACGCGCGTCTCCTCGGCCATCAGTCGCCGAGCCCCCTTCCGGGCAGCGGCTGCTCGCCGCGCTTCAGCGCCTCGACGATCTGCTCGGCGTCGCCAGGCTGCAGCGGGCCGATGTAGCGCCCGTTGACCGACGCCATCGGAGCCATGTCGCAAGCGCCGAGGCACTCGAACTCGCGGATGTTCACGTCCTCGAGGTCGCCGCCCGCTTCCTTGATCGCGTCGTAGACGGCCTTCGCGTTCTTCGGCATGCACGCCACGCTCGTGCAGACCCACACGTACTGGCGCCCGACCGGCTCGGTGTTGAGCATGTCGTAGAAGGTCGCGATGCTCGAGAGGTAGGCGGGGGTCACGCGCATCACAGCGGCGACCTGGTCGATCGCCTCCGGCGAGCACCAGCCGTGCAGCCGCTGGGCGGCGGCGAGCGCCGGCAGCGCTGCCGAATGGTGGTCGGGGTAGCGCGACATCAGCTCCTCGATCTCGGCCTGCAGCTCCTGCGGCACGTCGATCTCGGCGAGGTCGGGGACGACGGCCGGTTGCGCGAGCTCGCCCGGATCTTTCACCTGTCGATCCCTCCGAGGATCGGGTCGAGCATCGCGATGCAGGCGATCAGGTCGGCGATCAGGCCGCCCTCGCCCATGTGCTTCAGCGACTGGAGGTTCGTGAAGCTCGGATCCCGCATGTGCACGCGCGCCGGCTTCGACGACCCGTCCGACAGGACGAAGCAGCCAAGCTCGCCGCGCGGCGACTCGATCGGCACGTACGCCTCGCCGACCGGGACGCGGAAGCCCTCGGTGACGAGCTTGAAGTGGTGGATGAGCGCCTCCATCGACGTCGCGAGCTCCCACCGCGGCGGTAGAGCGACCTTGCGGTCGTCCGAGATGTACGCCCCCTCGGGCAGGCCATCGAGCGCCTGCTCGACGATCTTCGCCGACTCGCGCATCTCGGCCATGCGCACGCGGTAGCGGTCGTAGTTGTCGCCGACCGTGCCGACCGGGATCTTGAAGTCGAAGTGGTCGTAGGACGAGTAGGGCATCGCCTTGCGGAGGTCCCACGGGTTGCCGGTGGCTCGCAAGAGCGGCCCGGTAACGCCAAGTCCGAGCAGCGTCTCCTCGTCGACGATCCCGACGCCCTTCAGTCGCTGGAGGAAGATCTCGTTGCGGTCGAGCAGCGCCTCGTACTGGTCGAGCCGCGTCGGCAGCAGCGCGCAGAACTCGCGCGCCTTCTGCTCCCAGCCCGGCGGGATGTCCTCGATCACGCCGCCGACCTGGATGTAGCGCGGGTGGAAGCGCTGCCCGGAGGAGTACTCGAACAGGTCGAGCACGTAGTCGCGCTCGCGGCAGCCCCACCACAGCATCGTCACGGCGCCGAGGTCGAGCGCCGACGTGGCGAGCCAGAACAGGTGGCTGGCGATCCGGTTGAGCTCGAGATGGATCACCCGCAGGTACTGCGCGCGCGGCGGCACGTCGAGGTCGAGCAGGCGCTCGACCGACATGCAGTACGCCATCGCGTTGAAGTAGTACGAGAGGTAGTCCATCCGCTCGACGAACGGGATGACCTTCCAGTAGGCCTGGTCCTCGCACGACTTCTCGATGCCGGTGTGGACGTAGCCGATGATCGGCTCCATCGAGCGCACGGTCTCGCCCTCGAGGGTCAACAGGAGGCGCAGCACCCCGTGCGTCGCCGGGTGGTGCGGGCCCATGTTGATCGTGAAGAGCTCGTGCCGCGGCTCAAGCTCCGTGCCGCTGACCGGCGCCTCCATCGAGCCCCGCTCGAGCGTGATCGACTGCTCCCGCTCGCGGTAGGGAACGCTCAAAGGGGTCTGCGGGTCACTCATACCAGCGCGGCATCTCGTGCTCGTTGTAGGTGAATAGGACCGGCTCGCCGCCCATCGGGAAGTCACGCCGCTGCGGGTGTCCCTCGTAGTCCTCCGGCATCAGGATCCGGCGCATGTCCGGGTGACCGTCGAAGACGACGCCGAACATGTCGAAGACCTCGCGCTCCTGGAAGTTCGCGCCGGGGAAGACGTCGACCACCGTCGGAAGGCGCGGGTCGTCGGGGCCGACGCGCGTCTTCACGTTCAGCCGTTCGGTGCGGTCCATCGAAAGCAGCTGGTAGTGCACGCCGAAGCGCGGCTCGTCCGGGAGGTAGTCGCACCCGTGCAGGCTCATGAGGAGCGGGTACGGCTCCTCGTCCTCCTGCTTCAGGTAGCCGACGACATCGCGCACGGACGCCGGCGCCACCTCGAGCGTGGCGAGCTCGCGGTGGTAGGCGGTGCCGGTGACCGCGTCCTCGCCCAGCTTGTCGCGCACTCGCTGAGCGACGAGCTCGAGCCCGGTGGCGTCAGGCAACGGAGCCCTCTGGGAAGCGAGCGGGCTCCTCCGTCCCCTCGGCCTTGTAGCGCTCGCGCCACCCGAGGTCCGGCCGTTCCCAGATCATCTTTTGGAGCTTGTTGATGCCATAGATGAGCGCCTCGGGCCGTGGCGGGCACCCGGGCACGTAGACGTCCACCGGCATGAACTTGTCGGCGCCCTGGACGAGCGCGTAGTTGTTGAACATGCCGGCGCTCGACGAGCACGCGCCCATCGCGATGACCCACTTCGGCTCGAGCATCTGGTCGTAGATGCGCCGGACGATCGGGGCCATCTTCACCGACACGCGGCCGGACAGGATCATCATGTCCGCCTGGCGCGGGGACGCGCGGACGGCCTCGTGGCCGAAGCGCGCGATGTCGTTCCGCGGCGACCCGATGATCGTGATCATCTCGATCGCGCAGCAGGCGAGCCCGAAGCCGAGCGGGAACATCGAGTTGCCGCGGCCCCAGTTCTGCGCCTTCTCCAGCGTCGTCGTGAGCACGCGCGACTCGACGTACTCCTCGAGGTCCTTGCCCTCCAGCTCCCCCTTCAGGAGCTGGCGCGCCTTGAGTTGGCGCACGCGCAGATCGTCACTCGGCTCGCCCACGGGCTGGCGGATCACTTCCATTCGAGCGCACCCCTTCGCCAGACGTAGATGAACGCGACGAACAAGAGGGCGATGAAGACGATCGTCTCCACGAGCGCGAAGACGCCGAAGGCCTCGAGCTGCACCGCGACCGGGTACAGGAAGATGACCTCGATGTCGAACAGGATGAAGAGCATCGCGACGAGGTAGAAGGAGATCCCGAAGCGGAAGTTCTGCTGAACGTCCGACGGCAGCCCGCATTCGTAGGGGTCCGACTTCACCTTGCTGGGGCGCCGCGGACCGAGCACGCGGTTGAGGTAGACGAACGCCCCGCCCGTAACCAGGCCCAGGAGGATGAAGATGAGCGCTGGCAGGTAGCTCTTCAGCATCGGGCGGCCGTGTTATACCCGCGTTTGTGACAACTTGCTACATAGTGCCGAAAGGCGCGTATTGATCGGGTTTCATGCGACCTTGGGGATTGTGGTCCTGGGCGCCAACGCCGTGGTCGCTGCCTGGGGGGCGATCGCCTGGCTGAAGTCCGAGCCCTCGGTCTGGTTCTGGTACCTGCTGCGGGTCGCGCAGGTCGTGGTGGTCGTTCAGGTCGCGGTCGGGATGTGGCTCTTGATCTCGGGGAACCAGCCCGAGGACGAGCTTCACTACCTCTACGGCGTGGCGATCCTGGCGGTGACGATGGTGAGCGAGGGAATGCGGATCGGCGCAGCGCAGCGCGAGCTCGACCAGGTCGACGACCTCGACGCGCTCGACCAGGCCGAGCAGGCCGCGCTCGCGCGCCGCGTCGTGCTGCGCGAGATGGGGGTGATGACGATCGGCGCGCTTCTGATCGTCACGCTCGCGCTCCGCGCCGGCGCGTCAGCCGGAGGATTCGGGATCTAGCGGTACTCACCCGCGTGGAAGAGGA
Organism: uncultured Thermoleophilaceae bacterium; assembly: GCA_963846865.1. Classification (GTDB taxonomy): domain Bacteria; phylum Actinomycetota; class Thermoleophilia; order Solirubrobacterales; family Thermoleophilaceae; genus DASPHG01. The sequence goes on along the minus strand of CAWJXU010000002.1, from coordinate 95,847 downwards.
GCGGCTCGCCGCCGGGCGCGCCGAAGGCCTCCGCAGAGGTGATCGCGATCACGTGATCGCCACCCGGGATGAGCTCGAGCACCTTGCCCGCCACCCACGCGACCGTGCCGTCGAGCACCGGGACGCCGGCCTCCTCGCGCCAGCCGACGTCCTCGAACTTCTCCGCGTGAGCGGCCTTGCCGGCGAACTTCACCGCGACGTCCTGCTGCGACGCCGACAGCACGTTCACGGCGAGGCGCCGGTGCTCGCGCACGGCGGCAAGCGTTCGCGATTCCAGGTCGAGGCAGACCAGCACGAGCATTGGGTCCAGCGACAGTGAGCTGAACGCGTTCGTCGTGAGCCCAGCCGGGCCGCGGGTCGTGACCACCGCGACCCCCGTCGCGAACTGGCCCATCGCGGCTCGGAAGGCGTCTGGGTCCAGGCGCTAGGCCTTCGCCTTCGCGCGCGCGCGAGACTTCGTCTTCTTCGCCTTGGTGCCGCCGGCGGCTTTCTTCTTCTTGGCGGCCGGGGGCTTCGCGCCACCCTTGCGCTTGTCGTCCTTGGCCTGGTCGAGCGAAGCCTGCAGGGCGGCCATGAGGTCCGGCACGGGCTGGCGCTCCTCCGGCTCCGGCGCCACCTCGATCTCCTCGCCGGCCAGCTTCTTCTCGATCAGCGCCATCAGGTCGCGCTTGTGCTCGTTCTCGAACTCACCCGGCTCGAACGGCCGCGACAGGCTCTCGACGAGCTGCTTGGCCATGTCGAGCTCCGCCTTCGCAACCTTCGTGTCGTGGACGACCTCCTCGATCTCCTCGTGCGTCGAGGTGCGCACATCCTCCGGGTAGAAGAGAAGCTCGATCGCGAGCGCGTCGCCGGACGGTCGCAGCAGCACGAGGTGCTCCTTGCTCGACAGGACGATCTTTCCGACGGCGGCCTTCCCGGTCTGCTTGAGGGCCTCGAGCAGGAGGGTGTACGGCTTGTTCGCCGTCTCCTGCGGAGCCACGTAGTAGGTGCGGTCGTAGTAGACCGGGTCGACCTCTTCGATGTCGATGAACGAGATGATGTCGATCGTCCGCCGGCGCTCGACCGCGACGCTCTCGAGCTCCTCGTCGCGTGACGACCACGAACTGGCCCTTGCCGACCTCGTAGCCCTTGACGGTCTCGGTACGGTCGACGACGGCGTCGTCACGCGCCGAGGACACCATCTGCTGGCGGATCGGCTGGTTGGTCTCGGCGTCCAGCGTGCGGAACTTGGGATCGGACCGCTGGGTGGCCACCCCGAGGGCGATCGGGATGTTCACCAACCCGAACGAAATCGTGCCTTTCCAGATAGAGCGCATGGACTAGTCAGTTTCCCAGATGGGGGGTGTACGTCCTCCGCGTGCAGCGGGATTTGCAGGTAAGACAGACGAAGTCCGCAGAAGTAATCGCCCCGGCGGCAGTATCGATTGCCGCCGAATGAGACGACCGTCCGCGTTAAGCAGAGTCAGGGCCGCCACCACCGCCACCGGGGCGGTCGAGGATTTCGCCGCTCGTGGCGCCGTTCCTTTACTTAACAGTCAGCTTGCCGGTCATCCCGAGCTCTTCGTGGTCGCCTACGGTGCACACGAGCTCGTACTCGCCGGGTTCGGGGACGCGCACGATGCCGGTGCGCGCGTCGCCGCCGATGAACGTGGGCGTGCCGCCGTGCGGGATGGCCCCCTCGAGCACGCGGAGGTTGTGCGCGAGGCTCCCCTGGTTGTCGAGCCGCACTCGGACCTGGCCGGGACCTGTGAGCACGATGTTCTGTGGATCGAACGAGTACTCGTCCGCGACGACCTCGACCGTCCCCCCGGGATCGGCCGTGACCGTCCGGCCAGAGTCGTCGTCATCATCGCCACAACCCGCGGCCAGGACGAGAAGAAGAGCGGTCAGGGGCAGAAGGCGGCGCATGGGGCGGCGGTTAGTATGCCCGCCCAATGAGCAGCCGACTCCTTGCCGCAGCCCTCGCCGCGGGCGCGATCCTCACCGGTTGCCAGACGGAGGAGATCGACGTCGAGTCGGCCGCCGACGAGCAGGGCGCTGTGCTCTTCGCCGAGCGCTGCAGCGGCTGTCACACTCTCGGTGCCGCCTCCGCGGAGGGATCGAAGCCTGAGGGCCAGGTCTCGGGCGGCGAGCGCACGAACGGCCCGAACTTCGACACGCGCAAGGTGGAGAAGGACGATGTGCTGTTCGCGATCCGCAACGGCGGGTTCTCGGGCGCGATCATGCCGGCGAACATCGTGGTCGGCGAGGAGGCCGACGCGGTCGCCGAGTTCCTCGAGAAGTACTCGGGCGACGAGCAGGAGACCGGCGACTCGTCGAACGACTTCGGCCAGGGCTCGGTCGGCAACTAGGCCCGGTCGGCCGGTGTGCTCGACCTAAAGGAGATACGACGCGACCCGGAGTCGGTTCGCGCGGCGCTTGCGCGCCGCGGAGCCGCGGAGGTCGTGGACGACCTGCTGTCGCTCGACGCTCGCCGGCGTGAGCTACTACCGCGGCTCGAGGAGCTGCGCGCCACCCAGAACGCAGCGAACGACAAGATCGCCGAGGCGAAACGCTCTGGTGGCGACGCCAGCGCCGCCATCGAGGAGATGCGCGGCGTAGCGGGGGAAGTGAAGAAGCTCCAAGCGGAGGTGGGCGAGGTCGAGCAGCGGCTCCAGGCCGCTCTCGCGGGCGTGCCGAACCCGCCCGATCCCTCCGCGCCCGAGGAGGACGAGGTGCTGCGCGAGGTGGGCGAGTCCGGCGCGACCGGCCGCGACCATCTCGACCTGCTCGGCGGGCTCGTCGACATGGAGGCGGGTGCGCGCGTGGCCGGCTCCCGCTTCGCCTATCTGAGAGGGCCGCTCGTCCTGCTCGAGCTCGCGCTAGTGCGCTGGGCGCTCGACGTGCTCGGCGGCAAGGGCTTCGAGCCGGTCATCCCGCCGGTGCTAGTCCGCGAGGAAGCTCTTTACGGCACTGGGTTCCTCCCCGACACCGAGCAGCAGATCTACGCGCTGCCGGAGGACGAGCTCTACCTCGCCGGCACGGCGGAGGTGCCACTCGCCTCACTCCATGCCGGAGAGATCATTCCCGAGGACCGGCTGGCCATCCGCTACGCCGGCTTCTCCTCGTGCTTCCGGCGCGAGGCGGGCGCGGCGGGCAAGGACACGCGCGGGATCTTCCGCGTCCATCAGTTCGACAAGGTCGAGATGTTCACGTTCGTGAAGCCGGAGGAGTCGTCCGACGAGCACGAGCGCCTGCTCGCGATCGAGGAGGAGGTCCTCCAAGCGCTCGAGATCCCCTATCGGGTCGTGAACATCGCCGTCGGCGACCTCGGTTCCTCGGCCGCGAAGAAGTACGACCTCGAGGCCTGGCTGCCGGGCCAGGAACGCTTCCGCGAGCTGACGTCGTGCTCGAACACGACGGACTTCCAGGCGCGCCGGCTCGACATCCGCTACCGGCCCGGTGACGGCGACGTCCGCCACGTGCACACGCTGAACGGCACGGCCGTCGCGGTGGGCCGGACGATCATCGCGATCGTCGAGAACCACCAGCAGGGCGACGGCACGATCGCGGTGCCTCCGGTGCTCCGCGACTTCGGAGCACCGGAGACGATTACCGCGGTTACGGGCTAGCCCGTGATGTAGACCTTCTTGGCCCTGATCGTCGGGACGGTCTCGCCGTCCTCGTCCTCCTGCCAGTTGAACGGGCGGAGGAGCTTGCCGTGGACGCGGACGTCGTTCGCGGCCTCCAGGGCGGCGCGCCCGACGCGCTCGCCGTCGTGGAACACGCGCACACGCTCGCTCACGAGCACGCTCGTGTCCCCGTCGATCAGCTCGTCGTCCTGCGTACGCCACTTGCGAGGCAGGTTGAGGATCTTGTGCATGGTCATGCTCAGCACGCCCTCCTCGTAGTAGTCGACCTCGCCGACGAACTTCCATACGCGGCTGATGAACCGCCGCACGAACTGCGGCAGGCATCCGTCCTCGAACTGTTCGACGTGCTTGCCGCCACGTGCGGCACCGCCGACCGGGCCGTCCTCGCACGAACGGACGTCCTTGTCGTCGTCGAGCTCGGAATCGCCGTCGTCCAGCTTGGGCTCGTCCTCATCCGACTCGGACTCGTCGTCATCGGACTCGGACTTGTCCTCCTCCTCCGACTCGTCTTCGTCCGCGTACTCGTCACAGTCGTACTCCGAATCGTGTGCGACACAGCCCACGACCGGATCGTCCGACTCGTACTCGTCATCAGTCGCGCCCGCCTGGGGAGCGAATGCGAGCAGCGCCAGCAGCGCAACAAGCATCGGGAACCAGGCACGACCTCTCCGTGAATTAGGCATCCTTGCCCTCCTCGGTTGATTGCAACGACTTCACATGGACGAGTTGCATCGCCTGGGGTAGCCGTTGTGTCGCACTCCGCGGGGTGGAACTGGACGTTCGTTAGCCGACTTCGTCGAACATACGTCCATGGAGATCGCCGCAGCGATCATCATCGCGACGCTCATTGGCCCGTTCCTGATCGGGTGGTGGATCGGCAACCCGGTGTTCGCGGCTGCGGCCTGGGGAGCGCTCGGCCTCACGGTCCTGATCCGCCAGGCCCAGCTCGACACGAGCGAGGGGCTCGCCTTCCTGTGGATCGTCGTGGCGACCGCGTTGTCGATGGCGGCCGCGTGGTACGGCGCGGCACGGCGCGAGCGGTCCCGCCAGCGGCGTCCCGAGCGGCGCTAGCCTCAACTCAGCCTCCGGAGGGGTGGCAGAGCGGTTGAATGCGCCGGTCTTGAAAACCGGTAAGGGCGGTTCCGTCCTTCGTGGGTTCGAATCCCACCCCCTCCGCTTCAGAAGCCGCGATTGCCCATCCTGACGGTACCCGCAGGCATACCTCGTCCTTGGCCAAGGCCGCCGTCGGACCGCCGGAAGCCGCTTGGGACCGCTGGTGGCTGGCGCGCGCTGGCGCATCACGTGGCGCATCACAGCCCCGGCACCCCCTCGCGAGTCGGATGGGACCCATCCGCGTAGGAGTTCCCGGTGGCGCGCGCGTTCTTGGTGCTGCTGCTTTCACGCGGAAGCAAGTGCGTACTTACACTCATCGCATGGCTCGCGCCGGTCTTCGCACGTATGGCGTGACCGCGGTCGAGGTGGTGTCCGCGACGGCGGTCGCGTCGCTCGGCGTCGCCCTGCTCGACGCCGTCGCTCCGGCGGTCGGGCTCGGGGTCGTGTACCTGCTTGCGGTCGCGTTCGTGGCGTTGCGGCGCGGGGAGGTGCCGGCGCTTGCGACCGCGGTGCTGTCGGTGCTGGTTTTCAACTTCCTGTTCATCGAGCCGCGCTACCAGCTCGCGATCTCGAACTCCGGTGACCTGGTGGCGCTCGCGGTGTTCCTCGTCGTCGCCGCGGTGGTGAGCCGGCTTGCGGCGACGGCGCGCGCGCGTGCCGAGGAGGCGCACGCGCGGGCGCAGGAGGCGGAGCGCCATGAGCGCGTCGCGCAGTTGCTTGCCGACGCGGCGTCGTCGCTGCTCGCTGGCGGTCCGGTGGAGCAGGAGCTTGCCAGCGATGGGAGCCGGCTGAGCGCAGCGTTCGCGAGAGCGGGGCTGCGCGTGTCGCTCTCGCCGGTCCCGGCGCCTCGGGGCGGCGAGCTTTCGACGAGCCTGAAGACCTCGACGAGGAGCGGCTGGCTGTATGGGGACTCCGCGTACGGCTGGGACAGGGACGGCCCTCGAGCGGCTTTGCGAGCCGCTGCGGCAGCTGTTCGATCTCGCTCTGGAGCGCGAGCGGGTGGCCGAGCGGTCGGCGGAGGCGGAGGCGGCAACCCGCGCGGATGTCGCGAAGACGGCGGTGCTGCATGCGATCTCGCACGACCTGCGCTCGCCGTTGACCGCGATCACGACAGCTCTCACCGGCCTGCGCGATTCCGAGCACGAGCGCGACCGCGACGAGCTTCTGTCGGTGCTCGACGAGGAGACGGAGCGGCTGAACCGGATGGTCACGGACCTGCTCGACCTGTCGCGGATCGAGGCCGGCGCTCTTCATCCGCAGACCGACTGGTGCGACCTGCGTGACGTCGTGACGAGCGCTCTGGCCGACGCGCGTTCGCGGCGGGGCGATCATCCGGTCGAGCTTCGCCTGCCGGACGACCTCCCGCTTGTTCGTGCGGACGCGGCGCAGGTCGAGCGGGTGTTCGCGAACTCTGATCGAGAACGCGTTCAAGTTCTCGGCGGATGGCGCGCCGGTAGAGATCAGCGCCGGCACCGGCGGCTCGAAGGTGTTCGTGCGCGTCGCCAACCGCGGCCGGTCGATCCCTCAGAGCCAGCGCCGCTATGTGTTCGAGCCGTTCTTCCGCGGCCGCGAGGGCGCGGTCGGCGCGGGGCTCGGGCTGGCGATCTGCCGCGGGTTCGTGGAGGCGAACGGGGGTCAGATCGCGTTGCAATCCGCGCGAGAGGGCGCGACCACCTTCGCGGTCAGCTTCCCGCTGACCACGCCAGCCCAGCATGTCGCATGGGCGCTGACGGCCCGCGCGTGCTCGTCGTCGACGACGAGCCGCAAATCGTTCGCGGCCTGAAGGTCGTGCTCCGCCAGGCCGGGTTCGAGGTCGATACGGCGGCCACCAAGAGCGAGGCGCTCGACCGGGTCGCCGTGCGTCCGCCCGAGATTGCTCGTGCTGGACCTGATCCTCCCCGACGGCAGCGGCGTCGAGGTGTGCAAGGAAGTGCGCGGCTGGAGCAAGCTCCCGATCATCGTCCTGTCGGCAGTGGGCGACGAGCGCGAGAAGGTGCGAGCGCTCGACGCGGGCGCGGACGATTACCTGACGAAGCCGTTCGGCGCCGACGAGCTACTCGCACGACTGCGGGCGCTCATGCGCCGCTCCGGCGACGGCGGCCAGCCCGTGATCTCGCTCGGCGATCTGTCGATCGACGTCGCCGGCCACGCCGTCACGCGTGCCGGCGAGGAGATCCACCTCACGCCGCTCGAGTTCGACATCCTGCGCGTACTCGCGCTCCACGCCGGCAAGCTCGTCACCCACCGGCAGCTCCTCAGCGAGGTGTGGGGGCCGGAATACGTCGACGAGACGCACTACCTGCGGGTGCACATCGCGCACATCCGCGCGAAGCTCGAGCCGGACGCATCGAGCCCTCGCTACCTGGTCACCGACCCTGGCGTCGGCTACCGGCTGCGCGAGCCTGCTTGACGAAATCTCTACGCGCGCGCCCGAAAACTTGATCCGGGCTTGACGGCGCGGCGGCTGTACTTCGACGTGGATGACCACGACTGCGGAGAAACCGGCGCGCCCGACGTCGGTGAACGTGCTCGCGCTCGCCGCGCTCGGCGTGGTCTTCGGCGACATCGGCACGAGCCCGCTCTACGCGATCCAGGCCACCTTCTCGCCGGACGGCGGCGCGGTGGAGGTGACCAAGGGGGACGTCTACGGAGTGATCTCGCTCGTCGCCTGGTCGCTGACGCTGATGGTCTCGATCAAGTTCGTCACCTTCATCATGCGCGCCGACAACGAGGGCGAGGGCGGCGTGATGGCGCTCTTCGCGCTCCTGCGCCGCGCCGACATCGGGAGCCGCAGGGTCAAGCTGTCGCTCTTGACCGCGGGCCTTGTCGGCGTCGCGCTCTTCTACGCGGACGGGATGCTCACGCCGGCGATCTCGGTGCTGTCGGCGGTGGAGGGCATCGAAGTCGCCGCGCCGAGCTTGTCGTCGATCATCCTGCCCTGCACGATCGCGGTGGTATTCGGGCCTGTTCGCGATCCAACGCCACGGCACGGCAATCGGTCGGGCGCCTGTTCGCGCCGATCATCGGCCTCTGGTTCGCGGCGCTCGCAGCCGCGGGCATCGCGGAGATCGTCAAGCACCCGGACGCCCTGCTCGGTCTGTCGCCCACCTATGCCGTCGAGTTCTTCGCCGCCCACCCGCTCGAGGCGTTCCTGGCGCTCGGCGCGGTCGTCCTCGTCTTCACCGGCTCGGAGGCGCTGTATGCGGACATGGGCCACTTCGGCCGACGCGCGATCAGCCGGGCATGGTTCTTCGTCGCGTTCCCGGCGCTGACGCTCAACTACGTCGGCCAGGCGTCGCTGATCCTCCACTCGCCCGAAGCCGTCGAGAGCCCGTTCTACCTCCTGATCCCGGAGTGGTCGCGGGTGCCGATGATCGTCCTGGCCACCTGCGCGACTCTGATCGCCTCCCAGGCCGTCATCTCGGGCGCGTTCTCGGTGACTCGGCAGGTCGCCCAGCTCGGCTTCCTGCCACGCGTCGACATCAAGCACACCTCCGCGGAGACGATCGGGCAGGTCTACCTCCCGGCCGTGAACTGGACGCTGTTCGTGCTCGTCGTCGGGGTCGTACTCAGCTTCGGCTCCTCATCGGAGCTCGCGACCGCCTACGGCATCGCGGTCACGGGCACCCTCCTGATCGACTCGATCCTGTTCCTCGTCGTCGCGCGTGTCGCTGTGGCGAAAGCCGCGTCTGGATGATCGCCGCCGGGATCATCGGGTTCGTCGTCGTCGACCTCCTGTTCCTCGCCGCCAACCTCCCGAAGATCGCGCAGGGCGGCTGGTTCCCGCTCGTGGTCGGAGCCGTCGTGCTGCTGCTGCTCACGACCTGGGACCAAGGCAGGCGGCGCGTCACCGAGCGGCGCACCGCCGCGGAGGGGCCACTGAGCGACTTCATCGAAGAGATGCACAGCGGCAACGCGCCCCGCCACGCAGCTGCCGGGGCCTGCGATCTACCTGAACCCGTCGCCCGACACGACCCCGCTCGCGCTCCGCGTCAGCCAAACCCGGCTCCACGCGATCCCCGAAGAGGTCGTGATCGTGACCGTCGAGACCACGAACGAGCCGTATGTTCGCCCTGAGGACCGGGTCGTGTGGGACGACCTCGGCTACGCCCACGACGGCTACAGCCACATGACACTGCGGTTCGGCTACCAGGACGACCCGGACGTACCGCGCGCACTGGGCGCCGCGCGGCGCGCTGACCAGATGGAGGTCGACTTCAACCCCTACCACGCCACCTACTTCCTCTCGCAGATGAGCCTCGTCCCGACCGAGGAAAACGGGATGGCACGCTGGCGCAAGGCCCTTTTCATGGCGATGGCACGCAACGCAGCTAGCCCGGCCAACTACTTCAACCTTCCGCCAGAGCGCGTTGTCACCCTCGGCGCCCAGATCCGATTCTGAGCGCACCCGCTTCCGCTTTGCGCGAAAACCAGCAGCTCCCCTCACCGTCGCCGCTCGTAGGCGGAACACCCCAGGGGACTCGGCCTTCAAACCGGTGTCCGTCGTTAGGCGGACCGTGGGTTCGAATCCCACCCCCTCCGCTTTGACAGCTGCCGCTTTCGCGGGGCGGCAGGAAAAAAATCCGCCGCGCCCCTTGACAGCCCCCTAGCGCACCCATATACATCCGCGTACCGGTGTGTACGGAGGCGTACCGCACTAGCGGAACGCACATCTAACAGCAGGGGGGAATACGTGCAAGGCAGGGGGATTTTGCAGGTGCGCGTCTACGCGCTCGTAATGGTCATCTCGCTTCTGGCGCTTGCAGTGCCAGGGGCGGCATCTGGACAGGACGAGCGGCCGCCACAGCCTCCGGCCACACCGGATCCAAACTTCGCGGGCACCTTCAACGGCGGCGAGTTCGACGGGGAGCCCATGCTCAAGAAGAAGTGCGTCGACGACGCCGGCGACCCGGTCGAGAGCAAGGCGTACGAGGTCGAGGGATGGGATCCGGCCACGCAGTACGAGCGCTATCCCGGCTCCTGCGTCCGCATGCGTTTCGCCTACGGCCCCCTCGCGGTCAAGCCCGGCCAGAACGACGTCCTCCTCGGCCCGGTAACGATCGAGAAGCCGCTGCAGGACGGTTACATCACGCGCTTCAAGCCGAACCTGACGCGCGTCGACGGCACCGTGCCGCCGGTGCATGAGGTGCATCTGCATCACGGCACCTGGCTGAACGCCACGGACAGCTACGGCGACGGGCCTTTCTTCGCGTCGGGCGAGGAGAAGACGATCGCGCCGTTCCCGCGCGGCTACGGCATGCCGATCAAGGCGACCGACCAGTGGCAGCTCCTCTACATGGTCCATTCGGCCGTGCAGAACCCGATGGAGGTGTACATCACGTACGAGATCGACTTCGTGCCGGCGAGCTCGCCGGCCGCAGCCGAGATGAAGCCGGCGTATCCGCTTTGGCTTGACGTTCGCCCGTCGAGCTATCCCGTCTTCAACGTCCAGCGCCCGTTCGGCGGCGAGGACGGCGAGTGCACGTGGCCGAAGGAGGAGTGCGCCGCGTTCAACTCGTGGGGGGAGACCGAGGTCGGCCAGGGCGAGCCCGGAAACGGCATCGGCCAGGACGAGGCGCTCCCTGCAGAGGGAGAGTCGTTCGGCCAAGTCGACAACTTCACCGGCGGGACGATCATCGGCCTCGGCGGACACCTCCACCCTGGCGGCATCCGGAACGAGGTCGACCTGGTCAGGGGAGACCAGGAGCAGCGGATCTACACGGGCATCCCGACCTACTGGGACCCCGACGACAAGACGAAGGGCGGCGGCCCGCCCGACACGTGGGACTTCTCGATGCGCGTGAGCGGCTTGCCGAACTGGGGCGTTCACGTCGAGCCGGGTGACGTGCTCCGCTCGAACGCGGCGTACGACACGAAGCTCCAGTCGACCTACGAGAACATGGGCATCGTCGTTTCGCTGCTCGTTCCCGAGGACGCTGAAGGGAACAAGCAGGCGCCAGGCGTCGACGCGTTCACAGCGCCTGTCGACAACTCCGACAGGTGCGACTCCGGCGGGCTGGCGGCGGCGACTCCGACGCTGTGCCCGAACGGGCTCTTCGAGACGCATGGGCACTACAAGGAGAACGCCTTCCGCGGCGGCCCGCAGGGCGAGTGGACCGTCCCGTCGGATGCGCCGTTGAGCGGGGCGACGAACGAGGTCGGGATCGCCGACTTCCTCTACGTCCCCGGGGATCTGAGCCAGGCGAACAGCCTGGGCGTGCCGAAGGTGCCGCTCGGCTCGAACCTGCGCTTCACGAACCTCGACGGCGGAGGGATCCTGCACACGATCACGTCGTGCAAGTTCCCGTGCCTCGGGCCGACAGGCGCAGCGTTCCCGCTGGGTGACGGCGAGTCCAGCGCCGGCCGTCCTGTCGAGATGGACTCGGGCCAGCTCGGCTTCTCGGTGCCCGAGATCAGCGGTGCGAAGAACGTGCTCGACTGGACGGTGCCCGTGACGGAGGACGAGGGCTACCAGAAGGGCGAGATCGTCACGTACTTCTGCCGCATCCACCCGTCGATGCGCGGGGCGTTCGAGGTAGCGGAGTAATGATCACCTGGAAGAAGTCCTGGCCCGACCAGTGGGAGGGCCTCCCGGTGGACATCCTCCCCTGCTCGAACGACGAGTACGCGCCCCTCCCGGTCACTCCGGAGCAGATCGCGATCATGCGGCTGCAGAACCGCGAGGTCGAGCGGTGGCGGCGGCACTTCAACATGAGCCGCCGCCAGTTCGTCCGCACGTCGGCCGCGATGTCGATCGGCATGTGGTCGATCAACGCGGTGATGAACACGCGGTGGGGCAGCTACGCGCTCGGCCACAACACGGCTACGACGAACGCCTGTGACCTCGAGTGGGACGAGGCGACCGACAAGAGCACGTTGATGAACCTGCCGGGCGAGTTCGTCTTCGATATCCAGTCACACCACGTCGACCCGGAGGGCGACTGGCGGGTCACGAACCCGGCGATGATGGCCTTCTTCGTGGCGGTCTGGCCGCAGGCGTCGCCGGCGCTCGGCGACCAGCCCGGGCTCCGCGAGGACGGTTCGATCCGCGGCGGCGGCGCCGGCGAGATCGACCCCGTCGAGAACATGTCGCGGTTCCATTACATGAAGGAGCTGTACCTGGACTCGGCGACCACGATGACGGTGCTCTCGTGCACGCCGACCTCCCCGGACACGAACAACCCGCTGCCGCTCGCGGAGGCCGCGCTGACGGTGAACGCGGCGAACGAGATGACGAACTCGCAGCGCGCGATCATGCACGCCTTCGTCATGCCGAACCGCGGCGGGACGGGCATGACCCAGGACCAACTAATGGAGCCGACCGGCCAAGAGCCGCCGAAGCCGCTCTTCTTCGACCAGGAGATGGAGCAGATGTGGACCCGGGCCGAGCAGTACCACGAGATCCTGGGCGGCTGGAAGACCTACTGCGCCTGGGGTGACGTGCCGCACGCGTCGGGCTGGCAGCTCGACTCGGACGCGGGCATGGGGTTCCTCGAGAACGTCAAGAAGGTCAGCGACGCCTACCCCGACATCCCGCCGGTCGTGGCCACGCACAAGGGCTTCGCCCTGCCGGGCTTCGACCAGCGCGGCGCCGCGCCGCGCGACGTGGGCCCGGCGGCCAAGGCGAACCCGGGCGTGCGCTTCATGATCTACCACTCGGGCTACGACCTCTTCCAGGGAGGCGAGACCGAGTACGCCGGCGACGAGAACGTCAACTCGTCGGACCGCTCAGTCGACTCGTTCATCAAGTCGCTGCGCGAGAACGACTACGACGCGTCGCAGTTCATCGAGCCCGGCAAGACATTCGGCAACGTGCCGAACGTCTGGGCAGAGCTCGGGTCGGTGTGGCGCGACCACGTCGGAAACCCGAGCGCGGCCGCGCACCTGCTCGGCAAGCTGATCACGCACGTCGGCCCCAAGCGGATCGCCTGGGGCACCGACAGCCTGTGGTACGGCTCGCCGCAGTCGGAGATCGTCGCCATGCGAACGCTCGAGTTCTCCGATGAGGCCAAGGCGCTCTACAACCTGCCCTACGGCCTCGACGGAGACGTCGAGGACCCGACGCAGCCGGCGCCCAGCCCGGAGCGGACCATCCGCAACGGCATCCTCGGCCGCAACGCGGCGCTGGCCTACAACATCGATCCGGACGCGAAGCGCAACGCGCTCGACTGCGAGGCCGTCAACGGCCTCCAGAAGTCCGACTACGTAAAGGACGCCGGAAAGCCGACGGAGCAAGCGCCGTTGGCGTCGAACCAGGTGAACGGGGCGCGCACGCGCCGCGAGGTACTGCAGGGACTGAGGGAGGGGCCGTGGACGCCATGAGGATCCGGACACTCGTCTTCACGCTGGTCGCGGGGGCAGCGCTCCTTGCGCCGGCCGGCGCGAGCGCGCAGAGCGCCGCCACCTGCGGCGCGCCCGAGGCCGAGGGCGGCGAGTGGCCGTTCTACAGCGGCACGCTCGACGGGCATCGCGAGCAGCTCAGCGAGACCACGATCGGCACCGACAACGCCTCCCAGCTCGGGGTTGCGTGGCAGCTCGCCGCACCCGATGGCGGCACCATCCACTCCACGCCCACGGTCGTGGACGGCTGCGTCTTCTTCGGCACTGACCTCGGCAACGTCTTCTCGGTCAACGCGGACACCGGCGAGGTCGTGTGGACCCAGGCTCTGAGCGACAGCGACGGCAGCTCGATCACGAACGGCGCCGGCATCGTCGGCTCGCCGGCGGTCGTCGATGGCCTCGTCTACGTAGGCGCGACGACGCCGGAGGCGTCCGTCCTGTCCGCGCTCGACCAGGCAACCGGCGCGATCGTGTGGCAGCAGGTCGTCGACGAGGACGACGGCGGCGGGCTCGATTCCAGTCCGGTGCCGTTCAACGGCATGATCTTCCAGTCCTTCAAGGGCGACGAGTCGAGCAACCACTCGAAGCCGGGGTTCGTGATCGTGGACGGCTCACGCGAGGGCGGCGGTCAGATCCTCGCCAAGAACTACGTGATCTCGGAAGAGGACTTCGAGGCGGGCGACCGCGGCGGCTCGATCGTGAACACGCCGACGGTAGACCTCGAGCGCAAGCTCATCTTCGCCGGCACGGGGAACCCGGCCAGCCCGAGGCAGAACGAGCGCACGAACGCGCTGCTGAAGATCGACGCCGACCCGGCCAGCTCGACGTTCGGGCAGATCCTCGCGTCGCAGCGCGGGACGTCGGACAGCTATCCGGCGCCGAACGACGTCGAGTCGCCGGTCTGCAACACGGAGCTGCAGTGGCCGGTCGGGCGCTTTACGTGTGCCCAGTTCGACTTCAACTTCCTGGCGTCGCCGAACCTGTGGAGCCATACCGACGGGCGGAAGCTGTTCGGCGGACTCCAGAAGTCGGGCGTGTACACCGCGGTGGACACCGAGACGATGGAGGTCGAGTGGCAGGCCACTCTGAGCCCGCCCTGCTTCGGCTGCAACCTAAGCTCGAGCGCGGTTGATGCGAACGGCATCTACGTGGCTACGACGGGAGGCAACCTGTACTCGCTGAACCGCGACACTGGCGCGGTCCAATGGGCGACACCGCTGACGGGCACGTTCCGCTACAACGGCGTCGCGGTCGCGAACGGCGTCGTCTACAGCCTGAACGACGCGCTCGGCGCGCTGCAGGCGTTCGACGCCGCGAGCGGCACTCCGCTGCTCACCCACCCGTTCATCCAGGACACGGAGACGCCGATGCACGACCAGGGGAACTCGAGCGGCGTCTCGGTCGCGCGGAACATGGTGTTCGCGACGTCGCAGTGGGACAACACGAGCACGCTGTTCGCGTTCAAGCTCGGTGAGGACGGTGGCGGTGGCGGTGGCGGCGGCGGCGGGCCGGCCCTGCCTGCGCTGCCCGAGCTGCCCGACGGCGGCGGCCTGCCGGGAGTCGGGACGACGATCGCCACCGGTCCCGGCGGCGCGTCGTACGGATACCTGACGCCGGTGATGGTGACCCAGGTCGGCGGGCCGGTGAACTACACGAACGGCGACATCGTCCGGCACGACGTCGTGGCGAACGACGGCACCTTCAGCAGCGTGCTCGCCGGGACCGGGGAGACGGTGCCGGTGAATGGCCTGGAGAACGTCGAGTCCGGAAAGACGTACGGGTTCTATTGCAGCCTTCATCCTGGGATGAAGGGCCAGCTGGTCGTCCGCTAGGAGGGCACATGTCATTCGTCAACACGTCCGAGAACACGGTCAGCTCTGCGGCCGAGCACCTGGAGATGGAACTCGTGCGGTTCGCCGCGGGCGTTGCCGTCTACGAGATGCCTGCGCGGTTCGTGGAAAACGGCGTGCTCGTCGCGTTCGCCGAGACCGCGATGAACGCCGCGGCGACGACGGCGGTCCCCGATCAGGGCAGGAGCGCCGACATGACCACGCTCGACCTGTGCGCGCACTTCCATTCACGCGTTCCTACAGACGTGGCGACGCTGCGTGCCGAGGCGATCGTGGTCCGCTCCGATGGGGAGAAGGTTCGCGTCGAGGCCGATGTCCTGGCCGACGGTCTGCGCGTGGCCAGCTTCGAAGCGAACTCGGGCGTTACGCCCTAGCTCATGGCGGCGGACCGGTCGGCGTCCTCGCGGCGCGAGGGCGTCGTCGAGGTACGTAGCTATGGTACGGGGACGTACCATCTACCGGCAGGTACTCGCATGCCTCCTCCCGACTCGCTCTTCTTCCGCGCACTCGAGCCCGACGAGGGCTGGCGCGGGCAAAAACAAGCCACCACCGCCTCACAGCGCGCGCGCATGCTCGACGCGGTCACGCGCGCGGTCGCGGACAAGGGGTACTCGCGCGTGACCGTCGGCGACGTGGTCGGCATCGCCGGCGTTTCGCGGCGCACCTTCTACGAGCAGTTCAAGGACAAGGAGGAATGCTTCCTCGCCGCCTACGCGACGGGCACCGAAGCGCTGATCCAGAACATGGTCGAGGAGTCGGTTGCTGTCGGCCAGGACGCCCACTGGCGCGAGGTCCTCGAGGTGGCGATCGACACCTACGTGGGAGGCCTCGCCTCCGACCCCGCGTTTGCGCGCACGTTCCTCCTGGACGTCCTGGGGGCCGGCCCGGCCGCCGTCGAGCTGAGGCGGCAGGTGTACGAGCAGTTCGTCCAGCAATACGTGGTCCTCGCTCGTCGCGCGGCGAAACAGCAGCCGGAGATCGGCGAGGTGCCGGTGGTCTACCTGCGCGCGCTGGTAGGTGGGATCGGTGAGCTGGTGCAGCAGCACCTGCTCACCAAGGACGCGAAGTCCCTTCCCGAGCTGGCCCCGGTGCTGGTCCAGCTCGTCACAGCCGTGATCCAGGGCGCGGCCGCCCCAGTGCCGGTTTCGCGCTAGCGCGAAAGTAGGCGCAACCTGCACCGTTAGTTGTCTCGGATGTGGTTTACTCCGGGTAACCAGGTGGTACGCACCAGTACCAAAAGCAAGGGGTTGTTTCCTAGTAGGGGAGGACTGATGTCGAAGTTCGTCGGAGTGCTGGCTCTGGTCGTGCTGCTGATCGTCCCGTCGAGCGCTTCCGCGCAAAGGATCGATCGCGCGCCCACGCCTGAGTTGAACCCGCTCGCGATCGACGCGCTCCCGCGCCCCTGCGCGTATGAGGGCAAAGACCGCTTCGAGCGCCAGTTCTACAAGGCCGAGGGCTGGAAGGGGCCGGACTACGTCCGCTACCCCGGCGCGTGCCAGCGCATGCGCTTCTCCTACGGGCCGATCGCGGTCAAGCCGGGGCAGAACGACGTGCTGATCAACCCGGTGACGATCGAGAAGCCGATGGTCGACGGCTACATCACGCGCTTCCGCCCGAACCTCGTCCGCGTCGACGGCACGGTCCCGCCGGTCGAGCAGGTGCATCTCCACCACGGCACCTGGCTCTCGGCACCCGACGATTACGGCAGCGGCCCGTTCTTCGCCTCTGGCGAGGAGAAGACCGTGGCGCCGTTCCCGCGCGGCTACGGAATGCCGGTGCAGGGCACGGATACGTGGCTGCTGCTGTACATGGTCCACTCGGCCGTGTCGCAGCCGATGGAGGCCTACATCATCTACGACATCGACTTCATCCCGAAGGCGAAGGGCGACGACCTCGGCATCAAGCCGGCGTACCCGCTGTGGCTCGACGTGCGCCCGTCGGGCTACCCCGTCTTCAACACCCAGCGAAGCTTCGGCGGCCGCGACGGCATGTGCACGTGGCCGAAGGAGCAGTGCGCGTCGTTCAACTCCTGGGGTGAGAAGGAGGTCGGCCAGGGCGAGCCCGGCAACGGGAAGGGCGAAGACTGGGAGTTCCCCGCCAAGGGCGAGCCGTTCGGCAGGGCGGGACCCTTCACCGGCGGGACGATCCTCGGGATGGGCGGCCACATGCACCCGGGCGGGATCCAGAACGAGATCGACCTGGTCCGCGGCAAGAAGAAGAGCCGGATCTACACGGGCAAGGCCGTCTACTGGAAGAACAAGAAGAAGGGCGGCGGTCCGAAGGACTCCTGGGACTTCTCGATGCCGGTCGTCGGGAATCCGTTCTGGGGCGTCCGTGTGAAGCCCGGCGACAAGCTGCGCTCGAACGTGACCTACGACACCAAGTTGCAGTCGACCTACGAGAACATGGGCATCGCGGTCAGCCTGCTCGTTCCCGACGACGAGAACGGGAAGCGGCAAGCGCCGGGCGTCAACCCGTTCAAGGTCAAGCACGACCGATCCCGGTACTGCTACCGGAAGGGCGGGCTGAAGAAGGCGGGCATCCAGGCGAAGCGCCCGGTGCTCTGCGAGCAGGGCCCCGTAACGCACGGGCAGCTGGTCGAGAACACCAACCGCGGCCACGCGGAAGGGAAGTGGGAGGCCACGAGCTCCGGCGAGGGCAACGAGGTCGCCATCGCCGACTTCCTGTACGTGCCGGGCGACCTGTCGACCCGGACGTCGATGGGCATCCCCACGGTCAAGCTGGGCGAGTCGCTCAACTTCTCGAACTTCGAGGGCGGCGCGATCTGGCACACGATCACCTCGTGCAAGTTCCCGTGCCTCGGCCCGACGGGGGCGGCGTTCCCGATTGCCGACGGGCGCACGAGTAAGAAGCGCAAGCTCGACTTCGACTCCTCGGAGGTCGGATTCGGCACACCGGCGATCGGGCCGGCCACGAACAAGCTGAACTGGTCGCTCGACGTGACGAAGGAGGAGGGGTACAAGCCCGGCGAGGTCGTCACGTACTTCTGCCGCATCCATCCGTTCATGCGCGGCGCCTTCGAGGTCGCTGAATAAATGGCGGACTGGGGCAACTGGCAGCCGCTTCGCTCGCCCAGCGCGCGTGATGCGTGGGAGACGATGGCGGAGGACGTAGCGGTCGACGTTCTGCCGTGCTCCAACGACGAGTACTTCCCGTTGCCGCCGTCGCGCGAGCAGAAGGCGATCATGGCTCTCCAGGACGCAGAGGTCGAGCGCTGGCGGCGCAAGTTCAACATGAGCCGCCGTGAGTTCGTCCGCACGTCGGCGGCGTTGGCGATCGGGTTCTGGGCGATCGACGCCGTGCGACCCGGCGTCTACGGGAACTACGGCGGAGTCGCACGGGGCGTTTCGACCGGTCGTCCTGACGCATGCGATCTCGAGTGGGCCGGCCGCAAGGGGCTCGAGACCGTCCGCAACCTGCCCGGCGAGTTCGTCTTCGACGTGCAGTCGCACCATGTCGACCCGGACGGGATGTGGCGTACGACGAACCCGGCGATCCACGCGTTCTTCTCGGCGGTATGGCCGCAAACCCGAGAGGGTGGCGAGGCGGACCCGATCGAGAACCTCTCCCGCTACCACTACCTGAAGGAGATCTACCTCGACTCGGCGACCACGTGCACGGTGCTTTCGGTCGTCCCGACCTCGCCCGACACGCGCAACCCGCTGCCGATCGAGGAGGCGTCGCAGACGATCGACGTGGTCAACGAGCTCGCGCGCTCGCAGCGCTCGGTGATGCACGCGTTCGTCATGCCGAACCGCGGTGGGAGCGGCGACTCCCAGCAGACGGTCGATCCCCCGCTCTACCTCGAGGAAGAGATGCAGCTGATGATGGAGCGCGCCGAGAAGTACCGCGACCGGCTGCGCGGATGGAAGACCTACTGCGCCTGGGGCGACGTGCCGAACGCGAGCGGGTGGTTCCTCGACTCCAATACCGGCGCGCGCTTCCTCGAGCAGGTCCAGGCCGTCTCCGAGAAGTACCCGGAGATCAACCCGACGGTCGCGACGCACAAGGGCTTCGCCCTGCCCGGTTTCGACCAGCGCGCCGCGGCGCCGCGCGACGTCGGCCCGGCGGCGAAGGCCCACCCCGGCGTGAACATCATCGTCTACCACTCGGGCTACGACACGGGCGACGAGCAGAAGGCCTACCGCGGCGACGCCGAGGCCGATTCGGGGACCACGACGGTCGACGGCTTCATCAAGTCGCTTCGCGAGAACAACTACGACGCATCGCGGTTCCGCAAGAGGGGCGAGAAGTTCGGCAACGTGCCGAACGTGTACGCCGAGCTCGGCTCGGTCTGGCGCGACACGATGAGCGACCCTGACCAGGCCGCGCACCTGCTCGGCAAGCTGATCAACCACGTAGGGCCGAAGCGCGTCGTTTGGGGAACCGACAGCCTCTGGTACGGCTCGCCGCAGCCGGAGATCGTCTCGCTGCGCCGGTTCGAGTTCACCGAGAAGGGCAAGGAGCTCTACGGGCTGCCGTACGGGCTCGACGGCGACGTCGAGGATCCCACACGGCCCGCGCCCAACCCGGCGCGCACGATCCGCAACGGGATCCTCGGTCGCAACGTCGCGAAGCCGTACAACGTGGACGCGGACAAGAAGCGGCACGCGATCAGCTGCGACCAGGTGAACGCGCTGCGTGACGACGAGTACACGCTCACGCGCGCCGACAACCACCTGATGGAGACGCGGCCATTCGCGTCGAACCTCTCGCCGGGCGCGCGTACGCGGCGCGAGGTCTGGAAGTCGATCACCGAGGGGCCGTGGTCGCCGTGAAGCGGTTCGTCGTGCTCGCGACGATGGCGATTGCGGCCCTCGCGCTTGCTGCGCCAGGGCCGGCGGCCCCGGCAAAGCCTGAGAAGCGCGCGAAGTGCGCAAAGCCCAAGCCGCGCGCGGGCGAGTGGCCGTTCTACGGCGGCACTCTCAACAACCACCGCGAGCAGCTCAAGGAGAAGTCGATCGACACCGGCAACGTCTCCGAGCTCGGCGTCGCCTGGCAGACGACCACACCGGACGGAAGCCTGATCCACTCGACACCGACCGTGGCCAAGGGCTGCGTGTTCATTGGGACCGAGCTCGGCAACGTCTATGCGCTGAACGTCAACACCGGCAAGGTGGTGTGGAAGCGGTCGGTGGGCAAGAGCGAAGGCAGCAACATTGCAGAGGGCGCCGGAGTCGTCGGCGCGCCCGCGGTGGTCGGCAAGCTCGTCTACGTCGGCGCTACCACGCCCAAGGGTTCTGTGCTCTCGGCGCTCGACCGGCGCACCGGAAAGGTCGTCTGGAGGCGCGTGGTCGACAAGGATGAGGGCGGCGGCCTCGACTCGAGCCCCGTGCCGTTCAAGGGAATGATCTTCCAGGCCTTCAAGGGCGATGAGTCGAGCGATCACTCGTGGCCCGGATTCGTGATCTTGGACGGCTCACGCAAGGGGCGCGGCAAGATCCTGGTCAAGACCCACAACATCCCGAAGAAGGACTACAAGGCCGGCTACCGCGGCGGCTCGACCATCAACACGCCGGCGATCGACGTAAAGAAGATGCTGGTCTTCGCGGGCACCGGAAACCCGGCCAGCGAGAAGCAGCATCCGATCACCAACTCGCTGCTCAAGATCAACGCGAATCCCAAGTCGAAGAAGTTCGGAAAGATCTTGGCCCACCATCGCGGCACCTCGGACAGCTATCCGGCTCCCCAGGACATCGACTCACCCACGTGTCAGAGCGACGTGCAGTGGCCGGCCGGGCGTTTCTCGTGCGCGCAGTTCGACTTCAACTTCCTTGCGTCACCGAATCTGTGGACCAACTCCGAAGGGCGCCAGATGTTGGGCGCCCTGCAGAAGTCCGGGGTGTTCACCGCGGTCTACACAGACACCATGGAAGAGGCTTGGCAGGCCACGATCGGGATTCCGTGCTTCGGCTGCAACCTCAGCTCGAGCGCTATGGACAAGAACGGGATCTACGTCGCCGTCACCGGCGGCAACCTGTACTCGCTGAACAAGGACACCGGCGCGGTCCAGTGGGCCACGCCGCTGACAGGCGGCATGCGTTACAACGGCGTGGCCGTGGCGAACGGGATCGTCTACAGCCTGAATGACGCCGTCGGCGCGCTCCAGGCGTTCGACGCCTCAGACGGCTCGCAGCTGCTCTCGCATTCGTTCCAGGGGGACACCGGGGAGACGATGCACGACATGGGGAACTCGAGCGGGGTCTCGGTCGCGCGTCACATGGTGTTCGCGACGGCGCAAGCGGGGGGCGCGAGCACGCTGTTCGCGCTCAAGCGCGGGGCCACTGGAGACCCGGGCGGAGACGACGGAGGCGGAGGCGGCGGCGGAGGCGGCGAGGAGCCACCGGACGACGGCGGCTCCGGCTCGAGCGACGCCACCATCGCCTCCGGCCCCGGCGCCCAGAGCTACGGGTACTTGACGCCGACCGTGACGGTCAGCCAGGGCGGGAAGGTCTCCTACACGAACTACGACGCCGTGAAGCACAACGTCTCATCCCCGGACGGCTTGTTCCGTAGCGAGCTCACCGACGGTGGACAGACGGTGCCGGTGGAAGGCGTGGAGAAGCTCAAGCCCGGTACGTACGCGTTCTTGTGCGACCCGCATCCGAACATGAAGGGCGAGCTGCAGGTCCGGTGATGGTGTCGCGCTCCCGCATCGCGACGCTGGCAGGCATCCTCGTCCTCGGACTGGGCGCCTTCGCGATCGCGGAGGAGATCGAGGGCGACGATGAGTCCAACACGATCAACGGCACCGCGCAGGCGGACCAGATCGAAGGCGGCCGCGGCGAGGACAAGATTAATGGCCTCAGCGGCGACGACACGCTCAACGGCAATGGCGACAACGACGTCATCAAGGGCGGTGACGGCAACGACAAGGTGTTCGGGGCCGACTGTGACGTCGGCGAGCTCGGCCGGATCTGTGACAACGTCGGCCGCGACAGACTTCACGGCCGCGCCGGGGACGATGACCTGCGCGCGAACGAGTGCATGGAGAAGCCGGACTGCCAGGAGGCCACGAACATCAGCCTGGGCACCACCCAGACCGGTGGTCCCGGCAACGACAAGATGCTCGGCGCGGAGAAGCGCGATGCCCTACGCGGCGGGAAAGACAACGACACCGGGCCAGGGCTTCCTCGGCCGCGACAGGCTGAAGGGCGGCCCGGGCGATGACACGCTCGACGGTGGCGGCGGTCGCGACCGGGTCAACGGGAACGGCGGCAAGGACACGATCGAGGCACGTGACGGGAAGCGCGACCGGATCGACTGCGGCAAAGGCCAGGACAGCGCGTTTATCGACTCGAAGGACCGCGTCCGCCGCTGCGAGCAGGTCGTCGGCGTCGGTTAGCCGGCCGGCTGCGCGACGGGCTGATCGGCCCTCTCGGCCGTCTGCTCGATCCCGTCGAGGATGCGCGACCAGACTTGGCGCGGCAGGTCGTGGCCCATGCCGTCGATCAGGTCGAGGCGGGCCCCCGGTATCGCGCGCGCGGTCGCACGCCCGCCTGATGGGCGCACCAGCTTGTCGGCCTTGCCATGGATCACGAGCGTCGGGGCCTTTATCCGCTTCAGGTCCTTCGCCCGGTGGCCGCTTGCGATGATCGCGCCGAGCTGGCGCGCGAAGCCCGCCGGGTCGATACCGCGGTCCCAGCTGACCCCGGCCAGCTCGCGCAGCTCGTCATCGTCGCGCTCGTAGGCCGGTGAGCCGACGAGGCCGAAGAGCTTCACGATCCGCTCCTGGTAGTCCTCCTTGCTCGCCGCGGGCTTCTGCAGGAACACGGGCAGGATGCGCGGGGCGGGCTGTCCCGACCAGCGGCTGCCCGTGCTCGACATGATCGAGACGAGCGAGAGCACCCGGTCCGGGTGGTTCGCCGCCATCGTCTGGGCGATCATGCCGCCCATCGACGCGCCGACGATGTGGGCGCGCTCGATCCCGAGCTCGGTCAGGAGGGCCATGCCGTCGTCAGCCATGTCGGCGAGCAGGTACGCCGGGCGCCGGATGCGGCGCGTCAGAATCTCGCGCGGAGTGGGCGCAGGGCGATCGCTCAAGTGGGTCGAGCGGCCGACGTCGCGGTTGTCGTAGCGGATGACGTAGAACCCGCGTTCGGCTAGCTGGGTGCAGAAATCCGCGTGCCAGCCGATCATCTGGGTACCAAGCCCCATGACGAGCAGCACGGCGGGATGACCCGGATCGCCGAACGGCTCGTAGCAGAGCTCCACGTCCCCGACCTTGCAGAAGCGCTCGTCCATCTCACTCGCACGCTATCTGGTGATGGCGCTCGTCGCGCTGGCGGCGGGTTGCGGCCAGGACGAAGCGGCCCCGACCCCGGTCGACAGCAAGCCCGTCGCCCGCAACGCCTACGTCAAGCCGCTCGGAGCGGCCGTCGACGCCGCGCACGCGCTCGAGGACGACGCATACCGCGAGCTCCTCATCACGCGCTTCACCTCGATCACGCCCGAGAACGCGATGAAGTGGGCGATCATCCAGCCAGAGCAGGGCGAGTTCGACTTCGAGGAGGCCGACACGCTGGTCGAGTTCGCGCGCAAGACGGACAAACGGGTGCGCGGGCACCCGCTCGTCTGGGACGAGCAGCTGCCGGAGTGGGTCGAGGATGGCGACTGGAGCGCTTCGGAGCTCAAGAAGATCCTGCGCGACCACATCCGCGCTGTCGTCGGTCGCTATCGCGGGCGGGTCGACGAGTGGGACGTCGTCAACGAGCCGCTCGCCGACGACGGCACCTTCGCGCCGAACGTCTGGTCTCGCGCGCTCGGCCCCGGCTGGATCGCCTACGCGTTCCGTGTCGCGCATCGGGTCGACCCGAAGGCGAAGCTCTTCGTCAACGAGATCGATGCCGAGGGGCCGGGGCCGAAATCGCGCGCGCTGATCACGTTGGCGCGGAACCTGAAGCGCGTGGACGTGCCGATCGACGGGGTCGGCTTCCAGCACCACACGACCGGGAAGGACGCGCCGAGCCGCGCGCGTCTGCGCGCGCTGTTCCGCGCGACCGCCCGGATCGGCCTGGCGGCGGCGATCACCGAGATGGACGTGGGCGGCACCGAGCCGCGGCGACAGGCGCAGGTGTACTCCAACGCGGCGCGGGTCTGCGCAGGCGCGCCGAACTGCACCGGCCTGACGATCTGGGGCGTGACGGACCGCTGGTCGTGGCTCGACCCGGAGGCGCGGGCGCTCCCGTTCGACGAGGACGGTCAGGCGAAGCCCGCGGCGCCGGCGCTCGCCCGGCCGCTCCGCCGCTAGCGCGGCACTCCGGACGGGATCTCGACGACCTGCTGGAAGGTAGGCCGGTTCTGCCACGGGATCAGCGGCTGCGTGATCCCGCCGAGCGGGCGGTGCCAGATCGCGTCGAAGCAGGCCTGTTCACCTTCGCGGCCCTCGTCGGCACAGACTCCGTCGGCGTACAGCTCCGCGGGGTTGGCCTCCGCCGCCTCGTTGAGCGACCGCGCCAACACCCGTCGGCACCGTGCGATCGACCCCTTTCCGCAGTAGGTGCGCGACCAGCGGCCCCGTACGCGGCGACCGAGCAGCGAGCGAAGGTCCTTCTGCACGAACGAGTACCAGCCGTCCTGCCAGGCACTGCCGACGTGGTCGCCGTGGTTGTTCGGGTGGTTGTCGAGCGGATGGACCGTCGTCATCGCTTCGAACAGGCGCTTGCCTAGCACCGGCGCGAACTGCGCCTCCACCCAGCGCGGCCACCAGGCATCCATGATCTGGATCGCCTCGGAGTGCTCGTAGACACCGTCGCCGTTTGCGTCGATTCGGTGGGCGCCGTCACGTACCCACGCCCGTAGCTTGGCTACCTCTTCGGCGGGCTCGCCGCGGAGCACGCGAAGCGCCCACGGCAGCACGGCGTCGCCACGAAGGTCGACCGTCGCGGCGTCCGCCATCGCTTCGGCGAGTTGCGGCAGCGTCGCCTTCCCGCTCCCGGCGACGAGCGCGCGGACGCGGTCGTCGAGCAGCTTCGAGCGGTAGACGGGGCCGTAGCCCCAGTTGCCGTCGGCGGCGCCGTAGCCGCGCGCCTGCTTGCCGTTCCAGTCCGCGATGTAGGACTGGTCCACCACGCGCGGGTGGGCGCGAGGTGGCGTGGAGTACTCACGCAGCGAGCGCCGGGTCTCGCCCGGAGCCCAGCGGCGCCACTCGAACCGCTTGCGGCCCACGACCGGGAGGCTCGCGTCGACGCCGCGCGCGCGGAGCGGATTGGCGCCGGCGTTCTGGTACGCGATGTGCTCCGAGTCGATGTAGAACCAGTTGAAGGTGAAGGGAATGAGCGCCGCCGCGCGCTGGAAGCTGCGCGGCCCGCGGATCCGATCGGGGTTGTTGAAGTTGGAGAACGCGAGGCCCGAGTCGGTCTCGTGCCCGTACGTGGTCCGCAGCCGCGTGAACGCGACCGGCTTGCCGCGGATCTCGCCGCGTGCGATCACGATTCCGAGCGCCGTCCGCTCGATCGTCAGTTTTTCGGTCCCGGCCGGCGTCGGGTCGGCCGCGTTCGGGCTCCACTCGTTGGTGCGCTCGAGCACCTCGATCTCGCGACAGCGGCCGCGGAAGCGGTAGTGCGTGTCGTCGCAGAGCTCGACCGCGAAGGTGTCGACGATGTCCTGCGCCGAGGTGGTCGCGCTCCACGCGTAGTCGCGCCCGCGGCCGAGCTGCACGAAGAGGTTGACACCCGGGAACGCGACGCCGCGTGCGTCGTAGCCCGGGGCGTGTACGTCCTGCTCCACCAGCACCTGGGGCGAGAAGTAGGCCGTTTGCGGGCCGAAGACGGCGAGCGGGCGGCCCGACTGCGACTCCCGCGCGGACACGATCAGCGCGTTCGACTGCGCGTTCGGGAACGAGAGCAGCTTGCGCGACGTCGTCGATCCCGGCGCCTCCGCCTTCTCGAGGATCTCGGCCAGCTTCACGCTGCCGCGATCCGGGATCGCCGTCCCGCGCCGGTTGCGCGGATGGCGGGCGTAGGGGAAGCGCTTGCGATGGACTGTGGTCGGGCCCTCGGGATCGTCCACCGAGCGGAAGTCGCGCCACACGCGCTCGCCCTTGCCGCGCCCGAAGCGCTTCCGCGCCGCCTGCAGCGCGAGCGCGGAGTTCAGCTCCTCGCCGCCGCCCACGCCGAAGATCGCGCCGGCCACGGCGGCGGTGGCGACGACGTCGGCGGGCACGAAGTCGTCGGGGCCGTCGAGGTCGTTGATCGCCGCGTACTCGCCCGGCATCTTCGTGGGGTCCATGCGCGCCTCGGCGATGTAGGCGTTCACTCCCGCCAGGTACGCGGTCAGCTCGGCACGGAGCCGGTCGGCCTGCTCCTCGAAGCCGCGCGGGCGCACCTGCGTCTGGCGCGTGAGCTCCTCCTCCGTATAGGGCGCGACCGACCACATCAGCGCATCGAACGCGCGGTTCGCCGGCGCGCCGCCGGCGAACGACGAGAGCTGGGCGCGGCCGAGGTGACGGAAGATGTCCATGAAGAAGAGCCGGTCCTCCGCGGTCGCGTAGCCGATCCCGAACATCGCGCCCTCGCGCGAGTCCGAGTAGATGTGCGGCACGCCGAAATCCGCGTCGCGTTGGATCGTCACGTCGTCGCGCGGGCTGTACGTGCGCTCGACCTCGCCCTGTACGCCGAACCCGGCGTCCTTGAAGAGCGAGTCGAGCGTGCTGTCGTCGAACGGGCGAGGCGCCGTGATCAGGTCGCGGTAGAGCGGGAGCTGGTCGCTCGAGTGGGCGGGGCGCACGCCTGTGGTGAGGAACGCGCCAAGCTCGACGGCGTTCGACAGCCCGCGCGACCCTGGCGGAAGCAGGTTGCGGATGCCGCCTGCGTCGTTCGTTCCGTAGGGCTGCGGCGCAGGGGCTGCGGCGGCGGGCACCGCTGCGAACAGGGCGATTACGAGCGCGGCGGCCGCGTACCTCGACGTCACAGGGCCGAAAGGATCGCAGTTGTGACGAGTCGAGCGACCGGTCCCGCCGGCAGCCCCGCCACGGTTGCGTCGCCGGTGACCATCTGGACATCGCCGTCCCCGGTGTCGAGCTCGCCGTCGAGCCGGATGGGAACCGGCGCTGCCGAGAGCGGTGCGCTGCCGCCGACGATCGAGCCGATCAACCCGCCGAGTGGCCCGAACTGCTCACCGGCGACGCGCCCGAGCTCCTGGACGCTGGCGGTCGCGTCGCTCTCGATCCGGTAGCGCCCGTCGCCGAGGCCCTCGAGCCGGAAGCTCGACACGTCGAGCGGGTCGGCCTCGACGTCCGTCAGCTCGATCTCGACCTCGTCGAACTTGTTGAGCTGGTCGAACACGTCTTCGTCGGGGTCCTCGAAGTCCACCTCGAGCCCGCTGCCGGTGACCTCGATCCGGTCGCCGTGCCCCGCGAGCAGCCTGATCGCCGGGACGGCGCTCAGCTCGACCTCGGCCCGGCCGCCGTTCTCCTCGAGCCGTTCCTCGACGCGGTTTTCCAGGTAGGGGGGCAGCAGGAAATGGGTCCCGAAGGCCACCAGGACCACGAACCCCGCCACGCCGGCGGCCAAGAGTCGAATCCGGTGTCGGGTCATACAATCGACATCAGTTTGACCTGGAGAGGTGGCCGAGTGGCTGAAGGCACTCGCCTGCTAAGCGAGTAAGGGGCTAATAGCTCCTTCGAGGGTTCGAATCCCTCCCTCTCCGCTCTTCGTAACGCTCGCAACACACTGGGCACCCGCACAGCGCGATTCTCGCCCGGTGGCAGAGAAATTACGTCTCCACGACGCAATATCACGACCACCGCGTCGTCCGGACCTGGTGATCGCGGAGCTGGCGGACAGTCAACACGGGGTGGTGAGTCGGAAGCAGCTGCTGGCCGCGGGTGTGAGCGACGAGATGATCCGCACGCGCGTGGCGACGCGGCGGCTGTTCCGCATGCACGACGGTGTCTTCTCGCTGACACGACATCCCGGCCAGTGCGGCCTCTTCATGGCGGCGGTCCTCGCGAGTCAGAGCGGACGGGTGAGTCATCGGTCGGCGCTCGCGCTGTGGGACCTGCGAGCGCAGAGCAGTGGCCCTGTCCACGTGACCATCCCACGAGGCCGAAGCGTGGCGCGCGCTGGGATCCGGACGCACGTAGTGCGCAACCTGGAAGACCCCGATCTCGCTGTGATCGACGGGATTCCTTGTACCAGCTGGCCCCGCACACTCATCGATGTGGCCAGCTCCGTACAGACAGACGACATGCGCAGATTGCTCGAGCGCACGCAGATCCTGAGACTTTTCGACGCCGACGCACTCACTGACGCGCTCGATCGTGCGCGTGGCAAGCGAGGCACGGGCACGTTGCGCCATGTGCTCCAGGAGCTCGACGACGACGTGCCCCCGACGCGCAGCGAGCTCGAGCGGCGCTTCCTACAGCTCCTGAGGGACGCGTCCCTACCCAGCCCGATCACAAATGGGCTCGTGCTCGGCTACGAGGTCGACTTCCACTGGCCGGACGCAAAGCTCATCGTGGAGACGGACGGCCGCACAACTCACGACAACCCTTTCGCATGGGAACGCGATCACCAGCGCGATTTCGACCTCAGCCTCGCGGAGTGGATTGTCATCCGCATTACATGGCGCCAGCTCCGCGACGAGCCCGAGCGCGTCGTGGCGCTGCTACGCGCGAAGCTCGGCGGTCTCTGAGGAGCGCTCGGCCGCAAGCTGCGTGTGGAAGCTCTCCAGGTCCGAGCCGTGCGGCTCGAGCTTCACGATCACGAACCCGATCAGCACGAGCAGCGAGAAGCCGGCCAGGAACATGAAGCCGGGCTCGAGCGCGGACAGCGTCGCCTCGGGCTCGATCGGGTCGTCACTGCCCGCGATCATTCCCACCCCCAGGGGGCCGATGATCCGGCCGAGGCCGCTCATCATCCACGCGAGGCCCATCCCGTGGGTTCGCATCGCGGTCGGGTAGATCTCCGATGTGTACGGAGCCAGGTTCGCGAAGCCGCCGTCGACGAAGAACGCGGCACACGCGAGCGCGATCAGGAACAGCGACGCGCCGGCGATCTCCGTCTCGCCGCTGAAGGCCGCCGACCGCCAGGAAGACCGGCGCTCCGACCCCCATCAGGAGGCCGCAGGTCCGCCTGCCGACGCGGTGGGGGAAGAACGAGAAGAACAGCCGTCCCGCGAACGCACCCATGATCACGATCACGAACAGCCCGGCGGCCTCGTCGGAGTCGACCTCGAGGATCTCCTCGAGGAACGTAGGCCCCCACAGGAACACGCCCGCCACCGCCGCCGACGCCCCGATCCACGCGAGCACCGTGATCAGAGCGCTCTGGCGATAGCGCAACAGCTCGCGGTAGCCGGCCTTCCGCTCCGGCTCGATCTCGGCGTCGAGCGCCAGCTCGCTCTCGTCGCGCATCGTGAGCCACGCGATCACGCTGCGGGCCTCTTCGTTGCGCCCCTGCTCGAGCAACCAGCGCGGAGACTCGCGCACGTAGACGACCGTGAACACGACGGAGATCAGCGGCAGCAGGCCGAGCAGGAACAGCGCGCGCCAGTTCGGATCGAGCGCGGCTGCCGAGCCGGCGGCCATCAGGATGCCGATCGGCACCATCGCGGTGGTCACGAAGCCGACGATCCGCGTGCGCAGGCGGGTGGGGGTGAACTCGAGCACCATCGGCACGGCGATCACCGCGACGCCGGCCACTCCCATGCCCACGATGAAGCGGAAGATCGTGATGAACCACCAGCCCTCGTCGGGGGCGAGCGCCATCGCGCCGGTGCCCAGCGAGAAGATCAAGAGCCCGGCGATCAGCGGGCGGCGGCGGCCGTGGCTCTCGCCGAGGCGACCCCAGATGATGCTGCCGAGAATCGCCCCGAACCCGGCGCTCAGCAGCATCGCGGTGGCCTCGCCGAAGGTGAGCGACCACTCGTCGTTCAGGATCGGGACGACGAACGCGATCAGGAAGAAGTCGAACAGGTCGAGCACCGCGCCGACCATGCAGGCGAGCATCAGGATCACGTAGCGCCGGTTGATCGGCGCCTCGTCGAGCGCGCGCAGCATCGCCACCTGCTCCCCCATGTGACGATTAGATCAGGTGGCTGGACTTCTCATCACCGGTTCCTCGGGCTATCTGGGCAGCGAGCTCGCCCGGCGGGCTCCGGAGGCGACCGGCACATACCTCACTGCCGAGCGCCCCGGGGCCGTGCGGCTGGACGTCCGCGACTCGGACGCGGTCGGGCGCCTTGTCAGTGAGCTGCGCCCGGAGGCCGTGATCCACACGGTCTACCGAGAGGCCGGCGACGGGTCCGAGGCGGTGAACGTCGACGGCTCGCGCAACGTCGCGCGGGCGGCGGCCGCCGCGAAAGCGCGCCTCGTGCACGTCTCGACCGACCTCGTCTTCGATGGAGAGCTCGGCCGCCCTTACACCGAGGACGACGAACCGCGCCCGATTACCGAATACGGGCGCCAGAAGCTCGCTGGCGAGCAGGCGGTCCAGGAGATCCTCGCGGACGCGCTGATCGTCCGCACGTCGCTGATCTACGGCGGCGACGAGCCGAGCCGGCACGAGCAGATCGCCCTGGACGCCGCGGCAGGAAGAGCCGATATGAAGTTCTTCACCGACGAGCTGCGCAACCCGGTGCAGGTGGGCGACCTCGCTCAGGCGCTGCTCGAGCTGGCGGAGTCCGACGCAGCCGGGATCCTGCACATGGCCGGCGCGGACGCCATGGACCGGCACGAGTTCGCCCGCCTCGCCGTGAGCGCCCGCGGGGGCGATCCCGATGCGCTCGAAAGCGCCCTGGCGGCGGAGCACCCCAGCCCGCGGCCGCTCGACTGCCGCCTCGACTCCTCGCGCGCGCGTGCGCGCGTGAGGGTGCCGCTGCGAGGCGTGCGAGAGGTGCTCGCGCCGCCCGGCTGAAAAACCGCAAGAAAGCGCCAAGAGCTTCGTTTGGTCCTACATGCAGACCATTCGCCGCCTCTTCATCCCGCTCGTCGCGCTGCTCACGCTGGCGCTCCTCCCCGCCCACGCCGACGCGGCCGAGGAGGCGTTCGACTACT
The DNA here is from genome assembly GCA_963846865.1 of uncultured Thermoleophilaceae bacterium. GTDB lineage: Bacteria > Actinomycetota > Thermoleophilia > Solirubrobacterales > Thermoleophilaceae > DASPHG01. Next base: position 64,894 of record CAWJXU010000002.1, on the reverse strand, counting down.
CGGCCCAGCAGGGCAAGCTCACCCAGCCGCGCTTCGAGACGGAGCGCGAGGTGATCCAGCTGCCCACCTACGACGGCGAGCTGCTCTACATCGAGGTCGTGAGGCCGAAGGCGAAGCGCCGCTCGCCCGTGATCCTCGAGGCGAGCCCTTACCACGGCACGATCGCGGACCGTGACGGCACGCGGATCCTCCCGGGTCCGAAGAACTCCGACGGCGACCCGGTCGGGCTGACCGGCTACTTCGCGCCGCGCGGCTACGCGGTCGTGATGATGGACCTGCGCGGCACCGGCCGCAGCCAGGGCTGCCTCAACCACCTGGGCGACAAGGACGCGCGCGACCTCGAGCAGGTCGTCGAATGGGCCGCGAGCCAGCGTTGGTCGAATGGCCGCGTCGGGATGACCGGGCACTCGTATGTCGGCTCGACGCCCTCAGTCGCCGCCGCGCAGAACCCGACCGGGCTCAAGACGATCGTTCCGAGCGCGGGCCTGGCCTCGATGTACCACCACCAGTTCCAGGCGGGTGTCCCGTACATGCTCCAGTGGACCGGCGTCCAGTGGTCGTACAACTACCTGACGGTCGCCGCGCAAGCCTGCCGCCGGTCGGCCGCGATCCGGTTCAGAACGCCGACACCGGCGACGACTTCGGCAACAACATGGAGGAGACGGGCTGCGGCGCTCCGGACTCGGCGCTCACGGCCGGCGAGGACCAGTTCTCCGGCCGCTACGCCGACTGGCATCTCGAGCGCGACTGGAACCGCGGCGCGACGCAGGCCAACATCCCGATCTTCGGGGTGCACGGCATCAACGACAACGCCGCTCGTGTGGGCGCGCTGGAATGGTTCTTCGAGCGGCGCAACCCCAAGGACAAGCTGTGGCTGGGCCAGTGGGACCACGGCTCGCCGTGCTGCCCGACCCATCGCGGGATCCAGTGGACCAACGCGCTGCACGCGTGGTTCGACAAGCACCTCGCGAAACGCGACGTCAACACGGGGCCGCCGATGGAGCTCTTCCTGGCGGACGACCAGTCATTCAGCGCTGTCCGCACCGGAGCGCGGACCGAGGTCCTCACGGCGCCTCGCTGGCCCGTCGCCGACGGCGAGCTGAGCTTCTTCCCGACTGCGGACGGCGGGATGGGAAGCACCGCCCCGGCCGAGGAAGGGTCGCAATCGTTCGTCGGCACGCCCGAGGGCTTCTCGGAATTCATCCAGGCAGACCCGACGTGGAAGACCGGCGTCAGCTTCGCCACCGAGCCGTTCGAGCAGGACGTCGTAATGGCCGGCGTTCCCACGATGGAGCTGGTCGCGTCCGTCACCGTGCCGCGCGTGCACCTGATCGCGAACCTGCTCGACGAGGACGCCGACGGCAAGCGGCGCCGGATCAGCCAGTTCACGATCAACCCCGAGCTGCGCAACGGGATCGCGACCGAGACGCCGGTCGTGCCGGGTGAGCGCTACACGCTGAAGCCGCCGGGCTTCGCCATGGCGCACCACCTGCGCGCCGGACATCGGCTCGTGCTCCAGGTGACGACGTCGGATCCCGACAAGGCGCCGTTCTTCACGGTCGATCCGAACGTGTCGGTGTTCACCGGCCCGGAGGGCACGAACGTGACCATCCCCGTCGTAGGCGCGCCGACGCTCGTCCCCGACGACGTGCCGCTCCAGGATCCGGCGCAGACCGGGCCCGCGCAGCCGCCGGTCGAGGGGACGATCACCACGGTCGTGCCCACAGGCCCCGTGCCGGTCGACGGTGTCAGTACGCACTATTTCGAGTTCGACGTCACGGCTGAGCACGACAACGCCTGGCTCGACGGCACCGCGATTCCTGCCGAGCCGGCAGACCTCGACATCTACCTCGCCCGGCAGGAGTCGGACGGGACCTGGGTCGATGTCGCCAGCGGGACGAACGACGGCGACACCACCGGAGAGGAGATCTCAACGGCCGGGTCGGGGAGCAGGCTCCTGCCGGGTCGCTATCGGCTCGAGGTGCAGGACTTCCTCGGCCCGCCCGGCAACGAGGTCGCGATCGCGCTGACGTTCTTCAACACGGCAGGGGAGCCCGGGAGCTAACCCGCGCTAGGTTGGGCGCGCTCTGCGCGTAGCCACCTGGAACGTCAACTCGCTCAAGATGCGCATGCCGCGCGTCCTCGAGCTGCTGGAGCAGTACCGGCCCGACCTCGTCTTCCTCCAGGAGACGAAGAGCGAGCCGGATGCGTTCCCCCACATGGAGCTCGAGGCGGCCGGCTACCAGGCGGTCCACCACAGCGCCGGTCGCTGGGCCGGCGTCGCGCTGCTTGCGCCGACGGACACGACGATCGAGAACGAGTGCGCGGGGCTAGAGGGCGAGCCGGCTCGCGACGAGGCCCGCTGGATCGAGGCTGATGTCGACGGCGTGCGCGCGGTGAGCGTGTATGTCCCGAACGGCCAGGCGATCGATGCCCCCGCCTTCGCCGACAAGCTGCGCTTCCTCGAGGCGATCGCCGAGCGCGTGCCCGAGCTGGTCGCCGACGAGCGCCCAGTGCTGATCGGCGGCGACTTCAACGTCTGCCGGACCGACCTCGACGTGTACGACCCGGCGGCGTTCGTGGGCGACACGCACGTGACGGACGACGAGCGCGCGCGCTTCGAGGCGATTCTCGACGCCGGCCTCGCCGACATCTTCCGCCGCCTGCATCCCGACGCGACCGCCTACACCTGGTGGGACTACCGCGCCGGGAACTTCCACAAGGGCCTCGGCTTGCGAATCGATTACCTGCTGGCGACGCCCGAGCTCGCGGATCAGGTCGAGCGGTCCGGCATCGCGCGCGACTACCGAAAGGGCAAGAAGCCCTCGGACCACGCGCCCCTCTTCGCGCAGATCGGCTCGGCCGAAGCCGGGGTCGAGATGCCTGACGCGTCCGACTCCAAACAGGTCTAAGCGCCCTCGCTACGCTTGGCGCTTCACGCGCCCGTAGCTCAGCTGGATAGAGCGTCGGTCTACGGAACCGAAGGTCACAGGTTCGAATCCTGTCGGGCGCGCTTCCTGTTCAGAGATACTGCGCGGACGATGTCGCTGGAGAATTTGGACCTGGCTCGACAGGCCATGGATGCGCTGACCCGACGGGACGCGTCCGGCCTGATCGAGCTGAGCCACCCCGAGGTCGAGTGGCACTCGTTCTTTGCGGAGTTGGCCGAGGAGGGGGGCGTCTACCACGGCCACGACGGTGCCCGGCAGTGGGTGAGCGATCTCAGTGACGCGTGGGACGAGGCACGCGCTGACGTTGACGACACGCTCGCCGTCCGTGACGTAGCGGTCCTCGTCGGCTCCCTCCGCTACCGCAGCAAGACCAGCGGCGTCGAGAACAAGATGCCTGCGGGCTGGGTCGTCGAGTTCCGTGACGGGCGCATCCTTCGGTGGCGGGCGTTTCGCGACCCTGTAGACGCCCTCAAGGCCGTGGGGCGGCGGGAGTAGGCGATGTCGCGGGAGAACGTCGAGGCTGTACAGGGATGGGTCGCTGCGCTCAACCGAGAGGATCTCGCCGCGTTGCTGGAGATTGCCGATCCGAGCGTCGAGTACGTGTCCTACCTCGCCAGCCTCTCCGGCGGAGTCGGGACATATCGCGGCCACGATGGGATCAGGCAGTTTCTCCGCGACCTCGCCGACGCATGGGAGTGGTTCAAGGTCGAGGTGGACGATTACCGCGACCTTGGCGACAGCGTCCTGATGGTCGGGCGGCTGCGAGCCAAGGGTGAGAGGAGTGGACTCGAGGTCGCGCGAGAGCTGGCTTGGCTGCTCGACTTCCACGACGGCACCGGCCCACAACGGTTCATGCGCGTGCGCTACTTCCCGACGCCTGCCGAAGCCCTCGAAGCCGCTGGGGCTGGGGAGTAAAACCGCCCTCCCGCCAGGACTTCAAGTGGGGCAACATCGGGGCAACGCATCCGACCGATCTCGGACGAACGCGAACATTGCTCACTGAGTCCGATCCGCCGTGAACACCGTGACCGGTGGATGCCAACGCACCCCAACGAACAGCGTCCGAGGTCTACGGAACCGAAGGTCACAGGTTCGAATCCTGTCGGGCGCGCTCACGGAAGCCCGCTCGTCGAGAGACGGTCAGTTGACGACGAGTGTTCCGCGCATCTTGCCGATGTCGCTATTCCAATGGCCACCGAGGGAGCACAGGAACACATAGGGGCCGGGCTCGAGCGTCAGAGTCACCTGTTGGTCGGTGCCTGAGTCGATCGTGTCCGTCCCGCCGACGTCTTTGTTCTGCGGGCCAAAGCAGCACTTGGAACCCGTCTGGATGCGTAGGTTGTGAACCGCCGTCGTATCGCCGTTATGGAACTCGAACGTGATCGGCCCGGCCTTTGCCTCGAGCTCCTTGACGTCGAATCGGTACACCCCGTCGGGGCCCGACCTCAGCGCTTTGACCGTGAGCACGGTCGGGGCGGGTTTTGGGGCGGCCGTCTCCTCGCTCTCGTCGTCGCCGTCACATGCCCCGAGCGGCACGGCGATGAGCAACAAGATCGCGAAGGCGGTAGTTGGCTTGGTCAGCGGCATTGTTCCTCCGTCAGAGCGTGAAGTTTTCGCCGTCGGGGTTACACACCTCGCACGATCCCCATGCCTCGTCGAGCGCGCAAAACGACGACAATCCGAGACCAGGGGGTGCTGCTTCATGGCTTGGGTTGGGAGTGGTGCGGTGCGAGTCAAAGCACCGCTTGCGACCCTACACCCGCTTGGGCGCACGCGCCAACCGCGGGTCGGCCATCTCGTGCTCATCGCACGGTCGCGGGGCAACATTGGGGCAACGCACGCCACGGATCCCAGACGAACTCGCCAGTCGGAGGACCGCCCTGAATCGGCCTGCTAGAGCAGCTTCGCCGTACGCAGACGAACTCAGCCGAACGCCAAGCGAGCTCTACGGAACCGAAGGTCACAGGTTCGAATCCTGTCGGGCGCGCTTTTAGAAACCCGCTTCCAGAGCGGGTTTCGTCGTTCTAGGGCTTCGCTCCGAGGGGCTGAAAGGGCGGTGGGGCAACTAATGGGGCAACACACCGCCTGTGGGAGCCATCTGGACATCCTTCCCGCCAACAGCCCTCAGGTACTTCAGACCTGCAGATCCCCCGGTTTGACGGAACCGCGTTACTGCGGCGATTCAACCCGGCTCACGGCGTCGTGCTGGCGACTATGGTGCGGGCCGTAAGGGTACGAGTCGTGCACCGTCGGCCACCTGAACCGCGAGGTCCGCGGGAGGCGGTCGTTCCCGGGAGGTGCGCGCATCAGCGAAAGGGAGTCGCCGTGTCACGCATCCATCGCCTCTCACTCCTCTTCTCCGTCGTGTTCGCCGCCGGCGTTGCCGGCAGTGGAATGGCACGGGGAACCGAGCTCCTGCACGGGCCCACCACGGTGCTCGACGGCACCCTCAACGCCGCGCCCGGCACCTACGAGGCCGGCTGCCATCTCGCGTACCGTCCTGGCCGTGCGGGCGTAGCCAGCCGCAGCGTGGACGTCGCCGGCCCGGGCCAGGTGACGGTCGAGCTCGCGGGTCATAGAGGCGACTGGGACGTCGCTGTGTTCGACGTGGCCGGTCGCGCGATCGCGGCCGACGCGTCTCCCGACGCCCAAGAGGTCGCGGTCGGTTACGCCTCCGCAGCCGGGACGCTCCGCGTGCAGGCCTGCCGCCGCTCGGGTGGCGCGGCGTCCGTCCCCGCCACGCTCGAGCACGCCGGGCTGGGCGACGGCGCGCTGAAGCTGGCGAAGCGCAACGCGCCGAAGCTCGTGAGCGTGCTCACGCCCACGCCCGCGCACAAGGACCAGCTGTTGGCGCTCGGGCTCGACATGACCGAGCACGGTGGCTCGGAGAGCCTGGGCGTCGTGCTGCACGGGCCCGACGACGAGGCCGCGCTCCTCAAGGCCGGCCTGCACTGGCGGGTGCTGGTCGAGGACCTGGTCGCGCAGAGCCACCGGCAGCGGATCGCCGAGAGCCGTGCGGCCCAGGCCGCGTCCGGTCTCCCCAGCGGCCGCACCACGTACCGCACGCTGGCCGACTACAACAGCGAACTGAAGGAACTGGCCGACGCGAACCCGGGCCTCGTTCGCCTGTTCACGCTGCCGCATAAGACGTGGCTCGGCAAGGAAGTGATGGGCATCGAGATCACGACCAACGTCAACGCAAACGACGGTAAGCCGGCGTTCCTGAACATGGGCGTCCACCATGCGCGCGAGTGGCCCTCGGGCGAGCACGCGATGGAGTGGGCCTACGAGCTGATCACCGGCTTCAAGGCCGATGACCCGCGCGCCACCAAGATCGTGCGCAACAGCCGCAACATCATCGTGCCGATCGTCAACCCGGACGGCTTCGAGGCCTCGCGCGGCTCCGCCGGCGCGCCCGACGAGGGCCGCGACGAGTCCGTCGACGACACGGCCTACCTGGTGGGCGGAGCAGCGACCGGGGGCGAGTACCGGCGCAAGAACTGTCGCCTTCCGGACGATTCCGAAGCCGGCAACTGCACGACGTCCGCGGGACTGGCCGAAAACGGCGTGGACCCGAACCGCAACTACGGCGGCCTCTGGGGCGGCCCGGGTGCCGACCCGAGCAACCCAGCGGTCCAGACCTATCGCGGGCCTGCCCCGTTCTCCGAGCCGGAGACCCGCAACATCCAGTCGCTCGTCTCCCGTAACCAGGTGGTCACGCTGATCACCAACCACACGACCGCCGGCCTGGTGCTGCGCGCGCCAGGCCTGGCGGCGCTGGGCGATCCGGTCGACGAGAAGCGCGGCTACAAGGCGCTGGGCGACGCGATGGCCAAGCACAATGGCTACTTCAGCCAGAAGAGCTTCGAGCTGTACGACACGACCGGGACGACCGAGGACTGGAGCTACAACAGCGTCGGCGGCTTCGGGTTCACTTTCGAGATCTACTGCGGCGCGCCCAACTACGACACTGGCGACTGCGACGACCCGGCATTTCATCCGCTCCACGAGACGATGGTCAAGGAGTGGACGGGTGAGAACCCGCAGGCCGACCACGAGGACGATCCCGGCCCGGACGCCGGCTTCGACGGCCAGGGGAACCGCGAGGCGTACTACATAGCCGCCGAGAGCACGCTCAACGAGGAGCGGCACAGCGTGCTCGAGGGTCGCGGTCCCGCAGGGGCCAGGCTGCGCCTGACCAAGACGTTCAGGACCGAGACGTTCCCCCAGCCGCCCGACGAGCAGCCGATCCTGTTCGACGACAAGCTGGAGACCGTCTACGACATCGGGCCGGACGGCCGCGTCCGCTGGCATGTCAATCCCTCGACGCGCCCGATCGTGGCCAAGGAGACCGGCGTGCCCGACGCGGGCGAGCCGAGCCCGCCGGAGACGCGTTCCGGCAGTCCGGCAGGTAACGACGACGACCCGGGCAGCGACGGCGCGGCGCCCGCCGGGGACCCCGTCGATGGGGCCAACTCCAACGACCCGGCGCACTACAACGACCACCCGATCACGATCCCGAGCGACGGCGACAACGCCACCATGGACGTTCGCGTCTCGTGGCCCAGCCTGGCGAGCGACTGGGACATCAGGCTCTACGAGGACACCAACGGCGACGGCAAGTCCCAGGACGACGAGCCGGTGGTGAGCACGAGCCAGACTGGGCCGAGCAACATCGAGGAAGTCTCGGCCTCCGGGCAACCGCGGCTGCCTGCGGGCAAGAAGTACGTGCTGCGGGTGAACAACTTCGCTGCGGGCGAGCCGTACGAGGTCGAGATCACCTACTCGGCGCCGCTGCCGCTCAAGCCAGCCCAAGTGGAGAGGTACACGCTCACCTGCGAGGTCGGCGGGCGAGTGCTCGACACCCAGCAGGTCCAGATCGACCGTGGCGAGACCAAGCAGCTCGACCTGCGCGCCTGCGCGCGCACAGCGCGTGAGACACCTTCGCTGCGCTGTGTCGGTAAGACGGCGACGGTTGTTGGCACTGCCGCTGTCGACAGGCTCAGGGGAACGCGCGGGCGCGACGTGATCGTCGGCCTTGCCGGCGACGACGTGATCAGGGGGTTGGGCGGCAACGACCTGGTCTGTGGCGGAGCGGGCAGGGACAGGCTCGTCGGCGGCGCGGGTAAGGACGCCCTGCGCGGCAACGGCCGCAAGGACACACTGCGCGGCGGCGGCGGCGCCGACCTACTCCGCGGCAATGCCGGCCGCGACAGGCTGTTCGGCGGGCGGGCCAGGGACCGGCTGTTCGGCGGCGCGGGTAAGGACGCGTTGCGCGGCAACGGCGGCAAGGACACGCTGCGCGGGGGCGGCCGCGCCGACGTGCTGCGCGGCAATGCCGGCCGCGACAAGCTGTTCGGCGGGGGCGCCAGGGACCGGCTGTTCGGCGGGCGCGGCAGGGACCGGTTGGTCGGAGGGCGGGCCAGAGACAGGCTGAATGGCGGCCCCGGTCGGGACTCACGACGACAGTAGCTTTCGTTGGAGACCTCTTGCGCGCGCGTGGTTGCCCCGCGTAGCGAGATTCGCTCGTAGCGAAGGCGTCCTCGAGAACTCGCTCGACGCGGTGGCGTAGGGAACCTCCCGTAACGGGAAAAACTCCGCGTTTGCGGGCTTTTCGATAGGAATCGCTACGTAGAGCGGTCAGCCCATACTCAGCCGAGGTCTACGGAACCGAAGGTCACAGGTTCGAATCCTGTCGGGCGCGCTTTCGAAGTAAAGCGTCGCCGGTCAGGTGTGTTCCCAGCGGCCAACCGGCCTCGCACTACGCTGACGTGGATCCGCACCGAGCGCCTTAATCCCGGGAGCTGACCGTGCACGAGACCGAGCTCCTGATCCTTGGCCTGTGCGTCGCGATCCCGATGCTGGGCGTGATCGCGCGCCTGCTCGACGTCCCGTATCCGATCGTGTTCGTGCTCGGGGCGATCCCGCTGGGCTATCTGCCCGGCGTCCCCGACGTCGAGCTCGACCCCGACCTGGTGCTGGTGATCTTCCTGCCGCCGCTGCTTTACGTGGCAGCGTTCTTCGCGGATTTGCGGGCGCTGCGGGCCGATGCGCGCGCGCTGTCGCTCACATCGATCGGACTGGTGCTGGTCACGACCTGTGCGGTTGCTGTCGTCGGCCATGAGCTGATCGACCTGCCCTGGGCGGTCGCGTTCGCGCTCGGCGCCATCGTCTCGCCGACTGACCCGATCGCGGCGACGGCGATCGCCCGCCAACTCGGCGCTCCCCGCCGGCTGGTCAATCTGATCGAGGGCGAGAGCCTGGTCAACGACGCCTCGGCCCTGATCGCATATCGGGTTGCGGTCGTGGCTGCGATCGGCGGCAGCTTCTCGCTCCTTGACGCCAGCGTCGACTTCGTTGTCGCCGTGCTTGGCGGGATCGCCGTGGGGCTAGTGGTCGGCGCCGCGATCGCCGAGCTGCGGCGACGGCTCGACGACGTGCCGGTCGAGATCGCGATCTCGCTGGCCACTGGCTTCGCCGCCTACCTGCCGGCAGAGGCGCTCGGGGTCTCGGGCGTGCTGGCCGCGGTCACAGCCGGGCTTTACCTCGGTTGGATGGCACCCCAGGTCTCGACAGCGCAGATGCGGATGCAGGGCAGGGCGGTCTGGGAGTTCATCGTCTTCCTGCTCAACGCGGTGCTGTTCGTGCTCATCGGGCTTCAGCTCCCGAGCATCCTCGACGCGGTCGCCGGGATAGATGAGATCACCCTCGCCGGCTACGCCCTCGCGACGATCGGCGTTGTCGTCGGAACGCGGTTCTTATGGCTATTCACGGTCCCGTACATGATCCGTGCGCTCGACCGTCGTCCAAGCCAGGTCGCGCGCCGCAGCGGAGCAGCCGAGCGAGTGGTGACCGGTTGGGCGGGGATGCGCGGCGCCGTTTCTCTCGCGGCAGCGCTCGCGTTGCCGCTGGAAACCGACGCCGGCGCACCCTTTCCAGAGCGCGACCTAGTGATCTTCCTCGCCTACTGCGTCGTCCTGTTCACGGTCGTCGTCCAAGGGCTGACGCTGCCGGTGCTGATCCGCCGACTGGGAGTGGTTGACGATGGCGCGGAGGAGGAAGCCGAGGAGCACGCCGCGCGGATCGCCGCCGCCGAGGCCGCTCTCGAGGCGCTTGACTGGCTTGCCGAGGAGGAGTGGACGCGCGAGGACAGCGTCGAGCGACTGCGGAGGCTCTACGGCTTCCGTCGCCGCCGGTTCGCGACCCTGCGTGGCGACCTCGAAGACGACGACGCAATCGTCGACCGCTCGCTCGCCTACCAGCGTCTGATGCATGACGTGATCGAAGCCCAGCGGGCGGCGATCGTACGCATGCGAAACGAGGGCCTGATCTCGGGAGAGGTCATGCGCCGGGTCGAGCGCGAACTCGACCTAGAAGAGACGCGACTCGAGATCTAAGGGGATACTGGGCGGCGATGTCGCAGGAGAACGTCGAGATCGTCCGGGGTGCGGCCGTCGCCTTCAATCGCCGTGACGTGGATGCCTGGCTCGCACACTTCGACCCCGACATCGTCTGGTACGCGTTTCACGACGAGCCAGACCCAGGCCCCTTTCGTGGCCGCGACGCAGTTCGAGCGATGGCCGCACGGTGGATGGATGTCCTTTCCGATTTCCGGATGGAGGCCAGGGAATTCATCGACGCTGGTGAGTACGTTCTGATGCCTGCACGCATGCTTGGTCGCATTCGCGACAGTGACGCCGAAGTTACGGTCGATGAGATCTACGTGAACAAGTGCCGCAACGGCAAGATCGCCGAAGTGCGCGAGTGTCGAACCAAAGAGGAGGCTCTCGAAGCCGCCGGGCTACGGGAGTAGGCGATGTCGCAGGAGAACGTGAGGGTGGTGCGAGAGGCCTACGTCGCGTTCAACCAGGCCGGTGTGAGCAACGACTTCGCTTCGTATGTCCGAAAGGTGTGGGACCCCGACTGCGAGTACCACCCGGTAGAGGAGTACGAGCCGATTCGCGGACACGATGCGCTGATTCGGTGGAACGAGCGGTGGTTCGAACCCTGGGAGACGTTCCATGCCGAAGTGGAGGAGGTCATCGATGCGGGCGGGGCGGTCTTTTCCGCCATCAGCGTGCGTGCTCGTGGCCGGGAGTCCGCCCTCGAGGTGACAGAACGGATGTTCCACGTCAGCACTGTGCGTGGCGACAGGATGCTGCGGATGATGGAGTACAACGACCGCGCCGAAGCCCTCGAAGCCGCCGGGCTGCGGGAGTAGGCGATGTCGAACAGACGAACCCAGACGAACTTCAAGCCAGGTCCACGGAACCGAAGGTCTCAGGTTCGATCCTGACGGGCGCGCTTTCGCGGGTGTAGTGTGGTCTTGCGGTCGTGCGGTGGGCGTACCAATTCAACCGCCGAGGGTTTGGACGCGCTTGGCAGCGAGGAGTCATCCCGATGACCGCAGATGAAAACGTCGCCATCATGCGACGCGCTTACGAAGCCTTCAACACGGGCGACCTGGACACCGTCGCCGAGACCTTCGATGAGAGCGTTGTGTGGCACTTGCCGGGCCGGAGCTCGATGGCCGACGACTACGAGGGCCGCGACGCTACGTTGAAGTATTTCGGCAAGCTGGCGCAGGAGACCGGCGGGACGTTCCGGGCTGAGTTGCAGCACCTGGCGGCAGATGGAGACTCGCGCGTCGTTGGCATTCAGCGCAGCACCGCTGACCGAGGCGGCAAGCGCCTGGATGTTGCCGACTGCATCGTCTTCGAGCTCAAGGACGGCCGTGTGACTGACGGTCGGGAGCACTTTGAGAATCTCTACGCCTGGGACGAGTTCTGGTCATAGCCCGTTCGGCGTAGCCGACAGTCGATGTCGCAGGAAAACGTCGAGATCGTTCGGCGCGTGTCGGACGCCTACAACCGCCGCGACGTCGGAGCGATGCTCGAGGACCTCCACCCGGAGATCGAGTGGTACCCCTGGTTGCAGATTCAGTTCGGCGGGGCAGCCACCGTGTACCGGGGGCACCAAGGCATCCGCAAGGGAATCCGAGAACTTGAAGAAGCCTTCTCTGAGATCCAGGCAGAGCAAACAGACATCCGGGACCTTGGCGAGCGAGTCGTCGCCATCGGTCACCTCCGGGGACGCGGCAGTGAGAGCGGCGCAATAACCGAATCGGCAATCGCTTGGATCGTGGAGTTCAAGAGTGGCAAGGTGATTCGGGTCCGCGAGTATCTCGACCCTGAGAAAGCCCTCGAAGCCGTGGGGCTACGGGAGTAGGCGCTCTGTGATCTTGCGCTCGGCCGGTGGCCTGAGATCGGCCGCTGGGCTGCGCTTTGCGGCAGGCCTTGGATCGGCGGGGCGGGCATTGCCGCTGCGCGACCACAGACGGCGGCCCCAAAGTGCGGCTGCCGACGCGGCGGCGACGGCGGCCACCGGCGCCGCGGCGGGCGGCATCGCGTCGGCGATCAGGGCAAGGCCGACGGCGAGGGCCTCCGCGCCGCAGAAGGCCAGCGTGGCCTTGCTGCGGCTTCCGAGCTCGACCGAGAGCAGGTCGTAGGAGTGGAGGCGATCGCCGGAGGCCAGGGCGCCGCTTCCGATTCTTCGCGCCACGGTGAAGCCGAGGTCGAACAGGAAGACGCCTAGGCAGAGCAGCGCCGGGACGATCCCGCGCGGGCCGTCGGCATCGACCACCATGGCCGCGAGCACGGCGAGTATCGCGCCGACGGCGTAGGCCCCGCCGTTGCCCAGGAAGATTCGCGCCGGCGGCAGGTTCCAGGCCAGAAAGCCGGCCAAGGCGCCGGCCAGGGCAAGGCCGAGCGCCGCATCCGGCGATGAGGCGTCGGCCACCAAGGCGGCCAGTCCCAGCGCCCCGATCGCGCCGACCCCGCCCGCCAGCCCGTCCTGGCCGTCGATCAGGTTGACGGCGTTGGTGCAGGCGAACACCAGGACGAACAGCCCCAGCGCACCTGCCGCGCCGACCTCGAAGGCGCTCAGAAGGATCGCCGCGGCGGCGACCTGCAAGAGAAGCTGTGCCGGGGGCGGGAGTGTCCGGGCGTCGTCGAGCAGGCCGCCCGCCACCAGCAGGGCCGCGGCGACCGCGACCGCGGTCGCCGGCCAGTGCCCGGCGAGTGCGAGCGCAGCGAAAGCGGCGCCCATTACGGCGACCCCGCCGAGCACCGGCACCGGTTCAGCGTGGATCTTCAACGGGTCGCCCGGACGGTCCACCAGGCCGGCCGCGATCCCGACCCGGCGGGCGACGGGCGTCAGCAGCAGGGTGAGGGCAAGCGCGATCAGGAAGGACATCGAGCCACCCAGACATTGCTCTGGATCCCCTCGTGCAGGGTGAGCCGGCCGCGACGGCGAAAGCCCATGTCGGCGTAAAGGCCGTTGCCCGGGGCGTTGTCGGCTGCCACCACGACCTTGATCTGCCCCGCCCCCAGCTCGCCGAGCCCGGAGAGCACACCCGCGGCCAGCATCCTGCCGATTCCTCGCCCCCGCGCCTTCGCGGTGACGGCAATCGCCAGCAGCTCGGAGTCCGGCCGCCCGGAGGGGGCGGCCGCGGCGTGTCGGGCGGACTCGCCGGCCCGGCGCAACGACCCGGCGCGCAGCAGTCGCGGCAACGCCCCGGCCAGGACGGGAATCCCGTGGCGGGCACCGAATCGCAGCAGGAAGGTGCGCCCGTTGACGACGCCGGCCGCGAACCCGAGCACGGTGCCGTCCTCCTCGGCGACCAGCGCCACGGCGCCGCGATCGTCGGCGAGCGCCCGGTAAAGCCGGGTCAAGAAGCGATCCCCGAGGCTGGGCAGAAACGCCTCCGGCAGGGCCTCGCGATGGATGCCGGCGAGGGTCGCGGCGTCCTCGGCGCGCGCGCGCCGGACGCGCAATGGGGCCTGGACCTCGCCCAGGAGCCCCTTGCGCTCGAGCAGCCCCTGGTACTCGGCCAATAGAAGCCGCGTCACCCGGCGCTCGTCGAACAGCTCCCTCGCCCGGCTGCGGGCAGCGTCGCCGAGCTGCTGACGAAGCGCCCGGTCGTCGAGCAGCGCGGTGATCGCGCCGGCCAGCCGCGTCGGCTGCCGGGGCGGGACCAGCAAGGCTTCGATGCCGTCGCGAGCGACCTCCCGGCAGCCGCGGATGTCCGTGAGCACCAGCGCCCTGCCCATCGCGGCCGCCTCGATCGCGGAGCGGGGCATGCCCTCGCGCCAGGAGGCCAGCACGAAGACGTCCACCAGCGCCAGCAGGTCCCGCACGTCCTGACGCCAGCCGGCGAAGATCACGTTCTCGCGGGCGGCTTCGACCTCGGCCTCGCCGATCGCATCCGCTTTGTCGCGGTCGATCTCTCCGGCAACCAGGAAGCGGACGTCGCCGCGGGTTGAGCGGATCTCGTCCGCCGCGGAGAACAGCTCGCGGTAGCCCTTCTCGGCGACCAGGCGCCCGACCGCCCCGACGACCAGCGCCCCCTCGGGGATGCCCAGCTCGCGGCGCAGTCGAGCGCGCCGTCGCTCCGTTACCCGAGCGGGGTCGAAGTGCGCCAGGTCAACGCCGTTTCCGAGCCGCCGGCTGCGCGACGGTGGCACCACGCCGATCCGGCGCGCCCAGGCCAGGTCCTCGCCGCTCTGGTAGAGCTCGAGGTCGGAATGACGGCTGGAGAGCTTCTCCAGCGCCAGCACGGGCAGCTTGCGCCGGGCCGGGTCGTCGCTGGTGGCGTAGAGGCCGTGGACCGTGTTCACGACGCACGGCACCCCGGCGAGCCGGGCCGCGGGCCGCCCCAGGATCCCGGGCTTGGGGTTGTGGGTGTGCAGCAGATCGAAGCGCTCGCGCCTCAGCATCCGCAGCAGCTCGACGAATGCCCGTGCATCGGCGCGCGGGCTCCACGCCCTGGTCGCGTTGTGCCAGGCGAGGTGCCGGATGCCCTCGGCCTCCAGCCCGGCGGTCCATGGCCCGGGGGCGCTGACCGCCGCCACCTCGAAACCCGCTGCGCGCAGCGCCCGTAGCTGTCCCAGCAGCAGGTAGCGCACGGTCAGGTCGACGGTTGCGACGTGAGCGATACGGATCGGCCGGTCCAAGAGCTAATGCCCGAAGGCGCGATAGACGAGGCCCTCGGCGTCGAGTAGCCCGTTCAGCTTGGCGCGGAAGAAAAGCTCGCCGTCACTGCGAAGCACCGGGGTGCGGCCCGAGCCGGTAGCGGTCGATGCGGTCCCGGCGGTTGGTCCTCCAGGCGTCCCACGCCGCCGAGTCGAAGAGGCGGCGGACCACCGAGTCGGCCTGGGCGGAGCCGATCCGCCCAGGGGTAGGCGAAGTGACGGCAGGGAACCCCGAGGCGGTCCTCGATCAGCTCCTTGGAACGCCGCAGCTCCCGCTCCGCGTCGTGCTCGGAGGCTCGTGAGAGGTCGGCGTGAGCGTGGGTGTGGGCCCCGACCGTGACCAGCCCGCTGGCGACCGCCTCGCGCAGCTGCGGCCAGGTGAGCGCCTCGCTGCCGCCGTGCCCCTCCTCGCCCGCCACCAGCCCGGTGGTCAGATAGAGGACGGCCGGGATCCGGTAGCGGTCGAGCAGCGGCACCACCTGCTCGGCGAAGTCGCGGTAGCCGTCGTCGAAGCTGACCACCACCCCTCCGCCGGGGTCGCCGCGCAGTGCGACATCCAGCGAGAGGACGCGCTCGTGCTCGGCGAGGTGGGCGAGCTGGCGGGCGAAGGCCTGCGGCGAAAGCGTGATCTCTCCCTCGCCCGCGCCGACGCGGTGATAGAGCAGGATCACCAGGTCGCCCGTGCGGCGCCGCGACACGGCGCCCGGCCGGCAGCACGGCGGCCTTGGCGGCCTTACGGACGGCGGAACCGGGACGCACGGCGGCGCTTTCGCTTGGGCGGGACCGAGAGCAGGACCAGATAGAAGGGCAGAAGCTGCACGCGCTGGCGGGCCAGGACGCCGAAGTTCGCTATCCCCGAATAGGCGGCGCAGAACAGGGCCGAGTAAACGAGGCAAAACGCGATGTAGGGCTGGCGCCGCGCGCTGCGCAGCGTCGCCAGCGACGAGGGCGCCCGGGAGAGCGTCAGGGCGAACAGCAGCATCCCCTCGGCCGCGGTGGCCAGCGACTGGGGGTTGTGTGCCTCCAGCGGGTGGGGGCGGAAGAGGACGGTCAGCGGGATCAGCGGCACCTGGGCCGGCGAGTGAACGATCGGCGGCGTGAACTTCGAGCCGCCGCTCTTCGATGTCCGCCGCGCGGTCTGCTCGAGCGCCCCTCGCGCTCCCTCCCGCGTCTCGATGCCCGACGTCCGCAGGTAGCGGTTCGCCTCGCAACGCCTGGGCGGCGGCCAGCACCCCGATGCCGAGAGCGCGCGCCCGGCGGCCGCGGACCAGGTAGGCGGGGGCCAACGCGGCCCCGAACAGCCCGGCGACATGGGGGCGCACCCGCGCCGCGGACAGCATCCCCGCCGCGTCGAGGCCGCGCACCGGCAGCGGCCGCTCGGCCAGGCCGCGGGCCGCCCCGTAGGCGCCGGTGCCGAGGCTGAGCACCATCCACGCGTCCTTGCCGATGCTGGAGGGCCAGAACAAGAGCGACGGCCAGAACAGCACCAGGTGCGAGTAGTCGCGCGAGCGCCCCTCGGGCACGGCGATCGCAAAAGCGCGGTGAAACAGGAAGAGGCCCCAGAAGGCCAGCCAAGAGAAGACCAGAAAGCCGCCCAGCCTGGAGGGGCCGGTCCCCTTGTAGACCTCCCCGGTCAGGCGGCGGACGAAGTTCGAGCCGACGAACGACGAGAAGCGCGGGTTCATGGTGCCCTCGAGCTGGCCCTGGGCGATGCGGCTGCCGCGGCCGTGGTAATCCTCGGCGTCGGCGACGCCACCGTAGGTGCGGTAGGCGACGTGGTAGCGGGCCAGCGCCCCCAGCAGCTTCAGCTGCAGGGCGCCGGCCAGCGTCCAGAAGGCTCGCCGGTCGCGCTCGCGCGTCGCCTCGCGCAGGAAGACGGGCAGCGACAGGCCGACCAGCGTCGCTGCGATCTTCGCCGCCCGCAACCTAGAGGACCTCCAGGTCGCCGAGCGAGAGCGCCCAGGAGCGCCGCTCGGTGGGGTCGGGGGAGAGGTCGGCAAGTGGGCGCACGGCAAGCGTCGGGCCGCGGGGCACCCGCAGAAAGCCGCGCCGGCGCGCCGCTCGGTCGGCGGTCCCGCCGGGCGGCGGGCAGCAGGTGAAGTGGTCGACGGCGGCGGCGCGGCCAAGCCGGCGCAGCAGTCGCCGGGCGGTGGCGCCGCCGTCCGGGGCGACGATCAGCTCGGCCAGCGCCGCCTCCCGCAGCCGGCCCCTGCGGCGCACCCGAAACAGGGCCAGCCCGCGCAGGCGGCCCCCCTCCGACTCGCGCAGGGCCCGGTAGTCGAGCTGTGGCAGGCCGGTATAGCGCCAGCGCAGGTACGCGGGGTCGCGGGGTGTCGCCAGCCGCCCGTCGAGCTCGCCTGCCTCGTCGAGCAGCGAGGAGACGGCGTCCGCGTCGGCAAGCGCCGTCAGCTGCGCTCTCCGCCTCGACCGCCGCGGCGCCGCGGCCCGCCGCCAGGGCCGTCCCGGCCGCACCCGGACCGGCATCGTCCCGGCCACCTGCCAGCCAAGCTTCAGGTAGCCGGGCAGGCTGCGGCTGTTGGGGGTGTTGAAGACGAGGTCCGACGTCGTCCCGCAGCGAGTCGACCGCGGCGCTGGTGAGCCGCGAGAAAACACCCTGTCCGCTGATGGTCCGGGTGGGTCGCGGTGTCGACCGCCCGCACCGCGGCCAGGGTGCGGTCGCCGGCCCGGAACCGCCAGCGCATGAAGGCGCGGAAGCCGACGATCCGCTCGCCTTGCTCCGCCACCAGCATCAGCGAGGGACCGAAGGGGCCGTCGCGATGCTTCCAGGCGAAAAGCTCCGGCGTCCGCCCGCCGATCGGACCCGTCCCGAGCGCCGCGCGCAGCAGCTCGAGCACCTGCGGCTCGTCCTCGTCGCGGAAGTGCCGCACCCCAGGCGCGCCGGAGACCGCCGTCGCCCTCACCCCAACAGCTCTCCGTAGACCGCTTCGATGCGGCGGGCCGCGCGCCGGATGTCGAAGTTGGCGGCCCGCTCGCCGGCCGCCCTCGCCCAGGCGCCGGCGCAGCCCGGCGTCGCCAAGCAGCTCGAGGATCCCGTCGGCTAGTGCGGGCGCGTCAGCGCTGCGGACCACGAGGCCCTGCTTTCCGTGCTCGACGACCTCCGGCAGTCCCCCCACCTCGGTCACCACCACCGGCTTTCCCAGCGCCATCGCCTCCATCAGGGCGATCGACAGGCCCTCGTAGACCGACGACAGCGCGAAGACATCGAAGGTGGCGGCCACCGCTGCGGCGTCCTCGCGGTAGCCGGCCAGCACCAGGGTCTCGTCCAGCGCAAGCTCGCGGGCCTGGCGCCGGATCGCCCCCTCCAGCGGCCCGTGGCCGACCAGCACGAAGCGAACCTCGGGGACCTCCCTGCGCACCCGGTCGGCGGCCTCGAGCAGGTGCCGGTGGCCCTTGTGGCGCTTGAAGCTGGCGACGGTGCCGACCACCGGGGCGTCGGCGGGATTCCGAGCTCCTCGCGAACCCCGTCCGGGCGCTGGCTCGACGCGGGTCGGGTCGTAGCCGTGGTAGAGGGTCTCGATCGGCCGGCATTGCCAGCAAGCGCAGCGGCGCCGGGTAGCGCAGCGAGGCGCTCGACCCGCTGCGAGACCGCGAAGACGTGGTCGTTGCGCCGGTAGGTGAGCAGGTTGCCCCAGTAGGTGGCCCGCCGGTAGCTGTCCCAGACGTTGTGCTCGGTGTAGACGAGGGGAAGGCGCCGCGGCAGCACCAGCCGCGCTCCGATCGCCGGATAGCGGCGAGTGGGCGTGGACCAGGTCCACCTCGCGCTCCGCCGCAAGCCTGCGCAGGCGGCGCAGCCAGCCCAGCCCCCGCCCCCCGTGCAGGCAGTGGACGGGCAGCGCCCTGACCGCGCAGCTCGTCGACCAGGTCGCGCTTGTCGGGTCGCAGGTAGGCCACCTCGCAGTCCAGCCGGGAGCGGTCGAGGTGGCGGGTCGTGCCGGCCAGCAGCCGCTCGGCGCCGCCCCGTCCAAGTCCCTTGATCAGGAACAGGACCCGCTTCATGCGCGGGCGGGGGAGGGCCGAAGCTCGTCGAGCAGCCCCCGCAGCTCGGGCGGGCCGGCGTCACCCACCACCGCGCAGCTGCCGGGCCAGTAGGGGCTGGGGCGGGCGGCGTCGCCGATCAGCCCCGACGAGTAGACCCAGCTGCCGGTGTTGACCAGGCGCGCTGCCGTCGGCGAGCGTCCAGCCCGGCTCGTCGCCGAGCGGCCCGGCGCGGTGGGTATGGCCGAAGATCACGTAGTCGGACTCGACCCCGAGCCTCCTGACCACCTCGGCCATCGCCCGCACGCCGGCCCGCCCCAGCTCGGCGATCGAGAGGTCGGCCCGGAAGCGGCGCAGCCCGACGCGGTTGGCGGTCGCCAGGGCGCCGTAGGCGATCGCGCCGGCCGCCGCCCGCTGCGGGCCGCCGCGGCGGCCCTTCAGCCAGCGCCAGGTTTCGCGGGTCAGCCGCCGCCGCGCCGCGGCCGAGCGCCCGCCGCCATTGGGCGAACGCGGCCTGGGCGTGGCTGTAGGCGAACGCATAGATCGGCGCCAGCACCGCCTCGTAGTCGCCGGGCGCCGCCCCCTGCTCGGGCAGGCCGCCCGACTGCGGCCTGCATCAGCGCCGCCAGCAGGCACTCCGGCCGAGGGACGGTCATGTGGCAGTCGAGGTAATGGCCGTGGGTCGCGTAGACGTCGGGGCGCAGCCACAGCCCGGGATAGGCGACCGCGACCTCGGCACCATCCAGGTAGCCGGCCACGGCAGCCGGCCGGCCCGGGCTCCCCCGGCTCGACGGACCGCTCCAGCTGCAGCGAGCCCCGCCCGCCGTCGAGCCGCCGGCGCTCCAGCAGCGGCCCCGCCAGCTGGTGGTCGTGGTTGCCGGGCACGATCACGACCCTGCGGCCCCTCAGCGCCTCGCCCAGCTCCTGCAGAAACGGCCGGGCGCGCTCCAGCACCTCCGGCACCGGTGCCTCGCGCAGCGCCAGCAGGTCGCCGAGCAGCATCACCTGATCCGCGCCCTCGAGCTCGCCGATCAGGACCCGGCGAGCGGGGGGCACGGCCAGCAGGCTCATCCGGTCGCTCCGAGGTGCAGGTCGGAGACGACGGCGTGCTCACGCCGACATCCTTTCACCCCGCGGTGGGGCGGCCGGCCGGCCCGGGCCGCGTAGGCGGGGAGGCCGAGCACCAGCTCGCGAAGCGCGGCCACCGCGGGGCGGGGGGTCGCGCCCCTCCAGCAGCGCAGTCGCGGTAGCAGTCGCAGCGCTGCCCGCGCCCCGAGCCGCCCGGCCACCGCAGCCGCGGTGAGGGGCAGCTCGGGCTCGCCGGACTCCAGGCTCTCGGCGAACAGCGCCGCCCGCGCCGCGGTGAGCAGCCTCCCCATGCTGAGCTGGCCGCGACGTGCTCCGGGCCTGGCCCTAGCCTCAGTCGCGCAGGTCCGGCCGCCGGTGCGTCCCCAGCCCCAGCCAGGCCCTGTGCTCGGCCACGGCCCGCCGCGCGGAGTCCTGGGCCGACCACCCGCCGACGTTGGGAAAGGCGGCGTGGCGCGGCCGTCGCGCCAGCGCGAAGGAGACCGGGTCGGTGACTGCGCACTGCACCGACGCAGGTGCCCGCCGCGGGTGGTCGGCAGGACCATCAGCTCGCCGGCGCGCAGCGCCGGGTAGGGGATCGAGCGCGCCGTGGCGGCTGCCGCCACGGCGCCCGGCTGTGACGGGTCAAGCGGCAGAGGGGCGAACGTCTCGTCGGGGGGAAGCGGCCAGGCCAGCGCCCGCCAGTCGACCAACGGCAGCAGTGGCGGCTCCTCGTCGCACAGCGCCCGCAGCGGCTCGCGCGCCCTGGCGGGGAGGGTCAGCTCGTCCTCGCCGCCCCAGGCGAGTCGAACCTCGGTGGTGCCCTCGCCTTCGAGCTCGGCGGCCATGCGCCGGGCGAGGCGCTGGGAGAGCCGCACCAGGGCGGGCAGCGTCTCGGCCGGCGAGGCCTGCGGAGAGCGCCCCAGGCGGTGGTGAAGGTCGAGCGCGAAGCGGATCGACTCGCCCTCCTCGGGGATGCACTCCAGCCCGCGCTCCAGCGCCGCTCGGCGCTCAACCAGCTTCTCGCCCCTTACCAGCCAAAGCCAGATCCGCAGCGGCTCGCTGACCATCTTCACGCAGAGGTAGGCCGCTCGGGGCCGGCCGGAGTCGATGCACACCCCGAAGACGTAGCGCCACCAGAACTGCAGCTCCAGCCAGGCCGCCAGCCGGCGCTCCTGTTCGTCCCAGGTCCGTCCCGCGCTCGCCACCGGCCGGCCGGAGAGCGGCCGCCAGTCCCACAGCGGCCCGTAGAGCCCCGGCCGCACCAGCAGGCTCGCCTTGTCGGGCACCCTGCGCAGGCCGTAGTGCACCGCGCGCCGCGCGGTCAGTGTCGGCGCCGCCGCCGCAACCTCGAGGTCGGGCGCCTCGTAGACCGCCATGTCCATGACCTTCTTCATCGCCGGCAGCACGCGGCACAGCCGATCCCAACGGCGTTGCGCGCGCTCGCGGGCACGCCCGGGCCGGCCCGGCTCGCCTGCCACGACGACCGCCATGTCAAGGTCAGAGATCCCATAGAGGGGCTCGCCAAAGCCGAAGCTGCCCCGCGGGTAGGTCGCCGCGTCGCGGTTTCCCCAACTCAGGTAGACCCCGGCGCAGCGCATCAGCAGCTCGTGCCCCGCCGCCCAGAGCGGTCCCAGAGGGCCGCGCGAGGTCCGCAGGATGAAGCGCTGGATGATGCCCATCGGGTGACGATATCCTCGCGCCTCATCGTTCCCCGGGGCCCGACCACAACGACCGGACCGGGCGTACAGGAACGCTCAGGGCTGCTCGTCCCCGCGTCGGCGGCGATCACGCTTCAGGGCGTGAGCAAGACCTTCCACCTGCCGCACCAGAAGCGGACGAGGCTGAAGGAGCGCGCCGCCCAGCGGTTTCGCTCCAGGCCGACCGAGGTGCTGCACGCCCTCGACGACGTCGGCTTCGAGGTAGGTGCCGGGGAGTTCTTCGGGATCGTCGGGCGCAACGGCAGCGGCAAGAGCACGCTGCTGCGCTGCATCGCCGGGATCTACGACATCGATGCCGGCTCGATCGACGTCGACGGCCGGTTGTCGCCCTGCGTCGAGTTCGGGATTGGCTTCAACGGCGACATGACCAGCCGCGAGAACGCGCTGCTCAGCATGGTGATGCTCGGCGTGGCCCCCGCGGAGGCGCGCGCGCGGATCGACGAGGTGCTGGCCTACGCGGAGCTGGAGCAGTTCCCCGAGCTGAAGTTGAAGAACTACTCGTCGGGGATGCGGGTGCGCCTGGCCTTCTCGGTGGCGCTTCAGGTTGACGCCGAGATCCTGCTGATCGACGAGGTGCTCGCGGTCGGCGACACCGCGTTCCAGGACAAATGCTTCGTGGAGTTCGAGCGGATGCAGGCGGGAGGGCCGCACGATCCTTTTCGTCAGCCACGACATGGACGCGATCGAGCGGTTCTGCGACCGCGCCCTGCTGCTCGAGCGGGGCGAGGTCGTCGACGTCGGCGAGCCGGACTCGATCGCGCGCCAGTACGTGGCCGCCAACCGCGAGCGGGTCCGCCGCCTGGGGCGAGTCGGCCGCGCCCGGCCCCGAACCGCTCCTCCGGTGCCGCGCCAGGCGAAGGCCCGCCGCTACGCGCCGTCGGCATTCGGCGGCGACCCGCGCCACTTCGCCACCCTCACCGTCGCCATCGCGGCGATGAACTTCAAGCGCCACAACGAGGGCTCGGTGTTCGGCTACCTGGTCTCGGTGCTGCGCCCGCTGCTGCTCTTCGCGATCACCTTCGCTCGTCTTCAACCGCGTGGGCAAGTTCGGCAGCGGCGTGCCCGACTACCGCGGTGTACCTGCTCACCACGATCATGCTCTGGACCTTCTTCACCGAGGCCACCAACGGCGGCCTCACCTCGCTTTCGGGGTCCGAGTCGCTGCTGCGAAAGCTGCGCTTCCCGCGCCTGGTGCTGCCGCTGTCGGCGACGCTGAAGGCGCTGCTGAACCTCGCCGTCAACTCGATCCCCGTGCTGGTGCTGGTCGCGGCGATGGGGGTCGCGGCACGGCTCAGCTGGCTCGAGATGCCGCTGCTCGTGGCGCTGCTAGCGCTGCTTGCCGCCGGGCTGGCGATGCTGTTGTCAGTGATCTACGTGCGCTACAGGGACGTGGGCGCGATCTGGGCGGTGGTCCTGCAGCTCCTGTTCTTCGGCTCGTCGGTGCTGTATGTGATCACCCGCTTCCCCGAGGAGGTGCAGCGGTGGATGGTGTCAACCCGCTGGCGATGATCTTCACCGAGATGCGCCACGCGCTGATCGACCCCAACGCCCCGACCGCGGCCGACGTGGCGGGCGGTCCCGCCTTCCTGTTGATCACCCTGGCGGTGATCGCCGGCACGTTCGCCCTGGGCCTGTGGGCCTTCGTTCGCCAGAGCCCGACGATCGCCGAGGAGCTCTAGCGCTCGGGCAACGAGAGCTCCTCGTATAGCTCCACCAGCCGGCCACGCTGCGCTCCAAGCCGAACCGCTCCTCGAATATCGCGCGGCTCCGCGCCCCGAAGGCTAACCTGCGGGCGGGGTCGTCGAGCAGAGCGGAGATTGCCGCCGCAAGCCCGGCCGCGTCCCCCGGCTCGACCAGCACCGCGTTCCGGTTGGGCTCCAACACCTCGCGCATCGCGGCGATGTCGGAGGCGACGATCGGCAGCCCCAGCGCCATCGCCTCGATCAGCGCTCCGCCGAGCCCCTCGTAGATCGACGGAAAGACAAACAGGTCGGCTGCCGCCAGCAGCTCGGGGATGTCGTCGCGGTAGCCGAGGAAGCGGATGCGATCGCCGGTCCCTGGGCGGCGTGCCCGGTCGGCAAGCTCGGCGGAGGTGTGCCCGCGCCGGCCCGCCTGAAGCAGGACCAACCGGGGGCGGTCGCGCAGCAGCCCGATCGCGTCGACCAGGTGGGATAGCCCCTTCTGGAACTCGTGTCTGGCGACGTTGACGACCACCTCGTCCGGCCCGGCGACGCCGAGCGAGGCCCGTGCGGCGCGGCGGCGCTCGGCGCTCGGCGCGCCGAGCCGAGTGCCGTCCCTTCCCCGCTCGATTACCGTGATCCGCCCGGCGGGGATGCGCAGCTCGGCGGCGCAGGAGCGCTTCACCGATTCGCTCACCGCGTGGAAGCGGTCGGTGAGTAGGCGGGCGGTCCAGGAGTCGATTCGCCTGACGGCGGCGAGCTTGGCCCGCGGGACGCGTGGGTCGGCCCGGCGCGCCCGGTCATACGAGGTGTTGACGAGGCTGGTGACCACCTTCGCCGGCGTGCCGAGGGCTGCGATTCGCCCCGTCAGGTCCGACTCGAAGATGACCGTGTGCACGACATCGGGGCGCTCCGCGCTGATGATGCGTCGCAGCTCGAGCGGCCGGCGCAGCAGGGCACCGCCCCGAAGGAAGCGCAGGTCCAAGCCCGCCGCGACCACGTCCGCCTCGACCCCGTCGCTTGAGCGCTCCAGGCATACGACTGTCGGCTCGATACCGCGGCGCGCCAGCAGCGGCAGCATCTCGGCCAGTGATCGCTCGGCGCCGCCTCCGCCCAGGCTGTTGATGACGAAGAGGACCCTCAGGCTGCGATTGATACCCGGTCGCGGTGGCCGTCGGCGGCGCCGCGCGTAGAATGCCGGCTCTGATCGAAGCGGTGGAAGTCGCGAATGCCGTGAGAGACGGCGACCTGCGCCAATCGTTCGCAGAGCGCGACTAGTGGGCCCGGTGCCGCTGTTCAGCCAGCGGGAATGCGGGACCCTGGCCCGACTTCGACGGGACCAGGAGCGCCCCCCGCTGGATTGGCACAAGGGCTGGCAGCGACCTCGCTCGAGCACTTGGCCTCGCCACCGACGATCGCATCCTGGATCTCGTCACCGCCCTGATCGGAGAGGACGTTCTTCTCTGGGGGACCTATCTCGTGAAGCGGGAGATCGGGCAGGTCCACGCCTGGCACACCGATATCGAGTCGTCCTCCCCCGAAGCGGAGACCGTCACGGTGTGGATCGGGCTGGCCAATACCACAGCCCGGTCTTCGCTCACCGTCGCGCCCCTCTCCCACCGCTTCGGGCTGACGGTCCAGGAGGTGATGATGGAAAAGGGGGCGGATCCGGGGCGGGTGAGCGATGACGATGTGGCGAACTGGGCCAGGGAACGGGACAGTCGAAGCGGAGTTGAGCTGGTCGGCGCCGTTGACGGCGAGGCGTTGTTATTCGATGGCCGTCTCTGGCACGGCTCGCGCAACCGGGGCCGGCGGGGACAGCGTTACGCTGTCCTGCTTCAGTATGCGACCCCGCGGACGGCCATTCGCATTCCGAGGCGGGCCGTGTGGCCTTTCGACTGGCACCGGACACCCCGGCCTCCGTGCATCGTCGTCAGCGGAAGCGACGTGGGCGCGCTGAACCGGCTGGTCCCGGGTCCGACTCCGAGACACGGCCCCAGGATGGCCGCGGTGAGCACTCGGATCCATCCGCTGGAGCTGCCGCTGGCGCAGGACCCCGAGGCGGGCTGGAAGGCGCATTCGCTCTTCCGCGGCGCGACGCCTGACGTCAAGGAGATGCGGTGCCACGCGTCGGTTCTGGATCCGGACCGCCAGCCGCGATCCTCCCCACCGCCACGACGACGAGGAGGTCCTCGTAATCCTCGACGGCGAGGCCGATCTCGTCTGGGGTGACGCCGGTGACCCGGCGCGGAGGGTCAAGCACCGTGCAGAGCGCGGCACCTTTGCCTATTACCCGGCGGACTTTCCTCACACGATCCACAACCCCACCGGCGAGCCGGTCACCTACCTGATGTTCAAGTGGAGAACCGATCGGCGTGAGCGAGGCGACGACCTGGAGCAGTCCCTTGTGCCGTTGCAGGCAACGCGGGCGGGGACACGAGCCGACGCCGTGAAGGACTTCTCGGCCAAGCGAGTGCTCGATGGCCAAACGAGATACCTGCGGCACCTTCACTCTCACCTCACCACTCTGCAGCCGGGCGCCGGCTATGCGCACATGTCGACGCATACGACGTGGGGATCGTCGTGCTGGAGGGCATCGTGGAGACCCTGGGCGAGCAAGTTGGGCCCAACGGCGTCATCTTCTATGCCGCCGGCGAGCCGCACGGCATGAAAAACGTGGGAGACGGCCCGGCGGTCTATCTCGTGTTCGAGTTTCACGGGCGCCACTCGACCCGCTATGCGCCGCCGGACCGTCGCCTCTCACGCCGCCTCCGGGCCGTGGCTCGCGATCCGCGGCTGCTGAAGCGGGCGCTGGCCCACCGGCTGCGGTTGCTGGTCAGGTCGGTGAGACGCCGAGTGACGCTCAGATAGCGGCAGTCGCCTCACTTAGAGTTGCCGCCGTGTCGTTCACGCTCAGGAACCTCAAAGAGGACCTGGAGGACGTCGGGTCCAATTTCGACGGCGCGCCGGATCTTGAGTTCCGCTTGGCGACCAAGGCGCTCGAGCTCGAGCAGTCCGGCCTGAGCTATCAGCGCGTCCCGCCCGGCTATCGCTTCCCGTACGGCCACACGCACGCAGAAGCAGGAGGAGGTGTACGTGGTCGTGCGCGGGAGCGGGCGGATGAAGCTCGACGACGAGATCGTCGAGCTCAAGGAGTGGGACGTGGTGCGCGTCTCGCCCGGGACGTGGCGAGGCTACGAGGCTGGGCCGGAGGGCCTCGAGCTCATCGTCTTCGGTGCGCCCAATCTCGGCGAGGATCCGCGCGGAGACGTCGAGGGTGAGCGCGACTGGTGGGCCGACTAGGTCTCGGGTGATCGTCTATCTCAATAGAAAGGGCAACTCGCTCGGCCCATACCTGAGGGACTGGGGCACATCGGTTGCGCCGCGCATTCGCGTCTTCAACTACGACCAGCTGAGACCTTGGCGGGAGTTCCCCTCGGCGACGTACATCTTCACTGGTGTCGCGGGCCTTACCGGTGCCCGGCGGGCCTGGGCCATCGAGCTGTGGAAGCACTTGGCGTCAGCGGGCAAGCAGGTGCGACTGCTCAACGATCCGAGCGCTGTCCTCGGCCGCTACGAGTTACTGCGAAAGCTTCGCGACATGGGCGTCAACACACACCAGGCGTATCGGCTCCGTGAGGCGCATCGCCCTCGCTTCCCCGTCTTCCTGCGGCGTGAACGGAAGCACACGGGAACGCTGACCAGGCTGATCTGGTCGCGTCCTGAGCTCATGCGCGCCGTCGTATGGGCATATCGACGGGGCGTCCCGATGAACGATCTGCTGGTGGTGGAGTTCTGCGACACGGCCGACGCCGATCGCAACTACCACAAGTACAGCGCGTTCTTCGTCGACGGCCGAGTGGTGCCTCGCAACTTGATCTTTCGGCCCGGGTGGATGGTCAAGGAGGTTCCGTATCCGGCAACGCCTGTCCCGGAACACGTCGCGCGCGGGCGGGAATATCTAGAAACAAACCCCCACGAGTCCTGGATACGGGAGATCTTCTCGGTAGCTCGTATCGACTACGGCCGCATCGACTACGGCATGCGGGAGGGCTCGCCGGCGATCTGGGAGATCAACACGGATCCGACGCCAATGTCGCCCGCCCACCCGCAACCCGCCTACATGCAGCATCAAAACGAGCTGTTCACTCAGGCGTTCGACACCGCGCTGGAGGCGCTCGATACCGGATTCCGTAGTACGCTCGCCCGCGACAAGGATGGGCACGTGCTTTGGGGGAACGGTGAATAGCAGGGGGATTGCGGCGTGCCTCTTCGCGGCGGCGCTCACGATGGCACCGACACTGGCGACTGCCACGCCGGGCGTCGCTCCCGCGGCATCCTTCACGACCTCGCCGAACCCGGCGGTGACCGACGAGACTGTCACCTTCGACGCCTCGGCGTCCGCGACCGACCTGGTGGGCACCCCGATCACCAAGTACGAGTGGGACCTGGACGGCGACGGGGTGTTCGAGACCGAGGACAACGACCCCGTGACCTCGGAGAGCTACGCCGATCCGGCGATCATCGAAATCTCGCTGCGCGTTACGGATGAAGAGGGGGATCGTCTCGGACGTCGAGACCCACTCCCTCACCGTCGAGAACCGGCCCCCGACAGCCGCATTCACCGTCTCGCCGAACCCGGCGCTGACCGGACAGACCGTCAACTTCGACGCCACCGGCTCGACAGACCAGGACGGCACGATCGTCAGCTATGAGTGGGACCTGGACGGCGACGGGGATGTTCGAGATCGAGGAGACCGACGCGATGACGTTCGAAGAGCTACGCCGATCCGGCGATCATCGAAATCTCGCTGCGCGTGAGGGACGAAGACGGGGAGTACCGATGTCGAGACCCGGTCCCTCACGGTCCAGGACAACCAGCTCCCGATCGCCGCATTCACCGCTTCGCCGAACCCGGCGCTGACCGGTGAGACGGTCGCCTTGAATGCCTCGGCGTCCGCGACCGACCTGGTGGGCACCCCGATCACGAAGTACGAGTGGGACCTGGACGGCGACGGGGTGTTCGAGACCGAGGACAACGACCCGCTGACCTCGGAGAGCTACGCCGATCCGGCGATCATCGAAATCTCGCTGCGCGTTACGGACGGAGAGGGGGATGCCGATGTCGAGACCCGGTCCCTCACCGTCCAGAACCGCCCGCCGATCGCGGTCTTCGGTTACTCGCCGAGGTCGCCCGAGATCCGCGAGAGGGTCAAGTTCACGTCCCTCTCGGGCGACCCGGACGGAACGCTGCGCGCCGTGCGCTGGGATCTCGACGGCGACGGGAGCTTCCAGGACGCACGCGGGGCGACCGCCGTCCGCTCGTTCTCGAAGCCCGGAGAGCACACGGTCGGCCTGAGGGCGACCGATTCGCATGGCGACTCCGACGTGACCGTCCAGACCGTCGTCGTGGTCAAGCCCACGGTGCGCTTCATCGTCCCCTTCCCCGTGGTCCGGATCGCCGGGCGCGTCCGTCGGGCCACGCAGATCGTCCGACTCTCCGTCAAGGCGGCGCGGGGATCGAAGGTCACGGTGCGCTGCTTCGGACGAAGCTGCCCGGTCAGGGCAATGACGCGGAGAGTGAGGAGGCGGGAGGTGCGCTTCCAGCGCCTAGAGCGGTCGATGCGCCCGGGCACGCGCATCGTGGTGAGAGTCACGCGACCCGGCCAGATCGGCAAGTACACCCGATTCAGGATGCGTGCGCGAAAGGCGCCGGCGCGCGTCGATCGCTGCCTCCTGCCCGGCGTCCGGCGGCCAGTGCGGTGCACGGAGAGATGAGCCGAAGGCAGGTTCTTATCGTCTCTTCGCTCGGCGCCGCGGCATTCGCGGCCGCCTATGCCGGCGGGCAGGCGGTGAGCGACGATCAAGCCGCGCCCGCCAACCCGCGGGCCACGCCGCTCGCGCCCGCCAGCGTAGGGCTGCCGCACCTCGAAAGGGGGGCTCCCCTTCCCCGCTTCGTCGTAGCGAAGAACAGACGGCCAGTCGCTCCCGTTTCGACCTCGCTCCCGCCGGAGCCTGAACCCATTGAAGAGCCCGTCGAGGCGCCGACTCCGCCACCGCCACCGCCCCCAACGCCGACACCCCCGCGTCCGGAGGGCGGGGAGACTCCGAGGGCGACGCACCACCCATCACCTTCGACGACAGCGGGTGAGCTTGGGAGCGATGCGGACTCTCGTGCGGCAGCGTCCATTCCTCGACCGGCCCGGAAGGTGCTCGGTGTGCAGCACCGAGCTACTGGTGGGCAGCCCGGAGGAGCTCTCGGCCAGCGGCTGGATCGTTCAGCGCGACGCCGCGCTCTGCCTGAGCTGCAAGACCGAGGGGTGGAGCTCGCCCCCGAGTTTGCCCCCCACCGGGCCAGGAGTCGGTTTCGGCTGCGGCGGCGTCCATTCCTCGACCGGCCCGGAAGGTGCTCGGTGTGCAGCACCGAGCTGCTGGTGGGCAGCCCGGAGGAGCTCTCGGTCAGCGGCTGGATCGTTCAGGGCGACGGCGTCGTCTGTCTGAGCTGCAAGAGCGACGGGTGGGAGCTCTCCCCGGCGTCGATCCCGCATCGACCCCGAGCCGGCGGTGCGGGGAGCCTCGCGCCGGAGAACGATCCGGCCGGCTCGCCGGCACGTGGCCACCGCCGTACGAAGCGCCGAAGGTGGCCTCGAGGATCTCGCCGCGAATGGCCGCGGCGGGCTTGGCGGCTCTGCTGGCTGTCGGAGCGGCCGGATTGCTCGCGGGATCGTCAGGCGGCGAGTCGGATGTGAAGGTGACCAGTGCCTCCTCGGGCCCCATCCGGGTCACCGCGCCCGGGGACTGGGAGCGGCGCCCCGTCGGGGCGCAGATCCCCGGGCTGTCGCCATCGCTCGAGCTGGCCCCCCGCGATCAGGCGCAGCCCGGGCTCGTGGCCGGCGAGGTACGTTCGGTCGAGCGTCTGATCGATGGCCAGCCGTCAGAACGTCTCGTCGTACTCGCAACGCGGTGGCCCTCGAGTACCGAGGTCTGAGGCCCGGAGGATCCGGCAGTCGCTTCACGCTCTACGTCGTTCCGACGACCGGGCGACATCGGAGTCGCGTGCTTCGCGGATCAGTGCGAGGGCGTGGCGTCGAGCCTGGTGCTCCGGGACCGGGAGGGCATCTCCCCGGGCTCCGTCCGGAGTCCGCCTCGAGCTTGACGCGCACGATGGCCGAGCTTCGGTCGACGCGCGCGCGAGGCCGGGTCAGGCTGAGCAGGGCGGATACGCCACGTGACCAGGCGAGCGCATCGCGGCGGCTGGCCGGCTCGTACGGCACCGCCGCGACGGGGCTTCTCGCTCCCCCGGCCGCACCCGCCTCCGAGCATCTCTACCCGGAGGTCATCGCGGGCCTCCGCGAGGCGGAAGCCGCCTACGCGGCACTCGGATCGGCCGCCCAGCGCAACCAGCGCTCAGGCTTTTATGCGGCCCGCCGGGATATCCGCCGTGCCGAGGCCGCTCTTCAAGGGGCGCTGACGCAGGCCCGACGGACGCTCGGGGGGTCGTAGCCAGAGCTCATCCGCCACGTTGTCGGCGGGTCTGTCGTCGAGGAAGAGCCGACACCAGATTTCCGCCGTCCACCAGACCACTTTGCGCTTTCGCGTCAGCGCCGCAACCGTGCCTTCCCACGCCGGCGCCGGCACGCCGAGGATCTCGCGCATTAGCCCGTGTTCGAGGAAATCCGCCCGCGTCGCGGAATCTAGGAAGCGGGGGCCGTCGAGCACCGGACCGCCCTGCTTGGGACGTCGTGCGATCGCTTTCGGCAGTCGCGCTAGAGCTGCGTCGCGGAGGATTCCCTTGACCTGGGGACCGATTCGCTCCTCCAGCGGCAGGTTCACGGCAAGCGACACCACTTCGGGGTCGAGGAAAGGCACGCGCGTCTCGACCGAATGTTGCATGGCGTTCTTGTCCATCCTGTTCAGCAGCTGGGGGAGTGGGCCGCATTCGAGGCCGGCCAGTAGCACACCCTCCAGCCGCGCTCGCGCGTCGGCGTGGTGTCGATAGAGAGCGGCACCGCGCTCGCGTGCGTCTCGCGTCCGCATCGCCTGTCTCGACGGGTTGTCAGCCCACACCGCATGCGTTTTTCGGCCGCTGTCTGGCATGCCCCCCAACCACCCGTCGGAATCGCCTTCTCGCACCGCGCCAGGCGCGCCGCGAGTACGGCCGGGCGCCCACCTGCCGTACGCCGTCCGCTCTCTCCCAGAGTCGATGTCTAAACGGGAGGAACGCTCGATATTGCGAGCGGTGGCGGTACCGGTATCCGCCGAAGAGCTCGTCGGCCGCCTCCCCCGTCAGGAGTACGCGCACGCCGCGATCATTGGCGAGGCGCGACATTTCGCGATCGCCACCGCGCTCGCGTTCGGAAGCGGGTAACCAAAATGGCGGACTGCGTCGACCAACCCGGCGCACCAGGATGCTGCGGACATCGACGCGACCTCGAGCTCGACGCCGAGTTCCCTCGCCACCTGCTCTGCCCAGCGACGCTCGTCGATCGCCGTCCCCGTTCGCCACCGAGACGTGAAAGGCGGTTAGTCCCGGCTTCTCGTCGGCGGCGTACGCGGTGAGCAGGCTCGAGTCGACGCCGCCCGAGCACATCGTGCCGAGTTCGGCGTCGGCCATCAGGCGCCGTCGCACGGACCGGCGCAGCGCCTGCTCGAGCTCCTGGGCCAGCTGCGCACGGCTGAGGCCGGCTAACTCGGCCGCGTAGTCAGGGTCCACGAGCGTGCCGGGTTCGAACCAGCGCCGCTCGCTGACCGCCAGCGTGTCGAGGCTGATCTCGATGATGGCACCTGGCGGTACGCGCTCCACGTTCATTGTCGGTGTCTGCCGCCCATCGTTCCACCCGCTCTGCAAGATGTCGCGAAGCACCTCCACCTGTGGCTCCCTAGGTACACCGCCCGCGAACAGCGCGCCGATCTCGCTCGCAAAGTAGACGCCCCCGTTTACGCGAGCGAAATAGAGCGGCTTTACTCCGAAGCGATCCCGCACCAACAGGACCCGGCGACGTGCGCGATCGAGGGCGGCGAAGGCGAACAGTCCATTGCAGCGCGCAATCCCGCCCTCGCCCCATACGGTGAGTGCACGCAGCAGCGTCTCGGTATCGCTTCTGCCGTCGTAATCCGGTCCAGGCAGCTGCTCGCGCAGCTCAGCGTGGTTGAAGATCTCGCCGTTGAAGTTCAGTAGCCACTGCCCCGAGGAAGCCTCCATCGGCTGGCTCCCCGTGGGGCCAGGAGCGACGATCGTGAGTCGTGCGTGAGCGAAGCCCACATTCTGATCGACGACAACGCGCCGCTCGTCCGGCCCCCGATGAGCGAGCGTCGCGGCCATTCGATCGAGCGCGCGAGGATCCGGCTCGCTGCCAAGTGGAACGATGCAGCCGGCTATGCCGCACATGCATGCAACGTTACGACCTCATCTCGTGGTCGCGGGACCCGACTTCGCCCACGGAGCGAACGCTCCCGGCCAGACGCTGTCCGATCAGGCCCGCCAGAACGCTGAGAAGGCGGACGGTTTCCGGCGAGATCGGCCGCGCGGCGCGGGACGCGCTGCAAAGCGATCCATAGAGGTCGCCCTTGGGTAGGCGGACGGGCACGCCGACGTACGAGCCGATCGCGCCATTGGTCGCACGTGCGAGGTCTCGGGTGGTCGGGTGCCGGCGGGCGTCGGGGATTGCGTTCGGGATCTCGCCTTGACCATTCGCACGCAATAGCTGTCGCTCAACGGGAGCGAGTCGCCTTCGTTCTGATCGAAGAAGCCTTCGTCGCCGCTGATGGCCGCGAACACGTACTCACCGCCATGGAAATGTGCGAGCCAGGCGACTTCGCCACCGGCTTACGCGTCGGGCACTCTCTACGAGCTGTGTGATGCTCGCCTTCTCATGGTCGATGCCGAGCTTCTCGAGCAGAGCAACGTCGCCCGCATGTGGCTTGGCAAGCCAGTCCATGAACTCGCCGAGGGGACGGGGCGACAGAAGAAGAAGCCTTGCGCCGCGAGGCAGGGGGTTTTCGCCAAGAGCTCGAGTGTCGCGATGTCCTCGACGCCCTCGGCGACGACTTCGAGCCCGAGCGCATGAGCCAGCTTCGCCATCGAATCGACGAATGGCCGCTCGTCGGCGGTCGTGCCCCCGACAAACTCACGGTCGATCTTCACTTCGGAGATGGGGAACCGATGTAGCCGCGAGAGTGACGAGTGGCCCGTCCCGAAATCATCGATCGAGATCGAGACGCCGGTCTCCGCGAGCTCGTTCAAGCTCGACTCGAGCCGGGCCGGTTCGTTGAAGACGGCCTTCTCGGTGACCTCGAGCGTTAACGCTTGCGGCTCGAGCTCATGCTTGGCAAGCGTCGCTCGGACCAGGTCGGGAAGGCCGCTCTGTTCGAAGCTCCGGGCGGACAGGTTGACCGCCACTCCGAGGTCGTAGCCAGTTTGACGCCAGGTTCGTGCGTCCGCCACGGCCCGATCGAGTACGAACTCGGTTAGGCGATGGACAACGTCGCTGCGTTCGACGTACCGAAGGAATTCTCCGGCGGATCTGACGCGGCCGTCTGTACGCCACCGCACGAGTCCCTCCGCTCCACACGGGGCACCGTCAACAATGGCGACCTTCGGCTGGTAGTGAACCTCGATCTCGCCGGCCGCAAGAGCTCGTTTGAAGCCTCTGATCGTCCGCCAGTGCTCGATGGAGACGTGGGGGGCCGCGATTCGCGCCAGTCGGACCGAGAAAGGCAAGAGCAGCAGCCAGACGAGCGCCGCAGCCCCGATCAAGGTGACGAAAACACGCTCCTTGTCCTCCACGATCTCGGCTCGGAGCTCATCTTCGTCGAGCGACACCACGCTCGCCCCGATCACATTCCCGTCAACGTCTCGTATTGGCACTGACGCTTCGATGACGGTGTCGGGGTCTCCCAGCCGCTCGACGGCGGTCGACCCTCCAATGCGCGCTCGATGCCCGGCGGGACGCGCAGTTGGATGCCGGGCGCCTGCGGGTAGACAAGGCGGCGTTGGCGGTCGAAGATCGTGAAGCCGAGCAGTGGCCCGGATTCCTTCACCCGCTCTTCCGCCGCGGACATGCTGTCCAACTCGGCTGGAGACAGGCCAGCGCGCAGCTTCTGTGGCGTCAGGACGGGAAGCGCAGAGCCAAATTCGTTCGCGAGATGCGCTCGTTGAACGGCGACGTCCCGAATCTGGCGGTCCTGCGAGGCCTCCAGCTGCTCGCCGATCGCGTACGCGACTCCGGAAACCAGCACAAGGAGGACAACCCCCACCGTGACAACGGCAGGCCAGATGTGCCGTGCTGATCCCTCTCCCGCGATGCAAGGGGCATTTTCCCTCGCCGGTCGGCCAGAAAACCTCTGGGCCCTAGAGTGCGCAATCGGTGGACGCCACACCAGCCGAGATCGCCAGGCGACTCAACCGGGCCAACTGGGTGTCGGCAGCCGCGTTCACCGTCGGAGGCTCGCTCTTCGCGCTCGGTGCCGTGGTGGCGCAGCTCGGATCGGGGAACGCCACGATCGTCAGTGAACTCGTGATCGCACTCTTCATCGGCATCGAGCTGGAGAGCCTGCTCAGCGGATAGTCGTGGCTCGCGGACTCGTAATCGGTGGCGCCGTTGGGCTCGGCCTGGGCATCCTCGTCAGCCTGCTCACGGATCTCCCGCTCGCTCCCGAAGTGGGGCTTGTGCTCGGCTTGCTTGGCGCGGCCGGAGTCCGGATATGTGTCCAGGCTCGTAGCGATCAGTAGGAAAGCGCAAGTTCGGCGCCGACCACATCTTTGTGTGCTCCCCATGCGCACAGATCGGTTGTGGACTCCGGCTGCTCGTCATCGCTGCCGCGATTCTGGCTGCGGTGATCCTGCCCGCCGCCGCGCAGGCCGCCGAGACCGGAGTGGGGACGGACCTCGCCTCGCCGAGCGGCACCCTCAACGAGCAGGCTCGGACAGCGACGGCCCTTCAGGACGTGGACGCCCAGTGGGTCCGGTTGATCATGAACTGGTCGGACTCGGTCGAGCCGAGTGACGACTCGTACAACAGCACCACGCTGAGCAACTTCGACCGCGCGGTCGATCTGGCCCGAGGGGCCGGCTACAAGATCATCGTCACGGTCCAGAAGTCGCCGAGCTGGGCGAACAACGGGACCGACGAGAACTCGCCGCCGCGCGCACAGCGCCGAGCTGGCCGAGTACATGGGATTCCTTGCCGGCCGCTACGCCGGGGAGGTGCAGGCGTACGAGGTCTGGGCCGAGCCGAACAATCTGGCCTCGTGGCCGAGGGGTCCGAACCCGGTCGAGTACGGCTGGATGCTGCGCACCGTTTCACCGTCGATCCGGGCAGCGGACCCGAGCGCGAAGGTGCTCTTCGCCGGGCTCTCCGGCAACGACTACGAATACTTGGAGCAGCTCTACGCCGCGATGCCGGACATCGGCGACTACTTCGATGTGATGGCGACCCACGCGTACGTCGACGCCGCGCAGTCGCCGGAGGCGGCATGGCTCAACGATGAGGGCAGGATCGCCGTGGGCACCTTCTCCGCTTACCGCGAGGTGCGCGCGACGATGGCGGCATACGGCGACACGAAGCCGATCTGGCTCACGCAGTTCGGCTGGAGCACGACCACGCTGCCCGGCCAGGGCGTGAGCCCGCAGACCCAGGCCGACTACCTCACTCGCGCCTACGAGTGCCTGGAGCAGGATCCCTACGTCCAGGTCGCCACGTGGTTCAGCCTCCGCAACCAGTCCGGCGACGACACCTGGCGGGGGCAGCTAGGCATGATGTCGAGGAACTTCACGCCGAAGCCCGCCTACGACGCGCTGAAGGACTACGTGCCGGGCTCCGGTGGATGCCGCTACGAGGCTTCTCCTGCCAGATCCCACTCCGGAGCCGAGCGACGAACCGGACGCCAGGCGAGGACGATGAGACCGATGACGACTCGGCCGAGCGAAGCTCGCCCATGCTCGATGTCACCCGGGCTCGGATCCGCCGCGGCCGTCTCACGATCTCGGGGAGCGTCGCAAGCGGCGTGACCGGCAAGCTCCGCGGCCGCGCACAAGTCGGCCCCCGCTTGCGGCGCTTCACCGCGTCGATCGATCGCAGGGGCAGGTTCCGCATCGAGACCCGGGTTCGCGGCGCGCGCCACGCATCGTCCGCGCGCGTCACCCTCAGCTACCGCGGCACCAGGCGCTTCCTGAGCCAGAACTTGACCCTCAAGGTCGGCCGTACCAGCGCGCAGCTAAAGGTGCTGAACGCGGCCTAGCTCGGCGGCGCGCTCGCGCATGTACAGGTAGAGCGGCAGCGCGAAGCAGACGCCCACCAGCAGACTCGCCGGAATGACGACCCACCAGTTGTCCACGCCGGTGCGGGGTCCGTCCCAACTCGCCCACACGACCAGCGCGAGGAACGCGATCACCAGGTCCACGACGAGCTGTGACGCCGGCAATGTGTCGAACCAGCTCTCGAAGTAGAGCTCGAGATCGAGCCCGTGCTCGGCGATGAAGACGCCAACCATCACGTTCGGAACGACGAACCCGGCAACGGCGAGGAGCAGAAGTGACTTCTCACGAGTGGTCATGGCGCGAAACTGTCCCGTATCTCGACCATGGCTGCATTCGACGTAGCGATCGTCGGCGGGAGCATCGCCGGCTGCACCGCCGCGCGCCTTTACGGCCTCGCCGGCCTCCGGGTCGCGCTGATCGAGCAGCGGCCCGACCTCGGCGCGTACAAGGTCATCTGCACCCACGCGATCCTGTCGAGCGCCGTGCCGACGATGGAGCGCGTCGGGATCGCGTCCCTGCTCGACGCGCGGGGCGCCGTCCGCACCCATCCGGCCGCATGGTCTCACCACGGCGGATGGATGCGCCTGCCGACCGACGTCCCGCACGGCTACGGCGTGACGCGGCAGATGCTCGATCCGCTCCTGCGGCAGCTAGCTGCAGAGACGCCCGGAGTCGAGCTGATCAGCGGCAGCACCGCCATCGGACTGACCGGCTCTGACGGGCGTCCCGCCGGCGTCGAGATCGAGAACCGAGACCGCGGCAGGAAGACGATCCGCGCGAAGCTCGTCGTGGGAGCCGACGGTCGTGGTTCGAGCATCGCACGCCTGGCGAGCGTGCCTGGCCGCGTGCGCCCGCACAACCGCTTCTTCTACTTCGCCTACTGGCGAGGGCTGCCAAAGACGACGCTCGCCCGGCTCTGGTTCGCCGAGCCGAACGGGATCGCTTACGTTCCCCAACGAGGACGACATCACCGTGGTCGTCGCCGGCATGCACAAACAGCACCTCCCCGAGTTCCGTGCCGACCCGGAGCGGGCGTACCGAGCGGCGGTCGAGTTCGGTCCCGGAGGCGCCGCCGCTCGACGACGCCGAACGGGTCTCGAAGCTGCTGGGCAAGCTCGACGTCCCGAACGTGATGCGGCCGGCAGCGCGGCCGGGGATCGCGTTCGTCGGCGACGCCGCGCTCGCGACCGATCCGACGATGGGCGTCGGCTGTGGCTGGGCATTCCAGACTGCCGAGTGGCTGGCGGACCACACGACGCCCGCGCTGCAGGGCGAGGCAGATCTCGACACCGCGCTCGACCGCTACCGGCGCACGTTCAGGCGCCGCCTAGGCCTGCACCACTGGACGATCGCCGACCTGTCCACGGGACGCCCCCTGAACGCCAACGAGCGAATCGCCTTCCGCGCCGCGTCCCGCGACGAGTGGGTCGCGCGAAAGCTGGAGCAGGTAATGACCCGCCGGAGATCGCCCCTCTACCTGCTCGGCCCGGTCGTGAACGCGCGGACGCTGCGCCACGGCTTGTCGGCGGTGTAAGCGGGCAGGTCCAGCACTAACTTCCGCAGCGCGTGGACGGCCGAGGCGGGCGGCTGCTCGCCAGCAAGCGCTTCGTCGGTGACGGTTTGCGCGCTCGGGAAGCGCGACCCGAGCTGGAGCGCCGTCTCGGACGCGGTCAGTGGGAGTTCCGGGTCGCCCTCTGTCGATGCTCTGCAGGAAGAGCGCTGCGCGCGCGGCGCGCCAACAGCGTCGCAATCGAGTGATCCGCGCGCTCCCGAAGCCGGGCCTGATACTCGGCGACGGCGCGGCGGGCCAGGTCCTCCGCCGACCACCCGGACACCCGCGGAAAGGCGGCCACGCGGTTGGCCTCGACGAGCGCGAACAAGACCGGATCGCTCACCCTGCATTTCAACGTCCGGAGCCGGCCGTTCGGAAAGGTCCTTACGGGAAGGATCATCAGGTCACCCGCTCGCAGGGCTCGATATGGCCGGGTCTCGTCCCCCACGGCCGCCGCTCGGATCGATGCCGGGTCGCCGGGGTCACCGGGCATCGGGGCGAAGAGCTCATCCCCTTCGGCGGGGCCGACGAGGCTGCGCCAGTCGACGAGCGGCAGCAACCCATCCGTGCGGTCGGCCGTCTCCGCGCCGGCCAGACGGACTTCGGTCACGCCTTCGGCTTGGACCTCGGCCGCGATCAGGCGGGCGACACGGTCCGACAGCCGGACCAGCCCGGGCAGCACCTCCGCCAACCGCGGGGCGGGGGAGTCCGGAAGCGTCCGCTGCAGCTCGAGCGCAGCGCGAAACGCGGGCTCCTCCTCGGGCAGTAGAGATCGGGCTCGGTCGAGCACCTCCTTGCGATCCCGGACGCGGATGCCATGGGCGAGCCAAAGCCAGATCCGGGCCGGCTCGACCACGAGCTTCACGCACAGGCTGGGCGTCCGTGGTCCGCTCGGGTCCACGCAGACGGATGGGACCCAGCGCCACCAGTACGCAAGTTCCAGCCAGGCAGCCACCTGCCTGAGAGGCGCGTCGGGCACGCCCACGGGCGGGCGGCGATCCGGTCCCGCAAACAGGCGCCAGTCGGCGGTCAGGCCGTAGAGCCCGGGTCGCTCGAGTGCCCGCCTGCGGTCGATCAGCCCAGCGTCCTCCCTATACACGGCGGCGCTCCGAACAGGCTTGTTCGGGTCGAGGCCATATGTGAGCGTGGACGTGCCGCTCATGTCTCTCAGCTCGGCTTCCTCGTAGACGCGCGGCGAGTCGACCAGCAGCGCAGCTGCCGGCACGGCGCCCACCAGTCGCCGCCAGCGCAGGCGGATGCGCTCGGCGGCGACGCCGGGCGCCTCGCCGCCCGGTGCCGCGACGATCGCGAAGTCGATGTCCGACAGCCCGGGCAGCAGCTCGTCCCTGCTGAGCCCGCCTCGGACGTACGCCGCGGCTCCTCGCTCGCCCCACGTGAGATATGCGCAGGCAACGCGCGCGACAACTCGGTACCCGAGCATCCATAGCCAGCCCAGCGGGGTCCGGGCGGTGCGCAGGACAATCCGGTGAATGCGCACGTGTCACGACGTTACCCAGTGGCGGGGCCTAGAGTCTGCTCCTTGCCCGATCAAGCGCAGAGGTCTCCGCCGCAGAACGGCTTCCTGCGTCTCGACGGCCGCTTCGCGATAGTCACGGGCGGCGCACGCGGCATCGGCCTCGCCATCTCCCGACGGTTCGCCCACGCCGGGGCGAGGGTGGCGATCTGGGATCGGGACTCCCCGGCCGCGACCGCGGCGGCGGCGGAACTGAGGGACGAAGGGGCTGACGCGCTGGCCTATGAGGTGGACGTGACAAGCCCCGACTCGATCGCGGAC
The DNA here is from genome assembly GCA_963846865.1 of uncultured Thermoleophilaceae bacterium. Taxonomy (GTDB): domain Bacteria; phylum Actinomycetota; class Thermoleophilia; order Solirubrobacterales; family Thermoleophilaceae; genus DASPHG01. The sequence goes on along the minus strand of CAWJXU010000002.1, from coordinate 24,845 downwards.
GGGCTGCGTGCGTGTCGCGAGCACGGACCGCACGTCGACGTCTTGGTGAACAACGCGGGGATCGTCGGCCGCGCGGCCCCGCTGACCGAGCTGACTGACGAGGACTGGGATGAGATCGTCCTCACCGACACCACCAGCGTCTTCTACTGTTGCCGCGCCGTGCTCCCGATGATGCGCGAGCGGGAACGCGGGGCGATCGTGAACGTAGCCTCCGTCACCGGTAAGGAGGGAAATCCGAGCCAGGTGCCGTACTCCGTGGCGAAGGCCGGGGTGATCGCGTTGACCAAGGCGCTGGCCCGGGAGACCGCCCCCGGGATCCGCGTGAATTGTGTGGCGCCGGCGTTGATACAAACGCGGATGCTCGACTCGCTCCCGCCCGACGTAGTGGACTACGCGCGCGCGAAAATCCCGATCGGCAGGGTGGGCACACCCGATGAGGTCGCGTCCGTGGTCCACTTCCTCGCCTCGGACGACGCAAGCTTCGTCACCGGCCAGTGCTACGACGTGAGCGGCGGCCGGAGCACGTACTGATGGCCTTCGACGGGCCGGTGCGCGAGCTGGATGCGGAGGCCCTCGCGCTCTTCTCGCGCAAAGGCCTGGAGGCGGGTCCCGACGCGCCACAGGTAGGCGAGGGCAACGGAGTCAAGGTCAGGCGCGTCATGCAGCTGACCCGCGATCTCGGCTCGCGCGCGTTCGATCAGATGCGAATCCTCGACCTGGGCTGCGGCGAGGGCGTCTACGCGATCGAGGCGGGCCTGCGGGGCGCGGACGTCGTGGCGCTGGATGCTCGGACCGAGCGCATGGCGGACGGCGCCGACTGCGCCGCGCGCCACGGGCTCTCCAACGTGACCTTCCGGCAGGAGGACGTGCGGAGTGTCTGCCGAGGCACCCACGGCGAGTTCGATGTCGTCTACTGCCTCGGGCTGCTCTATCACCTCGACGGCCCGGATCTCTTCTCGCTCCTCGAGAGGGTCCACGACCTCTGCGGTGACGCGCTCATCGTGGACACGCTGGTCAGCCTGAAGGGTGGGACCGAGGTGGCTCATGGGAATGCCGTCTACGAGGGCGAGTGGCACCGCGAACACGACGACCATGACTCGGACGAGGTGCGCCGGGGCAGGGTGCTCGGGTCGATCGACAACACGTTCGCCTTTCGACCGACGCGGGCCTCGCTCGTCAGGGCGCTGCACGACGTCGGGTTCAGCTCCGTGCTGGAGTGCCACGCCCCTCCGGAGCCGGACAAGGCAGAGGACCGGATAACGCTTGCCGCGCTCACGGGCGAGCGCGTCCAGATCGCTACGTATCCCGCGGTAAACGAGTGATCGGCCCTCACAGCAGGTCCGTGATCCGGTCCAGGACAGAGTCCCTGTCCTCGAGCACCCGCAGCTCCCACTCGCGCGCCTCGGCGAGGCTTGCGCGCATGGCCTCGCCCCCGCCAGAGACCGCCTCCAGGACGGAGTGCACATCGTCCGCCGCGACCTTGTCCAACGTGGAGTCGACGAGCGGGACCGCCAGCCCGAATCCGTGGCATCTCTCGGCCAGCGCCGGCTGATCCCAGAAGATCGGGTACGAGATCATCGGGACCTCGTTGAAGACCGCCTCGTGCGTCGACTTCCGCCCGTTGTGCGTCACGAACACATCCGCTTCCCGGAGGATTCGCCACTGGTCGACGTGGCTCCTGACCGCCACGTTCGGTTTTGCGAGCCCGCGCTCCGCGTCAGTTGGGAGGCTGGCCCCTCCCAGGCTGATGACGCGCTTGCACGTCCCGCCTGCTGCCCAGGGTCTCGGAGAGCACCCGCAGGGCGTCGAGAGCCTCCGCCGGGAAGTACCTCCAAATGACGGTCCCGAAGGAGATGTAGAGCTTCAGACTTGTCCCCGCGCCGTCGAAATACGGCGATGTCGACGCACCGGGAGTGGCGTTGATCTCGTCGAGCGCCGGCAGGCATCCCTGGAAGGCGACCGGCTCGAACGCACGCCGTTCCCGCTCCGTGAGGTAGGCAGGCGGCTCCCCGTAGAGGTTCAGGAATGGGCTGAGCGACACGAACGAGAACGGCGACGCGTCCTCGAGCCCGAATCGCCGCGTCAGGTGTTCGACCGCGCGGTCGCAGCCGGCAGAGATGTGAACTCGGGGGAGGGTTTCGATCAGCGCGTCGAGCCGCTCCCGATTCGCGTTGTGCGAGGGACAGACGGTGACGTACGGCACGCCGAGGCCGGCTCCCGCCACCTGGCCGATTACTGCGTGGGCATCGTGGACGACCAGCGACGAGCCGAGCTTGGCGAGGTCGTCGAGGATCTCCTCTGCGTAATGGCCGGCGAAGGTCACGTAGCGGCATGGAGCGGGGTGCGACTCGTCGTCGGCCAGTTCGATTGGATACTTCTCGAAGAGATCCACGAAGGTGCCTCCCGCGCGCTCGACTTCGGGTCGGAAGGGACGGGCCGTGAACACCACTGCCTGGAGCCCGCGGCCGGTGAGCCCCGAGATGAGTGGCAGGAGCGTCTGGAAGTGACCGGCCTGCGGCATGGCGAAAAAGGCGACGACTTGTCTCGGCATCCACCAATGATCTACATCTGGGTCAGGCGGACGCTGAACTGGGCGGACGAGGAGGAGGCGGCAGCCGGGATCACCGATCCCTGGCTGAACGAGAAGCTTCCACTCTGGAACGCCACGTTCAACATCTCCTACCAGCAGTTCCGCTACCGCGTCGCGCAGATAGCGGACCTCAATCACTCGCGGGTGGAGGGCACCGTGCGGGCCGACTGGGACCAGATCCCGGATGGAGCCGTCGTGGTCCCGGTCGACGACGATGACTGGTTCGCTCCCGGCGCCGCGCGCGCCCTCGCTGCTGAGCTCGATCCCGGGGCGACCGCGTACTTGTGGACGAGCCGCTGGATCCAGGTCCCGATCAACCTCGGCCACAGCCTCCAGCTGCTTCGTCGCCGCATCGTTCCGTCCACTCCGCCCAAGTGGCTCTGCGGGACGAACAACTACGCGATGGTCAAGGGCCCGGGCGCCAAGGAGCTCCTCGGCAGCCACGTGCGTGCCAGCCGATGGTTCGAGAACGAGCTCGCGCGCGGAAGCGGCCGAGTGAAGAGGATCGCCGGCGAGCTCAGCATCGCGAATCGAACCCTGGCCTCGCAGACCACGTTGAGCCAGCGAAAGCACGTGATCCGACGCTCCGAGCTGCTCCGGAAGTACCGCCGCTACAAGAAGCTGTACGACCGTCCGCTGCCGCACGATCTTGCGTGGGCGCGGCCGTACGTGGCGAAGATGTCCGAGCTGATGGACCAGCTCGAGATCACGGATGGCGGCCCTCAGGTCGCGTCGGGGAAACGCTCCGCCCACAACCCGCCGAAGACCCGGTCGCAATAGGGCGTGAAGTAGCGACCGCGCAGCGGCACCGATGAGAACTCGTTGAAGACGCAGCCCCCGTCGGTGACGAAGAAGTCGATCCTCATGTACGTGCCCAGCTCGGCGCCCATCCGTCCCGCCAGCTCGAGCATCCGTCCGAGGCAGGCAGGCGCCTCCTTGATCTTCGCCTCGTCGAGGTAGGTGTTCATCCGGTCCGGGACCGGCTCCCAGTCCGGGGTGTAGAAGCGCCAGCTCCTCCCGGTGCGGCCGGACGTTCTCTCGAGCAGCTGCACCGCCGCCACTTCGTCGCCGAAGGTGTGGCACTTCGCCTCGAGCGGGAGGGTGTCGCGCTCGTCCCTCCGGATGAACTCCTCGATCAGGATGGGCGGCGGGCGCCGCAGGTAGCGGGAGCGCGGCAGCCGCTGCCAGAGCTCGTCGGCTGAGGGAGATCCACCCGCGAGTAGCTCCTTGCCCTCGACCATGACGGCGACGCCCTGCTTGTCGGTGCCGAGCGTCGGACGGATCACAAAGCGGCTGGGCAGCGACTCGAGCGGGGCCGCGGACGCGTCGGCTCCGGACCAGTACAGCGCCGGCAGCGCGCAGCCGTGCCTGGCGGCGAACTCGCGTGCGTTCCACTTGTCGATCACCGTCCGCTGCCAGTACTTGCAGCAGCGCCAGTCCTCCGCCTTGTCATCCCGGCTGCGAAGCGCGCGGCGCTCTCGCAGCCGGTGGATCGCGCCGCTGCGGGCCTCCCACCACAGCCGCTGCCTGGTCGTTAGCCGCTCGGAGAAGGTCTGCGCTGACACGGCTCGACCTTATTCACTGATCTGTATAACGTGACGGAGCCGTCTGTAACGGGTGTCGCGAGGGAGCGGGGGAATGCGTCTAGTCAGGCAGATCGTCGTGCTTGCCGTGCTCGTCGTGGCTCCGACAGCCGATGCACAGACCTACGGCAACCTCGAGTTCCCGGAGGACGAGCACGAGCACGTCGACGGCTGGAACTTCTGGTGGGGAGCCGCGGACCTCATGACCGAGTCCGGCAACCGCTACACGGTCGGCACTGCCTGGGACTCGCTGAACGGCGTGGGGCTGACCGGCCATCAGGTGCTTCCGCAGCAGGGCCCGTACAAGGGTCTCGCGATCAACACGATGGACGGCCCGGAGGAGTGGGGCCACGACGCCCAGACGACCGGCCGCTACGTGACGAAGATGAGCAACCACGTGCCGAACACGCGCACGCCGCTCCTCGGGCGCACGCTCGACATGCTGAACGGCGGCAAGGAGATCGGCCGCTGGGAGCGCACGACGATGGAGCGGGAGTCCTACCGCCTGCGGCTCGACAACGACGAAGCGCGGGTCCATCCGACCGGCGAGCACGTCAGCCTCGACGTCGAGCTGAACGCCGACATGCACAGCCCGCCCCTGCTTGCCGGCGGCACCGGGACCTGGTGGTACGGCATCCCCGAGAACCACGACTACCCGTCGCGCTCCTACCACTACGTCCAGGCCACGAAGCAGCTGACCGGCACGCTCGAGCTGCAGCAGCCCGACGGCTCGATCCTGCGCGAGAAGGTGGTTCCAGAGGGCTCGTCGATGATCATGGTCCGCGAGTACGACGCGACTCCCGAGGACCTGTTCGCCGGCCTCGCGATGGCGGAGGCCACCCAGCTCCACCCACGCTACGTCTCCTACTACGAGGGTGGAATGCCGTGGGAGCTGATCTTCCTCGACCTGAAGAACGGTGCCCAGCTGATGGTGGCGATGCTGGCCTTCCATGACACGAACAAGGGCACGGCCACGCCGTTCATGGGCCAGGGGCAGCCCACCTACCAGCTGCTCTCCACGCTGCGCCTGCCGAGCGGCGAGTCGGTGCCGCTCAACGACAAGCTGCGCCTCGAACACCTGGAGTACCGCAACTCGGTCGGCCGCGTGCCGACGTTCTGGGTGACCGTCAAGGGCCTCTGGACCCAGGGCTGGAAGTACCGCATGAGCTATCCGGGTGGAACAGAGGAGCTGCCCGGCGGCGAGACGGTGGAGGTTCCCGCCTTCGACCTGGGTGTCACGCCGCAGCTCGACGAGGTGCCCGTGGACGACCGCGGCCACGGCAACACGCAGCGCTTCGCCTACCTCGCCGACGGCAACTACGGCGGCTGCCCGGTGCACGGTTTCGGCTGGTCCGAGCTGATCGTCCAGTGGCGCGGCCGCGAGGGCCAGGACCCGTGGTGGACCGGCGGTGGCGTGCCCGAAGTGCCTGAGGAATGCGGCCCGCCGCCGACGCCGCCGGTCGGGCAGCCGGGGGAGATGGAGCCGGAGCCGGGAGTACCCGCCGCCGAACATCGCTCCGGATCCGGGCTGCTCCGCGTACCCAGGCGCTCCGCGCTGCGAATACACGACAGAGACGCCGGTCGGCCTCGACGGCTTCGGCGCGGAGCCCGGCGGCTGGACGGTCACGATCACGCCGGCGGACGGCGGCGAGCCCAGGGTGATCAGGAGTCAGGGCGGCAACGAGCTCTATGCCTGCGGCACGGGCCAAGCCGGGCGACCACATCGTCGCGGAGGCCGACGAGGGCTCCGGCGTCTTCATCGGCAACCCGGGAATCTGCTTCTGATGAACCCGGTGAAGCGCGCGTTCGCGGAGGACCTGCTCAAGCAGACGGGTCGCCACGACGAGCCGCACATATTCGGCGGGCCGCCGGGCGACGCCGGCCTGATCGGACCCGGGAGCATGTCGTGGGAGATCAACGGGGACATGGCCTCCGTCGTCATCGGTGGGCTCGGCGCGATCGTGATGGAGATCCTCCACCCGTCCGTGATGGCGGGCGTCCAGGACCTCTCGAACTATCGCGAGCAGCCCGAGCGGCGGGGGAAGACGACCTTCGGCTACGTCGTGACGACTACGTTCGCGAACACGCGGGCGGCGACGCGCCTGATCAACGTCGTCAAGAAGATGCACTCGCCAGGTCGAGGGGACGCGCCCAGACGGCGTCCCCTACCGGGCGCTCGATCCGGAGCTGATCGGCTGGGTGCACACGTGCATCCCGTGGGCGGTCATGACGGCCTACGAGCGCTACAGCCGGCCGCTCACCGACGCGCAGAAGAACCGCTACCTGCGCGAGCAGGCGGTGATCGGCCGGATGGGCGGCGCCGGCGAGATCCCCGAGACGGTGGCCGAGCTCCGCGAATACGTCGAAGCGATGCGCCCGAAGCTCGCCGTCACCCAGCAGACGCTCGAGTTCTTCGAGTTCCTGATGACGATGCCGTTCGGAGTTCCGCTGCCCGGCCCGCTCTCGCGGCCGATGCACCGCTTCCAGGCCGAGGCCGGCATGAGCCTGATGCCGGGCTGGGCGCGACGGATGACGGGTTTCGACAGCCTCGCGCTCGAGCGCCGGCTCGTCTACAGCCCGTCGCTCGCCGCCTATGCGATGGCGATTCGGTGGGCGTTCGGCACGCCGGAATACCGCAGGCTCGCGGAGGACCGGGCCGCCGCCGGCCCGCCGCAAAGCGCGTCCGATCTCACGGCTGCCGTCGCCTAGGCACGGCTCCCCGGCGCGTCGATCGCGACCCGCTCCACGTCGAGCCGCGGCAGGATCCGCTCCAGCCAGTCCGGGATCCACCAGTTGCGGTGGTCCAGCAGCTGCATCGTCGCCGGAACGAGCACCATCCGCACGACGGTGGCGTCCAGGAAGATCGCTGACGCGAGTCCGATCCCGAACAGCTTCAGGAACACGTCCGGGGCGGCCAGGAAGGCGAGGAAGACGACGACCATGATCGCCGCGGCGGCGGTGATCACACGCGCCGTCTTCGCCAGGCCGTCGGCCACCGCCCGCCGGGTATTGCCGTCCTTCAGGTACTCCTCGCGGATCCGCGAGATCAGGAAGACCTCGTAGTCCATCGAAAGGCCGAAGAGGATCGCGAACATCATCACCGGCATGAACGGCGCGACGGGCACCTCGTGGTCGATCCCGATCAGCTCGCCGAGCGTTCCGCCCTGTGCGAACAGGCTCATCACGCCGTAGGCGGCGCCGACCGACAGCAGGTTCATCACCCCCGCCTTGAGAGAGATCAGCGGTGAGTGGAAGGCGATGAGCAGCAGCAGGAACGACAGGCCGACGACGCCGATGATGAACACCGGCATCCGGCCCGTGATGTACTCGCTCTGGTCCTCGAGCGCCGCGGTGACGCCGCCGACATGGGCGGTGATGCCGGTGTCCTCAAGCTCAGTTGGCAGGACGTCGTCACGCAGGTGGTTGACGAGGTCACGCGTCTCCTCGTCCTGGGGGGAGCCCGTCGGGATGACGGTCACGATCGCGGCGGTGCCCTCGTCGTTGATCGTCGGATCGGGGACGAACTCGACGCCCTGCTCCGCGCGCAACGTGTCCGCCAGCGTGCGGATCTCGCCTTGCGCGGCCTCGTCCGGCAGTTCGGCGCCGATCACGAGCGGGCCGTTCGTGCCGGGCCCGAAGCCCTCGGTGTTCAGGTCGTAGGCCTGGCGGGTCATCGTGTCCGGCGGGTCGTTGCCGGCGTCCGGGAAGCCGAGCCGCATTCCGAGCGCGGGCGCGGCCAGGGCGAGCAGCAGCACGGTCGCGGCGATCGCGAACGGCCATGGGCGGCGCTGGACCATGTGGCTCCAGCGGGCGGCCGGCGATTCGCCGTTCCCCTCCATCTTCAGACCCCGGCCGAGGAAGGGGATTCGCAGGCGGTCGACGTTCGGGCCGAGGTAGGACAGAAGCGCGGGCAGCAGGCTGACCGACGCGAGCATCACGACCAGCACGGCGGCCGAGGACGCGAGAGCCACGCCGTACATGTACGACAGGCCTGTGAGGGTGAGACCGAAGATCGCGATGATCACGGTGCACCCGGCGATCACCACACTGCGGCCGGCGGTCGTGACCGCCTCGACGACCGCGTCGTGACGGTCCTTGCCCTCGTTCATTGCCGATCGGAACCGGGTGAGGACGAGCAGCGAGTAGTCGATCCCGACGCCAATCCCGATCAGGCCCGACACGGCCGTCGTCCAGTCCGGAACGTCGACGACGTTGGCGAACAGCAGGATCAGACCACCGGAGCTGATTCCGAGGCCAATCAGCGCGATCGCGAGGGGCAGTCCCGCCGCTACCACCGAGCCGAAGGCGATCAGCAGCACGATCGCGGCGCCCAGGAACCCGAGCCCCTCGGGGCTTGACTGCTCCTGCGCCACGTAGATCGGATCGCCGCCGAGCTGGATCTCGAGCCCGCTGCCGCTGTTCCCCTCCGCGGCGTCGATCAGCTCCTCGCCCTGCTCCTTCTCGACATCCCAGCCCGGGACCGTCAGGGGGAGCGTCGTTGACCCGATCGTGCCGTCGTCGGAGTACCGAACCGGGGTGTGCTCGGCGATGTGCTCGACCTGCTCCGCCTCCGCGAAGAAGGCATTGACGCTCTGCTTGGCCGCAGGGCTGTCCGCGCCGGCCTCGTCCTTCCAGACGACGTAGATCTCCTGGCCGGCGTAGCCGTCGAAGCTCTGCTCGAGGACGTCACCAGCCGCTTTCGACTCGGAGCCCGGGGTGTCGTAGTCGGCGTTGTACTCGCCGGCCACGGAGGAGCCCAGGCCGATGATCACGATCGTGGCCGCGATCCAGGCCAGCACCATCCTGCCGCGACGGCGATAGGCGAGGTCTGCGAGGCGGGTTAGGGCGCGATTCATGCTCGGGAGATCCCTTCGGTCGTCGGTCGGTGCCGGGTCCTTTCTAAGACCCGGCACCTTGCCAGAACTAATCGTTGTGAAGAGAGACCGCGATCTCCTCCAGGAGGTCGAGGGCGTCCTGCAGGCCGTCCTCCATCCCGGAGTTGATGTGGCCGTCCCGGAACTCCTTTGTGCTGTGTTGCACGAGGAGCGTGAGCGTCGTCCGGCCGTCCTCCTCGGTGAATGTGGCGGTGTTGACCGACTCCTCCTCGGGGAGGCCCTCCGGCATGCCCTCGAAGATCTCGGTGGACACGATCCGCTCGTTCGGGATGATCTCGCGGTACTCGCCGTGGAACCCGACCTCGCCCTCGACGTCACCCGGGCAGCTCAGCTCCATCACGTAGCGCCACTTGCCGCCGGGGCGCAGGTCGATCTCGCAGACCTTCATCTCGCCGCGCTTGGCCGTCCACCAGCGCTCGACCAGCTCCGGCGTCGTGAACGCCTTGAAGACCAGGTGCTTGGGCGCGTTGAACTCGCGGGTGATCAGGATCTGGTCGTCGGTCGGCAGGGTCACCGTGGCCGTGTGGCTACTCGTCATCACTTCCATCTTCTCGCTCCTTCTGTTTGAGGTCTTCCAGCACGGCATCGAGCTCGTCGAATCGCTCCGACCACAGGCGCTCGTAGCTCTTCACCCAGTCGTGAATGGGCTTGAGCGCGTGGCCATTGAGGCGATAAAGCCGGCGCCGGCCTTCGTCGCGCACCTGGACCGCCCCGACCTCCCGCAGCACCCGGAGGTGCTTCGAGACCTGTGGTTGGGCCAGCCCGAGCTCGCGCACGAGGTCGTTCACTGGGCGCTCGCCGCCGGCTAGGGCGTCGAGGATCTCGCGCCGGCGCGGCTCCGCCACGGCGTTGAACGCGTCGGCGGTAGTCGCTGCTCGTGCCATCCGAGCATCATATACCCATATAGGAATATGTCAACCGAGGGCTACTTCGGCAGCCAGAGGCGTCCCTCGAGCAGCGAACCGCACCCCATCCAGAGCAGGTTCATCAGCCTGAGTGCGGCGAGGTCGCGCGGCTCGGTGCCTCGCTTCGCCCAGTGCGACGCCGCCCCGATCGTGGCGGCGGTGAAGCTGTGGGCGATCGCCTCGGTGTGGGCCAGCGCGTCGTCGGACAGGCCCTGCGCTTGCGCTTGGCGCGAGAAAAGCTCGGTGAGCAGCTCGGCCATCGCGTCGCGCGCCGCCACGGCCCCCGACCCGAGCGACCCGCCCGCCGCGCGGCCCTCGGGGTAGAGGAGGAGCCAGCCGTCGTGGTTCTCCTCCACGAACTTGAACACGCGCTGGAGCCCTTCCCACAGCTGCTTGTCGGGCGAGAGGTCGTCACGCTCGCCCACCTTCCGCAGCTCCTCGCGTAGCTCCGCGCCGGCGCGCTCTCCGCAGGCAGCGAATAGCCCCTCCTTCGAGTCGAAGTACGCGTACAGCATCGGCTTCGTGATCCCGCTCGCCTTGGCGATGTCGTCCATCGAGACGCCGCCGAAGCCGTGCTCGGCGAACAGGCCGCTCGCGGCCTCGATCATCTGCTCCTCGCGCTCGGCCCGGGGGGTACGGGTACGCCCAGGCGCGCCGCGACCGGCTGCCTTCGCCCGGTCCATGGTTGAAGTCATACACCGACGGCACCCACGCTGCCCCTCGGTACCGTTCAGCGCAGGCATGGGCGCAGAGCTGAAGACACTCGGAGCTGCCTGGCGCGACTTCTTCCGGCGCCGGTCGCCGCGGCTGCTCGGAGCGCTGATCGCCGGCACGCTCGCGTTGCGACTCGCGCTCGGCGACTTTGGCTGGCCCGACCTGGCGGCGGCCGCCGCGATGCTCGTGGTCTACCCGTTCGGCGAGTGGGCGATCCACGTGTACCTGCTCCACATGCCGCCGTTCCGGTTCCGCGGGCGGCGCGTCGAACTTGCGACGTCGCGGTCGCATCGCGAGCATCACGAGGCGCCCAACCACATGGGGCTGATCCTGCTCGGCCCGGTCGAGGTGGCCCTGCTCGGAGGCCTGGCCGTCCCGCTGGTGCTCGCCGCCGGCGCGCTTGTCGTGTGGCCACTCGCCGGTGCGCTGACGGTCGAGCCGTTCGTGACCGCCGCGCTGACCGGCTACGTGCTGATCGGGATCTACGAGTGGACCCACTTCCTGATCCACACCGCCTACAGGCCGCGGTCGCACGCATACCGCACCGTCTGGCAGACCCACCGCCTGCACCACTTCAAGAACGAGCACTACTGGCACGGGATCACGAACACCGTCGCGGACCGCGTGTTCGGCACGCTGCCCGACCACCGCGACGTCGAGCGCTCGCCTACGGCCCGGACGCTCGGCTAGCCCAGAGGGCTACCCCGCAGCCGCAGGGAGTCGCCAGGGGTGATGCCCTGCCGCGTGGCCTCGCCAGCTCCCAGCTCGAGCACGGCCCGTGCGCCGCGCCGCGCCTTGACCCGCCACGGCGGCACGCCTTCGACGACGTCGAGCACTGTCAGGTCGCGGTCGAGGAAGACGACGTCGATCGGGAACCGCATGAATGCCGTGTGGACCGAGCTGGCGGGGCGCAGCAACAGTCCCTCGCCCGGGTTGAGCCCGCTACGGCCGAGCAATCCCCGCAGCCGCGTCCAATAGGAGTCGGCGACAACTACGTACATGCCGTGTAAAGCTGAACGCGATGCTGTTTCTCGCCCTCGCCCTCTTTCTGCTGCTGGCTCCGGCAGCGGCCGCTCAGGACGAAGGCGGCTCGTGCCTGACCGCCGACCCGCCCCCGCCGGGGGAGGTTCAGCCGCTGCGGTTCGGCATCACCCCGCGGCTCGCGGGCAGCGCCGGCGTGACGCAGGAGGAGCCGGCCGCCGAGGACATCGCGAAGAACACCGAGGCGCTGCAGGCCCTGCGCCCGAAACGCAGGAAGCTCGTCCTACGCCTCAACCGCCTCTTCTGGTCCGAGGGCATGAAAGGCATCAGGGATATGGGCCGGCTCGTGCGCCGCTACCGGCTCGCCGGCTTCCGGAGCGAGATCCAGGTCCGCTACCACCCGCCCGAGGGGCACGAGGGCGACATCGAGGGCTTCGAGCAGTTCGTCGCGACAGCCGTGCGCCGGCTCGGCAGGCGCCGTGCCGTGGTCGGGTTCTCGATCACGAACGAGGCGAACCTGCCGATCTCGCCCAACACTTCGGACGGCGCGTACGAGGGCGTCGTTGACGCGCTTGTCGGCGGCGTGATCGTCGCCCGGCGCGAGCTGAAACGGCTCCGCCGCGGGCGCCTCGACGTTGGCTTCAACGTGATGTGGCGCTGGAATCCCGACACCGACCGGCAGTTCTGGGAGGACATCGGCGCGCATCCCGACGCCGCGCAGTTCCGGAAGGCCGTCGACAACGTCGGGGTCCAGGTCTACCCAGGCCTTGTCTGGCCGCCCGCGCCGATCCCGGGCCGCTCGGCCGGCGACGAGATCGCCGAGGCGCTGACGCTGGTGCGCGACTGCTACATGCCGAAGGCACAGCTCGGGCGTGACGTCGAGCTGTGGGTGAGCGAGAACGGCTATCCAACCAATCTCGGCCGCAGCGAGGCATCCCAGCAGGCGGACCTGAAGTCGTCCGTGGAGGCGGTGGCGAAATGGTCGGGCGCGCTCGGCGTCACGGACTACCGCTGGTTCAACCTGCGCGACAACAACTCGGACGGAGCCGACCTCTTCTCCGCGGTCGGCCTGCTCCGCGACGACTACTCGCGCAAGCCCGCGTTCGACGCCTATCGAGACGCGATCCGTGCCCACGGCAGGTGAGCGCTGACCTGACAGCAGAAGAGGTCCGGGTGCTCGGTGTGCTGGTCGAGAAGCAGCGCACCACCCCGGACCAGTACCCGCTCAGCCTCAACGCGCTCCGGCTGGCGTGCAACCAGTCCACGAACCGCGACCCCGTCGTCGACTACGACGAGCCGACCATCCGCGACGCGCTCGAGCGCCTGGCCCGCCGGCGCTGGGTCCGGCTCGCGAGCGGGGCGGGCAGCCGCGCCACGAAGTACCGCCACCTGCTGGACGAGGCGCTCGAGCTGGACAGTCCCGAGATCTCGGTCCTGGCCGTGCTGATGCTGCGCGGGCCGCAGACCCCGGGCGAGCTGCGGGCCCGTACGGAACGCCTGCACCGGTTCGCCGGGCCCGACGAGCTGAGAGACACAATCGAGCGGCTCACCTCGCGCGGGCTTGTGGCCGGGATCGGGCGTCGGCCCGGCCAGAAGGAGGAGCGTTATGCCCAGCTGCTCGCGGGCGGGGCCGAGGACGGTGGCGAGCCCCCCACAGCACCCCCTTCGCTCGAGGAGCGCGTCGCCCGCTTGGAAGCGGAGGTCGAGACCCTGAAGAACGCTGTCCAAACCCGCGATACCGCGGTCAAGCCGGGCACCTGACCTGCCGAGAGGACGAGTGGTGCTCGGTACGTCTGCCAACGGCAAGAACTTCGACCTGCTCGATCCCTCCTCGGTCAACTGGCGCGAAGCGCTCGAGCATGCCTGCTCGAGCCTCGATGCGATCACTCCCGTCTATCTGCCGATCGTCGAGCTCGCGAAGCGCCACGCCAGTGGCTACGAGCTGCTCGCCCGCTTCACGCGGCGGCCCGGCCGCGCCGCCCTCGATGTGGTTCGAGAGCGCTGCGAAGCTCGGCCTTACGGTGCCGCTCGAGCGCCGGATCCTGCGCGCTCGGCTTCGCGACCGCGGACGCCATGCCCAAGGGCGCGTTCGTCGCCATCAACGTCACCGCCGAGGCGCTCGTGTCGTCGCAGATCCAGGAGCTGTTCGGCTACCCGCGAGCGCTACGACAACATGGTGCTGGAGATCTCAGAGAAGGACACCCAGGAACCCGGTCTCTCCGAGGCTCTGACGCCATTCCGTGCGGGTGGCGGCCGCCTGGCGGTTGACGACATCGGCTCCGGGTTCTCCAACCTGCGTGACGTCTTCACGCTGAAGCCCGACATCCTGAAGGTTGACCGCGCGATCGTCCGCGGCATCGACCGCGACCGGGTCAAGTCGTCGATCGTCGAGGGCCTCAACACGATGGCGGCGCGGCTCGGCGTCCCCCTTCTCGCGGAGGGGATCGAGTCGCGCGAGGAGCTCGCCGAGATCGAGCGTCTGGGCGTGCCGCTCGGGCAGGGCTACCTCTTCGGCGAGCCGAGCCCGAAGCTCACCGGCCAGTCGGCCTACGCGGCCCTAGCGCGTCCCGCGGCTCCAGTTGTGCTCGCGGCCGTCATGGCCCGAGACATTGCTGTCGAGGCCAGCGCCGGGAGCGCCGCCGTAGATCTTTCCGTAGGCGTGCTGGTTGATCCCGCTTCCCGTGCGCGTGTAAAGCGCGATCACGTTCCCCACGAGGAACAGGATGATGAACGCGAGGAAGATCCAGCTGCCGCCTGCGAGTGCGATGGTGGTGGTCATACGGCGACCGTACGCCCGCCCTGGCGCCGGTTCTGTGACGTGACACACGCGCGCGTGACTAGAGCTTGATGATCGCGATGACCATCGAGATCACGACGAAGATCACGATCAAGACCTGCATCGCGATCCAGAACCGGGGCAGCTGCATCCCGCTATTGTGACGCCCGCTCTGACCCCTTCTGACGGCTTCCTTCCTCCTGCGTCCTCGGAGCGCAAGTCAGCTGACCGCCGCGAGCGGTTGCGCGTTCTGCTGCACACGCTCAGCGAGCGGCGCTGGCTGATACTCGCCATCGCAGGCGTGATCGTGGCGATCGTCACGCTGAACAGCGCGGCTCAGGACGACAAGTACGAGGCCGTCTCGAAGGTCCTGGTAGGCCAGACCGACCCGGTGAACGGGCTCTTCCCCGGCGCGAGCGCCGACAGCGATCCTGACCGCGTCGCCCGCACGAACCAGGAGCTGATCGAGAACGCCACCGTCGCCGAGCGGGTGGTAGAGCGCCAAGTCGCTGAAGACCTCTCGGCGTCAGAGGTGCTCGACGAGGTCGAGACGGAGATCGAGAACGACTCCGACGTCATCGCGATCAAGGTGCGCGACGAAGACCCGGAGCGCGCGGCCGAGATCGCGAACGCCTTCGCGATCCAATTCGCGCGCTTCCGCGAGCGCGCGTCGAGCCGGAACCTCGAGGAAGCGATCGCGCGGGCGCAGATCGAGCTGGACTCGCTCGCCGAGGACGAGCTGACGAGCCCGCGCGGCCGGACGATCGAGCGCCGCCTGAGCGACCTCGAGATCGCGGCCGCGCTTCAGGGCAGCTCGGTCGAGGTGGTGAAGCGCGCGGAGGTGCCGGAGGACCCGGTCGAGCCGCGCCCGTTCCTCGCCTTCCTCTGGTCGGTCCCGATCGGGCTGCTGGCCGGGCTGCTGCTGGCCGGGCTCGTCTCGTACCTCGACCGCCGCCTGAAGCGCGAGGAGCAGGTCGAGGCCATCACGCAGATGCCGGTGGTCGCCTCGATTCCGCGCCGGTCCGAGCGTCTCGTGAGGCGCCGGGCGGGCGGCGGCGTCTGGGCCGACCCGGTCGAGGCGGAGGCGTACGGCCGGCTCGCCACCAACCTCCGCTTCTTCAACTTCGACCGCCAGGTCAAGACCGTGCTCGTGACGAGCGCGATCCCGGAGGAGGGCAAGACCACGGTCACGCTACGGCTCGCCGCGGCGCTCGCGGGCGCGGGCCAGGGCGTCCTCGCCGTCGAGGCCGACCTCCGCCGGCCGACGTTCACCGACTACTTCAGCATCCAGTTCCCGCACGGGCTGAGCGGGGTGCTGATCGGCGCCACGCCATTCGAGGACGTCGTCACGCGGGTCCACACGAGCTACGCGCTCGCGGCGCCGACCGAGGAGGGCGACGAGGAGTGGACGACGGCGCCGTTCATCGAGGTCGTCCCGGCCGGCGTGATCCCGCCGAATCCAAACGAGCTGCTGGCGGGCAACGCGCTGCCGCAGGTGCTCCACGATGCGAAGGAACACGCCGACATCGTCCTCGTCGACTCTGCTCCGCTCGTCCCGGTCGGCGACGCGATCCCGATCGCGAACGCGGTCGACGGCGTGCTGCTCGTGGTGAAGCTGGGTGAGAGCCGGCGCGACGAGCTGCGCCGCGCGCTCAAGCTGCTCGGGACCCTGCGCTCGAAGGTGATCGGCGTCGTGATCACGAACGCGGAGCGGCCGTCGGACAAGTACGACTACTACGCGACCGAGCCGCCCGCTCCGGCACCGGCCATGGATCCGCTCGGGCCCCGCCGGCGCGGCCGCCGCCCGGCGCCGCGGTTCGAGGACCACGCCGAGGAGAACGGCGCCACCGCCGAGACCGAGGCGGTCTCGGACCGCGACGAGAGGTAGCGCCTAGTCGATGATCGCCTGGCGCAGCGCGATCGCCACGGCGTGCGTGCGCGTGTCCGCCTGGAAGCTTCCGATCACGCGCTTCGTGTCCGACTTGACGGTCTCGACGCTCAGGCCGATCCGGCGGGCGACCTCCTCGGTGTGGTAGCCCTCGGCGAGCAGCTGGAGGATCTCGCGCTCGCGCTCGGACAGCGGCTGGTCGCCGGATCGCTGTCGGTCATCAGCAGCGTGGGCGACAGCGACGGGTCCACGAACGGCCTTCCCGTCGGCGACGGTGCGGATCGCGCGCAGCAGGTCCTCGGGCGGCGAGCCCTTCATCACGTAGCCGCGCGCGCCCGCCTGCGATCGCGTCGGAGAGCAGGCGCTTGTCGCCGTAGGCCGAGAACATCACGAACTTCACGCTCGGCGCCGCCTGGTGGATCCGCTTGACCGCCGACACGCCGTCGATGCCAGGCAGCCGGACGTCCATCAGCACGACCTGCGGGCTGGAGCTCCTCGACCGCCTCGATCGCCTCCTCGCCGGTCGTCGACCGTGCCCGACGAGCTCGAGGTCGTCGATTCGCCGAACAGGAGGTCGAGTCCCTGGCGAACGACCGAGTGGTCGTCGACGACAAGGCAGCGAGTCCGCGTGGCCATCAGGGTCTAGAGTACTCGCTTCAAGCGACGGGCGCGTCTGCAGCATATGATCCGCGCGTTTACACGCCGCGGACTGAGAGGAGACAGATGTTCGGCTCGATCGTTGTAGGCACGGATGGCTCGGACACGGCAGGAGAGGCCGTGCGGCAGGCGACCGAGCTCGCGAAGGCGGTCGGCGCCAGCATCCACCTCGTGAGCGCGTTCGAGCCGGTCGGCAACGAGCGGCTGCGCGAGGAGCGCCAGCAGGTCCCCGAGGACATGCAGTGGATGGTCAACCCGCGCGAGGACGTGGACGCGACGCTCAAGGAGGCCGCCGAGCGGATCGAGGAGCGCGGGCGTCGAGGTCGAGACGCTACGCGCGCCAGGGCGACCCGGCCGACGCGATCCTCGACGTGGCCGAGGAGCAGAACGCCGACCTGATCATCGTCGGCAACAAGGGCATGACGGGCGCGAAGCGGTTCCTGCTCGGCAGCGTGCCGAACAAGGTCTCGCATCACGCTCCGTGCAGCGTGATGATCATCCGTACGACCTAGCGCCGAGCGCGGCCGCCGCGTCGAGCAGGCCGGCCCGTAGCGGGAGTCGTACCCGGCCGGGCCGAGGTCGCGCGCCGTGTCTCGAGGCTGCGCCGCGACCGCGCCCGGCGTCGGGTTCTTGCCGAGCCGCCGCGTCGCGATCAGCAGCGCGGCCGCGGCGCGCACGTGCGGCGCCGCCAACGACGTGCCCTCGTAGCCGCCGCGGCAGCCCGAAGTGGCGCAGGTCGTGCACGAAGCGTCTGCTGGTAGATGTCGCGCCCGGTGCGCTCGCGGGCGTGCAGTGCTGCGCGGTCGCACGGGTTGTCGTCGTGCGGCGGCGTCGTTGCCGCCGCCCGGGCGCCACGAGGTCGAGGCCGCGGCCCGCGTTCGAGTAGTCGGCGAGGCAGCCGTGCTAGGTGGTCGCGCCCACCGAGATCACGCTGGCGGCGCGAGCCGGGTAGGCGACGCGCGACGTGCCGACTCGTTGCCGGCGGCCGCGACCATCACCACGCCCTTCCGCTGCGCGTAGCGGATGCGCCTTGATCACGTCGGGGACTGTCGCGCCGTGTCGGATGGCGTCGAACTCGACGCTCATGTTGACCACGTCGGCGCCGTGCTGCGCGGCGTAGCGGATGCCGCGCGCGATGTCGGAGCCGCCGCCGTCGCCGTTCTCGTCGAGCACGCGCAGCGGCATGATCTGCACGCCGTACGCGAGCCCGGTCACGCCGAGGCCGTTGTTCGTCTTCTGGGCGATCGTGCCGGTCACGTGGGTGCCGTGGCCTCCTCGTCGAGCGGGCGCCGGTCGCGGTCGACCCAGTCGTAGCCGCGCACGAAGCGCGCGGCGTAGAGGTCGGGCGCGCGGCGGAAGCGGCCGTGGTCCTTGTAGGCCACGCCGGAGTCGATCACGGCGACGACCGCGCCGCGGCCGCCGGGCGCGCCGGCGGCGCGTGCGAGGTCCCACGCGGCGGGCGCGTTCACGCCGTGCGCGCCGGCGAAGTTCCACTGGAGCTTCGCGCCAGCCGCCCGGCGCGCCGGTGCGGCCGGGGTCGTTCGGGATCGAGCGCCTTGCGCGCGCCTTGTAGTCCGGCACGGCGTACTCGACGGCCGGCGTCGCGCGTCGCAGCTCCGCGACCGTCTCCGCGACGCTCTCGCCGTCCGCGATGTCGAGCTCGCGCGACCGCCGGGCAGGTCGCGGCTCGCCGTGCCGGTGCTCTCGAGCACGCGACGCGCTCGCCGGGCGAGCCTGCGTCGTAGCGGACGATCACCTTGCCGGGCACGACCGCGGCGCGGCGGCAGCGGCGAGAGCGGCAGAGGACGGCCGCTACGGCCGGGAGGAGGCTGCGGATGCGGCATTGGGTCTACGGTCGCTCAGGCACAGTGTACGCGGAGCGAGAAGTCGCTCCGAGCGCAGCCGATCGTGCGCAGTACGCCCGTCGCTGACGCGTCTGCGTGACCGGCGCGACCGGCTTCGTCGGCGGCCACGTGGCGCGGCTGCTGGTCGGAGCGCGGCGACGAGGTGCGCGTGACCTACCGCGACCCGGCGCGGCTCGGCCGGCTCGGCGAGCTCGCCGTCGAGCCGGTCAAGGCCGACGTGCTCGACCGCGCGGCGCTGCGGCGCGCGTTGCGCGGCTGCGACGTCGTCTTCCACACCGCCGGCTACGTGGCGTCGCGGCCCGCCGAGCGGGTGTGGCAGATCAACGCGCTCGCTCGCCGCGCGTGGTGGTCGAGGCGGCGGCGGCCGAGGGCGTCGGGCGGGTGGTGCTCACCTCGACGCGTCGGCGGCGATCGGCACCGCGCGCCGGCGACGAGGTCGCCGACGAGGCGCACGTCTACCGCGCCGGCGGGCGGGGCTGGCCTACGCGGACTCGAAGCACGAGGGCGAGTCGGAGGCGCTGGCGGCCGGCGCGCGCGATGCGGGTGGAGGTCGTGGTCGTCAACCCGTCATACGTGCTCGGCGTTCCGGTGGACCGCGACGCAGCCCGGCGAGACGTCCACCGCGAACCGTCGGCAACTACCTGCTCGGCCGGCTGCCGGCGATCGTCGACGGCGCGACCAACATCGTGGACGTGCGAGGACGTGGCCGCGGGGCACCTGCTCGCGGCCGAGCGCGGCGAGCCCGGGCGAGCGCTACATCCTCGGCGGCTACAACGTCGCGCTGGGTCGACCTGATCGACCGCGTCGCCGCGCAGTCCGGGCGTGCAGCCACCCGCTGCTCGTGCTGCCGCGCGACGTGGCGCGCTCGCGCGCCGTCCAGGACGAGCTGGGCTGCGCGGCCCGATCGCCCCCGAGGCGTTGATCGCTGATGGCGCAGAACTGGCGCTACTCGTCGCGCAAGGCGAAGCGCGAGCTCGGGCTACAAGCACGCGGCCGCTCGAGCCGACGCTCGCGCGCGACGATCGAGTGGTACACGGAGCTGATCGAGGCGGGCGCGTTCGACCGGCGGCGGGCCGTCGCCGATGTCGCTCGGCTCGCTGCGGGATGCGCGGCCGCCGAGCGGGGCGGCCTGCGGGTCGCGCGCGCGCGTCGAGCGCTACCTCGGGCGCCGGCTCGTGGCGGTCGGGTGAGCCGCGCGGCCTTCTTCCCGCGCGACGAGTACTTCATGCGGCTCGCCCTGCGCGAGGCCGAGCGCGCGCTCGAGCACGACGACGTGCCGGTCGGCTGCGTGATCGCGCACGAGGGCGAGGTGATCGCGGCGGCGCCGAACGAGCGCGAGCTGCGCGGCGACCCGACCGCCCACTGCGAGATCCTCGCGCTGCGCGAGGCGGCGCGCCGGCTAGGTCGCTGGCGGCTGACTCGGGACGTCCTGTACGTGACGCTCGAGCCGTGCGCGATGTGCGCGGGCGCGATCGTGCTCGCGCGCGTGCCGCGCGTGGTCTACGGGGCGCGCCGACCCGAAGGCCGGCGCCGCCGGCAGCGTGCTCGACGTGCTCGGCGAGCCGCGCCTCAACCACCGGCCCGACGTGGCCGGCGGCCTGCTGGCCGACGAGTCCGCGGCGCTCCTGCGCGACTTCTTCTCGTAACTCGCCGCTGAGGCGATCTCCCGCTCCCCGCCTGAACTCGCCGAGACCTGTCGGAGGGGTGCCGGAGTGGTTGAACGGGGCGGTCTCGAAAACCGTTAGGGGCGGTTCCGTCCCTCGAGGGTTCGAATCCCTCCCCCTCCGCTTTTTCGTGGCCGGTGATAGGTTCGGTCAAGCAATGAGGATGGCGCCGTCGCGTTTCGTCTGGATCGCACCAGTACTGACGGTGGCGCTCTGCGGCCTCTTTCCGGCGGGTGCGTCGGCCGGCGACGGCCCCAAGTTCCGCTACACGCTCGTCGATCGCTTCGGCTCCAAGGGTTCCGGCCCCGGCGAGTTCACGCCCGACGACGGTCCGGTGGGGATCACGGTCGATCACCTCTGCGGCGACGTCTTCGTCTCGGACGAGGCCAAGGGGCGAGTCCAGCGCTTCGACCAGAACGGCAAGTTCCTCAACTACCTCGGCAGGGCGAACGGGGATGAGGTGCTCGGCGAGGGAGAGTTCAACGAGCCGGTTGGACTCGACGTATTCGTCGCCGTCGGTCCCGACAACTTCTATGGGCCTCCGACGCGCTGCAGCGGCCTGACGACGCTGACGACCTACGTCTGGGTCGCTGACCTGACCGGCAATCGGATCGCGATCTTCGAGCCGAGCGGATCCTGGGTGGGCGCCTGGTGCCACTGGGACCAAAATATCGAGGCTTGCGACATCGTCGACGAGGACGCGATCGACTTCTACCCGACCGATGTCGATGCCCTGTCGAGCCGCGTCTACGTCTCCGGCGTCTCCAGCGACATCGTCCGCGAGTACGACCGCTCGGGCAACCTCCTCCGCGAAAGCGAGCCGGTGGTCGCCGGCGCCTACAGCACGAGTGTCTTCGGCGGACAGCTCTGGCTGACCCAGCGTTTTGACTCGACGATCGGGCTCTACTCACTCGATCCGAGCAACACGACGATCAACCGCTACCACGAGCTCGGCTCCGAATTCAGCCCGGCCCGCGGCAAGTTCACCTACCCGCTGGCCGTCACTACACGACCCAACGGGACGCTGTTCGTGCTCGACAACGACCGACGCGTCCTCGTCTTCTCACCCTCGGGCAGGTACCTGAACGAGTTCGAGCTGCCGGCCGAGTCGGGCCCCGAGGACATCGCCGCCCGCTTCGACGGAACCCTGTTCATCGCCAACAACAGCCGGACCAGGCCCGGGATCCTCGTCTACTCGCCGGGGCCGCTCGTCTCGCTGAACATGAAGAGGCTGGGCGGCAAGCGGGTAATGATGTCGGGCCAAGTCAAGAAGCCCGCGCACCCGGGCTCGAGGGTGACCCTTCAACGACTTGACGCGGGGTGGGAGACGATCGAGCGGGTCAAGCTCAACGACCGGTCCCGGTACGAGTTCGAGTGGAAGGCGCCCCGCGATCGGGTCTACGTCGTTCGGGCGTTCTTCAAGGATCCCCACGACTACCACGCTGACCGCACCAGTCGGCACAAGAAGATCCGGGTCGAATAGATCGCAGGCGGGTAGCTTGCAGGTGTGATGCGCCGGAAGCTCGTCGAGGCGAAGGCGGTCGCTGACCGAGAGCGTCCATCCGCATGGCAATCGGCCAGCTTGCCGACTACGCGCGCTTCTGCGGCGAGGGGCTTCACAAAGCCAACCTCCTTCTGATGCGCCCGGAACCCGACCTTGAGGCGCTAAGCGGCAGCGGCCCTTGACTCTTACCTAGCCCCCGTTCCCATCGCCGTTCCCACGGGCGCACAGCGGTGACCGCTTTTCGCTTGCGTATGCGGAATCCACACTGATACAGGTCAGCCTCGAAAACCGTTGGGGGCCGTTAGGTCCCTCGTGGGTTCGAATCCCACCCCCTCCGCTCACTGACAGCCTTTCCCGCTGGAAGCGACCTCGGGTACCCCGATCGTTCGGTCGATTGACCTGAACGGGGACCGGTAGGGGGTAGCTAAAACCACCCCCTTGGGGGATTGACGAAGGGCTCGCGGTACGTCGATGCTCGGGCGCAGATGCAAATGCGCCAGCACAGGTTCGGCAGTCAGGCCATGAGGCGGAGGTCGGCGATCGGGCTGGCCTGCGCCGGTTTCCTTGTCGGGGGCATGGCCCTCCCCGGTTCTGCTGGCGCAGCGACCGGTGACCTGACGTTCGCCGATTGCATTTCGAGCGCGAGCACGAGCGCTGCGAACGGCTGCACGAGCGTCGGCTCGGAGGTGCTTAGGAACGCGGCCGAGCCGGCGCGTCAGCCCGGACGGTACGAGCGTCTACGTCGCGTCAGCGGCTACCGCCGACGCGATCAGTCCATTTCAGCCGCGCCGCGAACGGTGACCTGACGTTCGTCGGCTGCATTTCGAGCGCGAGCACGAGCGCCGCGAACGGTTGCACGAGCGTCGGCTCGGAGGTGCTCGACGGCGCCGCCGGGGTGACGGTCAGCCCGGACGGCACGAGCGTCTACGTGACGTCGGCCGGTGCCGACGCGATCGTCCATTTCAGCCGCGCCGCGAACGGTGACCTGACGTTCGCCGGCTGCATTTCGAGCGCGAGCACGAGCGCCGCGAACGGTTGCACGAGCGTCGGCTCGGAGGTGCTCGACACGCGCCCGCCGGGGTGGCGGTCAGCGCGGACGGCGCGAGCGTCTACGTCGCGTCTCGCCGCCGACGCGATCAGCCATTTCAGCCGCGCCGCGAACGGTGACCTGACGTTCTGCCGGCTGCATTTCGAGCGCGAGCAAGAGCGCCGCCAACGGTTGCACGAGCGTCGGCTCGGAGGTGCTCGAGGACCCGCAGTCGGGGTGGCGGTCAGCCCGGACGGCGCGAGCGTCTACGTCACATCGGTCGGGACCTGACCGATGGCAACGCGATCAGCCATTTCCGCCGGGCTCCGAACGGCGACCTGACGTTCGACAGCTGCATCTCAAACGCGAGCACGAGCGCGGCGAACGGTTGCACGAGCGTCGGCTCGGAGGTGCTCGACAGCGCGTTCGGGGTGGCGGTCAGCCCGGACGGCGCGAGCGTCTACGTCGTATCGCCCGCTTCAACCGCGCGAGGCCACGCGATCAGTCATTTCAGCCGGGCCGCGAACGGCGACCTGACGACCGCGGGCTGCATTTCGAGCGCGAGCACGAGCGCCGTGAACGGTTGCACGAGCGTCGGCTCGGAGGTGCTTGGCGGCGCGATCGGGTGCGGTCAGCCCGGACGGCGCGAGTGTCTACGTGGATCGGATGACGCCGACGCGATCAGCCATTTCAGCCGGGCCGCGAACGGTGACCTGACGTTCTCCGGCTGCATCTCGAGCGCGAGCACGAGCGCCGCGAACGGTTGCACGAGCGTCGGCTCGGAGGTGCTCGAGGCGGTGGACGAGGTGGCGGTCAGCCCGGACGGCGTGAGCGTCTACGTCACATCCGGTTCACGCCGACTCGATCAGCCATTTCCTCCGCGAGCCGGCGCCCGACGCCGATGGCGACGGCGTGCCCGATGCTGACGACAACTGCCCGAACGATGCGAACCCTGGCCAGGAGGACGCTGACGGTGACGACTTAGGCGACGCCTGCGATCCGGATGACGACAACGACGGCGTGAACGACGCGGATGACGATTGCCCCGGCACGGCGAGTGGGACCCAGGTGGCCGACGACGGCTGTCCCGACCCCGATGGCGACAACATCTCAACCAACGCGGGCGACAACTGCCCGACGACGCCGAATCCGGATCAAGCCGACGATGACGAGGACGGCATAGGCAATGCCTGCGACGCAAGCGACAATCGCCCCCAATGCAAGGTCACGAACGGTGGGCAGATCACCACACAAAGCGGTGACAAGGCCAACTTCGGCGGCAATGCCCATCCGGGGAGCCCGCCCAAGGGTCAGCAGGACTACAAAGATCACGGTCCGGCGACCCCTGTCGACATGAAGTCGATCAGCGTCACCGACGTGCGATGTAACCTCGCCCGGACGCGAGCCACGATCACGGGCATTGCCAAGCTCAACGGCAGCGGGTCATTCGGCTACCGAATTGATGTCGCCGACAACGGCGAGGCCGGTACGAACGACACCTACCGGATCAGGCTGAGCACCGCTACGACTCCGGTGAGAGGACGCTCACCGGAGGAAACATCCAGATCCACAAGTAGTCGAGAACCTGCGTCACCGGGCCGGCGCTTTCGAGCGACGCGACCGCTTGCGAAACGGATCTCACTCCAGTTTCGTTCCCCCAGACGTTCCCCGAGCTGGCCGCTCCGGTCTACGAGCGGGCTTGCGGCTCGATCCGAAGGTCTCGAAAACCGTTGGGGGCCGTTAGGTCCCTCGTGGGTTCGAATCCCACCCCTCCGCTGTATTACGCGGGATTCCGC
>CAWJXU010000001.1:0-24527 GCA_963846865.1 uncultured Thermoleophilaceae bacterium | reverse complement strand
CGAGAGGAAGTTCCCGGGGTAGCTCAGGTCGTTGTCGGGATAGTTGTAGGGCAGGCCGAGCGAGTGGCGGTAGGCGAACGCGGCGAGGGTCGGGACCTTCGCGATCAGTCGCACGGCCGCCATGTGGCGCTCGCCCTCGTCGTCGATCGCCTTCGCATCGGGGTAGAAGGTCGAGAGCGCGCCGACGCAGCCCAGCAGCATGCCCATCGGGTGCGCGTCGTAGCGGAAGCCGCTCAGGAACTCGCGCATGTTCTCGTGGACGTAGGTGTGGATCGTGATCTCGTGGACCCACGCGTCGAGCTGGTCCTTCGTCGGAAGCTCGCCGCACACGAGGAGGTAGGCGACCTCGAGGTAGGTGGCGTGCTCGCAGAGGTCCTCGATCGAATAGCCGCGGTGCTGGAGGACCCCCGCCTCGCCGTCGATGAAGGTGATCTCGCTGCGGCAGGACGCCGGTGTTCGTGTACGCCGGGTCGTAGGTCATGAGGCCGAAGTCGTCCTCGGCGACCTTCATCTGGCGGAAGTCCATCGCCTTGACCGTGCCGTCCGTGACCGGCACGTCGTAGGTCTCGCCCGTCCGGTTGTCGGTGACCGTGAGCGTGTCCTCGCGTTCGGCGCTCGCTACTGCACCGCCGTCCTGTGCTTCGGTCTGCTCTTCCGCCATCGCCCTCTCCTCAGCTGGTTCTACCCAGCATTTTGACCTACTTCTTCTTTCTCCAACCGCTGCCGAGCCTGCTGGCGATCTTCCCGGCCCCCTTGCGGACCTCGAATTCGGCGAAGCCGCCCTGCTCCGGGGGCGGCAGCTGCTCGACCTCGGCGGCTGTGATCGTCAGCGTGACCGCCTTCTCCGCGGTGCGCTTCACCTCGGGAGCGTCGACGAAGCGGTGGTCGCCCGCCGCCGTGCGCATGACGATCCCGTCGAAGATGTGCTCCCTGTAGTTGTCGACGACCTGGTCGACCGTGCCGACCTCCACCTCGTCCGAGCTGAAGACCGGAGTCCCGCGCTCGACGGCCGTGTAATGGACCGCGTGCCCGTCGTCGATCATCGCGGGCTCGCTCTAGTGGGACTCGCTGGTCGCCTCTTCGGCACCGCCGCCGTGCTCCTCTTCCTCGTTCGCCGAGGTGATGAGGGCGGCGCTGATCGTGCCGACCACGAGCAGCACCGAGATCGCGCCCACGATCTTCTCGTCTCCGCCGGGGAAGTCTTCCTTCTTGATGCCGATGACGGCGACGACGACGGCCCAGATGGCGGTCAGGCCGCCGATGACGTGGAAGGCGTTCATTCCGGCCGAACGCTATCGGAGCGCCGGGCGCGAGCGCGTACGCGCGGCGGCGGCTGCAGCGCCGGCACGGCATGGTCGCCGCGGCGCGGCGGGCGCGGCTTGCGCGGGCTCGGCGAGTGGCCGCTGCCCCCGTCTCCGCCCGACTCCTCGCCGGCGGGCTCGGGCTCGGCACGCACCGCCCACCAGACGAGCCATAGCAGCGCGACGATGGGGATCTTCAGCACGACGACCATCCAGATGAAGCCCCAGGTCATGTGGGCCGATGGTACCCCGGATACATGGGTACGATCCATGACCGTGAGCGATCCGGGCCTGTTCGGCCCCGACAGCGTCACCTGGCGGGTGAATCGGGAGGGCGTCCTTCTGCTCGGAGGAGGGGCCGCGATCATCATGCAGGTCGCCCATCCCCTCGTCGGGGCGGGCGTCGCCGAGCACTCGAACTATCGCGAGGACCCGTGGGGGCGGCTCTACCGCACGCTCGACATCACGACAGCCATGGTCTTCGGCTCGACGGCGAAGGCGCAGGAGGCTTCCGAGCGCCTGCGGGCGGTGCACACGCGCGTGAACGGGCTCACGAAGGAGCAAGGCGGCAGGCACCCGGCGGGCACGAAGTACTCCGCCAACGACCCGAAGCTCGGCATGTGGGTCCACGCGACGCTTGTGGACACGTCGATGCAGGTCTACACGGCGTACGTCGGGAGCCTCAGCCACGCGGAGAAGCTCCGCTACTACGAGGAGCAGAAGCGGCTCGGGGAGATGTTCGGGGTGCCGATCGAGCGCCAGCCCGAGACCCTGGCCGGCTTCTACGAGTACTTCGAGCGGATGGTCGAGGAGGAGCTCGCAGTTACAAGCGCGCTAGAGGACGTGGTCGACGCCACGATGCGCCCTGATCTTCCGTTCGTGGCACGTCCGCTGGTGGAGGCGCTCAACCTGGCGACCGTCAGCATGCTCCCGCCGCGGCTGCGTGCCGAGCTTGGCGTGGAGCTGGGCCAGAACCGCCGCCGGCTCGTGCGCGCGTCGCGCGCGGTCATCCGCCGGGCGCTACCAGTGCTTCCGCGCCTACTTCGGGAGTTCCCGCCGGCTCGCAGTGCCGACCGGCGCGTGGCTGCTGCAGCCTGAGTAGCGTCGTCCCTGGGAGTGGGACGCGCTGTCACCTTCGTAGCCCTAGGTCTTGCCGTGGCCGCGACTGCGGTCCTGATGTTCGGTGCCGGTGGCGACTATCGCGTGCACGTCACGCTCGACAACGCCGGGCAGCTCGTCAAGGGGAACCACGTGAAGGTCGGCGGCCGCCCGGTGGGGCTCGTCGAGAGCATCGAGCTCCAGGACGACGCACGGGCGCGCATCGAGGTCTCGATCGAGGACGAGCTCGCCCCTCTGCACGAGGGCAGCGTGATGACGCTTCGCGCGACCTCGCTGTCGGGCATCGCCAACCGCTACCTGGCGCTCGAGCCCGGCCGCAACGACGCGCCGGAGATCGCCGATGGCGGTGAGGTGAGGGCGGAGGACGGCCGTGAGGCAGTCGACCTCGACCAGCTGCTCAACACGCTCGACCACGAGACCCAGAAGGACCTCCAGGCGTTCGTGCGGAACTCGGCCGACACGTTCGCCGACGAGCCGAGTGGCAGCGAGGACGACGAGGCCACCCTCGTCGCGGCACGGCAGGCGAACGCGGGGCTCGAGGCGCTCAACCCGGCGCTGTCCCAGTCGGCGGCCACTTTCCGCGCGCTGATGCGCGACCAGGCTGCGCTCGAGCGCTTCATCGTCCGGTCCGCGCAGGTCGTCGAGGACGTGAGCGCGCGGCCCGAGCATCTCGACCCGCTGGTCGGCAACGCGCTCGGGGCGGTCGGCGCGCTCGCGCGCGAAAGCACCGCTCTTGAGAGCTCGCTCCGGCGGCTGCCGCCGACGCTGCGCAAGACGAACAGCACGCTGGTGAACCTCCGCGGGACGCTTCAGGACGTGCGGCCGCTCGTCCGCGATGCGCGCCCGGTCGCACCGCTCCTGTCGGACGCGTTCGACCAGCTGCGGCCGTTCTCGCGCGATGCGCGACCCGTTGTGCACAGAACGCGCGCGGTCGTAGACCGGGCCGGCACCAGGCGGGACCTCCTCGGCCTCCTGGAGCGCCTGGTGCGCCTGTCGCGCGTGGCCGTTCCGGCTTTCGATTCCACCGTCAAGACCGTCGAGGACGCACTCCCGGTCGTGCGCGAGGCGCGCCCCTATGTCCCCGATCTCATCGGCGGCCTGATGAATGGGTTCGGCGGGACGACCGCGGGCTACTACGACGCGAACGGCCACTACGTGCGGATCTCGTTCCAGGGCTCGACCGCGACCCCGACCGGGCTCGGCACGCTCGTTCCGCGCCCGCCCGAGCTGCAGGGCCTGACGGGATTCCGCACAGGCGTCAACCAGCGCTGCCCCGGTGCCGCCACGCAGCCTGCCGAGGACGGGTCGAGCCCCTTCATCGACACCGCCGTCTGCGACGAGGAGGACAACCCGCGGTGAGGCGCGCCCTGATCCTCTTCGCAATCGGCGCTGCGTGTGCCGTCGGAACGCTAGGCGCGGGCGGCTCCGCGCCGACCTACCGCGTCGACGCCGTCTTCGACTCGACGGCGAACCTGATCCCCGGCCAGGACGTGAAGATCGCGGGCGCGCGCGTCGGCTCGGTGAGCGACATCCAACTGACCGAGGAGCGCAAGGCGCGCGTCGAGATGGAGATCGAGGAAGGGTTCGCTCCGTTCCGCGCCGACGCTGAGTGCACGATCAGGCCGCAGTCGCTGATCGGCGAGAAGTTCATCCAGTGCCACCCCGGCACGTCCGACCGGCCACCACTCGAGGAGAGCGGCGACAGCGCGCCGACGGTCCCGCTCGAGCAGACCCATTCGCCCGTTGACCTCGACCTCGTCTTCGCTGCCCTGCGCCAGCCTTACTCGCAGCGGCTGGCGATCATCCTCAATGAGCTTGGGACGGGCATGGCGGGCCGGGCGGAGGACCTGAACGCGGCGATCAGGCGCGCGAACCCGGCGCTTCAGGAGATCAACGACGTCTTG
Organism: uncultured Thermoleophilaceae bacterium; assembly: GCA_963846865.1. Lineage (GTDB taxonomy): Bacteria > Actinomycetota > Thermoleophilia > Solirubrobacterales > Thermoleophilaceae > DASPHG01. Next base: position 20,203 of record CAWJXU010000001.1, on the reverse strand, counting down.
CGCATCCTCGGCCGCGACCGCGCGGCGCTCGGCCGTCTGGTAGACCAGTCCGACCGCGTGATCGCGGAGCTAGCGCGTCGGCGGGGATCGGTGACCAGCTTCATCGAGCGCTCCGACCGCGTCGCGCGCGAGGTGGCAGGCCGGCGCGCCGAGCTGGGCGAGGTGATCGAGCGGCTGCCGCCGCTGCTCGACGAGCTCGACCCGACGGCCGACCGGCTGGCGGCGCTCGCGTCCGACGCCACGCCGACGCTGCGCGACCTCCGCCGTGCGGCGCCCGGGGCAAAGGCGCTGCTCGAGGACTTCGACCCTGTCGCTGACGCGGCGCGGCCGGCGCTCAAGCGGCTGGCGGAGACCTCGGAGGTGGGGCGCCGCGCCGTGCGGGCGGCGCGGCCCGTGGCCAGGAGGCTCAAGCCGGTGGCGGCGATCCTGCCGCCGATCGTCGAGCTCGCGGCCGACCTGCAGGAGTCGGTCCGCGATTCCGGCGTGGTCGAGGGCCTTCAGCTCTACGCGTTCTACGGCGCGGGCGCGCAGGCTCGCTTCGACCAGTTCTCACACATCCTGCCCTCGTACCAGATCGCCGCCCCGTGCCAGCAGTACGCGCGCGAGCCTGCGCCTGAGTGCGACGCGCACTTCAACGGCGAGCCCGCCGCGGACGCGACGGGCCGCGCAACCCTCGACTACCTCCTCGGCAAGTGAGCCGCGGACAGAACAGCAACAGCCTCGCCGGCAGCCCCGTCCTAGTCGGAGCGGCGACCGTCCTCTGCGCTGTGGTCGCCGTGTTCCTCTCCTACAACGCGAACGCCGGGCTGCCGTTCGTCCCCACCTACGACGTGACCGTCCAGGTTCCGGACGCCGCCGGGCTGGTGCGCGGCAACGAGGTCCGGATCGGCGGCAAGCGCGTAGGCGTGATCGAGCAGATCAACGCGGTGGAGGGCGAGGGCGACGACCCGGTCTCGGAACTCGAGGTCTCCTTGCTGACGACGCTCGAGCCGCTGCCCGCGGACTCGGTGGTGACAGTCCGGCCGCGCTCGCCACTGGGGCTCAAGTACCTGGAGCTGAAGCCGGGCATGTCCGAGGAGGGCATCGAGGCGAACACGAAGCTGCCGCTCGAGGCTGCGCAGCCGATCGTCGAGCTCGACGAGGTCGTCAACGCCTTCGACTCGAGCAGCCGACGGGCGCTGCGTCAGGTGCTCGACGGCCTCGCACCCGGCTTCACTGGGCGCGGCGTCGACGTGAACCTGCTGGTGGCCGACGCGCCGGAGCTCCTCCGAGGCGCCAGGCGCGTCGCCGCGAACCTGAGCGCGCCGGCGACCGGGCTGCGCCGCCTTCTCGTCTCGGCAGACCTCGTCACGGGCGAGCTGGCGTCCGTCGCCGCCGAGGGAGGCGTCGGCGCTCGAGCGGGCGGACACGACGGCCGGAGCGCTCGACGCGGCGGGGGCGACGCTCGGGGAGGCGATCGCCGAGACGCCGCCGACGCAGGCCGCGGCGCTGTCGGCGTTCCGCGAGGCACGTCCGTTGCTCACCGACGCGGCCGCGCTGGCCCGCGACATCCGCCCGGGCGTCCGGCTGCTGCCGCGCGCAGCCGACGAGCTCGACCGCGCGCTCGACGAAGGCGTGCCGGTGCTGCGGCGCGCGGTCGCCCTTGCCGCGCGGCTCGAGGACACGCTGGCGGCCGTCGCGGAGCTGAGCGAGGACCCCGCGACCGCCGATGCGCTCGAGCGCCTGCTGCGCGTGCTCGTGTCCGTCAAGCCGACGCTCGAGCTCCTCGCACCCGCGCAGATCCAGTGCAACTACCTCGGGCTCTGGACGCGCAACATCCCGAACACGATCTCCGAGGGCGACTCCTCGGGCACGTGGTTCCGGACGGTGGTGGTCGCTGACAAGGTCAACGAGACGCTCTCGTCCGCAGAGCCCGCCCCCGACCTGCACGTGAATCCCTATCCGCAGGCAGGTTCGGGCGGCGAGTGCGAGGCCGGCAAGGAGCCGTGGCTCCCCGGGCAGCAGATCGGCAACGTGCCGGGCGATCAGGGCGGCGCGACCGAGCCAACGAGTCCGCCGGAGGGGGGAGTCGGCCCCGAATGAGAGCACCGCGCAACCCGAACACGCCTCCGCGGATCTCGAACTTCGCGGTCGGCCTGCTGTTCATCGTCCTCACCTTCTGCGCGTGCTGGCTCGCCTTCAAGGGAGCGCCGTGGACGAACAAGTGGGAGCTGCGGGCGGTCGTCCGCCAGGCCACCGAGCTCGGTCCGCGCTCGCCCGTGCGGATCGCCGGCGTCGAGGTGGGCAAGGTGGAGGAGATCGAACGGGGCGAGGGCGACACTTCAGTGGTCACGCTCGCGCTCGATGACGACGCGCTTCCGATCCACGAGGACGCCACGCTCAAGGTGCGGCCGCGGATCTTCCTGGAGGGCAACTTCTTCGTCGACCTGAAGCCGGGCAGCCCCGGCTCTCCGGTCGTCGACGAGGGCCACACGCTCCCGATCGCGCAGACCGCGGCGCCGGTGCAGCTCGACCAGATCCTGTCGACGCTTCAGGCGGACACGCGCGCGAACCTGAAGCTGCTGCTGGCCGCGCTCGGCGAAGGTTTCGCGGACGGAGGCGCCCAGTCGCTCAACGAGGCGTGGGAGCCTTCGGACGAGGCGTTCACGCAGGGCGCGATCGTGGCGGAGGCGTTCCGCGGGCACGAACGACGACGACCTGCCCGAGTTCATCGACGCGGGCGGCGACGTGGCCGCCGCGGCAACGCGCGGACGGCGTCTGCCGGATCTGATCGAGGGGCTCAACCGGTCGGCGCGCGCGCTCGCGAGCCGCCGCGCGGAGCTCTCCGCCTCGCTGCCGGAGCTCGACCGTCTGCTCGAGGAGGCCGATCCCGCGCTCGACGCGTTCAACGCCGCCTTCCCGCCCACGCGCGCGCTTGTGAGAGACGCGCGGCCCGGGATCCAGGCAGCGCCCGAGACGCTCGAGCTCGCGATCCCGGTGCTGGAGCAGGCGCGCCAGCTGGTCGCGCCGAGCGAGTTGCCGGCGCTCCTCGACCAGCTCGACCCGGCGGTGCGGTCGCTGGCGCGGCTCGAGCCCGACCTGACCGAGCTCCTCGGCGACGTGACGCCGGTGACCGAGTGCCTGCGCGTCAACGCGGTCCCGACGCTCAAGAAGCAGATCGACGACCCGCCGCACTCGACCGGCGTCCCGATCTACCGCGAGCTCCTTTACGGCCTGGTCGGCCTGGCGAGCGCGTCGCAGAACTTCGACGGCAACGGCCCGGCTGTCCGCTACCACGCTGGTGGCGGCGACACCGGCGTGACCACCGGCGCGGTTCCGTCGATCGGCGAGTCGCTTGTCGGGCTCACCGACGAGCCGATCCTCGGCTCGCGCCCGCGCTGGACTGGCGTGCGCCCGCCGTTCCGCCCGGACGTGCCGTGCGTCTCGCAGGATCCGCCGGACCTGACCGCGGAGACGGGCCCCGCCCCGCAGCAGCAGCGCATCTCGTCGTTCGACCCAGCTCCGCTCGACGATGCCATCGACCTCCTGCGGGTGCCGCGGCGATGAGGATCTTCCGAAACCGCCGGATCTTCCGCAACCGCCGCTCGCTCGTCGAGTTCCTGTCGATCGTCGGGCTAGTCCTCCTTGCGATCCCGATCTCGGCCTACATCCTCGACCACCAGCGACTGCGCTGGCCCTGGGAGGACGTGATGACGCTCGAGGCCGAGTTCCGCAACGCGCAGGCGGTGTCGCCCGGCCAGGGGCAAAACGTCACGGTCGCCGGTGTCGAGGTGGGCCAGATCACGGAGGTCGAGACCGAGGACGGGACTCGCCGTCGTGACCGTCCAGGTGGAGCCCGACGAGGTCGGCGCCGATCTACCGCAACGCGACGATGTACCTGCGTCCGAAGACCGGGCTGAACGACATGACGATCCAGCTCGACCCAGGCCGACCCGAGCCCGGCCTCGACGACGGTGGCCGGCTGGGCGAAGGCGATCGCATCGGGGTTGCGCAGACCACGACCAACGTCAACTCGGACGAGGTGCTCGCCAGCCTCGACGCGGACACCCGTCGCTACCTGGCCGTCTTCGCGAACGCGGGCGGCCAAGGACTGAAGGGGCGCGGGCCCGACCTGCGCGCTCTGCTCGAGGCGACGCAGCCGACGCTCGAGCAGACGGCGCGGGTGAACCGCGCGATCGCCGACCGCAGGCAGAAGCTCACGCGGCTGATCCACAACCTGCGCGTGCTCTCGGCCGCCGCGGCCGCAGAAGGACGGCGAGCTGGCGAGCCTGGTGGAGGCGAGCTCCGACGTGCTGGAGACGGTCGGCGCGCATGAGGCGGACCTCGCCGCGGGCGTGGAGCGGCTCCCCGCCGCGCTGCGCTCCACGCGGCGTGCGCTCCACGAGGGACGCGCGCTCGCCGAGGAGCTGCGGCCGGCAGCGCGCGACCTGGCCCGCTGGTGCGCGAGCTCGCGCCGGCGATGGTGGAGGTGCGCCCGCTGCTGCGCGACTCGGAGCCGATATTGCGCGAGGACCTGCGGCCGCTCGTCAGGGAGGCCACGCCGCTAGTCGCCGACCTGCGCCCGGCGGTGCGCGACCTCGAGCCGACGACGGTGGATCTGGTCCGCGTCGGCAAGGTCCTGAACTACGTCGCGAATGAGCTCGGCCACAACCCGCCCGGGCCGGAGGAGGGCTACCTCTTCTGGACGTCCTGGTTCATCCACAACGCGAGCTCGATCCTGACGACCGAGGACGCGCACGGCGCGACGTGGCGCGGCCTCGTGATGGTCGGCTGCTCGTCGCTCGGGCAGCTGTTGCCGACCAACCCGGCGCTCGCGCCGCTCGCCGCCGCGCCGATCTGCCCCGACTCGCCGCCGCCGCCGGTCGCCACGAAGCGGGGTAAGGGCTGATGCAGAAGCAGGCGCCGACGATGGGGAAGCTCGTGTTGATCGCAGTGTTCGCCCTGTCGTGCTTCCTGATCCTGACCTACCTGTGGACGTCGTTCGGCGGCCCGACGCCGATCTCCGCGAAGGGCTACCGCTTCCACGCCGACTTCGAGGAGGCCACTCAGCTCGCCGACAACGCCGACGTCCGGATCTCCGGTGTGACCGTCGGGCATGTGAAGAAGTCGGAGCAGGTGGACGAACAAGACACGCGTCGAGGTCGAGGTCGAGCAGCGGTACGCGCCGATGCCGCAGGACACGCAGGCGACGCTGCGCCAGAAGACGCTGCTTGGCGAGACCTACGTCGAGCTGACGCCGGGTTCGAACGAGTCCGGGGACCTGCCCGACGGCGGCTTGCTGCCGGCCACGCAGATCAGGCCCACGGTCGAGCTCGACGAGATCCTGCGCGCGCTCGACGAGCCGACGCGCGACGACCTGCAGCGGTTCCTGAAGGGCACGGCGCGCGCGTTCGCGGGCCGCGGCGAGGACGTGAACGCCGCCGTCGGCAACCTGTCCCCGTTCGCCGAGGACGCGGGCGACCTCGTGCGGGTGCTCGACTCCCAGCAGCGGGCTGTCAGGCGGCTCGTGTCCGACAGCGGCCAGGTCTTCGAGTCGCTCGGGCGCCGCCAGGGCGAGCTCTCGGGCCTCGTGCGCGCGCTCGACACCCTGCTCGGCGCGACCGCCCGGCGCAACGCCGAGCTGACCGAGACCGTTCGCATCCTGCCGACCACGCTGCGCGAGCTGCGCCCGACGCTCGCCGAGGTCGAGGTCGTTTCGCGCGAGGCGCGGCCGCTCGTGCGCGACCTGCGGCCCGCCGCGCGCGCACTCGAGCCGACGCTTTCCGACGCGCTGCCGCTCGCGCCCGAGCTGCGCGGTGCTGTTCCGCGACGTCGACCGTCGTGATCACCGTCTCCGAGGACGCGCTCCCGGCGACCACGAAGACCGTGGAGGCGGCGCATCCGCTCTTCAAGTTGCTCGTCCCCGTCCTCCAGGAGGCCGAGCCGGTCGTCGACTACCTCGGGTCTGTACGAGAGGGAGGTGATCGCTGCGTTCGCCAACGTGGCGGCCGCGACCGAGGCCGCCGCGCCGCCCGCCGGCGGCGGGGCGCCGATCCACTACCTGCGCGCGCTCGTGCCCTTCACCGCCGAGGGGCTCGTCGCCGCCGACGAGCGCTTCGGGACGAACCGCCACAACCCGTACTTCCTCCCGGGAGCGCTCGAGAAGCTCGGCGAGCAGCTCGAGACGTTCGACTGCCGCAACGTCGGACAACCGGTCCACCCCCGGGCAGGCGGCGCCGCCGTGCGTGGTCGCGCCGAACCTCGAGTTCCAGGGGCGGGCGACGCGGTTCCCGCAGCTCAGGAAGCAGCGCTGACCGGCGCGAGCGCGGTCATCTGGCGGAACTCCTCGAAGCGCGCGTCGATCTCGTCGCGCGTGAGGCGCTGGACGCGCTCGGTGCCGAACTCCTCGACGTTGAACGACGCGAGCACCGAGCCGTAGGTCATCGCGCGGCGCAGCGTCGCGTCGTCGTCGGAGTCCTGCGAGGCGAGGTAGCCGAGGAAGCCGCCGGCGAACGAGTCGCCGGCGCCGGTCGGGTCGTTCACCGTCTCGAGCGGATACGCGGGCAGCGCGAAGAACCCGTCGCGCGTGAACAGCGCGGCGCCGTACTCGCCCTGCTTTGCGATCACGAAGCGCGGCCCCATGTCCATCACGGCGCGCGCGGCTCGCACGAGGTTCGGCTGTTCGGTGAGCTGGCGCAGCTCGGCGTCGTTCATGAAGATCAGGTCGACGCCGCCGATCGTCCGCACGAGCGAGTCCTTCGCGGTCTCGATCCACAGGTTCATCGAGTCGAGACCGGCCAGCCGCGCGCCGGTGCACTGCTCGCGCACGCTCGCGCTGGAGGTCGGGCTGGATGTTGGCGAGGAAGAGGACCTCGGCCGCCTTCGACTCCTCCGAGAGCTTTGGCTCGAAGTCGCCGAACACGTTCAGCTGCGTGTCGTCGGTGTGCGCGGTGTTGAGGTCGTACTCGTAGTGGCCCTGCCAGAAGAAGGTCTTGCCGCCCTCGACGCGCTCGATGTCGTCGGTGTTGATCCCCGCGCTCGTGCAGCACCGCGTACTGCTCGTCGCCGAAGTCGTCGCCCACCGGCCCGACGACGCGTACATCGGCGAAGAAGCTCGCCGCGAGCGAGAAGTGCACCGCCGAGCCGCCGAGCATGCGGGAACGCTCGCCGAACGGCGTCTTCACGGAGTCGAAGGCGATCGAGCCGACCACTGCGAGGCCCATGGCGGCGCCACGATAGCCTGGGACGCTCGTGAGAGCCGTCCAGATCAAGGAGTTCGGCGGCCCCGACGTCCTCGAGGTGGTCGAGGACGCGCCGGTCCCGGAGGCCGGCGAGCACGAGGTCCTGATCAAGGTCTCGCGCGCGGGGATGAACTTCGCCGACACGCACGCACGCGAGAACTCGTACCTCGCGAAGTACGACCTGCCGCTGACGCCGGGCGCCGAAGTGGCGGGCACGCGACCCGGACGGCGAACCGCGTGGTCGCGCTGCTCAGCACGGGTGGCTACGCCGAGTACGCGGTGGCTCCAAAGGCCACGACGTTCCCGATCCCGGAGGGGCTCGACGACGGCGCCGCGCTCGCGATCGTGCTGCAGGGGCTGACCGCATGGCACCTCTACAGGACGAGCGCGAAGATGGCCGAGGGCGAGTCAGTGGTCATCCACGCGGCCGCCGGCAGGCGTGGGCAGCCTGGCGGTCCAGCTCGCGCAAGCCGTTCGGCGCGGGGCGCGTGATCGCGACCGCGAGCTCGGAGGAGAAGCGCAAGCTCGCGCTCGAGCTGGGCGCCGACGTGGCCGTGGACGCCGCCGGCGAGGGCATGAAGGACCGCCTGATCGAGGCGAACGGCGGCAACAAGGTGGACGTCGTGCTCGAGATGGCGGGCGGCCAGGTCTTCGACGAGAGCCTCGGCCGCGCTGGCGCCTTTCGGCCGCCTCGTCGCGTACGGCATCGCGAGCCGCGAGCCGAATGAGGTGTCGAACGGCCGCCTGATGCGCAAGAGCCAGGCGGTGGTCGGGTTCTGGCTCATGCACTGCCTCGGGCGCCGCGACATGATGGAGGAGCCGCTCGCGGACCTGTTCGAGCGCGCGGCCCGCGGCGAGCTCAAGCCCGTCATCGGCACCACCTACCCGCTGTCCGACGTGCGCCAGGCGCACCGAGGACCTGCAGGAGCGCCGCACGCAGGGCAAGGTCCTGCTCGACCCGGCGAGCTGACGATGGCGACCTTCCGCGAACTCGGGCTCTCGGAGCCGCTGCTCGAAGCACTCGCGCACCTCGGCTACGAGGACCCGACGCCGATCCAGGAGCAGGCGATCCCGGCGCTGCTCGATGGCCGCGACGTGATCGGGCAGGCGCAGACGGGCACGGGCAAGACGGCCGCCTTCGGCCTGCCCCTGCTCCAGTACGTGGATCCGGACGACCCGGAGGTGCAGGCGCTCGTCCTGACTCCCACGCGCGAGCTCTGCATCCAGGTGACGCAGGCCCTGCGCGCGTACGGCGAGCGCAGGGGCATCTCCGTCGTGGCGGTCTTCGGCGGCGCGCCGATCCGCGAGCAGATGTCGCGCGTGAAGGAGAACGCGCAGGTCGTGGTCGGCACGGTCGGCCGCGTGATGGACCTGATGGGCCGCCACGCCCTGGTCGTCGACGTCCGCGCGCTACGTCGTGCTCGACGAGGCCGACGAGATGCTCGACCTCGGATTCTTCGAGGACGTCGAGACGATCCTCTCCCGCTGTCCGTCCGGACGCCAGACGGCGCTCTTCTCGGCCACGATGCCGCCCGAGATCAAGCGGCTGGCCGAGCAGGGCATGTACGACCCGGTCACGATCAAGGTGAAGGCGGCGACGCTCACGATCGACACCGTCGAGCAGTTCTTCGTCGACGTTTCCGACCGCGACAAGCAGGAGAAGCTCGTCGAGGTCGTCAAGGCAGAGCGCCCGGACCAGGCGATCATCTTCGTCCGCACGAAGATCGGCGCCGACCGGCTCTCACGGCGGCTGAACGACGCCGGCGTGCGCGTTAAGGCGCTTCACGGCGACATGTCGCAGGGTCAGCGCGACGGCGTGATGATCGCGTTCAAGTCGGAGCGCGAGCGGCTGCTGGTCGCGACCGACGTAGCCGCGCGCGGGCCTCGACATCTCGGGCGTCACGCACGTGATCAACTACGACGTACCGAACTCGCCCGACATCTACGTGCACCGGATCGGCCGCACCGGCCGTGTCGGGCGATCAGGGCGCGCGATCACGTTCATCACCCCGAAGCAGCGGCGCGACCTCGAGGCGATCGAGCGCCACGCGAAGACCGAGATCGGCCCGTGGTCCGCGGACGACGCCCGCCGCGCCGCAGCCGCAAGCGCGAGCGTCCCGAGCGCGAGGCCCGGCGGCCACGCCACACGAAGCCGCGGAAGGCCCGGGATGGCGCGCGGACGAAGCTCATCGTCAAGGCGGGCCTGAAGCAGGGGCTCGAGCCGGCAGACGTGATCGGCGCGATCGTCGACCACTCGCACCTCGAGGGCGAGGACATCTCGAACGTGCGCCTGCTCGACCGCTTCAGCTTCGTCGAGGTGCCCGGCCTCGCGTGCGGAGGAGGTTGCGAACACCGTGTCCGGGAAAACCGTCCGAGGCGTTCCCCTGAAACTGGAGGTTGCAAGACGATGAGCGCAGCGACGCTGCACACGAACCACGGCGCGATCGAGGTCGAGTTCTTCGACGAGGACGCGCCCAAGACGGTCGAGAACTTCCGCAAGCTGGCGGGCGACGGCTTCTACGACGGCCTGATCTTCCACCGCGTGATCAAGGACTTCATGATCCAGGGCGGCTGCCCGCAGGGCACCGGCACCGGCGGCCCCGGCTACACGTTCGAGGACGAGTTCAACCAGAACAAGATCGAGCGCGGCGCGCTCGCGATGGCGAACGCCGGCCCGGACACGAACGGCAGCCAGTTCTTCATCGTCACGACCGACGCCGCGCCGTGGCTCGACGGCAAGCACACCGTCTTCGGCAAGGTCACGAACGGGATGGACGCGGTCGACTCGATCGAGGGCACGGAGACCGGCGCGCAGGACCGGCCCGTCGAGGACGTGGTGATCGAGCGCGTCGAGCTGAGCGACTAGGGATGCGACTGCGACAGCGGCGGACCCACGACGCTCATACCGGCGGCCTCGCCGCTCGCGCGGAACGCCTCGACCGGGTCTGACCCCCTCGCGATGGCCTCGGAGAGGCCCGAGAAGAAGGTTTCCATCCCGGCTGGCGTGAAGGCGATGAGGAGGCGTGCCGGGCGCTCGCCGACCGCCTGGAAGCAGTGGGGGACGCCGCGCGGCACGAACATGAACGCGCCCGTCGCCGCGCTTCGGATGTCATCGCGAACGCGGAACCGCGCCTCACCGTCGAGCACGTAGAGGATCTCCTCTTCGTTCGCGTGCACGTGAAGCGGCGGACCCTCGCCCGCCGCGACCTCGGTCTCGAACGCGAAGAAAGCACCGCCGGTCTCTTCTCCACGCACCTTGAAGGTGACCGAGCCTCCCAACTGATGCGGCAAGGTGTCCCCTGCGCCCGGCTCGAGCACGACCGAATCGGACATGAACCCACTCTACCCCGCGTGACCGCACGAGCCGAGGCGTAGACTCGGCGCCATGACCGTCGAGACGCCGCAGCCCACCACTTCGCAGAACGGATCCTCCACCGGCAACACGATCCCGGTAGAGAACCCCGCCACGGGCGAGATCATCGCCCACGTCCCCGACATGAGCGCGGAGGAGGTGGCCGGGCTCGTCGAGCGCGCTCGCGCGGCGCAGCCTGCCTGGGAGGCGCTCGGTTTCGAGGGCCGCAAGGCGATCATGCTCGACGCGCGCAAGTGGCTGATCGAGAACCGCCGCCGGATGATCGAGACGGTCGTCGAGGAGTCCGGCAAGACGTTCGAGGACGCGCAGCTCGCCGAGGTCTTCTTCTGCGCCGACTCGCTCGGCTTCTGGGGCAAGATCGCCGAGAAGTACCTCGGGGACGAGAAGGTGAAGACGCACACGCCGCTCCTCCTCGGCAAGAAGCTGATCAAGCGCTACCGGCCGCGCGGCGTCATCGGCGTGATCGGGCCGTGGAACTACCCGCTCACGAACAACTTCGGCGACTGCATCCCGGCGCTGATGGCCGGCAACACGGTCGTGCTGAAGCCGAGCGAGGTCACACCGCTGACGTCGCTCCTGATGGCCGAGGGGATGCGCGCGGCCGGGTGTCCGGAGGACGTCTTCCTGGTCGCCACCGGTCGCGGTGAGGCCGGCGCGGCGCTGATCGACTCAGTCGACTTCGTCATGTTCACGGGCTCGGTGGCCACCGGCCGCAAGGTCGCCGCGAAGGCGGCCGAGTCGCTCACGCCGTTCACGCTCGAGCTGGGCGGCAAGGACCCGATGATCGTGCTGCGCGACGCCGACCTCGAGCGCGCGGCGAACACGGCCGTCTACTGGTCGATGGCGAACGGCGGCCAGATCTGCCAGGCGGTCGAGCGCGTATACGTCGAGGAGCCGATCTACGACGAGTTCGTCAACAAGGTGGTCGAGAAGACGCAGCGCGCTGCGCCAGGGCGTGCCCGGCGAGATCGCCTCGGTCGACGTCGGCGCGGTCACGTTCGAGAACCAGGCCGAGATCGTCGAGGACCACGTGCAGCGACGCGGTCGAGAAGGGCGCGAAGGTGCTGACCGGCGGCAAGCGGCGCGAGGGCACTGGCCGCTTCTGCGAGCCGACCGTCCTCGTGGACGTCGACCACTCGATGAAGATCATGACCGAGGAGACGTTCGGCCCGACGCTGCCGATCATGAAGGTGCGCGACGAGGAGGAGGCGGTCGAGAAGGCGAACGACTCGCGCTACGGGCTCAACTCGAGCGTCTTCACCAAGGACATCGAGAAGGGCGAGCGGATCGCGCGGCGGATCGAGGCGGGCTCGACCTGCGTCAACGACTGCATCACCAACTACACGGCGCAGGAGCTGCCGTTCGGCGGCGTCAAGGAGTCGGGAATCGGCGTCCGGCACTCGGAGGCCGGCATCCAGAAGTACTGCAACACGCACTCGATCCTGATCACGCGATTCGCGGGCAAGCGCGAGCCGTACTACTTCCCGTATTCGAAGACCGCGACGAAGCTGCTCGAGCGGCTGATGGTGCTGATGTACGGCCGCGGCTCGAAGAAGCGCTAGCTGCTCGCCGTAGCTCTCGCACTCGGGGTCCACGCTCTCGTGGGGCGTGTCCGACTTCCTCGGCGGGCTGATGACCCGGCGGATGGCCGTGCTCGCGGTCATCTGCGTCTCGCAGACCGCCGGGCTCGCGGTGATCGCGACCACGGTTGCGATCGTCGGCGAGTCGGCGCCCGACGCCGCCTTCATCCCGTACGCGGCGCTCGCCGGGCTGGCGGGCGTGTGCGGGCTGGCCGCGTTCTACCGCGCGCTCGCCGTGGGGAAGATGAGCGTCGTAGCGCCGATCTCGTCGATGGCGGTGCTGGTGCCGGTGGTCGTCGGGATCGCGACCGGCGACCGGCCGAGTTCGGTCCAGGCGGTCGGCGCTGCGCTCGGGATCGCCGGCATCGTCGCTCGCCTCGCGTGAGTCGGCGGACGCAGGCCGAAGGCGACACGCGGATCGCGACGGGCGTCGGCCTCGCCCTGGTGTCGGGGCTCGGCTTCGGCTCGTTCTTCGCCCTGATGGACGTGGCCGCCGACCACGACCCGCTGTGGGCGAACCTCGTCAACCGCGGGACGTCGCTGTCGCTCGCGATCCTCGCCGTGGCCGTCTTCCGCCCAAGCTTCCGCGGCCTGGGCCGTCCCGAGATCCCGGTGCTGGTGAGCATCGGGGTGCTCGAGATGACGGCGAACGTGACGTTCGCGTTCGCCGCGACCGAGGGACTGCTCAGCCTCACGTCGGTCATCGCGTCGCTCTACCCGGTGGTCGTCGTCTTCCTGTCGTGGCTGCTGTTGCACGAGCGTCTGCAAGGCAGCCAGAAGGCTGGGATAGCCGCGGCGCTGGTGGGCGTTGCGCTGATCGCGGGCGGATAGCCGTGCATATTCGAATCGCCTGGTGAGAGGCCGCCGTGCGGCGGAAGGATCCGTTCAGGCGCTCGCGCGGGTGCGGGGGCCGTGAGCGAACGGAGGTCCCGAATGAAGACGCGCCTGGGTGCCCGTCCCACTCCGGCAATGGTCATCGCACTGGTCGCGCTGTCCTCGTCACTCGCCGGCGCCGCTACGGGCGCGACGCTGATGACCGGCAAGGACATCAGGAACAAGTCGCTGACCGGCAAGGACCTGAAGCGCAAGGCCGTGACCGGCAAGCACGTGAGGAACCGCTCGCTGGTGGCCGACGACTTCAAGAGGGGACAGCTGCCAGCCGGCCCGATCGGACCCGTGGGCCCCGCCGGCCCGGAGGGACCAGCCGGCCCGGAAGGCCAACGCGGCCCCCAGGGAGAAGACGGCGCGGATGGAGCAAACGGCGCGACCGGGCCGCCAGGCCCGATGGGTCCGCCCGGACCGGCCGGGCAGGACGGCCAGGACGGGGCGGACGGGCGCGGGCGACGGGGCGGACGGGCGCTGATGGCGCCCCCGGGAGCGACCAACGTCGTCATCCGTCACGGGAGCGGACATGGTCTCTGCAGGCCGTCCGGCCACGCGATGACGCGTCGACGATCGACTGCAACCTCGGCGAGCGCGCCACCGGTGGCGGAGGTACGAATGGCGGCGCTCGCCGGGGTCCATCTGAAGCAGACTGGTCCCACACCGGCGACTCAAGGGGCGACGCCAACCGGCTGGATGGCGACCTTCGAGAACACCACCGGAAATGCAGCTGTAGTTCGCCCTTGGGTCGTGTGCGCCGCTCCCTAACTCGGACGAGCGGCTAGCGCAGCTCGAGGCCGAGCAGGCGCTCGAGCTCCGGCAGCGTCGTGTCGGCGCCGCGGTGGAGGATCGGGGTCATCCCGACCGCCGCGGCGCCGTCGCAGTTCTCCCTGAGGTCGTCGACGAAGACGCAGTCCTCCGGCGGGAGGTCGATCTGCTTCGCGCCGAGCCGGAAGATCTCGGGCTCGGGCTTGTGGAGTCCCACCTCGCCTGAGATCACGACGCCGTCGAACATCTCGGGGAACGCGTCGCGGTCGTAGCGGCCGCGGCCCCAGGAGTTCGAGATCAGGCCGGTCTTGATGCCCGAGCGCTTCGCCTTCTTGACCGCCTCGATCATCGGCTCGTCCGGCCCCATGCCGGCGAACAGCCGGTCGACCAGCGCCTCCGTGTCCGAGACCCCGAGCATCGGGCCGAAGCGCTCCGAGAAGTCCTCCTCGGTCAGCTCGCCGCGCTCGAGCCGCCGCAGCTCCGCCAGCGCGCGCGGGTCCTCGCGGAACAGGCGCCTGACCGCATCCGGGTCGAGCCCCTCCTTCTCGCAGAACGCCTTGAACGAGTCGAAGACGTTCGTCGTCAGGACGCCGCCGAAGTCGACGAGCAGGCCCTTCACGAGCGCGAGATCTGCGAGCGCCGCCTCGGCCAGCGCCGGCACGCCCTCGACGAACAGGCCGAGGTACTCGTCGTCGGAGGCCCCGGCCTGGAAGCGCTTCAGGTTCCCCTCCATGAACACCGCCGCCTTCCAGAGCGCGAGCGCCTGGTACCAGTTGAGCGCCGACATCGAGCGACCGGTGCGCTCCTCGTAGCGCTCGATCAGCTCGTCGCGCGTCGGAAAGCCGCTCTGGCGAGTGACCGCGCTCAGGCTCGCGAACGAGGTGTCGGCGGGATCGTCCTGACTCGGCCCACGTGACGGTCATGTAGCCGAGGTCGGCGAGCGGGTCGCCGATCGTCGATAGCTCCCAGTCGAAGATCGCGATCAGCCGCGCAGGCGCGTCGTTCGCGAGCATCACGTTGCCGAGGCGGTAGTCGCCGTGGACGATCGTCGACTCGGGCGACTCGGGCATGTTCTCCGCGAGCCAGTCCGTGGAGCTCCTGGATGACCGGCAGCTCGCGCGTCTTGTTGTGCTCCCACAGGCCGGTGAAGCGGCGGAGCTGCCGCTCGAGGTAGCCCGTCGGCTTGCCGTAGCCCTCGAGCCCGCACGCGCGCCAGTCCACCGCGTGGATCTCGGCGAGCGCGTCTACGAGCTCGTCCCCGGCGCGCCGGCGCTCCTCGGGGCTGTCGAGCTCGGGCGGCATCTGCGTCGTCACGACGACGCCCTCGATGTACTCCATCACGTAGAAGGGCGCCCCGATGACGGACTCGTCGTCGCAGACGGCGAGGACCGGCGGCGTGCGCACGTCCGCGTCCTGCACGCCGGTCAGGAGGCGCGCCTCGCGCAGCACGTCGTGCGCCGACGGCGGGATCGGAGGCCGCGGAGGCCGGCGCAGGACGAACCGCTCGCCGTCCCGATCGATCAGGAAGGTGATGTTCGAGTGGCCCTCGCCGATCCGCTCCGGGACCACGTCCCCGGAGCCCAGCCCCTGGGCGTCGAGGTACGCCCGAAGCGGCTCGCGCACCAGAAGCGGCGGGTGGTCCTCCCCGGCTGCCTGGTCCGCGGGTTTCGACGATGTCCGCCACGCGGTCGGGCAATCTAGGTGACTGCGCAAGTTTTCGCGGAGAGCGTCGTTCTATCGATGTGCGAGTCCAAGGTCACGGATGGCCTGCATGACGCGATTCGGTCGCGTCCACAGCGGGGCGGTGTCGGGAGCACCGCCCCGCTTCTTTTTTGGCAAGCTTTCTTCGTAACTAGCTAGCCGATCTCGTCGACGTGGCGGACGTTCGCCGCGTCGTCCTCGTCGGGCGACGGCTCGACCCGCGAACCAGGCGTCCAGGATCTCGCTCGAGCAGCGCCTCGCTCGTCGCCCGCAGCGAGAGCGCCAGCACGTTGGCGTCGTTCCACTTGCGCGCGCCGTCGGCCGTCTCGGCGTCGCCGCACAGCGCAGCACGGACGCCGGGCACCTTGTTCGCCGCGATGGACGCGCCGGTGCCCGTCCAGCAGCACACGATCCCCTGGTCCGCCCGGCCCTCGGCGACGTCGCGCGCGGCGGCCTCGCTCGCCCAGGCCCAGTCGTCGCGCTCGTCGTCGTTCAGGGCGCCGTGGGGGATCGGCTCGTGACCGCGCTTGCGCAGCTCGGCGACGACGGCGTCTGCCATGCCGGTCCGCTCGTCGGCGGCCACAGCGATCTTCATGCGGGGAAGCCTAGGCCGTGGCGGAAGCCTGGCGAGCGGCCGGCCACATGCGTGACCGGAACGCCGAAAGCGCGCGCCGATCCGGGCGGCGAGGTCCATGCGAACGCAGACGGGCGCGGCTTGCGCCGGCGTCGCGACGAGCACCTCGTCGAAGGGCTCGCGGTCCATCACCCAGTTCACGCAGACCATCGCGTCGCGGTCGCAGCCGACGTGCCCTCCACCTGCGCGCCGGTGCGGCGCAGCCGCTCGATTGCAGCGTCGAGCCGGGTGAGGGTCTCGCTGCGGGTGGCGTTCTCGTCCCAGGTCCACGCGTCCGGCACGGGCGAGAGCGGCACCAGCACCCTCGCCTCGACATCGCCCTGGGCCGCCCGTTCCGCGACCGTGTCGATGAGCCTGTCCGGAACGCTGCCGTCACTGGTGAGGATGAGTAGACGAGTCATCTCCCCGTCGTCGTCCACTCCCGGATTGTTCGAACCTCCCTTAAGCCCGCTCAATCGACCTCGTCCCCTAGCCTGATCCCGTGCCCGAGCTGCCAGAGGTCGAGATCACCGCTCGCCGCTTGAACCGGGCGCTGGAAGGTAGCGAGATCGAGTCGGCGCATTGCGCCGGGCATGGTCACGATGAAGACCTTCGACCCGCCGCTCGAGGCGCTTGCGGGCCGCGACGATCACGCGTGTCGGGCGGGCGGGGAAGATGCTGGTCGTCGAGGCCGGCGACCTCGCGCTCCTGATCCACCTGATGTCCGCGGGCCGCCTTCAGCTATGGGACAAGCGCGCCTCGCTGCGCGACCGCGCCTCGCGCCTGCTCGTCCGGATCGCCGACGGCCGCGAGCTGCGCCTGCGCGAGTTCGGCACCCAGCAGCGGGCCTGGGCGAAGCTGCTGCCGACCGGCGAGCTCGAGAACGACGAGGCGGTCGCGAAGCTCGGCCCCGATGCGTGGCCCGCTCCGCCGCTCGAGGTCTTCGCCGAGCGGATCGCCCAGCCGCGCCACCTGCATTCTCTGCTGCGCGACCAGCGCGCGATCGCGGGCATCGGCCGCTCGTGGGTGGACGAGATCCTCTGGGAGGTCGAGCTGTCGCGCGTTCAAGGGCGCGCAGGATCTCGACGAGTGCGGAGGTGGCGCGCCTGCGGATCGCATGCGAGGAGGTGCTCGGGCCGTGCGCTCGACCACTACGAGGAGGTGATCGGCGACACGATCCCGGACAAGATGCCGATGCCGCTCAAGGTCCACCGCCACACCGGCGAGCCGTGCCCGCGATGCGGCACGACCCTCGAGGCCGTTCACTTCCGCGACTACGTCACCACGTACTGCCCGGCCGAGCAGACGGGCGGCCGCGTGCTGAAGGACCGCCGGCTGAGCAAGCTGCTCAAGTAGCGGGCATCAGCCGAGCGCAGCCGCCTCGGCGCGCTCCGACGGGGCCGGGTCCGGCAGGCGCATCATCCGGAACGAGTTGAACAGGCCGATCAGCGCGGCGAGCAGGGGGATGAGCAGCGCGACCTGTAGCGCGAGCGGCCTGACGTCGGTGTTGATGTCCACGATTTCGTCCTGGACCTCCTCGGGCTCGTCGGCGAGCAACTCCTCGAGCTGCGTGTTGCTCATCACCTCCGCGTCGTCCTCCAGCACGTCCGCGACCTGTTCCTTGTCGCTCTCGGGCAGGACGTCGCTGTTCTCCGCCATGTCGGTGAAGGCGATCGAGAGCGTCGCGAGCAGGATCGCGCCGCCGAACGCCAACCCGAACGAAAGCCCGAACGATCCGGCTGCTGAATTCACACCCGCGGCCTCGCTGACGCGCTCGTCGGAGATCGGGGACAGCGTGTAGTTGTTGAGCTGGGACACGAGCAGCCCCAGGCCCGTGCCCATTACGACCAGCGGCGGCAGCAGGTACCAGCCCGTGTCCGTGTCGGGCACGACCGCGATTACCGCGACCAGACCGAGCGCCAAGAGCGCGAACCCGACCCTGATGATGCCGCTGGGGCGGCGATCGCCGGCCTTCCTCCCGGCGACGAGCGCGACGGCGAACATGCTGAGCGAAAGGGGTGCGATCGAGAGTCCCGCCTCCAGCGCGTCGTACTCGAGCACCATCTGCAGGAAGATCGGCAGTGCGATCATCGTGCCCCCCAGCGCGATCTGCTGAAGCATCTGCTGTGTGATCCCGATCCTGAAGGGCGCGGATCTGAAGAGGTCGGGGTCGAGCAGCGCCGGCTTGCCTTGGCTCTTGCGCCGCCTGCAGCCAGAAGGCAAGTCCTGCCAACGCCACCGCACCGCCCGCGATAAGCGCACCGACCGCCTCGCCGCCCTCCTGCCACACGAGGATGCCGAGCACGACTCCGCCCATGCCGAACACGGAGAGGACCGCACCGCCGAGGTCGATTCCGCGCGGCCCCGTATATGGCACGTCACGGACGAGGCCGAGACCCAGCAGGACGATTCCGATGACGACCGCCTCGAGCGCGAACGCGACGCGCCAGGAGAGGTACGTCGTGATGAAGCCTCCGAGCAGCGGCCCGACCGCCGCGGCGATAGCCGCGGAGGCTCCGACGAGCGCGTACACCTTCCTCTGGGCGGCGCCCTGGAAGTTGCCGTGGATGAGCGACTGCATCGAGGGCAGCAGGAGCGACGCGCCGAGGCCCCCGATCACCGCCCAGAAGATGATGATCGCGGTGAGGCCCTGGGCAAGCGTCATCGCGATCGCGCCGATCGCGTATCCGAGCAAGCCGAGGACGTACGCTCGCTTGCGCGCCGAACAGGTCGCCGAACTTGCTGCCCAGCAGGATGAAGGCGGCGGACACGAGCGCCTCCAGCGCGATCGCCGACTGGACGCCGCTGACGGTCGCGTCGATGTCCTCGACCACTGCCGAGATCGACACGTTCATCAGCGACGTGTCGACGACCAGCACGAACATCGCCATCGCGAGCAGGATGGCCAGCCGCGGGGTGCCGGGCGAGTCCGTTCACCGCGCTGCGAGTATGCCCTAGTTGAGTGACGGGTCCTCGGGCATCCGCGCGAGCAGCGTGTAGCCGCCGCCCTTGCGGCTGAGGACCTCGGACCAGAGGTCGCCCTCCTCGAATGGATCGTCCGGCTGCGCGGGCTCCACGATCCAGGCCTCCTGCTCGAGCTCGCCGTCGAGTTGGCCGGGCGCCCAGCCGGCATGACCCGCGTACACGCCGCATGCCGTGCAGGTCCGGGTGCCTCGACGCCGGGGTCGACCACGCCCAGGTCGTCGAGCACGATCGACGCCGCCTCGTCGGGATCCTCGAACCGCGCGAGCACGATCACGGTTCCGGCCCAACCGGCCCGCCGAGGTGGACGACGTCGTCGGTGTCGGCCGAGCTTCGCGAGGTCCGGGACGGCCTCGCCGACCTGGGTCTCCGACGGCCGGTTGAGCATGACGCCGACCGCGCCCTCCTCCGAGTGCTCGAGGACGAGCACGACGGTGCGCCGGAAGAAGTCGGTCAGCCCGGGCGAGGCCACGAGCAGCTTTCCCCGTACGGAATCCACGCAGGTAGTGTGACCTGGCATGGAGCCAGGAGAAACGGCGCCCGACTCCGCGCTCTCGACCAGGACGGCGAAACGGTGCGCCCTCTCCCGACCTGCGCGGGCGCAACGTCGTCCTCTACTTCTATCCGAAGGCCGACACGCCGGGGTGCACGACGCAGGCGTGCGGCGTGCGCGACCGGACCTCCGACTACGAGCGCGCGGACACCGTCGTGCGCGGCATCTCGCCCGACCCGCCCGCGAAACTGCCCGCAAGTTCGCCGACAAGCACGGGCTCGGGCTTCACGCTTCTCGCGGACGAGGACCACGCCGTCGCCGACGCATTCGGCGTCCGGGTCGAGAAGTCGATGTACGGCAAGAAGTACTGGGGAACGAGCGCACGACCTTCGTCATCGACCCTGAGGGCGAGATCCGCTTCGGTCCTGCGGCAAGGTGAGCCGGCCGAGCACGACGAGCGGCGTGCTCGCGGAGCTGTGATCCGCGTCTGGCCGATCCCATTCTCGACGAACGTCGAGCGCGTTCTCCATCGCGCTGGCGCACAAGGGGGTCGAGGCGGAGGCGATCGA
Organism: uncultured Thermoleophilaceae bacterium; assembly: GCA_963846865.1. Classification (GTDB taxonomy): domain Bacteria; phylum Actinomycetota; class Thermoleophilia; order Solirubrobacterales; family Thermoleophilaceae; genus DASPHG01. The sequence goes on along the minus strand of CAWJXU010000001.1, from coordinate 22 downwards.
GGTCGATCCGGACGACCGCGGC